>NZ_JAKVIO010000074.1 GCF_022601895.1 Sphingomonas sp. LaA6.9
TCGGGCCGACGCGCGCTGCTTGCGCTTGTCATCGCCTGGTTCGATCCTGCACCAGGTTCGACTCGGCCGGGGGACGAATGAGGAGAGAGCAATGAGCGTTTCACCGATTCCCGAAGGCTATTCCAGCGTAACGCCCTATCTGACGCTCGACGACGCCAATGCGGCGATCGAGTTCTACAAGAATGCCTTTGGCGCGACCGAACTCTTCCGCATGCCGATGGGCGACAGGATTGCGCATGCCGAGATCAAGATCGGCAACTCGCATGTCATGTTGTCCGACGAATGGCCCGACATGGACATGCTCGGACCGAAGTCGCGGGGCGGGACGACGGCGAGCCTGATGATCTATCTCGATGGCGTCGACGCCGCATTCGACCGCGCTATCGCTGCGGGCGCGACCGCCGAGCGGGCGCCCGAAGACCAGTTCTGGGGCGACCGGATGGGGACGCTTGTCGACCCCTTCGGCCATCGCTGGTCGATAGCGACGCATGTCGAGGACGTCGCCCCAGAAGAGATGGCGCGGCGAATGAGCGAGATGGCGCCCGCCTGACCGCGGCAATGAAAAGGGCCGGTCGGATCGCTCCGCCGGCCCTTTGTCTGATACTGGATACTCAGCCTTGAGTCAGGTCAGGCCTTGCAGCTCTGGCTGCCCTTGCCGGGCAGGGTAAGCGTGATGCTCGAACCCTTGCCTTCGAGCGAATAGCCTTCGGCGACCATCGGCTTGCCGGCTTCCTCGGCCTTGACCAGCGTCGGCGGCGCAGCCTTGTCGGTGCGGACGTTCGCCGACTTGTCGCCCGACAGGAAGTCGACATAGACGATCGTGTTGTCCTTGCAGCGATAGGTCTTGCTTTCCTTCACCGAAGGGGGAAGCTCGACGGGCGCGGCATTGGCCAGCTCGGCGGCCATATCGTCCTGCGGACCGCCACCGGTGATGGTCTCGGGCTCGGTACTGCACGCGGCCAGCGCAAGAAGCGCGGAGGCGGCGGCGACGGGGAGGAGTGAGTGCATCTTCATAGCGGGCGTGACGCTTTGCCTTTGTGAGCCCCCGCGTCAAGCGCGGTTGTGTTACAACATGAAAATAAACCGTATCTTACCCCATGTCGCGACGAAAAAGTACGCGCCGCGTCTCAATCGTGAAATTCGCTCGCCTCGGGAATGCGGCCAAAGGCGATTCGCGTGCCCACACGGTCGGCGCGCCCGCCGCTCATCGGGCCGACGCTGACCGCATGCCGGCCGAATTTCTCGTTGATCCGGTCCATCGCGCGGCTGAGCGCGAGCGTGCGCGTTTCGCGCGCCAGCGGATCGTCGGGGTCGAGCGCGGCAAAGAGCGAGTCCTGCTCGCCCTGAATGGGTTCGATCTCGGCGAGCGTCACCCCGATCATGCGCAGGCGAAAGCCCCCCGGCCGCACGCGCCCCGCGGCAGCAAGCTGCGGCCAGAGCGCATCGAGCGCGGCGAGGATCGCGAAACTGTCCTGCGTGGGGCTGAGCTTGCGGCTGATCCGGACCGTGCTCTTGTCGTCCTCGAACCGGGCGTGGAGCACGAGCAGCCGGCTGCGATAGCCATTGCGCCGCAGGCGGCTCGCGGCCTTGAGCGCCAGCCGCCGCGCGGTCAGCCGCGCGGGCTCGAGCCCGCGCTTTGACGGGGAGAGGACGTGGCTGTGCCCGATGGTCCGGTGCTGCGTCGGCTTTTCGGGAAGATCGACGCCGTGGAGCAGATACCAGAGCCGGTCGCCACCCACGCCGCCCCAGGCGCTTCCGGCGTCGCGGGGACGTCGTTCGCAGAGCTGCGCGATGTCGTTGATGCCGTGCTGCGCCAGATGCCGTTCCATCTTCGCGCCGATCCCCGAGACCGCGCGCAGCGGGAGCGTGAACAGCCGCTCGGGCAGTTCGTCTGCGGTCAGCACCGTCAGCCCGTCGGGTTTCTGCATGTCCGAAGCAAGCTTGGCGAGCAGCCGGTTGGGCGCGATCCCGATCGAGGAGGTGAGGCATTCGCCGACATTGTCGCGGATCCCCGCCTTGATCCTGAGCGCGAGCGCGCGGGCGGCCTCGACGCTGTTCTCATTGTCGAGCAGCCGGCACGCGACCTCGTCGATCGAGCAGACATGCGTGACGGGGATGTGCTTCCAGACTTCGGCGACGATTGCGTCGTGGAACTCGACATAGCGGCTGTGCTCGGGCGCGACGATCAGCAGATCGCGGCACTTGCGCTTTGCCTCCCAGACGGGCGTGCCCGTCGAGATGCCATATTTCTTGGCCTCATAAGAGGCCGCGATCGCGACGGTGGTATCGCTTGCGACGGGCGCGACGATCACCGGGCGGCCACGCAGATCGGGATTGAGCTGCTGCTCGACGCTCGCGAAATAGCTGTTGAGGTCGACATAGAGCCAGCGCAGCGGGCGCGGGGGGAAAGGGGGAGCGGAGTCGGGCATCGCGGTGAGAACATGTAGCGAACATGCGCGACGAAATCCACGCGAAACCGCGCGCGGGCGACCATGACGAGGCAGCCCTTCGGCCAGGCTATGGAGAGCCTTAGCTTCACTTAGCTTCACACTTTTCTCACAAACGCGCATCTTTTCCATCCCCGCCCGGCCGTGCCCTTATGACGGCCCGCGAGCACGATGACAGAGGCGGGGCGTGTAGGACAGCGGGGGTGCAGGACGGGGGCAGGGCGGGGTGCAGGCCCGGCGGCTTTGCTCCCGGAACAGCGCATTCCAGGCCCGTCGCAGGGGTCCGCACACGGGCGTCGGATCAGAAGAATGTGGGGATCAGAAGACTGTGGGGATCAGAAGACTGTGCGGATCAGGAGAATGCGCGCCCTGAAACCGTCGCACGGCCAGCCCGCGCTTCTGGCAATGGGGAGCAACACCCTGTAGATGGCTCCCAAAGGAGTTGAGATGAGCGGTTTCAGATTGAGAAATTTCGGCGCCCTCGCGATTGGCCTGGCTGTTACCGTGGCGCTGAGTGCGCCGGCGGACGCGCGCCGGGGCGGCAGCTTTGGCAGCCGTGGGGCGCGTACCCATCATGCGCCAAAGGCAACGGCTGTCGCGCCCGCGCAGACGGCGCCCGTCCAGCGCTCCATGACGGAAAACCGGAACGGCAGCCAGGCCGCGGGCCGGCAGCCCCAGGCCGGCAAGATGGTCCCCGCGAAATCCGGCGGTCTCGCAAAGGGCCTGATCGGCGGGCTGATCGCGGGCGGCCTGATCGGCGCGCTGCTGGGCGGCGGCCTTGGCGCGCTGGCGGGCGCGGGTTTCCTTATCGCGCTGTTGCAGGCGGCGCTGGTCGGCGGCGTCATCCTGATCCTTTTCCGGATGTTCCGCCGCAAGCCCATGCTCGCCGCTGCGCATGGCGGCGCGATGAAGACGCCCTTCATGGGGATGGAACCGCGCCAGTCGCCGATGCCGACGGGATCGCGCGGCTTTTCCGGCGCCCCCTTCGCCGGACCGGCTCACGACATCGAGATCCGCGATGACGACAAACAGGCGTTCGAACGGCTGCTTGTCGAGGTGCAGGATGCGTTCGGACAAGAGGATTATGCGCGCCTGCGCGAGCGGACCACGCCCGAGGTCATGTCCTATTTCGCGGAAGAGCTCAGCCAGAACGCCACGAGCGGCCGCCGCAACACTGTGACGGGCACGCGGCTGATCGATGCCGAGGTCGCCGAGGCGTGGCGCGAAGCTTCGATCGCCTATGCCACCATCGCCATGCGTTACGAGAGCATCGACGTAATGCTCGATCGCAACAGCGGCGCCGTGATCGAGGGCGATCCCACCCGAGCGACGCAGACGACCGAGCTGTGGACCTTTGCGCGCGAAGCACATGGTCCGTGGCGCCTGTCGGCAGTTCAGCAGGCCTGAGCGGTCAGGAGATGGCGGGCGCTTTCATGTAGTGCCCGCCAACGGGCGTTAGGCGCGCAATGTCGGTCATGGGGACGGACAAGCACCTTCCTGATTCCTGACATTCCGCTTACCGCACGCGTTGGCGGGCTCGCGGCCGGAAAGTTGTGATTGGCGGCCGTCAAGCGCAGCGTGCTCCCCTCCCTGGAAGGGAGGGGCCGGGGGTTGGTAGCGAGCGGAGCGAGCCCTTCTAAAGCCCGTGTTTTGATCGCCTGACGGCGACACCCACCCCTAACCCCTCCCTTGCAGGGAGGGGAATGGGATGTCCACGATGCCGGCGTGTCCGGACAGTCCTCTGTGGATGGCTCCCGCTCTTGAGATCGGCAACGTCCGAAACGTCGGGGGGAAGCGGACGTTGTAACGCTGCCTACTCCTTCTCTACCGGAGAAGAGAACTGATGCCTCTCGAAGATTTCCACTTCGGCGAACTTCGGTGCTTCGTTCCATATCGAGACCCATTGATCCGGATGAATGTCGATTGAGTGTGGGTGACCGTCTTCAAGGGTTATCAAGGCCCCGCCACCACTTGGTACTTCGTACTGGTCGCAAACTGGCCCGTACGCCGTTGGATTGCTTCGCTGCGCTCGCAATGACGGGGGGCGTCGGTCCGCGCGCTTGACGATTTTCGATAAACAAATTATCGTTTTTCGATATGAACAGCCGCCGGAGTCGGTTCGATGCCCCGTAGTCCTTCGCCCGCGCTGCCCAGCGCCTATGTGCTGCTGCGTATCCTGGTCGTGCTGAACTGGCTCGCCGGCGCCGCGATCTTTGCGCTGCTGACGGCAACCATCGTCGCCAAAGCGTGGACGATGACCGCGCTCGGCATCGCTCCTTCCTCGGAGATTTCGCGACTGATCGTGCCGCTGCGCGTGATCGCCGCGCTCGGGCTGGTCGCCGTCCCGATCAACGATTCGATCCTGCGGCGGCTGCTCGCGATCGTCGAAACGGTGCGCAGGGGCGATCCCTTCGTCGCGGCCAATGCGTACCGGCTGCAGACCATCGCCTGCGCGCTGCTCGTGCTCCAGCTGCTCAGCATCGCCATCGGCGCGATCGGCGAGGCGATTTCGACCCCAGCGCATCCGTTCCACCTCGATGCGGGCTTTTCGGCCAGCGGCTGGCTCGCGGTGCTGCTGACCTTCGTCCTCGCGCGCGTCTTCGCCGAAGGCACGCTGATGCGCGAAGAGCTGGAAGCGACGATCTGACGATGGCGATCGTCGTGAAGCTGGATGACATGCTGTATGCGCGGCGCATGACGCTGACCGAGCTTGCCGAGCGCGTCGGCATCACGATCGTCAATCTTTCGATCCTGAAGACCGGAAAGGCGCGCGCGATCCGGTTTTCGACGCTCGAGGCGATCTGCGCCGCGCTGTCGTGCCAGCCCGGCGACATATTGGAGTTCGTGCCCGACGCCGTGGAGGGTGGGGCGGGGTGATGCGTCGGCGTGCCTGCAAACCCCGGCTACGCCCCCCGCCAAAATCGCTTGCTTGGCCTTTGGCGGCTTTCATCCTAGCTAATGGCCATGACGATCATACCCGACACGCTATCGCTTATCGGCAACACGCCGCTCGTCCGCCTGAAAGGGCCAAGCGCCGCCACCGGCTGCGAGATACTCGCCAAGTGCGAATATGCCAATCCGGGCGCCTCGGTGAAGGACCGCGCGGCGCTCTATATCGTGCGCGATGCCGAGGAGAAGGGGCTGATCGGCCCGGGCGGGACGATCGTCGAGGGGACCGCGGGCAATACCGGGATCGGGCTCGCGCTCGTCGCCAATGCCAAGGGCTACAAGACGATCATCGTCATGCCCGAAACGCAGAGCCGCGAGAAGATGGACACGCTGCGCGCGCTGGGCGCCGAACTGGTGCTCGTGCCCGCCGCGCCCTATTCCAATCCCGGCCATTTCGTCCACACCAGCCGCCGGATCGCCGAAGAGACCGACAACGCGCTGTGGGCCAACCAGTTCGACAATATCGCCAATCGCAAGGCGCATATCATGGGCACCGCCGAGGAGATCTGGGAGCAGACGGGTGGCAAGATCGACGGCTTCACCTGCTCGGCGGGGACGGGCGGGACGATCGCGGGGGTCGGGCTGGGGCTGAAGGCGAAGAACGAGGATATCGTCATCGCGCTGACCGACCCGCATGGCGCGGCGCTATACAGCTATTATGCGTGCGGCGAGCTGAAGTCGGAGGGGTCTTCGGTCGCGGAAGGGATCGGGCAGGGGCGGATCACCGCCAATCTGGAAGGCGCGCCGATCGACACGCAGTTCCGGATCTCGGATGCCGAAGGGCTCGAATGGGTGCACCGGCTGCTCGAGGAGGAGGGGCTGTGCCTCGGCCTGTCTTCGGGGATCAACGTCGCGGGCGCGGTGGCGCTGGCGAAGCGGATGGGGCCGGGCAAGACGATCGTGACGATCCTGTGCGATACGGGATTCCGTTATCTTTCAACGCTCTACAACGCGGACTGGCTGACCGCGAAGGGGCTGAAGGTGCCGGATTCGCTGAAGCTGGGCTGAACCCCGCGCGCGGAAATGGACAAGCGCGTCCGGTGCGGTTAATAAAGTATCCGTGAACTCGGGTCCGCAAGAAAACGAGAAGCAGGAACGTCTGCAGCGCGTGCGCATCGGCGCGACCGGGCTGGCGGCGGTGTTCCTCGTCGTGCTGAGCGCGGGCGCGATCATCAATTCCGCGAGCGACGAGATTCCCGTGCAGGAACAGGCCAATGTCGAGGCGCCGATGGGGCTGCCCGACATCGTCGGCAACGACCTGGCCGAAGACCCGCTGCCGCAGGAGCCGCTGGCCGAACTGGGCGTCGCACCCTCCACCGCCTCCAACGAAAGCGGCGTCAACGCCGACGCCGCGGGCAAGGGCCCCTGATCGGGCAGGCGCTTCCGCGCATCTTCCTGTGGGCGGGGCTGCTCGCGCTGGCCGAGCTGCTCGCCGGCGCATATTTTGGTCCGTTTTCCGACAATCGCGCGCAGTTTGACGGCTTTCTGGCGGTACGGCCCTGGCTGCTGCTGATCCTCGTCTTCATGATGCGCGCGGCTCACTGGCGCGTGCGCTGGAGCGTCGGCGTGCTCGCGATCCTGCTCGCGGTGACGGGCGAGGCGCTGTTGCTCGCGCTGCTCGGCGCGCCGGTGTCGCCCGAACA
>NZ_JAKVIO010000079.1 GCF_022601895.1 Sphingomonas sp. LaA6.9
CTGCGTCCACATCCAGAGCCTGAATCATGCCGCCATCCGGTTGGCAAGGCCAAGTACTGATTTTCCAAACAGCCTCTAAGCACTGAAAGCGGGACTGTCCGATGGCGCTGATGCCATTGGCGGCACGAGCTTCGATGCCGATCAGGCGGTCAGACAGAGAAGCCTAGCGCGTCGCCTGCTACAATAGAGCGACGAGCGCAGTTCGGCCACTTGGTTGCGCCCGGTGGCGGAATAACGGCTTTCGCGCGGGGGGTGAACCTCAGTCAGCTCGACACTGATCAGCGCACCGTCCCGCTGTGGCCGCCAGGAATTCCGAGCGTTGCAGCGGCCACCACCCTTCGCGCAGGACAATTCGGGCGGACCGGTGAACATCGCGCGTGGTCGCGCCGGCTCGACTCAATTCAGCCTAACAATCACCAGCCACAGCTGCCCCAACGGCGCCACCGACCGCACCTCCGACGGCACCGCTGGTCGCGCCATTCGCTGTGTTTTTCTTGCGCGCGTCCGAAGTGTCGCTGCTATCATCGTCGCTACTGCTGGCACTCGCGGTCGCGGCACCGGCGGCGGCACCCGTAATCGCACCTGCGGCCATTCCAGCGACGGTCGAGCGGCGACAACCGCGACGGTAATAGTAATCGTCGTCGTCATAGACATGGTAGGTATAGCTGGTGCGTCCGGAATAGCTGCGCGAGCGGCCGCTCCCTTCTTGCACGCTCACGACTCCGGCATGCCCATTTCCGTCGTCATAGGCCGCGACGGCGCCGCCGCGGCGGCCGTCTTTATAGCCCGCGACGACTGCACCACCATTGCCGTCGCTGACGCCGGCAACGCCCGCGCCGTTGCGGCCGTTGCGATACCCCGCGACAGCGCCGCCGCCGCCATCGCCATAGACGTATCCGGCCACGCCGCCGCGCTTGCCGCTGCCATAGCCCCGTGTCTCACCCGTCACGTCACTTCCGCGCGCATAGCCTTCGAACGAGGCGCTGCGGCCGTTTCTATAGCCGGCCATGGCTGCACCATTGTTGCCGTCGGTCACCCCGGCGGCGGCAGCAGCGGAGCGGCCGTTGCTATAGCCGGCGATAGTGCCGCCACCGCGATCGCCATTGCCGTATCCGGCCACACCGCCACGCTTGCCATTGCTATAGCCCCGTATCTCACCAGTCGCGCCACCGCCGCGTGCATAGCCTGCGAACGAGCCGCTGCGTCCCTCACGACGGCTGGCGACCGCCACGCCATTGCGCCCGTCTGTCATGCCCGCGGCGCCGGCAGCCGAACCGTCATTGCGCAACCCTGCTGTCCATTCGCCATTTCGGCCGCTGCGCAAACCGGCACTTTCCTGATCGAGGCTGCCGCTGCGCCGGCCTTGGGGTGCATTACGAGTGAGCTCGCCAGGCCCATCGGCACCCCCACGCAGGCGGGACGGGCCGTCGCCGCGGGCCAGCTCCGGTAAAGCGGTACCGCGCGACCCTCGAGGCAAACCTGACGGCAGGCTGGGCAGACCGCCGCCGCGCAACCCGCCACCCGGCGCGGACGGCGGTGACGGCGGCGGTCCAAAGGGAGAGGCCGTTGCGGTGGCGGATGCGATCAGGCTTATGGTCGCAGCGGCGCTCAAGAGGATTTTCTTCATCTTTGGTTCCTGATCGCGGGTGGAGGCGCCCCGCCGCCGCCCGTCGCATGTGTCAAAAGGGATTTGTGTCGATCGTGCTGCTTCGCGTACGCGGTGTAATCACGCCCCCTGGAGAAGCAGTTCGTCTTCTCGAGCCTCGGCAGGCCGCAGCGTCTTCAGCGCCACAGCCCATTTGTGAAGCTCGTCCAGCAGATCGTTAATCCCGTCCTTCATCGGCTGGTTCGGGCCGAACACGCCGTCGTCACCTATGAACTGAGAGAAATTCGGAACCGGTATTACCTGGGGCAGCGCATGTACGTTCAAATTGCCCAGGAGCTGGCGGAGGACCTGAGCTGACCGCAACCCACCCGAGATGCCGCCGTAGCTCACCACGCCAGCGGTCTTGTAAAACCACTCCGGCATGAGCGTCTGCACCGCGTTCACGAGGGCCGCAGGAGCGAAATAGTCATATTCCGGCGTCACGAAGAGAAAGGCATCCGCCGATGCCACGCTGGCGCTCCACCGCCTGGTGGGCTCGTTGGCATATTGCTGGGCCTTTGGATGGCTGGCCTCGTCCAGCAGCGGCAGACTGAAGGCAGCCAGGTCGACCAGCTCGACGTCGAACTTGCCGTGCTGTGTGGCTTCCTCCTTGGCCCATGATGCGACGAGGGGACCCACACGGCCGGGACGCGTGGAGCCTATGATTATGTTCAGTTTGAGTGCCATGATGCTCCCTTGGAGATGTCTCGGTTGTCAGACGGTCGAGGGGGCGGAGGGCTTGGCCTCCGCCCGCCTGGGTGGTTCAGAAGCGGTAGCTCACGCCCGCGAGAACACGGTGGCGATCATACTTGCCATCGTCCTCGCTGAGGTCCGAATAGCGATATTCCATGCGCGCAGACACGTTGCTCATGAGCTGACGCTCGACACCGCCGCCGACGAGCCAGCCGTCCTGATTGGTGGTCGCGGATTGCGTCCCCGCAATGTCCGTCATCGTGGTTTTTACGCGGGCATTGGTATAGCCGCCGCGGGCATAAAGGAGCGTGTCCGGCGTCACCAGATAGCCGGCGCGCGCGGTCAGATCGAACGAGTATTTCGGATCGAGCGTGTAAGAGCTGATGCCGCTGAACCCGTGCAGCTTGTCGTCGTTGGTGACATCGAAGCCGCCTTCGGCCCCGACCACGATCCGCTCGTTCAGGCGGTGATCGAACCCGGCGTAAACGCCGCCAGTGAACGATTGCTGATCGTCCTCCATCGCGACCACGCCAAGCGGGGTCTGGGGATCCTGCACCTCGGCCGAGGTCCAACCCGCCTGGACGCCGACAAACGGCCCGTTGAATTCTTCTGCAAACGCGGTGCCGGAGAAGGCGGTGCCGAGAAGGGTGAAGGTGAGGATGGTCGTGGGGAGGCGCATTCTATACTCCTGTTGCTTGAACTAGCCGCTTTCCAATCGGAGCGGGTGTCAGCGACATCGACCTTTCCCCGAGGTTCATCAATCGTGATATAGTTCAAGGATCATGTCCCTTTGGTGCATGATCTTCACGGCCGCTAAAGCAAAGAGAGGCCGACAGCGAACTGCCAGCCTCTCAGGGATTCTGAATAAAGGAGGAAAAGGCGACTGCTCGGAAACCCAAAGGGTGCGTCGGCAGCGAATTGCCGGCGATCGCCTTCAGCTATCGCAGCGGGCAGCCGCGGCCCTGCTCAGCAAGGCCAAATTTCGACCGAAGGCGCGAAACCGCGATGACGCGCGATGTACGCGAGGATTCGCCTCGCGTCATCCAACGAGAAACCCGTTTCAAGAAGCGCACGCAGATCCCTTTCGCGCACGTGCTGCCAGAACCATATCTTGACCGAGAAACGACGCAGCGACTCGAGACGTTTGTTCGCAAGCGGAAGCGGAATGTCCGTGCCGAACACGACTCTTTCGATGCGCGCGAGCAATCCGTCAGGGTTCAAGCTCCTGGGGCCGTCCCAGCGCGCCATTTCGACGATTTCCCACTCGGCGCTCGTGAGTTGCCCGTAATGGACCAGCGGAATGGCCCGGTCACGTCCGCCGGCGGTGCGTGCGGATTTGGGCCAGGTATTTGCTTGAATCATGGGTATGGATCCTGTTCCTGATATTGGTGTCCGTACTCGTCTCGAGCGGCGAAACGATCAACGGCCGCCCGGTGCATGGAACGTGGCCCGTTGGTTCACGACGGCGAGCCGGCGGGGAGTGCTCGACCGAAACAGCCACTAACGGACCGTTCGTTCTGTCATTGCACGAGCATTCCGCCATTCATTGGTACGCAGCTGCCATTGATGAAGTTCGATTGCGCACTGGCCAGGAAAAGGACGAGCTGGGCAATCTCGGCCACCTGTTCGAGATGGTGCACTGCGTGATGCGCCGCAAGTTTCGCGTGCCCTTCGGATGAATGGATAGTGCTCAGCTGCGTGTCTACATAGCCGGGGGCGACCGCATTGGCCCGTATGCCCTGCTGTCCATATTCCAGCGCGACACCCTTGGTGAGCCCGACCAGACCTTGCATAAATGCCGTGTACGCTCCGACTCCGGGCGCAGCGCCTGTGCCGGCAGCGGTAACCAGATTGACGATTACGCCTCCGCCCGCGTCGATCATCGCCGGAATCTGTGCACGCAACGCATAGAACACGCCGGACAGACTGATTGCGGTAAACTTGTCCCACGTCTCGATGGGAATTCCGGCGAGTGGCGCCGACGCCGAACTGTTGCCGGCATTGTTGACGGCGATGTCGAGCCAGCCGTAGCGGTGCTTTGCAAACGTCACCAACCCGCGATGATATTTGGGGTCAGCGATGTCTCCGGCCATGAAGCTGGCCCGTCCGTCGGTCGACTCGATCGCAGCGACGGTTTCCTCGCTAGCTGCGCTGGTCTCGTCGGCGACGATGACGTTGGCACCTTCCCGGGCAAAGAGAAGCGCAACTGCGCGCCCGATGCCCGAGCCGGCGCCGGTGACGATGGCTGTCTTGCCCTGTAGGAGAGGGAGCCGCTCGTCACGGGTGCGAGCGGTCTGGAACGGGAAATCCCGGTAAGTCATGTGTGCAACCTTTTTGAGAACCAAGGGGGGACGCCAAATGTCGTGGCGCCGGCGGCGGCGATCAACCGCCCGCTGGTTTATGGTTGCTGTCCATACGGTGCGCGATTGCGCGCTTCGCGCTCGCGGTTGATTTGCTGAACCTTGACAATGAAGAAGTCTATAAAGGTGCGGACTTTGGCGGAAAGAAACTTGCGGCTGGGATAGACCGCATAGATCTTGGTGGCTATCTCGGCGGTTCCTGGCAGCACGATCTCGAGCCGCCCTGTTGCGACATCATCCTCGATCATGATGTCGGGCAATATCGCCATGCCCATACCCTCAAGCGTCACCAGCCGCAGAAGCGATTCATTCCCACTTTCGAACCCGACCTGGAACTTGACGACCTCGCGGCCCTTGGCCCCCTCGAACGGAACCGCCGCGCCGATGTGCATGCCCTTGCAGAGCAGAAGTTTCTGCCCGTTGAGTTCTGCCAGCTCGCGAGGCCGTCCGATCCGATCGAGACACGCAGGGGACGCAACGAGCTTAAAGGGCATATCGACGATAGGCCGCGCGATCAGCCCAGGATCGAGCGATCCGGGAATAGTAGCGCGAAACAGGAGATCGAAGCCCTCCTCGACCAGATTCACCAGCCTTCCGCTGAGCTCTATATCGAAGCGGATTTCCGGATAGAGCTCATCGAACTCGGCGAGCATTGCCGAGAAAGGCGCGTTGTCGAACCAAAGCGGCGCAGCGAGCCGCAGCGTTCCTCGCGGAACCACCGTGGTGTTGCCAACAGCCGCCTCCACTTCGTCGAGCGCTTCGAGCGTCTGCTTGGCCTGGTTGAAATAGAGCGCACCGGTTTCGGTCATGCTGACGTGACGGCTTGTGCGGTTCAATAGCCGCGTTCCGAGCCGGTTCTCGAGCGACCGCACATGCTTGCTCGTCATGGTCGGCGACATGTCGTGGCGGTCTGCCGCGGCCGTGAAACTCTTCAGTTCAACGACGCTGCAGAACACGCGAAGGCTTAACAGAGTATCCATAGATCATAAACCTACAGGACACACTGACTGAACTCAAGCGTCGTTGATAAAGTTTCAGGACAGGTGCATTGCAACCGGCGTCGGCAGCCGCTGGAGTTTGCCCCTCCCAGCACCCCAACCAGCGGCTGCCGACAGCTCCTTTCAGATATCAACAGCGCAGGACAGATCAGCATGGCGCAAACACTTGTTCCGCACACAGCCGCGCGGTTTGGCCGCGCCGCTTTGCTGCTACCCTTTCTTCTCACCGGCGCTTGCGCGTCAATACCCGATCTCGGTACGCAACCGGTGCCGCACGCCGCGAGCGACTATCAGTCGTCAGTGTCACTCGCCGGAACCCTTACGGAATGGCCCGG
>NZ_JAKVIO010000080.1 GCF_022601895.1 Sphingomonas sp. LaA6.9
CACTCGATGCGACGCACCAAGGCCTCGCTCATCTACAAAGCGACTGGAAATTTGCGAGCGGTACAGATCCTGCTCGGCCATACCAATATCGAGAACACGGTTCGTTATCTGGGGGTGGACATCGACGACGCGCTGACCCTGTCGGAGCGTACCGAAGTCTGAGTGTTTGCCGGCTCCTCGCATTGCCGCGGAGCCGGCTCATGCAGATGAACCAACGGCAGCTATCAGGCTCCGGATCGTGCCCATCGAATGACGGCTTAGGCGGCGAATGCAGTCGAGAATTTGCAAGAAAGCTCGAGTAGCTGTTCGCGCCGAATTCCGGACATTTGCTAACCCGGCCGAGTGCCCAGCATCCGTCGAACGGATTGGGCCTCATTGCTCATGCTCTCGAACATGAATGGGCTTGAGCAGGGTGCTTGTAAAAGTGTCAAAGCGTCAGGCTCGTGGTTGGGCACAATAGTCGCGCTTGGGCCGCGAAGGGGCGGTGAGCTGGAACTTGGCTTACGCAATGCGACGAGGAACGGGCCAGCGGTCAATTTCTTTGGCAACCCGAAGGTGGAGTTATACCACGTGAGCGTAAGCTTCTTCGGCGCTATGCCAACCAATGTTTCGTCAACTTGCATTTCAATGCGCGCATAATCGCCCATGAGATCGTGGTCACCTGTATAGAACTCGCGATCTTGAGCGGATAGGTGAGGATTAGATAGCATCCTATCACGAAATACCTGATCACGAACGATAGTGTAGTTCAGGACGCGTCCGACGAAAACCACTTCGGCATACTTGACATCATCCAGAACAATTGGAGCGTGCATCCGACAAGCGTAAGTTGGCTGGCTCGCCGATCCGCATGTGAGGGCGATGGCTGCAATTGACCCACGTAGCATTTGCGTCCTCCCGATGCCCAAATTTACTCCTGCACAAATGATTATGCTGAATCAGCTTAACGACCGCTTTCCCGATAAAGCTGACGGGGCGGGCTCGATGAACAAATGTCGGCTTTGGCGTAGTCGAAGAGTGCCACGGAATGGCCGAAATGTCGGCGGCTTCGGCCCCAGCAGTTCCGCCTGCCTCCTGAAAGGGCCAACGGCGGCTTTCCACATTTTCGTCCTTTGAGCGGCCTGTCGGGACCCGACGACATGCTGGACGTTCATGAGTTTTGCCACCGTGCCGGAAACCTGTCATTCGTTCACTTCGACACAGATCGCGTAAAACGACCAGTTGCGGCCATTTCGCGCTTGGGGCAGCGTCATCATTCCCAGATGCCGAGGCGCGAATGAGTGACGTCAAATTGCTGTCCGAACCGACGAACTATGCCGTCGTTCACCTTCCAGACCGCAGGTTCCCTGGGATCGTGTTCCAAGGTGATAGTCTGCACATATTGATCAAGGATTTAGAGCACGTGGCGAACGAGATCGATCCGCTGGAGAAGGAAGCAGAGTTGGCTTACGTCATTGAGCGTTTACGGGAAGTCCAAGCGCACTACGACGCCGTATTGGATCGGGAGGGCATAGAGCCGCCCTATGCCCGTGATTGACCGATTCCGACCCAAAGCTGGTCTTTCCGGGACTGATTATGGACTCCCAATAGGAGACATTGGCACGCAGCGTTTCGATGGTACTCAGTGGTCACATGAACAGTCTTGCTAATGATCCCCGCTCAACTCCCGATCTGTTTCGAACTGCACTCCAGTCCGACAGCGACCACGCTTGGGATGCAGTAGCCGCGCTTCACTGGCGCGGGTCCAAGGAAGTTCTCGATCGCGCGCTTGCGCTATCATCTTCGGAAAATGTGTCGGAGCGTGCGCGGGCCGCCGACATTCTTGGTCAACTCGGGATTCCCGAACGGACCTTCCCCAATCAATGTTTCGATGCCCTGCTGCATTTGCTTTCGGACGACGCCCAGCAGGTTGTGTTCTCGGCGATCTTTGGCATTCAGCATCTCGACCGCGTGAAGGCGGCACCACACGTCTTGCCCTTCGCTAATCATCAGGATGACAACATCAGATATGCTGCGGCGTTCGCGCTTGGTGCGGTCAATACGCCCGACGCGATTGCCGCGCTGCTGATGCTGATGGGAGACGGGGACGACGAGGTCCGCAACTGGGCCACTTTCGGGGTCGGACAGCAAAGTGAAGCGGATTCGGAAGAAATACGAGCGGCGCTCGCCGCTCGGCTGAACGACGACGATCCCGATGTGCGTTACGAGGCGATCTGCGGTCTTGGTCGCCGTCGCGACGGTCGGGCGATGGGCTTTCTCAAGACCATCCTTCATGACGATCCGGATGATACCTTCGCTCGCGAAGCAGCTGCGAAGCTACTGGGCCTGGACGAAAGCCGAGATACGGCGACGAGTGAACTTCTCGGTGCGCTACAGCGGCGTCAGCGATGGACCTCCAGCCGAGCAGGTGGCGCCAATCGACGATAGGCATAAGCGTTCGCTTACGAATACGCAGTCAATGTTCGCTTCCGACAAAATGCTGACCAACAGCGGACTGTCCGCAATCCACGACAAGGCTGACATCCTGGCGCCGCTGGGCATCTCCCAAAACCGGTCATTGTTCTCAATCTGAACGTAGGGCAGGAATCAGGCAGCCGAAATCGAGCTCTGGATGACGGCTTTGTCGGCGAAAGCTGTCCCAATACAGGTGGTTATTGCGAGCGGCGCGTCGGCCGGGCATCACAAGGTGATAAACTATCCGTCCCCATAGGAAACTGTCACGTCTAGGATCGCCACAGCCGCCGCCAATAGGGACTTGAAGCTACTCCGCCGCCTGTTGCGTGCGAAGGATCGAATGGATGCCGCTCCGCACGAAGAGTGGCCGGTGTCGCGACTGGCAAGCGTGAGCGGCACCTCCACGGCGCATTTTGCGCGATCGTTCCGAGAGGCATTCGGGATTCCGCCGCACCGCTATCTGCTAACGCGCCGCGTTGAACGCGCAGCAGCCCTGCTGAGAGATACCGAACTGCCGGTAACCGAAATCGCATTCCAGACAGGTTGGAGCAGCTTGGGAACCTTCGGCCGGACTTTCCGCGACGTGACCGGTGAGAGTCCGGGCGAGTTGCGGGAGCGGAGACAGGCGGCGCCGGGCGACCTGGAGCAGGTGCCTCACTGCTTCGTCAGCGCTGCGCAGCGACCCAACCTCAAAATGGCAGTTTCGGAGAAGCGGCGACGGGAGAGCGACGATAAGACCGAGTGACCGAAACGGAGGTTCCATGACACAAGGTGTTCAAGTTGCTGGCCTGTACGTCCACGATCAGGACGAGGCGCTTCAGTTCTACGTCGAGAAGCTTGGGTTTCGCGTTCATACCGACGCGCGCAACGGCGACTATCGATGGCTCACGGTACAGCACCCCGGTCAGCCAGAGTTTCAGCTCGGCCTGTTCCGGCCGCAGGCGCCGACGGTAGACGACGCCACTGCGCAGGAACTGCTGAAAGCGGTCGCCAAAGGAGCGATGCCGCCGCTGGTGCTGGTCGTCGACGATTGCAGGGCCGCCTATGAGACGATGCGCGGCCGTGGTGTGGAATTCACGCAGGAACCGATTGCCCGCTATGGCTCGATCGACGCGAGTTTCCGCGACCCATCGGGCAATGGCTGGAAGCTGATCCAGGCGCGCTGAGGCATCCATGTGCCTTATACCATCCTGGTTGATCTTCAGGGGAGGTCATTATGATTTCGCAAAACGTGATCCGTCAAAGCCATCGCTGGCTGGGAATCATTCTAACGCTGACTATTCTCGCCAATTTCCTGGCGATGCTGTTCGGGCCACCACCGCCGGTTCTCGTCTATGCGCCGCTTGCTCCATTGGCGCTGATGCTGGCTAGCGGATTGTACATGTTCTTCCAACCCTACCGCCGAAAGACCGGGCAATCGTGATCGGCGACCCAATCAAGTCGAACCAACGAGGGCCAATTTCGGGGTCTCGTTCTCCCGCCCTTGGAGGCAAAAAGCGGACTCGAAGCAGGCACCCCCGCTCGTCCTGAACGAACGACCGGTTTCAGGCTGCCGATAGGGCTCGTTGGACGTCCGCAAAGTCGGCGAAGAACGTCAGGCGAGCGTTTCGACAAGCTCAGCGATTTCGAAAGTGAAGCTCTTCCATCCGCGCATCCGAGCGGCCTCTTCGGCCGGTGCACGCTTGCGGCGAGCATCGGCGAGCGAACGGGAGTGGCCCCAGAACACCTCGGTCTTGCCGCTTTCGAGCTCTGCCACAATTCGCCAATAATGTGTGAAGCTGTCGGTCGTCGGCCCGATGGTCTTTACATATCCATCGGTCATGGTCGCGGTGAGATAGCGGCGCTTCTTCCTCATGGGCATCCCATTGCCTCAATGGCAGCTCGAAACAATGCCGTCGTCTGCGAATGACCCGAACTCGTCAGTCGACAAATGGCCCCTATTAAGTCGTGCTACACGAGCTGAACGTACGACAGCTATCGGGAAGTCGAAAAGCGCTCGGTAATGTCCGAACTGTCGGCGCTGGCTGCCGTTCGTTCGCTCGCCTAGATCGTCATGGGCGTTTTGTGATGTCTAATTTCGCCTCAAGCGCGGTCAGATCTTCCAGGAACTGCTGTTCGAATTTCCGGCGATGGGCAAACCAATAGCGCTCTTGATAACAGGGTACGGTGACGATCCGATCCTCGTTCAGCGTCTCGCGCCCAAATCGTTCGACGATCAGTTGCTCCGCGACAGAAACACGAAGTCGATACTTGTGCCAGAATTCACGCTCGAGCTGATCGGCGTCGTGGCGATCACAGACCATAGTGCCGCTTGCGTCCCGGCCGCTGTGGAATAAGGCTTCCCATCCTTCAGCGACGGCAATCCTCCGCTCTGCCGGCCGTTCACTTTTGCTACCGGATCGGCCAAGCTGGTCCGGTAATCCTGTGAGCAGTGCCAAAATGAGCAGCATCATTGCACAGTCCTCGCTCATCTACGCGCTCGAGAGCAATGCCTCGAAATTATTGCGTTCAGCTTACTCGAGAGGAAACGCCCTCGCGAAGCTTTGCGTTGAATGTCTTACCACGGCATTCCGGCCGCCCCGACGATCGATGAATGAATGACCGCTTTCAAGCAGCGAAGACCGTGTGCTGAACGTCCGATTTGTCGGCGGCTTCGGCCCCAGCAGTTCCGCCTGTCTCCTGAAAGGGCCAACGGCGGCTTTCCACATTTTCGTCCTTTGAGCGGCCTGTCGGGACCCGACAACTTTGCGGACATTAGGTCGCGCGATAGAGTGCAATCCAATTGGGGGGATGCATTTGGTGGAACAGGAAGGACAGATTTCGTTTATGCACCGCCCCGTGGGGTCGCAGCCAGCATTCGCCAGTTCGCTGTTCGATTACGACGATGCCACTTCGCTAAGACTCCCGGCGGGAGCTCGCTTCATTCGGAAGCTTCCCGACGACCGCTCGCTTGGCTACCTGCATACGCTCTACTCACCGATCTCTGGGGCCAACATGAGCAGCTGCAGGCTACGCTCGGACGACGTCTGCCGACGGAATATCAAGAGTTTCTCCTGTGGGCGAATGGCGGTTCGCTCTTCGACAACCAGATCTATCTGTACGGCTTTGTAGAGACACTCACGAGAAGCACGAAACTCGAGGATCAGGCCGCCATCTCTATTACTTGGCAGAACGAACTGTTTTCGGCGATGGAACCCGAGCGCTGGGAAAAAGGCTGGACGAGGGTTGGCAGCGCGGTTGGCTGGGAAAGCAAATTCGATCTACAGCTTCACCAGGACGGCGCATGCGCAATCGTTGGTACGCCGGGCGTGCATGTCGCTTCCTCATTCGAGGAATGCCTTTGCCTTCTGATAAGCCGCATCGGCACTTGTTTCTCCTCCGACGGGGTTATCGACACGAGCTATGCCCAAGTCGAAGCTGCACTGGAGAGCCTCATCCGACGCCAATGATGAGTTAATGGCAGCTTTCCATCTGTGGACGCCCCTAAAGACGCAAGCGGTATTTGAAGAGTTCGGCACGTAGTCGGATGCTGCCATCTGTCCGGCCTCTGATGCAGCGATAGAGC
>NZ_JAKVIO010000081.1 GCF_022601895.1 Sphingomonas sp. LaA6.9
ACGCGCTCGAGGCGCCCTTCCGCCGCATGCTCGAGCGCTACGGCCTCGACGCTGCCGACTGGGACAAGATCCGCGCGACACCGCTCGAGGAAGATCTGGGCGCGACCTGGCTCAAGCCGCGCTCGATCGAGGATCCTGTGCTGCAGCGGCGCGTGATGGAAATGATCCTCGCCGAAACTGACATGGCGGTGCCGGTGCCGGGGATCCGGCAACAGGCACTCATCAATTCGCGCGCCAAGCGCGGCACCTGGCTGGGTGAGCTGCTGCGCACGGGCTTCCAGTTCAAATCGTTCCCCGTGACGGTGATGTTCCTGCAGGGCCAGCGGATCATGGGGCAGCAAGGCTGGAACCGTGCTGCCTATGCCACGGGCATGATCGCGCTCACCACTGCCGCCGGCGCGCTAGCGATCGACATGAAGGATGTTGCCAAGGGTCGCGATCCGCGGCCGCATGCTGACTGGGAATTCTGGCTCGAGGCGGCGTTCCAGGGCGGCGGCGCCGGCATCTATGGCGATTTCATCCGTTCGTCCGAAAGCCGCTTCGGCAGCGGCATCGATGACACGCTCAAGGGTCCGGCGTGGCAGACTGCCGCGACAATCGAGAGCCTGACGCTCGATCCGCTCTGGGCGCTCAAGGAAGGCAAGGATCCCAAGATCGGCAAGAAGGCCGTTCGGGCGCTGCGTTCGGAAACACCGGGCGGGTCGCTCTGGTATCTGCGCCTGGGCTTCGAGCGGTTGCTCGCCGACCAGCTGCAGGAATGGGCGGACCCCGATTATCGCCAGAGCTGGCGGCGCATGGAACGTGACGCCGACAAGCGCGGGCAGGAATTCTACTGGGCACCCGGCGAGACGGCGCCGGACCGTGCCCCCGATATCTCCAATCTGTTTGAGGGGCAGGATCAATGACCGTCGCCGCACTCGCTTCGTCGATCAGCTATATTGAGAATGGGGTCACGCTCGCTTTCGCGGCGCCATTTCGTTTCAAGAGCCCGACGACGGTTAAGGCCTCGCGCGTGCTTGCCAATGGTAACGTCGTCGAGCTCACGTATGGTGTTGACTACTCCGTGACTGGAGGCAGCACGGATGCGGGAGGTACGCTGACGCTGGTGTCATCGATCGCCGGCGCCAGGCTGCGGATCCGGCGAGAAACGCCTCGTGCGCAAACGATGGACTATACGCCAGGCGATCGCTTCCCTGCGGAAAGCCACGAGCTTACTGTCGACACGGCGATGCTGATCGACCAGGAGCAGGATGATCGCATTGACGACACCGCCTCGCGGGCGCTGATGGTCCCGGACGGCGAGACGGCGCAGGTGTTGCCCCCCGTGTCCGCGCGTGTCGGGGGCAACAAAATCGTTGCGCCGGATCCGCATACGGGCGTTATCACTGTTCTTAATGGCACCGCGTTCAAGGGTGATCCCGGGTCAGCTGGGGAAGGCTATTCGACACGCGCAGCGCTGGCGATGGCGGGAAATGACGCGACCAATGCCGACGACGCCTATCTGACCGAGGGAGTGCCGTTCGTGAACGGTCGCTTCGGCAAGTTCATCTTTAACACGGTTGACCTGTCTGCCGAGGTCGCGGCCGATCCGGCCCAGGGCATTTATGTCGCCACACAGGCTGACCCGACCGGCGCGTCCGGTGCATGGGTTCGCGTGGTTGATGGGGCGCATAACGTCTTCTGGTTCGGGGCCGTCGGCGACGGCGTGACGGACGACAGTGCCGCCATCCAGGCTGCAGCCAACGCTTCGAAATATCTGAGCATTCCGCCCGGCAAGTTCGTGCTCGGCAGCACTGTTACGCTCAAAAGCGGACAGCAAGTGTTCGGCGTGGGCAAGTCGGCGTGGGAGCCCTACACCGAAACCGTTTTTCCCGATGTCTATAAGTCCGAGATCCTTGTCGACGGCATTCTCGCCTTCAATGCCTCGGTGACCAACAGCGTCTCGATCCGGGGGATAGCAATCAAGGCGATCGGTGGAACGCAATCGGTATGGGCGAGCCCTGCCGGCAAGCAGGCCGGTTCGATCGGCATCGACATAACCAGCTCGACGCAATTCGAGGCGGACGACATTTCGCTTCATGGGCTGGAAGTGGGCATTGACGCCAACCAGGTCGACGGTTCGGCCGACACTCAGATGCCGCGGATCACGAACTGGATGGCAACCGATTGCGGAAAGGTGTTTCGGTTCGGCACGCCCACCGCGGCGGTTTACACGGTAAGGGACGCGCGGATCGCCGACAGCGTGATCGCCCTGCACTGCGACATGGTGATCGATGCGCATCGCTGTGACGGCCTGCGTGTCGAGAACGCCCGTATATTCCCGGGCTTTGGCAAGCAAATCTATATCCGGGAAACGCCGTTCGTGAACTTCAGTGCCGTCACGGTATTCGAGACGACCGACCATCAGGTAACGCTGGAGAACTGCCTGCATGCTTCGCTCAGCGGCCTTACCCTGGCGCGCGCGGGCGCATATGACACCGCGATCCCGTACTTTCCCAAGATGGCCCTTCGGCTGATCGGCTGCAAAGACGTGTTTGCCAGCGGTCAGATCCAGCAGTGCGGTGATCGCGCGATCGATGTGATCGGCTGCGAAGGCGTTAGCCTCAACTTCAATATTGGTACGCCGTTCTGGACCAATGGCGCCTTCGTCAACGAGAGCGGTGCGGTCAGCATCGTCACGAGCAAGAACGTCAACGCCAACGTGTCATTCAGCGGCCAGATTTGCTGGGTGGGCGTTTGGGCGGACCTCGAAAGCTCGCTGACGCTATCCGGGTCCTTCTCTGGCGATCCGCTGTTCGGCGCCGTGCGGGCATCGAACCTGCAACAGAAGGGCGCCTATCGTTTCACATTGGGTGCGGATCTGGCGCTCGGCGCGGGTGGCGTCTCAGCATTTGCTTCCCTGCGAGCTTTTATCCCGGCGGGCAAGATCTTGCAGCCGCGTTCCGTCGAACTCACGCACTATCCTGCCCAGCTGCGCGTTGTGTCGAACGTCACGGCGGAGGCCGTGATATGGGAGAATGCGGAAGAGCTGATTGCAGGTGTCAGCTACGGCTCGATCTCTCTCCAGGACAAGCCTCTATATGACAACACCGCTGGCGCAGGAGGCTGGAAAACGGTCGAGCTGACGCTGCGGAACCCCACCGGTGGCGTGATCACAGTTCCGGCGGGTACCGAAATCCGCATTTCGACGGCGCTCCAATAATGGGCGGTCTAGCGCTTGTACCGCGTGCCGCTGCGCAGCACGTTCTTGGCGGCAGACTTGATGCGTTGCGTCATCGGGACTTTGATCTTCTTCCCGTTGGCGCTCCCACCGACGTTGCGGCCCGTCTTGATGTCGACGGGATAGCGCCGGAACAGTCCGCGCTCTTCGTCGGAGAGCAGCGGCGTGAAATAGCCGCAGTCCTCGAAATAGTAGTGCGTGACCTGGCTGTGGCGCGTTCGCGCAGGATCGAGGATTGGCTGGCCACCGTGCAGGAGATTGGCGCTCCAGATCAGCGCCTGTCCACGCTTCAGATGGGCCTCCTCGGCGATGAAACCTTGTTCCTGAACGATGCTCTCGATGCCGGGCTCGTAGACGGAGCGATAGAGCAGATAAGTGTCATGCCCATCAAGCCTGTCAACGCCGAAGTCATTGAGCGTGGCATGGGGCAGCTTTTGGGAACCGGGATAGTAGCGCAGCGGCCCGTTGTTGGCGTCGATGTCCTCGAGCGCGACCCACACGCCGGCCATGAAGCCAGCGGGGTTGCTGTCGAAGTGGATCGTGTCGCTGTGGGTTGCCTGCTGTGTCCCGCGGTTGAAGTTGAGCGTTTGGAAGGCGAACGCCTTGCGCCCGTAGAGATGTGCCAACGTGTCGAGAATCTGGGGGGACGTGGCGAGTTGCCGAACTTCCGGACAACGGCGCCAGGCATTCTCGATACGGCATGTGTCATCATAAACCGGCGCGAGATCACTGATGATGGCGTCGGCCGCGCTGTCGAAGTCGGGAATATCGAGGTCGATCACGACATAGCCCTTCGCGCCGAATTCTGCGGCGAGGATCTCTGGTTCCGTAAGCGCAGCCTGTGTTGCCATGTTGATCTCCCCCTTTTGAATGTTGCGCCAAGTAGCGGATATGCAAGGACGAATTATCGCCCTGACGGCGTGCTGTACGACATGCTCGCCGTAACGACAAAGCGAAATTGTGGCCATTATGGCCATACGGAACCGGGCGAGCGCAGCGCATGATGGAGGGTCTCGAAGATCTGAAACAGTGGGTGGCTGCCGGCGGCAGCGCGGGTGCTGTCTTCGGCGCTGTGTTCTTCGCGCTGCGCTGGTTTGTGAACTGGATCGCTGAGCGGCATGACAAGCGCCAGGCGAGCCTGGATGCTGAGCACGCGGAACTCGATCAGAGCTGGAAAAGCTATCGCCTGGTGCTTGAGCGTGAGCTGGGCACGATAAAGCGCGAACTCAACGCGGTTCGCTTTGCCTTCCAGCGCGTCTCGGCCGCGCTGATCGAGGTCGATCCTACAAACCCGGCAATTGCCGAGGCGGCGCATATTATGGCCATCGCATTCCCTGCGGACTTCTCGCTCGACGTCGCGCGGGCGGAGGCGGCGCTTAACGGGCATGCAAAGGAAGGGGGCAAGCTATGAGTGACAGGCGCGCGATTTTCGCGACGATCAAGGCCGCGCGTCCGGGCGCGCTGGGCTGGACGACGGCCGAGATCCGCGAGCTCGACAATGTGCTCGATCGACTGGGCGTTCCGCGCGATCAGGATCCGGCAGTAGGATGGAGCAACGATCCGCAATGGATCCGCGTCGCCAGGCCCCTGATCGGGCAACGCGAGATCCCGGGGCCGCAGCATAATGGCTGGATCGCCAAGGGCTGGGCGCGCCTCGGCGCCGGATGGTTCAACGATGACGAAACGCCTTGGTGCGGCTTCTTCGTCGCGCATTGCATGGATGCGGCGGGGCTTCCTTATCCGGCTAAAGGCGAGTTCGCGCGCGCTGCGGCATGGGCCAGCTACGGCATAGCCTGCCCCGCGCAGCTCGGAGCGATCGGCGTGAAGAAGCGCGACGGCGGCAATCACGTTTTCTTCATCGTCGGGGAGACGCCCGATAAGCGCTTCTTCAAGGCGCTGGGCGGAAACCAGTCGAACCGCGTGAACGTGATGGATATAGCCAAGTCCGACGTGTACGCGATCCGATGGCCCGCCAGCATGCCGCTTGCCGGCATAGCCCTGCCCGTCATGCCCGCGGGCACGATCTCGAGGAACGAGGCGTGAGGGGCTGGACCGCCGCCGACTGGCGCAAGTTCCTCGGCATCCTGTTCCTTGGCGGCGGCGGCATCGCCTGCACGGTGCTGACATGGCGGTCGATCGACGTGATGGCGGTCAAGTCGTCTAGCCCCTGGCCGATTGCCTATGTGGCCTATGGCTGCATTGTCCTAATTGGGATCGTGCTGCTTGGCTTTTCCGCCATCCTCGGCCGCCGCGTGTTCAAGATCCGCGCGGGTGATCGCGAGATCGACTTCACGGGCGAGGACGCCGCCACTCAGCTTGAGGAGCATCTGCAATGATCGACGTGACTGAGCTGCCGCGCCGGGTGGCGATCGCGATTATCGGCATCGTGATCGTCGCCATGATCCTGATCTTCGCGATCAGGGGTTGCGCTAATGGTCGCCAGGATGCCGCTCAGGCGCGGCAGGATGCGAAGGGTTCCGCAGCCTTGTCCAATGCCGCGAAGGGCGCTGTGGGCGTCGTGGTGGCCCGCCAGGGAGCAGAAGCGAATATCGACGCGATAGTCGACCAGGCAAGCAAGGAGATCGAAAATGCGCCGAACCCTGCTGCGGCTCGCGCCGCTACCCTTAATGCTGTGTGCCAGCTGCGCCTATACCGTGAGCGGCCTGAATGCCAGGTGCAGCGAACTGGTCCCTGAGAGCTGGGAAAAGGGCGTCGATGGCGTCGA
>NZ_JAKVIO010000083.1 GCF_022601895.1 Sphingomonas sp. LaA6.9
AAAGATCGTGTCGGCGAAGGCCTGCCCCTCGCGGATCGCGATGGGGGTGAGCTGGATACGATTGGTGACGTCGCCCAACATCCCGCTGAAGCGTGACGGATAAAGCAAGAGTCTATAGATCAATAATTGTTGAAAAATGATCTATAGAGCGCCATGCTATAGATCATGCGCTGGAACTGGCAACAACGCGATTGGCCCGCCTTCTCCTACGATGCCGAGGCATTGCGGGCCCAGGAGGCGCGCTTTCTGAAAGGCGCGGGTGTCATGGTGGGCGCCATGAGCCATCTTGACGAGGTCGATCGCCAACAGCTGACGATCTCCATTATGGCTAAAGAAGCCGTCGACAGCTCAGCCATTGAAGGCGAGGTGCTCGACCGAGCGAGTGTCCAGTCTTCGGTCGCAAGACACTTGGGCATCAAGGCCGATGCACGCCGTGCCAGCGCGGCAGAAGCTGGGGCCGCCGAGCTCATGGCAGACCTCTATCGCAGCTACGCCGAACCACTTTCGGACGACACGCTATGCCGATGGCACGCGATGCTGATGAATGGCCGGCGCGACCTGACGGAAGCCGGGGTCTACCGCACGCACGCGGACCCGATGCAGATCGTCTCGGGAGCACTACATGCGCCAAAGGTGCATTTTGAAGCGCCTCCATCCGAGGTCGTCCCAGAGGAAATGGCTGCCTTCATCCGCTGGTTCAATGAAAGCGGACCGATGGGTTCAGCACCCGTTAGCGTTCTGGCGCGCGCGGGAATCGGGCACCTCTGGTTTGAATCGATCCACCCTTTCGAAGACGGGAACGGCCGTCTTGGGCGTGCGCTTGCCCAAAAAGCGCTCGCGCAATCGCTGGATGCGCCGGCTATCACCTCGCTGGCCGAAGCCATCCAGAGCAATCGAAAGGCCTATTACGAGCACCTGCACCGAGCCAGCCTGTCCAACTCCATCGACAATTGGCTGACCTGGTTTGCCGATGTCGCTCTGACAGCCCAGAAAAGGAGCACGGAGCATGTCGAATTCCTGATCGCAAAGACACGATTGCTCGACCGCTTGCAGGGCATGATCAACGCAAGACAGGAGAAGGCCCTCCTGCGGCTTTTTGCGGAAGGGCCCGACGGTTTCAAAGGCGGTCTGAGTGCAGCGAACTACCGCACGATCACCGAGGCGCTCTCCGCCACCGCGACACGTGATCTGACCGAGCTTGTCGAACTCGGCGCCCTGCGGAAGGAGGGTGAACTGAGGTATACGCGGTACTTTCTCAGGATCGGCAGTTAGAGCGACGCCCCGCCAGCCTCCCCGCGGCTTGGACCAAAACCTATCGATACCTGCGGGGCAACATCTGTGGCCTTCAAAGTCGCCAACAAAAGTCACTCGTCGAAATGTTCCTTGGCCATGGCCAGCGCCCGCTCAGGCGCCTTGGGCTTTGTGTCACGATTTGTGTCATCGTTTCGCTTGACGATCGACCTCCCCTCCTAATAGACTTCAAAAATCCGCAGATTTCTGCGGCTTTCGGGAGGTGTTAAACGAGGCCGTCGTTCGCTCGACCAGATTTGTAAACCGAAGGTCGGGGGTTCGAATCCCTCATCCGGCACCACCCGAATCACTGAGATTCGGCGCCCAAGTCATTGATGCACGGCGATTATCGATCATTTTAGCTGAGACTGGGCTAGCCTGGGTTAGCCTCGGCTAGACGGCTATTGTGCCACGATTTGTGACGAGTTGTGACCTGCCCCGGGCAATTTCCTCCAGTTGTGATTAGAGTCCGGCCTTCACTGAGCTGCACCCGGAACTTGGACCGCTCGGATGGTGGCTTTCCAGCGTGCCGGCCTTGTTCCAGGGCTCGTTCGTGCGCTCCATCACGATCAGATCGTCGGGGAAACAGCGTTCCTGGAAGCCAAGTGCATCCTCGAAACTGCCACCCAGCCAGCGGTCATAGTCCTCAGGCATCAGCAGCACGGGCATGCGGTCATGGACCGGGCGGATCGCCTCGTTGCAATCGGTCATCAGGCCCGAATAAACCGGGCCCCATTCGTCGCTCACGCGCCATAGCCCTGCCCAGGCGGCGACTGGCTGATCGGTCACCGAAAACCATGTCTTGGTCTTCGCGCCCTTCGGTCCCTCGGCCTCGGCGAAGTGACTGAGCGGGATGAGGCAGCGCCACTGCGGTTTGCGTGCAAGTCCGATCCACATCGGTTTTCTGAGGTCAGCGATATTGTTGACCGGCCTGGGCTTGGACTCGGGTTTCATCCCCTTGAGGCGCAGCGGAAACCCCCAGGTCATCGAGTGCATGACGCGCTCGCCCGCTACCTCGTGGACGACCATGCCGGGATAGCCGGGATAAATCTCCTGCGGCGCGTTCGAGGCGCCAAAGGATTTCACCCTGAAATGTGCCGCAACCTCGTCACGGCTCGGACGCAAGGCATATTGGTTGCACATGGCGCTCGCCTATATCACGAAAGCGCGGCACCGACACATGGGCCAGGCGCTACAGGAGATCGAGCTGTGGCTGGGCGATCGTGGGCAACTTGCCGCTGCGCCATAGATCCTCGCTTTTCAGCACCTCCATGCGTTCGGCGGCGAACGGCGCACGGAACTGGAACTCGATCACGTCGCTGATCGAGCCGTGGAGCCACAGCGCATATTCATGGGGCTCGAGCAGCACGGGCATCCGATCATTGGTCGGCATGACCGCGGCATTGGCGTCCATCGTCATACCGGCATAGACCGGCCCCAATTCTGGAGTGCTGCGGCAAAAGCCCGCCCAGCAGGCAATGGACTGGTCCTTCACAGAGAACCATGTGCGCGTCATCGCACCCGGAGGCCCGTCGGGATTGCCGAAATGCGTGAGCGGAATGAGGCAGCGATAGCGTGGGTCGACCACGATCTGCTCCCACATCGGGTTGGTGAGATCGGCGACAAGGCCGACGCGTCCCGGCGGATCGCCGCTGAGCCGCATCTCGCGCGTGAGCCTTGGAAAGCCCCAGCTCAGCCGCTTCAGCATCCGCCGTCCCTGGTTCTCGATCGCGACAAGATGCGGGCAGCCCTCGATCACCTCATAGGGAGGGCTGAGCGCATCGCTCGGTTCGGCATCGAAGTGGCACGCGATCTCCTCGACGCCCGCCATCACCGCATGAAGCCTGGACATGATCGGGTTCCACTCACAGCGACTCGTTGGATAAGCTTATCATGGAACAAATACAGAACGAAATGGGGTGCGGCATCGGTGCAACCGAGACGTCACGCGCCTTAGCTTCTTCAAAGCCTTAGCAGAGCGCTGTTGCCAATGTTCGTTCTTTGTTCCGATAATGCGGCATGCCGAATCGCCAACCCTTTTCGCTCGACGACCTGCGCCTCCATCTGGCGATCAGGCTGGCGGTCGCCCCGCGCTTCTGGTTCCGTGATCTCTGGGCGCCAAAGAACCGCTCGAAGGACGTCGTACGTGACCAGCTAACAGACCATCTCGTCCAGGGCCTCTCTAATCTGGAAATGGTGCGGCTCATCCCCGATGACGAGCCCGATCCCTTTGCAACCGCGGGCGCGCGCTTCCGTCGTCTGCCCGAGGATCCGGTGGGAAAGTCATGACGATCGCGTCGCCCAATCCGATGAAGGACCTGTTCGACGCGGCAGCAAGGCACAAGACGCTGCGCTTCACGTGTCGCTGCGGGCATAGCGCGATCTTCGACGGCCATGCGCTGTGGTGGCGCTTCGAAAAGAAGGGCTGGAACGATGCGCTGAGACTGGTGCCCTTGCATATGCGCTGCGGCAAATGCCGCGCGCTCGGACGACCCAAAATCCCGCCGCGCCTCGAACTCACTGACCTCGACAACGACACTGACCTGCCGATGCCGAGCGAGGAAGACTGGAAACGCGCGCTCCGGCGGAGACGCTGACGGAAAGGAAGGAAATCAATGACGATACTGATCGAACCCGATTTCGATCGGCTGAGGATCTCGGGCGATATCGAGCAGGAGATCACGCTCACCCCCGATGACGAGGGCCTGGCGCGTTTCTCGATCGCGCTCAGCGACGGCACGCTGCTTGCGGTGCGCTGGGACGGTGAGAGCCACAGCTTTGCGGTTGCGCGCGATGGTGCCGGCATCACCACGATCCGCCCTGCCGGGGCAAGCGAAAGCGTGCGCCATGATTTCCCCATCGACTGGGCGGTGGTCGTGCCCGCAGGCGAGGTGGCCGAGCGACGGCCGGGTCGATCGCCGTTGCCGCTGTTTCCCGAACAGGATGCGCCGGCAATGAGCGCGTGAGGCCACGCCCGTTGCGGCCCCGATCGCAACTAATCGCCAGCAGCGCCGCCCTCCCTTCGGGAACCGTTGCAGGACCGAAAGAGTCTATAGTTTGCGATCCACGAGATTGCAGCGTCATTGGAGGACATCATGGGTCTGATCATCATTCTGGTTGTGGGCGCTCTCGTGGGATGGGTCGCGGGCATGATCATGCGCAGCGGCGGTGGAATCCTGTTCGACATCGTAATCGGCATAGTCGGCGCACTGATCGCAGGGTTCCTGTTCGGGGGCGGCGCATCGATTATCAACGCGCCCCTCAACCTCATGGCGATCCTCTACTCGCTGGTCGGGGCCATCATTCTCCTGGCAATCGTGAAGTTGATCAGACGGGCTTCATAGGGCGGCAGATCGCCGCACGACGGATCAATGCGAGCATCATGATTACTGGCCGCTTGCGCAGGGCAGACTATGGAGCGTGCGGACACAAACGCGGACGTTCTTCGTTTTGCAGATGTGGGTACAAGCCCATGACGAGCCCGAAGGAAATCAGTTCATGATCAGTGTAATGGAGGACGAGCGAAATCCGCTCGCTGAAAGATTTCGCGCCTTTGTCAAACGTCCCGACTTTCCCTGTGTGGGAGCCAAATCCGCCCTTGCACGACAGCAAATGCATATCATCATCGCGCGTGACATCACGTCGGGCTGGGATGACTTGAGGATCTACCCGCAGCTTTGCAAGCT
>NZ_JAKVIO010000086.1 GCF_022601895.1 Sphingomonas sp. LaA6.9
TCGCCGAGCAGGAGCGGCTCGACATGTCGCTCAAATATGCGCCGCGCATCTCGGCGATCCATCATGAGGATGCCGACAGCCCGACCGAATGCCAGTTCGCCATGTCGCCATCCTTCTGCGCCCAATATTATGACTCGGTTCTGCACATCCCGAGCTATCGGGACTGGTTCTTCAACACCAGCTATCTGCCCGCCTTTCGCTATCACAAGCGGCTGCTCCAGCTCCTGCAGGCGAACAACGCGGGGCGCTGGACGCTCAAGAACCCCTGGCATCCGCTGTTCCTCGACGACATGACGAGCGTCTATCCCGACGCGCAGCTCGCGATGACGCACCGCGATCCCGCCGATGTCGTCGGTTCGGCCTGCAGCCTCGTCTTCAACGTCCGCAAGATGTTCAGCGCCGAGGTCGATCCGATCGAAGTCGGCAAGGCGCTCGTCCAGACCTTCGACCTGATGATCGAGCGGATGCTCGCCTATCGCGAAAAGCACGGGCAGGATTCGATCCACGACATCCAGTATGAGGATCAGGTGCGCGATCCGATCGGCGAGATGCGCAAACTCTACGCGCGCTTCGACGAGCCTTTCACCGCCGAAGCCGAAGCCGGGATGGCTGCCTATCTGGCCTGCAACCCGCAGGGCAAGCACGGCAAGCACAGCTATGCGCTCGAGGATTACGGGCTGACGCGCGCGGGCGTGCACGCGCACTTCAAGGATTATTGCGAGCGCTTCAGCATCCCCTGCAAGGCCTGACGCGGCACGACACCGTCAGCCGACGACCTGTGCCGCGCGCAATTCCTCGATCTGGGCCGGCGTAAGCCCCAATATCTCTTCCAGTATCTCGCTCGTATGCTGTCCGAGCACGGGCGGTGCCTCGGGGACGGGCTGCGCATTGCCCGGAAACCTGATCGAGCGGTTCACGATCGGGATCTTGCCGAGCACCTTGTGCTCGGTCTCCACCACCAACTCCCGCGCGATGGCCTGGGGCTGCGACAGGGCATCCTTCACGCCCAGTATCGGTGCGTGCGGCACCTGATGCTCGGCGAGCAGCGCGGCAAGTTCCTTGACCGTCCGCCGGATCGTGAATTCCGAGATCATCGCATTGATCGCCTCGCGATTGTCACGCCGTTTCTCGATCGTGTCGAACCGCGGATCATCGACATGCCCGGGCATGTCGAGCGCCGCACAGATCCGCCCCCAAAAGCCGTTGGTCAGGCATGCAATGACGATCGAGCCGTCGCTGGCGGGGAATATACCATAGGGCACCAGATTGGGATGCTGCGACCCTTGCGGCTTCGGGTCTTCGCCCGTGAAGAACGCGAGTTGCGCGAGATAGCCGAGCATCCCGATCATCCCGTCCATCAGGCTGACATCGATCAGACGGCCACGGCCAGTGACGCTCCGCTCATAGAGCGCTGCAAGGATACCCATCGGGCCGTTGATCCCGCCCACAAGATCGCCAAGCGGGATGCCGAGCTTGGTCGGCAAGGCGCCCGGCTCGCCATTGACGCTGAGCGCGCCCGACATGGCCTGGAGGACGATGTCGAACGATGGCCGATCCTTCAGCGGCCCGGTCATCCCGAAACCCGAGATTGCGCAATAGATCAGCCGCGGGTTGAGCGCCGACAGCGTTTCATAGCCAAGGCCGAGACGGTCCATCACGCCCGGACGGTAATTCTCGATCAATATATCGCATTTGGTGGCGAGATCACGGGCCAGCGCGACGCCCGCATCGGTCTTGAGGTCGATGACGATGCTCTTCTTGCCGCGGTTGACGCTCAGAAAATAATGGCTCTCGCCTTCGCGCATCGGCGGGAAGGTGCGCGTTTCGTCGCCCGTGCCCGGTGGTTCGACCTTGATGATCTCGGCCCCGAGGTCGGCGAGCGCAAGCGCCGCGGCTGGCCCCGCGAGCACGCGGGTGAAATCGAGCACGCGAATGCCGGCAAGCGGCCCCTTCCAGAGAGTGCTTTTGTCCTTCTGCATCGTTCAGCCCAGATGTTCCCGAAAGAAGGCGATGATCGCCTCACAGGCATCCCGCCCCTCGGGCAGCGAAACCTGATAATGATAGCAATGGCCCATGCCCTCACCGACGATCAGGGTCGACCGCACACCTGCCTTCAGCAACTGGCTGTTGGTGTATATGGCGGGGCTCAGGTCCATCGCGCGCGTGCCGGTGAGGATCAGGGTCGGCGGGAAAGTGGCCAGCACATCGAGGTGATAGCCGGGCCAGGCGCTCGGGTCCTTGCGATCCCAACCCTCGAAATAGCCCCGGGTGATGTCCGCCAGTGACCCGCCCGCATCCGGCGGCGGAAACGACCCATCGATATAGCCCGCGACATAGGCGGATTCCCCCGCATCGAAGGGCACAGCGCCGGCCCCGAAAATGCCGATAGCCCCGGCCTGAGGCAGCCCGTTCGCTGGAAGCCAGGCAGCGGCCTGCGCGGTCAGCGCCCCGCCCGCAGATCCGCCATAGATGCCGATCCGCCCGGGCGCATAGTCCTTCAGCAGCACAGCATAGACGGCGGCAACGTCTTCGACTCCCGCCGGGTGGCGGTGCTCGGGGGCCATGCGGTAATTCACGCTCACCACGCGATAGCCGCCCATCGCCGCGATCGGGATCGACTCCATCTTCGCGATGCCGTCCCAGCCGACGATAAAGGCGCCCCCGTGCAGGTTGATGAGGACACGCTCGGGATCATGACCGCCGCCGGCGGGCGTCACCTCCATCACCTCGACCCCGCCAATCGTGGTGGTCGTGATGTCGACCGCGAACATGTCGCGCAACCGCGCAACGGCGGGTTCGGTATAGGCCTGGATCTGCGCGCGCCGCACGGCAATATCGGGTTCAACCCCGGCGGCATCGAAAGCCGGCATTGTCGCGCGCATCCGCTGGAATGCGGCCGCTTCGTCGCTCAGCAGGCCGGAAACCGGCAGCAGGAATGCCGGAACGCGCACGTCCCCGTTCACATCGAATTGCGGCGCCTCCGCCGGATGTTGTGCCATACCCTCTCCTTTTCGGTCCTGCGGTTCTTACGACACAGCCCGGACCTTGTGTGAAGGCCCGGGCTGCAATCGCTCCGCATGTTTCAACACCAGCGGCGGCGGCAATCAGCCCCGGCTCGGAAGCTCGGCGATCGCGGTACCGAACGCAGACACCTCGCCACGGTGCGTGGTCGCGGTCTGCTGGATCTCGACATAATGCTTGCCGTTCTCGGCGAACTTGCGCGTCACGCTGCCGTCGATGAAGATCACGTCGCCGTCGGGATTGTGGCGGCGGATCTGGCACTTGCTCTTGTGCAGGAAGCCGTCGTCACCAATCCAGTTGGTGATGTGATGGGTCAGCCACGAGCAGCGCTCCGGACCGTAATCATACGCGCCGGGCGCACCGACCTCGAGCGCGAACGCCTCGTCCCAGTGCACGCGCTCGGGGCAATCGGGCACGTTGAAGCGGTTCTTGATGCCGAGGCCCGGATGCGCCTGCTGCATCTTGTACGCCAGCTTGTTGGCGCGGATGTAGAGCCCGCCCCAGCCCTGCGCGTAGCAGATGAAGCCGGTGACCGTCATCGGCCCCTTCATCATGCGCGGCAGTTCCTCGCCTTCCTTCACGTCTTCCCAGTAACGCGGCGTCGCGCCACGCACTTCTTCATTGGCATAGAGCTTCGACCATTCGGCGAGCTGCTCATCGGTGAAGGGTTCCACCTTGCCCTTGACGTCGGTGTACTTGGTGCCGCGCTCGCGCGCTTCGTCACGGTCGGTGCGGAACACCCAGCTATCGCCCTCGGCCACCAGATCGCCATTCTGGTTGTAGAAATCGACATGGTAGATCTGCTGGAAGCTGCGCCCAGCGAACTTGGTCTGATGCTCGACCAGATCCTTCAGATGCGCCTCGGTCTTGATCGTGTCGTTGCGCAGCACAGGCTTGTGCCATGTCCAGTCGGCACCCGCCCACATCGCGTGAACGCCTGAAAGCCCGCCGCAATAGCCCGAGATGAGCCGGCTCGTCGTGAAGAGGAAGCTCGGCAGTGCGACGATCGAGCCATACTTCGTCTTCGCGGCATATTCGGGATCGCACCACAGCGGATTATCGTCGCCGATACCGTGGGCATAGTGGCGGATCGCGTCGCGGCTCGCCTCATAGTTCCACGGCTCCACGGTGTTCTCGATCTTCACGCCGATGCGCGAACGCAGGTCTTCGAGACCTTCCTCGGTAATCTTCGGAAATTTGTTGGTCGGTTTTTCGAGCACTGTTGCCATTGTTCTTCTCCTGAAATTCAGTTGACGAGCGCAGCCGCGGCGGCGGCCTCGCGATCGCGCAGCACCTTGCGGTGAACCTTGCCCGCAGGGGTTTTGGGGAGTTCACCCACAAATTCGACGAGGCGCGGGAATTCGTGCTGCGCCAGCCGTTCCCGCGTGAAATTCTGCAATTCGGTGACGAACGCGTCGCTCGGGCTCCGATCGGTGACGACGAATGCCTTCACCACAAGCCCGCGTGTCGCGTCGGGCGCGC
>NZ_JAKVIO010000030.1 GCF_022601895.1 Sphingomonas sp. LaA6.9
TTTTAAGCTAAGTGATTGAAAAATATGCAGCGGGCTCAAATTGGAAGGCTTCTGCTCTACCATTGAGCTACACCCGCGCGGCGGCCCTCTTCCTTGGCCGGCACCGATTTGTCAATGGGGCGCGTTTTCCAGAGCGATCGGGTCGGCGAGCGTGATGCCGTCAAGCACATGCGCAGTTTCGTCGCGCACGCGCAGCATGAGCTCGCGCAGGCGGCACTTGCTCTCTTCGAGGCAGTTCTTGCATGTCTCATGCGCGAAGCGGCTGGCGCAGGGGACGAGAGCAAGCGACCCGCGCGTCAGCCTGACGATATCGCCATAGCTTATGTCGACCGGAGCAAGCGCAAGCCAATAACCGCCATCCTTGCCGCGAAGCGTCGCCACAAGGCCGGCGCGGCTCATCTCGGAAAGGATCACCGTCAGGAACTTTGCCGGAATATTCTGCGCGTCAGCTATCTGTGTGAGCTGGATTGGGCCTTCACCATAATGGTCGGCCAGGTGCTGGAGCGCTCGGATTGTGTACCGGGTCCGTTGAGAAAGCATATTGCGTCAATGAACCCGAAGGCGCGCGATTGCAACTGGCCTGACGCAATCAGCCAATCCCCGGATTGAACGACGGTGGATCGCTGGCTGGGAAGGATTCGTCCGAGGCCTCGTCAACCTCGTGCCAGGCGCGGTTCGCGCCGTCACGCATCGCCGCCGGGCCGGCATTGCGGACCTGCGCATGCGCTTCACGCTCGCTCTCGCCGGGCGAAAAGGCGGCTGCGTGTCCATTCACGGAATCGCGCGATCCGGTCCGCTTGCGAACGAAAAGCCAGCCCGCCAGCAAACCGAGTCCGGCCGACGAAAGTCCGACCATCCATTTGTCGACCTTGATGCTCCGCGCCTTCGCCATGTCGCAACTCCCATGTCCGATGCCGCATCACCAACCCGGCAATGCGCGGCACGTTCCGTTCTATCGCCAACCCTTCTATTCGGGTCGGGGGCGCTTTCCAACGGCCCGCCGCACAAATCGGAACATCCCCTTCGAGCCGCGGGTTGCTTCCCTATCCCGATGACGGGACGATGCAGGAGGACCTTGCAATGCCTGACAAGAAAAAGCAGCAGCAGCAACAGCCCCAGCGGCAGCAACCCGGACGCGACGATCGCCAGCAGCAGCAGCAGCAGCCCGACCGTCAGCGCCAGATGGGTGATGATGATCGCCGCCAGGACCATCAGCAGGGCGGTTTCGACCGCGACCGTTAGGGCAATCGCTCAAGAAACGTCGGGGGCCGCCACGCGGCCCCCATTTTTATCCGTCGCCGACCATGGCGCTTTCAGTGGAGAACAGCAGCGCAAGGTCGCTGCGCTTCACGAGAAGGTCATCGAGCGAATAGCCGTCGAGCACGGCCATGAATGCGGCCAGCGCCTCCCTGAGCGCGCCGGTCAATCCGCAGGCGGGTGCGATAATGCAGCTGCCGCAATCGACGAGATCGAAGCCGTCCTCGGTATGCCGCACCACCGCGCCGACATTGATATCCATGGCTGGGCGGCCCAGTCGCACACCGCCGAAACGGCCACGCACGCTGGTGACATAACCCGCATTCACCAGATCGTTGACGACCTTCATCAGGTGGTTCTGCGAGATGCCATAGGCGCGCGAAATTTCGGCAATCGAGCATAGCTGTTCGGGGCGCGCGCCGAGATAGAGCAGCACACGCATTGCATAGTCGGTGTAGCGCGTAAGGCGCATCTCATTCCCTTGTTTCTCGCCGTCTACTGACGTGGCGCCGTTATATGTATTTTTGTTGCATGTTTCAAATCAGCTGATACATGCACATAATACATGATTGGAGCGTGAGTCGTGAACGATGCAGCACAGATCGACGATACGGGGCTCGAACGGCTCGTCGCGCTGTTTTATGGCCGCGTCCGCGAAGACGCCGAGCTAGGCCCCGTCTTCAACGACGCCATCCACGATTGGCCCGAGCATCTCGACAAGCTTGTCGCCTTCTGGTCGTCGGTGATGCTGACAACGGGGCGCTACAAGGGCAACCCGATGGCTGCGCACCTGAAACATGCTGCACGGATAACCCCCGAACTCTTCGAGCGCTGGCTGACGCTGTGGAATCACACTGCGGCCGAGGTGATGGCGCCCGATGCGGCGGCTGCACTTCAGGGCAAGGCGGCACGCATCGCCGAAAGTCTGCAACTCGCACTGTTCTTCAGGCTCGAACCCCGTCCTGCTTCGAAAAAGGCGGCCGCGTGACATGACCGAGCCCTATCGCTCCACCGCGGTTTTCGACGAAACCACCCTCCCCGCAGCGCTGCGCGCGGAGCACAGCACCAAGGCGGGTGTATGGGGCATGGTGCGCGTCCTTGAAGGACGGCTGAAGCTGACCTGGCTCGATCCCGAAGGCGAAGCGATCCTTACGCCCGACACGCCCGGACTGCTTCACCCTCAGCAGCCGCATTTCGTTACGCCACTGGGACCGGTGAAGATGCGCGTCGAATTCTACACCGGCCCACCCGACGGCTGATCCCCGCCTTTCGCAATTTCCCAACCCGACAAGGAAACGCTGATGACCCAGTCTCTCAGCGAGCGCACGATCGCGCTCGTCAAAGCCACCGTCCCCGCGCTCGAGGCGCACGGTCTCGACATCGTGCGCGAAATGTATGCGCGCATGTTTGAAAATCCCGAGATCCGCGACCTGTTCAACCAGTCGCATCAGGGGGCGGACGGCGCACAGCCTCGCGCACTGACAGGCGCGATCCTCGCCTATGCGGCCAATATCGACAATCTTGGCGCGCTGGCGGCCGCGGTCGAGCGGATCGCGCAGAAGCATGTCGGGCTGCAGATACTCCCCGAACATTATCCGCACGTCGCGAACGCACTGCTCGGCGCGATCAAGGCGGTACTCGGCGACGCTGCGACCGACGAGATTCTCGCGGCCTGGGGTGAAGCCTATTGGTTCCTCGCCAACATCCTGATCTCGCGCGAGAACAATATCTATGGTGAACTCGCTGCGGCAGAGGGCGGCTGGGCCGGATGGCGCGATTTCGTGATCGAGAAGGTGCAACCCGAAAGCGCGGTAATCACCTCGTTCATCCTGCGGCCCGCCGATGGCGGCGGGGTCATCCGTCACAGGCCCGGCCAGTACCTCACTTTCTGGCTCGAAATTCCCGGGAATCCGCCGATCAAGCGCAACTATTCGATCTCCAGCGCCCCCAATGGCGAATATTACCGCATCTCGGTGAAGCGCGAGCCGATGGGCCTTGCCTCGGGCTGGCTGCACGATCACGCGACGCCGGGGACGGTGCTGAAGGTTGCCCCGCCTGCGGGCGAGTTCTTCCTGCCCGAACGGCCCGAGCGCCCGGTGGTGCTGCTATCAGGCGGCGTCGGGCTGACGCCGATGGCGGCGATGCTCGAGAGCGCGGCCGAGCGCCATGCCGATCTGCCGATCCACTATATCCATGGCACGCATGACGGCACGACGCATGCGATGCGCGCATCGGTGAGCGCACTCGCGATGGCGCGCCCCGGCATCAAGGTGACGACCTTTTACCAGACGCCGCGCGCTGAGGACGTCATCGGAGAGCATTATGACCGCGCGGGACTGATCGACCGTGACTGGCTGGAATCCGAGACGCCCATCGAGCAGGCGGACTATTTCCTGTGCGGCCCGCGACCGTTCCTGCGCACATTTGTTACCGCGCTGTCGCAAGCCGGAGTACCGGCCGACCGCATCCACTACGAGTTCTTCGGCCCCGCCGACGAACTGCTCGCGGCCTGACGATGGGGGGACGCGCCTCGGCACGTCCCCCTATACCCATCAGGCAACCGAGCGAAGTCGCGCCTTCGGGCGCTCGTCGCCGGTGTCGAAACGTTCGGCCTGTTGCGCGAGCCCGACCGCTTCGGTGGTGAGATTGCGCGCTGCGGCGGAGGTTTGCTCGACCATCGCGGCATTTTGCTGGGTCGACTGATCCATCGTGGTCACCGCGACGCTGATCTGCGTGATTGCGGAAGACTGCGCCTGATTGTCCTCGGCCATCTGGCCGAGCAGGCCATGGACCTCGCCCACCCCGCCCGAGATCGTCTCGAGCGCGCCGTCGACGCGTTGCACCGCATCGACCGCTGTGACGATGTCCGACTGCGTCACCGTCAGCTGCTCGCGCGCACGCTTGGCCTCTTCCTCGGCGCGCATCGCGAGCGCCGAGACGAGATCGGCGACCACCGCGAAGCCGCGGCCGGCATCGCCGGCCCGCCCAGCCTCGACCGCCGCGTTCATCGCGAGCACGCGCGTCTGGAAGGCGATCTTGTCGACCCCCTCGATCACCTGGTCGATGCCCTTGGCGCTCTCGATCACACGGTCCATCGCCTGCACCGCCTCGACCGCGATCGCACGGCCGTCCGACACCGTTGCAAGCGCGTCGTCGGCACGCGCGACGGTCTTCGATGCGGCGACCGCCGAGGCCTTGAGGCGCTCGTCGATCTGGACGAGCGCCGCGGAAGTTTCCTCGAGGCTTGCCGCATTGCCTTCGGTACGCCGCGCCAGATCCTCGGACGCCTGCGCGATCTCCTGCGAACCCGTGCGGATCCCGCTCGCACTCGCCGTCACCGCGCCGATCATCTGGCGAAGACCCGCCAGCGCTGCGTTGAAATTGTCCTTCAGCGCCGCATAGCCGGCCGGGAAGGCCACATCGATCTCCGCGGTCAGGTCGCCATTGGTTAGCGCGTCGAGGCCCGCACCAACCGCCCCCGTCACCACACGCTGCTCCTCCGCTGCCCGCCGGTCGGCCTCGGCGCGATCCGCCGCGGCGCTGCGGAAGACGTCCGCCGCACGCGCAAGCGTCCCGATCTCGTCCTCGCGGTCGACATGCGGGATGGCCATATCCTCGCCGCGAGACAGGCGATCGACCGAGTCGGTGAGCGAAGCGAGCGGACGCCGAACGATCGCACCGATCGCCTGAAAAAGGCTCCACAGCGCCACGCCGAGCAGTGCGATGCCGCCAAGCGTCAGGATCCACGCCAGATGGGTTGCCGGCGCAGCGATGGTCGCGCTCGGCACGTCGAGTACGAGTGCCCAGGTCGCATTCAGATCCTTCATCCGGATCGGATAGATCACGCGCAGCATGCTCTCGCCGTCGACCTCGAAGTCCTCGATGACCCGCGTCTGTCCGGTCGACAGCGCCTCGCGCACCTGATCGGCACCAGCTTCCTTGTAGGTCTTCATCCGCACTTCGGCCTTGGGATGCGCCACCCACATCGCAGAGCCCGACAGGAGCATCACGCGCCCGGTGCCGAAAGGCTTCAGCTTGCCAAGGCGTTCGGAAATATTGTCGAGCGCGATGTCGATGCCGGCAACGCCGATCAGGCGTCCGTCCGATTTCACGGGATAGGCGATAGACGTCATGGTGATCGTCTTGCCGCCGGTTTCATACGGATAGGGATCGGTGATCGCGGCTTTGCCGGTGTCACGCGCCAGTGCGTAGTAGGAGGCGGAATAGAGTCCGGCCTCGGTATTGGGTTCCATCCTGATCGCGCCATTGTCGCGGATCCAGTAGGGCACGAAATTGCCCTTCGGGTTCGAAGCCGGATGACCGGTCATCGCCGGGTCCTGCCCATCAAAGCCGTTGGGCTCGGCGAAATACCAGCTTCCGAGCGCCATGTCCGAGACGAACGTGTTGGGCTTGAGCGTCGCCATCACCAGCGAACGATCGCGCACGCCCGATTCATGCATCGAGCCGATGTTGACGCTCATCGAGCGGACGGTGCCGCTGATGAGATCGAGATCCGCGCGCAGGCCATTAGCCTGCGATTCCGCCTGCGCCACCGCGGAGTCCGCCGAGAGCTGCTCGACCACCCCGCTGGTCTTGAGAACGACGCCGGTGAAGCCGATCAACACCAGCGCCCCGATCGCGAGGCCTGCGACCGTCATCAACTTGCCCGCAATGTTCATGCGGCTGAGCACGCTATTCATCCTGTTTCTCCGCCTGAAGGGTGGGCTCGCAAGCCTCAGAAGGCCGCGCTGATCGAGAACAGCGCCGCGGCATCGACCGGCCGTGCGCCGCCGAGATCGGTGTCGACATAGGCGACGCCCAGTGTGAGCGCACTGAATGTGAGATCGGCGCCGAGTGACCAGTCGAGATAATCGCCCTGCCCGGGCGCCATCGCGCCCTTGCTGCGCCCGAAATGGCCCTTCAGCGTCAGTGGTGTGCCCGTGACGGGCGCGGCTGCGTCGCCGAACAGATAGAGATGATCACCGCCAAGGGCCGATTGATCCCAGCTATAGCCCGCGCCCAGCGTCGCCTTGACCGGACCGATCTCGCGATTGAGCTTGGCTATGGTCTCGAAATAGTCGGCATTGCCCAGGCTGTCGTCGCCGGCAGGGTAGCTGTAATAGGTGATCGCAACGTCGAGTCCGGTCCTGGGCGCGATCGTCCCGGCCCAGCCGGCATAAAGGTCGATCTCGGTCGGCCCGTAGAGCTCGCCCATGTCGAGTGATGAGCCCCAGGCGCCGACATAAAGGCCGCTTTCATGCGTAATGTTGATCGTGGCCTGAACTGCAGGATCATTCTCACTCAGCGAGATACCACGGAACCGATAGTCGCTGACGATCGCAGCGGAGCCCGAGACGGCGACGGACGATGGCGAGTCCTCCGCAAAGGCGGGCGAAGCAGGCAAGACGAGCGTCGTCAGGGCGAGAAATCTCGCCGGAATGAAAGGGCGCATGGTTATCCTGTGCTGTCAGATTGAATGGCACAGTCATTATAGGAAGGGGGCCAGCCGCAACGGCCGCACGGCGCAAATTTCGGAAAATCCGCGAAATAACAGCGCCGCGGCTCCGGCAACCATGGTCAGGCCGGTAGAGTTACGCCTTCGAATTCGGGGGATGGTGGACAGGGCTGGAGAGTCACTATCGCCAACCATGATATTGATTTTCCTAGGTTCTTACGACCCGGTTGATGCCCAATCCGTACCTGTTTTCCGTACCTATCGCAAGCATCCAAGGCGATGCGGACTCGTGCGCCCTAGCGCGCCATCCAATGGACGCGCCACGGGTGCCCTTCCTCATTGGTCGCAGGAAACGAATCCTTGTGGGCAACAAGCACGTTCCAAACGTCGTCGGGAACAAACATCGGCACATGCTCCATGTCAAAGACCTGTCCCGGACGGAGCGCGTTGCGGATGATCCCGCGCGCGAGAAGCGTGGCGGCGTGCCCCCCGTCTGCCGCACAATCAAAGCTCTTCTGGTTGTTCGCCAAAAGATAGCCGACAATCTTGCGCTCGTCCTCGGTCATGTGTGGGATGTAATCCGTCACCGCTTTTCGGCGCGCTCTGGAGTTCCGCCACCGGTTCCAATGCGTGACGAGCCCAATCATTTTCCAAAGGTCTCGAATGATAAGGGAGGCCCACAGTGCCCCCGCAAAAATGCCGATAAAGACCGCCAGCAACAGCATCCACGGCTCTAGGGGCGGCAAGAGCCCGCTCTTTGCGAGATACACAAAGACGCCACATGCAACTGACAGGGCGAACGCTTGCGCCGCCGATGCCTTCAAAATGTCTGGTAGCTTCAAGCTTTCAAGCAATGCCATGCGTGCCCCTCCCCAAGGCGCTAAACCTGCCACAGCAATCTCACATAGGATAGGATATCGCTAGGTTTCGAAGGGGCTCTTCAGGCACGGTGAAGGAGATGACATGGGAGTACGCTTCGAGCAGGGCAGCACAAGGAAGGTCATCATAATCGGCCCACTCGCGTTCAAGCTGCCCAAGGGTGCCGTCGGCAGGCGCTGCAATCTCCACGAACAAGGGGTCTGGGAGAGAAATCGGGCTCACGAATCGCGAGGACCACGCCTGTGCCCGGTTCGATGGTGTGCGCCCGGTGGATGGCTGCTGATCATGGCTGCAGCAGCACCTGCTCCTCTCGACTTCGACATCTGGGCGCTCGATGATTTCTGGGACTACTGTCCGGGTGACGATGAATGGCCGGGGGAGCCTAAAGCGGCTGACTGGGGTGTCTTTCAGGGGCGACTTGTCATGGTGGACTACTCCACCCCAGCGCTGACCTAATGTCCACTCAGGGGAACTAGGGCCCTGCGAAAAAAGCAGGGCATCTCGCCCCCGAGCGAAAACTTAGGCCACCTCAGCATCCCGCAGGCGGTATATGGTGGACCGAGCGACCCCGAGGCGCTTCGCGAGGGCTGCGGGGCGTTCGCCTCCTGCCAGCGCGGTCTTGATTTCCGCCGCGTCGATGGTCGCCGGGCGTCCCTTGTAGACCCCCTTGGCCTTCGCGGCCTCGATCCCGTCCTTCTGGCGCTCGGCCCTGATGTCCGCTTCGAACTCCGCCACGGCAGCCAGGACGGCGAGTGTCAGCTTGCCGGTTGATGTTGAGGTATCAATCCCCGCCTGTTGCAGGACGCGGAACGATGCGCCCTTCTCCGTCACGCGGGCAATGATCTGGTGGAGGTCGATGACGGAGCGCGCCAGCCGGTCGAGGCGGGTGACAACGAGGGTGTCCCCTTCCCGGATGAAGTCGAGTGCAAGGTTCAGCTGCTCACGGTCGCTGGCCTTCCGTCCGCTCTTCTTCTCGGCAAACACCTTGGTGCACCCGGCATCCTTCAGGGCCTCCAACTGCACCTCAAGGGACTGGCCAGTGGATGATACGCGGGCGTAACCGATAACTGACATGTGAAACTCCCTGTCCGATTTGGGTCTAGAGCCTCGCCAGTAGCTGTCCGACAAATGACATGTCAACCCATATCGGACGCAATGGCGACAGGGATAGGACGTCCGCTATGAGTATACCCATATCGGACCATCAGCTCTGTCGACCCATCCCTCACATTCGAGACCAGTACTCGTCCTCGCCCACTCCGCCCCTACTTTCTTTGCAGGCCGTTTCGACAATGGGCCTCGGCCTAGTCATTGGGATAGGACCAAGGCGAGTTAGCAACCACGCTCACTGGGCAACCACCCCGATGGGGGGAAATGCGCTGTTGCGAGCGTAGGTATGGGCCTTCGAAAATCTGCACCAAATCTAACCGGCCTGCATCTCTCGTTGGTCGATGGGTCTCCCGAGGCGAACTGACCTCGGGGTGACCATCGTGACCGAGAGTTGCGGCTTGTGCCTGAAGACCATCCTGCTCCAGCCCCTTTCCTCGTCCTTTTTGAAGGGGATGGGGAAAGGGTTGGCGAGGTCTGCCCCACGTCGACTTTCTTCCACGCCGGTCCGCCTTCGATGCCCCCAAGATTGAAGTGTCCGAAGTGCTCCCGGCATGATGCTTTCTGTCAGGCTTGCTTGACGGTCTTGAGCTTGGTCGAGCTGTGAGGTGTGGCTCTATAAGAAGGGGTAATTATCGGTGTGCCTCACGCGAACATGTACGTCGCGTCCAGCACGCTTCGAAGATCGAGTTCACCCTTGTTCGGCAGGGGCGGAACTTTCGCGCGCAGCTTGGCATCGTCGAGTTGTCCAAGAATCTCAGCGCGGAACTGGGCCAACGGGTCTGCTTCGTACATGGTCACGAAAGTCTCCCGCAGGAGCCGCGAGAGGCAGGCTGTGTCAGCCGCATGCGTTCCGAAGCTGTCATGAATGACGGCGATGTCGGTGATGCCTTCGTCGGCCGCAGCCAATACGGTCAACATCAGGTGGGCGGAATCCAGCGAGTGGACGAAGTTCGGTGCAATGCCGCTCAGTGCCCGCTTGCCATTTGTGAGGCGAAGGTCAGGGTCTTCGATGAAGTTCGATAGCGTGGGCGGACGCTCGTCGATCAACCCCAATTGCATGCGCTTTCCGCGAAACATCACCTCGGTCTTTTTCAGCTCGGTGTTCGGGTAGCGCTGTAGGACCGGAAGCCCTGCAGGCGATGTCCACCATATTGGTTGGTCAGCGTCGTTCATCACCTTGGCGGCGGAACGCAGCCATTTCATGGCTCCGCTCGCGGCTGGAACCGTTTCTTCAATCAGCTTGAACAGCCGGGTGGACAGCCACCGTGCAGCATCGAAGTTATCGGCACCCAGAAGATGTGGCGGAGCGCCGCTTGCCTTCGCCGCATCGTCGAGGTCATCCAGTTCCTTGACGATCTGCTCGGTCATGCTGAACGCTTTTGCCGAGTAGACGTACGTCATGCACGGACGCTTCACGAGACCTCGGGTAATCTTGCCGCCCTTCCACGATCCAGCGAGGGAGTCGTTGCTCTCGTCCACCATCGCCTGCGCCTTCGCTGCGACCAAAGCGTAGATGTCCCCCGGCCTGCCTGTGGCAACCAAGTTCACATGCGGGGCCGCATCGGTGTCCCGCAGGAGCGCCGTGAGATGCTGCAGGCCCGAGTTCGATCCGTCGATGGCGATAGGCAGGCGCGAGACAAGCTCAGCGCCCTGCTCGACATAGCCCGCCCACTCGAAACATGCGGCCAGCGCCGCCCACGGTTTATCGGCTCTCGTCCAGAACCGCTGACCGTCCAGCGGGTCTTTCGCGCTGTCGAGGATGGCTGCGGTGTTGGCGTCTACCCACTCAATGCGGTCATCGAAGCTGACCTTGTCGATGCCGAACACATTGGCGACGTGGATAGCCAGCCATCGCGCGCCGTTTGCGCCCAGCGCCTTGCCTTGAGAGAACTCCAGCAGCGAGCGTCCGGTATCGCCAGCCTGCGGATGAGGTCCGGCCTGAGGGATGGGATAGACCCGGCCACGCCAGTCGAGGTCGTGCGGGAAATAGATCGCCGGAAAATCGGCCAGCTTGCGGGCAACCCAGAGTTGCTGTGCGAGGGCGAAGCGCTTGCTCTTGCCCCTTGCATTGCGGGCGTGGACTTGTGCCCTCGCGCGTTTCCAGTCGACTTCCAGCTTGGTGCCTTTTGCAGCGGTTTCGGGGCGCTCAGGCAGCGGCTCAAGGTCACGCAGCGGAAGACCCGCCATACCGCCACCGCTTTCGCTGATGGCTTCCATGACGTCCAGAACGCGCCGGTTGATGCGCCATGCGGTGTTCTGGATTGTGTTCACCCCCCGATAGACAGGGTCGATGTCCATGCCTTTCAACTCTTCGAGATACGGCCGCGCATAGGATTGCACCAACTGATTGCCGATAGGCGGTTCAAGATAACCGCCATCGGTTGGCGTCGTCCAAGGACGTGGCGGGACGACCATCGGCAACGGCAGAGGATCGAGAAGTTCACAGCGTTTGTGCTGTTTTTCGAGCCACGAGAGAGCCTTGTCGGACATTTCCAGTCGATATTCGTGACGGTAGTCCTTGCTACGGTTCTTCTTATTCAGCGTAAGCTCGAACAGCCCCGTAGCGTCCGCAGCAAGTTCGAGTAGTTTCGTTCCGAGCAGCAGCTTCTCCCTTGGCTCCCAATGCAGCGCTACGCCCTCGGCCTCGTGAATGGCCGTAACGGCGCGCTGTCGTTTGGCGCTGACCACCGAACGGCCTGCAAGGCTCCGCTGAACACCTTCGGCACCGGCGGGGTTCGCTCTAGCGAACTCCATGCCCTGTATGTGGTCCATGACAGCCCGCGCGACCATGTTCGCCGCGCTCTGTGCGCCAAGCTGTTGAGCGCCTGCCTGAATGGCACAGCGAAGCGTCAGGTACGCAAGCGCCTTCGGGTCTACGTCGTATGGCTTGAGGAGACCGAAAGCGACATGACGTCGGCCCGCACGGCCTGCCTTGCCTGACGCAAGGAACTCTTCGATTGCTTTGACAGTTGGCTCAAATGCCTGCCGCAGCATGGCCCGTCCGGGAGGAAGTGATGCTTCGTCAGCCTGTGGCCCGAACGCATCCATCCAAGATGCCGTCCGCTTGTTGCGGTACTGAGCCTGACCGATGGCGCGAGACTCCGCTTCGAGGCCCCGCTGGCCCTCCATGAGATCAACTTCGACTTCTGACATAGACCGGACTTGCTTATCGTGATGGTAGGAAGACTGGGTTGAAGCAGTTACGGTGCCGCCGCTTCCGGCCCCTGCCCAGCCGCTCTCAACGCCTCATAGAGCTGCCCCGGCCCCAGCAGAATGTCCTTGAGACCCGCACGGACCTTGTCGGACCCGAGTGCCTGTTGGCTCATCTTCTGGTGAGCGTCTAGGGCGTCGATGATGGCGTTCAGGAGTTCATTGTCGAGCGTGGGCGACGAGGCGAACTGAGCCTTGCTGTTGTTCTGCGCCTGCGTGACGAGTTCCTCGGACTCCAGCAGCTTGCCCCTGATAACCTCGTTCACATAGACGAGCTGGTCGCCATCGGTGAGGTCGCCATCGAACAAATCGTTCACGCGCTCGATGATCTCGCGCAGGAGGGCTTTCTGCCTCTCCTGAAGCGTCCCCGAGCCCGCATCCCCCACCGGCGCGATCTTTGGTGCTTCAGCGTCTCCGAGGATCATCGGCTGCTTGCCGAGCTTCTTGAGGGCGTGGTGGGTGAGGACGAGCTGCGACACGTCGACCGTCGTCCGCTCGCGCCCGAAATCAAGGAGGCGGACCAGATACTTGAAGAACAGGAAGCGCTTCTCGATGTCCGTGTTGCCGTAGTCGAACATCTGGCTGAGGAAGGTGTAGATGCGGATGAAGGTCTGCGCATCCGCCTTGAACATACTGAGCGCGTTCATTTCGTCGGACGCCGCAGCCGCTGCCTTCTGATCCTCCAGTTCCTCGGCGTTAGCCTTCGATTCCTTGGCAGCCGCGAAGCGTTTCAGCAGTCTATCCGCGACGGGCCCGACGGCTCCCGCCAAATCACCTTGAGTGGACTTCGGGTCCATGACGACGGCAGCGACGCGATCCACTTCAAAGCTGTCGTACCAGCCGCCCGCGTCGAGCTTGGCGCGAAGATCGTAGACGATGTCGGGGTTAGTCACGCCTTGGAGCTCGGCGGTCTCAAAATAGGTCCGGAACGCGGCGAGCACGTCGTCGGAGCTGTTCACGAAGTCGAGGACGTACGTCGTGTCTTTGCCTGGATGGGCACGGTTGAGGCGCGACAGTGTCTGCACGGCCTGAACACCCGCCAGCCGCCGGTCGACGTACATGCCGCAGAGCAACGGCTGGTCGAAGCCGGTCTGGAACTTGTTGGCGACGAGGAGCAGGTGATAGTCCTCCGCCTTGAAGGCGTCGCGTATGTCACTGCCCTTCAGGTTCGGGTTCAACTCCTTGCTCGCCTCGCTCAGCGGCTCAGGAAAGGAGTCGGGATCATTGACCTCGCCCGAGAAAGCAACGAGCGTTCCGAGCGGGTAACCTTGGCCCTTGATATATTTGTCGATAGCGAGCTTCCAGCGCACAGCCTCCTTGCGGCTGCTGAGCACGACCATCGCCTTCGCCTTGCCCTCCAGCAGCGGCTGGACGTTCTCACGGAAGTGCTCGACGACGATCTGGACCTTCTGGACGATGTTGTAGGGATGCAGCGAGACCCACTGCATGATCCCCTTCATCGCGGTCGAGCGCTCGACCTCGTCGTCGCCCATCTCCTGGCCGCCATGAGCGAGCTTGAAGGCCAGTTTGTAGGGTGTGTAGTTCTTGAGGACGTCGAGGATAAAGCCCTCTTCGATGGCCTGCCGCATCGAGTAGACGTGGAATGGCTCGGGGAGCCCGCCGACTTGCTTGGGACGCCCGAAGAGCTGCAGCGTCTTGGCCTTGGGCGTCGCGGTGAAGGCGACGTAGGTCACGCCCTTGTCACTCGCCCGCGAGGCCATCTGGGCAGCCAGCAGGTCCTCCGTGTCGATCTCGCCGCCGTCGTGCAGTTCGGCGACCTCCTCGGGAGAGAGCACCTCCTTGAGCTTCGCCGCCGCTTCGCCCGTCTGCGAGCTGTGCGCCTCGTCCGCGATCACCGCGAAGCGCTTGCCCTCGGTTGCCGCCAAGTCTCGCACGGCCTGCAGTGCATAGGGGAAGGTCTGGATGGTGCAGACTATGATCTTCTTGCCGGCCTTCAGCGCTTCAGCGAGCTGACCGCTCTTACTACCGCTGTCACTCTTGATCGTCTCGACGACGCCAGTGGTCCGTTGGAAATCAAACAGGGCGTCCTGCAGCTGACCGTCAATCACCCGGCGGTCGGAGACGACGATCACCGTAGAGAACAGCTTCTCGTCGTTCTCGTCGTGCAGCTCGGACAGGAAGTGTGCGGTCCATGCGATGGAGTTGGTCTTGCCTGATCCCGCCGAGTGCTGGACCAGATATTTCCCGCCCACGCCTTCAGCCAACACCGCTGCCTGCAGTTCCCGCGTGACATCGAGCTGGTGGTAGCGCGGGAAGATGATCGAGCGGATGTTCTTTTTCTCGTCACGCTGCGTGACGAGGTAGCGGCCGAGCAGTTCGAGCCAGCTGTCGCGCTGCCACACCCGCTCCCACAGATAACCCGTGGGATGACCGAAGGGCTGCGTGGGGTTGCCTTTGCCGCCACGGTCGCCCTGGTTGAACGGCAGGAAGAAGGTCTGCGGCCCCGCGAGCTTGGTCGTCATCATTACCTCGCGGTTCGACACCGCGAAATGGACGAGCGCCCCCGATGGGAAGCTCAGCAGCGGCTCGCGCTCATGGCCCTTCTGCTGCGGCAGACGATCAAAGCGATACTGGTTGACCGCATCCTCGACTGACTGGGTGAAGTCGGTCTTGAGCTCGACCGTGGCGACAGGGATCCCGTTCAGGAAGAGGACGAGGTCGATGCAGTTCTCTTTGGCGAGGCTGTAACGGACCTGCCGCACGACACGTAGGCGGTTAGCGTTGTAGCGAGCGACGACGTCCGGGTTCATGCCCATAGCCGGCTTGAACTGCGCCAGCGCCATCATCCCACGCACGCCAATCGTCTCGACGCCATTGCGGAGCACATCGAGTGTTCCACGGTCATCGAGCGACTTGCGGACGCGGTCGAGCAGGATGCCCTCCGCAGAAGCCCCGTGGAGCTTGGTCAGACTCTCCCATGCCTTGGGCTGCGTCTCCTGAACCCAAGCGACCAGATCGGCCGGGAACAGCGCCCGCTTGCGATCATAGGCCTGCGCGTCGCCGAACTCGTAGAGCCAGCCCTTGGAGGCGAGTACGGCGCAAACCTCGCTCTCGAAGCTGATCTCCTGATGCAGCGCGCTCATCTGATCGGTTCGTCAAACAGGGCGTCGACCTCGGCGTTCAATTTCTGCGCCTCCCATTCCTTGTAGCTTCGCCCAGTTGCCACCTGCTTCCAGTCCTTAGCGCCGTTTGCCGACCGGCCGGTCGCAACAGAGGCAGCCGCACTCGGACTCTTGAAAGCGTAATTCTGCAGAAACTGCCAACGCCCTTCGGCTTGGCCGATCACTCCTTCGCGACGAAGGTCCCGATAGAGCGATGCATATGAACTCGGCCCATGGGATTCGCGAGCCGAAGAACCGGTCAACACGACGAACTCCCCAGCTTCATTCTGCACAGCCTCGGCCTTGAATCCGTCCTTCCGCATTTCTAACACGAACCGTGGCTCCGGATTGAATGGCGCGCTGACAGTCGATCCGATCTCTGGAACCGAGCTTGCCGGGCGCCGCACCGTAGACTGAGCTGGCACGGGTCGAGTTCGTTGGATGAACATGTCGACGCGAACGGCGGGAAGGACGATAAAGAGGTTCTCCAAGAACGCTTCCATCTTTGCGATGTCGGCCTCGCTGAGGATGGCGGGCGTTGGGCTCGTGTTGTTGTCGAGCGGCACACGACCGATGGTGCGCGCCTCGGCGATCAGCCGAGCTTCAAGGTAGCGCACATGAGCTTTGTTGAGCTTGTTGGCTGCGGCCGTGATCAGGACGGCGCTGGTCCACCATTCCTTGCGGACGTCGTGACTGCGGATGCGGGCCGAGATGTCCTCGCCCTCGCCCACATAGGCGCGCGGCTCGCCCTCCTCTTCTCCAATTAACAGGTAAACGCCCGCATAACTTGCCTCCGGCCGCGCCAGCGCCTCAGCGATCTGGGTGCGCGGAGCCATCAGCACATGGCCGGTCCAGTTGAACAGCTCGGCCGTCAGCATCCCATCCGGCCGACCGTCGATGTAGTAGAGCTCCAGCGAGCGGCCGACCGCTGAGCTCATAGCAGCGTCCCCGTGTTTGTTCTAGGACCCGAGCCGGCGGGGACAATGCCATGCCGACGCATCCAGCCCAGCCACTCGGCTAGCTCATGTGCGTGAAACTTCTCGCGCTTCTCTGGGTGCCAGTCATTAAGGAATCCAGAGATGATGTCCGCGTCGGTAGGCGATGCACCCTCAATGAGCGCGTCGTTCCACACGCCATAAAGAGTCGCCACAGCTTCAGCTCCTTTGGTGCTGAGTGTTGCGAAGTCGGCAATCAGCCTGTCAAACTTGGCCGTCCGATCCGCGCCGAGCCAGTCGGCAAACTCTTGGCGATGCGTGCCGCGCTGCTGACCGGGTCGATAGTTGACGGTGGTGCCAGGGCCGCCCGGTTGATCGCGCCGGATGTCTGCCATGTTCCGAGCGCTGCTCTCCATCTCGTCGAGCATTGAACGGTCGAGTGGGCCGGCAGCCTCGCGCGTGTAAGAGCCAGCAAGTTCGTTTACGCCGACGTGCGCTTCAGTGAGGAAGGCAATCTTCTGGAGCTTCACGCGGCCGAAGGTCGCCTGATGGGAGGAACGTTCAATGATTTCGACGGCGACCAGTCCTCGCGCACGGGATCGATCCATCGGAAATGTAAGTACCGCAGCTGACTCGCGGACATCAATCTTGCCGGTAACGGAAGCGGAGATGAGAGCGGCGCGGTGCTCCTGAAGATAACCTATCGCCCGATTGGCTTCTTTAAGAAGAGCGTCGAAGCGTTCCACTTGTCCAGAAATGACCGTAGCGATCTGATGCTGTTCTTCCAGAGGGGCCACTGGAATCTTGAAGTTGATGATGTCGGAGATATTTATGTGAGGGGAGGTCGCCCCGCCAAGATCAGAGAGGACCTGCTGGTACACTGCGTCGCTGTTGAGCGTCCACATCAGATAGGTCGGTGCAGCGGACGGAGCGCAACGAAACATCATCATGCGCTGTCCTAGGCAAAGTTCGACGCCCTCGGGGACCAGCGCTGCCAAGCCAAAGCGCTCACCTTCACGCGAATAGAGGACATCTCCGGCAAGCGGACGGAGGCGCTGAATCCGCTCCTCGTATATTTCGCGCGACACGAGGCGCGCTTGATCAAGAAGCAACCTTCCTCGTTCGACATCGGCCGTACGGATCGCGGGGTAGATCAGTTCTCCGTCGTACGTGGGCGTGGTGTGCAGGCAGTCCACGACGTGTGAGCAGAGGTGTTTGAGGCTCCAAATGTCCCAATGCGCTGGCACGTCGCCCAGCCATTCCACGCCGGAGTCTTTCATGGGCACCGTGGGGTCGAGGCCCTTGGTTACCGCATGGGAGATGACGGCCTGTCGCTTCTCCTTGAGCAGCTCGATGAGCCGCCGCTGCTCATCCACCAGCGCATCGATCTTGGCCGTCTCGCGGTCGAGGAAGGTGGCGATGCCTGGAACATCTTCATCCGGCGGAATGGCAACCCGTACATCAAGCAGATCGCCTGTGTTGAGACGCAAGAATGCCGTCCCCATTCCCCGACAGCGCGTAAATAGTTCTCCCGCTGCAAGGTCTGTACGAAGCGCCGCACAAAGCAGTGGGCCATACTTTGGCTGTAGGAAAGTGAACACCGAGTAGTCAGGGCTGACCATGCCGTGGTGTGACGAGATTGCAAACACGCCATTCCACGCCTGCATCTTGTTCATCACGAGCTGGCCGGGCTTTACCAGCTTATATTTCCCGTAGTCGCTGGATTCAGCGGCCCCCTGACTCAGTTCGGACCGCTTCACCACTCCCGCAGACTTCGACAGTCCAAGAAGTTCCACGTCTTGAGCGCCGACACGCTCGTCCACTTCCTCGAGCATTGTCTTCAGGCGCACAACTCGCCAATCACTCGGCACAAACCCAAGCCACTCAACGCCGCTATCTTGATAGCTCGGATAGGCCGGAAAGCTCACGCCGCCAGTTCCTCAATCATCGCCTTGATCCGATCGGTCACCTGCTTGAGGTCCGCGTCGATCTCCTCCAGCGGCCGGGGCGGCTCGAAGACGTAGAAGTGGCGGTTGAAGGGAATCTCGTAACCCACCTTGGTCTTGCTCCCGTCAATCCATGCGTCCTCGGCATGGGGCAGGACTTCGCGGCGGAAGTAGGCCTCCACATCCTCTCCCAAGGGCACGTTCTCGGTATCGCGCAGGGCGCTGTCGGCCTGCGGCTTGCCCTTGGCCTTGCCGCGTTGAGCCAGCACCACGTTGCCCTCCTCGTCCCGCTGGGGGCGCTCGACGGTAATCGTGCGGTATCCGAAGGCGCTGTTGGGGAAGAGACGCGAGAGCGGGGCGAGCCTCACCTTGCCGCCCTCAGGCGCGTCCGGTGCCTTCTCGCCGACCCAAACGATCTCGCGGGCGACCTCCTTGCCGTCGGCGTCCAGCACGGTGGCAACCTCTGCTTCCTCGGCACGGCCGAAGAGCTGAGTGATCTGGCGGATGTGTTCCTCGCTCAGTTCCTTGCGCTTCGAGCCGAGAGACTTCCTCATCTTCTGCCAGAAGGCCGAACCGTCGATCAGTTGCACCTGACCCTTGCGGCCGGCCGGCTTACGGTTCGAGACGATCCAGACATAAGTGGCGATGCCGGTGTTGAAGAACATGTCGGTGGGCAGCGCGATGATCGCCTCGACCAGATCGTTCTCCAGCATGTAGCGCCTGATCTCGCTCTCGCCGCTGCCAGCGCCGCCGGTGAACAGGGGCGAGCCGTTGAGGACGATTCCGAAGCGGCAACCGCCCTCGGTCGCCGGCCGCATCTTGGACAACATGTGCATCAGAAACAGCAGCGAGCCATCCGAAACGCGCGGGAGGCCGGGGCCGAAGCGGCCGTTGAAGCCCTGCTGTTCATGTTCCTTGCGGACTTCCTTTTCGACCTTCTTCCATTCCACGCCGAAGGGCGGATTGGCGAGCATATAATCATAGGTGTGGCCGTGGTGCCCATCGTCCGACAGTGTGTTGCCAAAGGCGATGTTGGACACGTCCTGCCCCTTGATCAGCATGTCCGCCTTGCAGATGGCGTAGGATTCCGGGTTCAGTTCCTGCCCCGACATGGTCAGCCGCGCACCGGGGTTCAGTTCCGCCAGATGCTCCTCGGCCACCGACAGCATGCCGCCGGTGCCTGCGGTGGGGTCATAGATTGTCCGCACGACGCCGGGTTTCGACAGGACGTCGTCATCCTCAACAAACAGCAGGTTGACCATGAGGCGAATGACTTCACGCGGGGTGAAGTGGTCACCCGCCGTCTCGTTCGAGGCTTCCGCGAACTTGCGGATGAGTTCCTCGAATACGTAGCCCATCTGGTTGTTCGACACCTTCTCGGGGTGAAGATCGATACCAGCGAACTTTTCGATGACGAGGAACAGCAGCTTGGCACGGGCCAGCTTGTCGATCTGGTTGTGGAACTCGAACTTTTCGAAGATGTCCCGTACTTCGGGCGAGAAGCTCTGAACGTAGGACGTGAGGTTCGCGGTGATGTTATCCGGGTCGCCCAGCAGCTTCTGCAGGTCCATCGGGGAGGTGTTGTAGAAGCTGACGCCCGCCTTGCGGCGCAGGAACGGTTCGGGATTCAGGCCCGCGTTCGAGCGCAGGTCGTATTCGGCCAGAACGTCTGTCTTGGTTACTTCCAAAACGCAGTCGAGGCGGCGCAGGACGGTGAAGGGCAGGATGACCGAGCCGTAATCGGCTGGCTTGTAATCCCCGCGCAGCAGGTCAGCGACCGACCAGATGAATGCGGACAGAGCGGCTTGGTTCATTACGATGTATTCCCCTTTGGCCGCTTGCTACGCGGGTGCGGCATTCCTGTGCAAGCGAAGAAGCGCGTCATTCCCCAAGACACAGGCTGGCAGGCGGACCGTCAGGAAGTCGCATACCGGGGCAGCTTCTCAACGGCAGCTTGCAGAACTGGAAGCGGCTGCTTGCCGTACTTCTCGCCTTCGGTGCGCGGCACATGGCCCTGTATGGCGTCCCGAATCTCCGCGTCGATACCTGCAGAGCGCGCCACGGTCTTGAACCGATGTCGCCAGCCGTGGTTGGGCTGGGGTGTAGTTACGCCAAGTCCCCTGACCCATTCGGCCAGCTTCGAAGCCCGCTGCTTCGGTAGCGGGTTAACCAGCGAGCCACCGTTCTTCGGCAAGTCGTAGAAGAGCGGCGTAGCATCGCCTGCCTTTGCTAGCTGCAGGATGCCTTGCTCGATCAAGTGCGAATGGATCGGGATGGACCGTGCCTTGCTGTCCTTAGTGCTGCCCGCCTCTGGCGTGATGTGATAGACCCAGACGCCGCTCTCCTGTCGGATGTCCATTGCCCGAAGTTGGGTCACTTCACCAACGCGCGCGCCGGTGTAAGCGCAAATCCACGGCACCCACCGTCGTGCCAGCTTGTGGCGCTCCGTCAGTGCATCCGGCTGGGGCGTAAGGGTCGCCTTCAGGATCGTCTCTGCGGCTTCGTCGCTGTGGTCCTTGTCCTTCGTCTCCACGGCCTTCGGAGCGCGGACCTTCAGGCCACTGGCAGGGTTCGACAGGATAAGCTCATCATCGTAGGCGATACCGAGAGCGACGCGAACGGCAGGGATATAGCTATCGGTGATAGTCTTCTTGGCCAATGGCTTGGCAACCAAAGCTTCAACCCATCTATTAAGGTCACCGCGAGTCACCTTGGTGGCATCATCGTGGCCCACATGCTCCACGAAGTTGCGCACCTGCGGCCTCCACTTGCTGCAGGTACGGACGCTGGCAGCGCCTGACTGGGCGTAACGCTCGAATAGATCGGTGATGGAAACAGCGGCCTTAGGGGGTGTCTTGGGCTTCTGGGGAACCGCTGCGGGGAGTGTGACGTCCACAGGCGGAAGAGCGACCAGTGCGGGGTCTGGTCGGGTGTCACCAGCTTCACGGCGCTGCAGACGGTCGAAGTAGGCAAGGTGTAGTTGGCCAAGCTCTTCCAGCAGCATGGCGGCGCTATCGTCGGTGACCTTCAAATCGCGTGACCGGAGCAGCTCGTCCCGCGCGTCGATCAGCTGGAGGCCGGGGACCAGACGCACCTCTGTCGTCTCGGTGTCGTAGACCTCATCAAACAGAAGAGCGCGGGTGGCCTCCCAGTCCACTTGGGAGCCGTCTGGGGCCGTGAGGTCGATCTCCCCTTCCCCGTTAACCGCATCGCGGTACCAGACCCCAGCCAGCGCTTTAGCCTGCTGACGAGTGAGACGGACGAGGCCAGCGCCTGATAGCTTCTGCTTGTGGAGGTCGATCTCTGATTCAATCTTGGCGCGCCACTGCAGGTATTCTGCCAGCGCCTGCGCGTCTGTCAGGTGAGCGGGCCAAGTGCATTTCTCCTCCCGCTTGCCGTAGGCAGGACGAATCCCCTCAGGGATTTCCTTGCGGCCCTGCCAGATGCCTGTCTTGGATCGCTTCAAGCTCACACGCGCTATACCCATTTCCGTACCATCCTTCCGTACCACATTGGGCGAAAGAACCTCGGAAAATCAGCATCTTGTTGAGAAGCCTCGGCTTCTGGGTTTGGTGGTGGACAGGGCTGGATTCGAACCAGCGTACGCTCTCGCGGGCAGATTTACAGTCTGCTGCCATTAACCACTCGGCCACCTGTCCAGGGTGCCTGTCATCAGGAAGGCGGCTCAATGGCGAAACGGCGCTTGCCTGTCAACGCCTCGACGCGCAAAAGCGCCGAGATTATGAAAAGAGGCCATAGACCATCGCAGCAGGCGCACGGACGTCCCCGTTTCTGGGGTCGGCACGCCGTGCTTGCCGCGCTCGCCAATCCCGAGCGCACCGTCCGTAAAATCTGGGGAACGCGGGAGGCTTTGACAAGGCTCGACCTGCCCCCGGTGATTCCCGTCACCTACTGCGATGTCGCTGATCTGGGCCGACTCGTCCCCCCTGACGCGCCGCATCAGGGGATGGTGGCCGAGGTCGATCCGCTCGAGGATGTGTGGCTGGGCGAACTCCTGGAACGCGGAGCCGAGCAGAATCGGCCGCTCGTGGTGCTCGACCAGGTTACCGACCCGCACAATGTCGGTGCGATCCTGCGTTCGGCCGCGGCCTTCGACGCGCTTGGCATCGTGACGCAGGACAGGCACGCCCCTCCCGAATCGGGCACGGTGGCGCGTGCGGCTTCAGGCGCGCTCGAGCTCGTGCCCTGGGTGCGAGTCGTCAATCTGGCGCGCGCACTCGATGAGATCGCGGAAGCCGGCTTCTGGCGCATCGGCCTCACCGGTGGAGCAACGCGTACGCTGGGTGAGGTGATGGGCACGGCCAAGGTCGCGCTCGTGCTCGGCGCCGAGGGTGAGGGCCTGCGACACAACAGCGCGGCGCATTGCGACGAACTTGCCAAGCTGCCTATCAGTCCTAAGGTGGAAAGCCTGAACGTATCGAACGCCGCGGCGATCGCGCTCTATGCGGCGGCGACGCGGCCACAAGTGGGGGGCTGATTCATGCATCACCGGATCGGGCGGCTCGCGCTCGCGATCGTCACGCCCTTGCTGCTGACCGGCTGCCTCCTGACTCCGGGCAAATTCGCCTCGACGCTGAGCATCAACGCCGATCGCAGCTTCACCTTTGCCTATAAGGGCGAAGTGGTCGCGTTCGATCCGAGCGACGAAATGGGCAAGGCGCTCAAGGAAGGTTCGGAGGACGAACCGGGTTCGGACAGCGAAGACGGCGACGCCAAGGAAGACGACACCTACTTCACGCCGGCCGCCCTCCAGAGCGAGGACAAGGACACGGCGGAGACCGATGCCGACAAGGAACGCAAGCATCGCGCAATCGCCGAAGCGCTGACCAAGGAAGCCGGCTATCGCTCGGTGCAGTATATGGGCAAGGGCAAGTATCTGATCGACTATCAGGTGAGCGGGACGCTCACGCACAATTTCGTCTATCCCTATAATCTCGATGCAGAGGTCGTCTTCCCTTTCATTGCGATCGAATTGCGCAAGAACGGGACGGTGCGGCTGAAGGCGCCCGCCTTTGGCAACGAATCGACGGGGGACCAGACTCCGGGCCGCAGCGAGGCAACCAGGCTGCTCGACGGCACCTTCACGCTCGATACCGACGCCGAGATCGTCAGCCAGAACAATGAGGATGGCGTGCAGCTTGTGAGCGGCCGCAAGACGATCGTGTGGCAGGCCAATCCGCTGAGCAAGGCGGCGCCTTTGGCGGTGCTGAGGATGACGCGCTAGGCTCGTCCAAGACCGAGCGAGTCAGAAGACGAACCGCGCGGGAAGCGCCGGCATTGGCCGGCGCCGCCGTGACTCAGTCTTCCTGTGCGATCGTGACGCGCAGGCCGTCGAGGCTGTCGTCGAACGGGATCTGGCACGACAGCCGCGAGGAGTCGTTGCGGTGGTCCGAGCTGTCGAGCAGGTCGTTCTCGTCTTCGCTCATCGACGGCACCTTGTCCGCAAACGCCGTGTCGACATGGACATGGCAGGTTGCGCACGAACAGCAGCCGCCGCAGAGCGCGAGGAGTTCGTCGAAACCGGCGTCGCGGATAACCTCCATGACCGACAGGCCTGTTTCGCCCTCGATCTCATGCTCGGTCCCATCGCGCGTGACTACCACCAGCTTCGGCATCAACCCGTCTCCCATTTCACTGCGCGCCCTATCCCCGAGCGAAACGCACAAATCAAGCCGTTTGGGCAAAGCCCGCAAGCTAGGACATATTTTCGGCCGCAAAGCCGGGCTTCGTCAGAGTTCCCTGAGCGCGCGCGCGGGCCGGATCGACATCAGCGGAATCGAACCGGCGAGACCGATGCCCAGCGTCAACAGTGCCCCCGCGAACAGGGTCGTCAGCACCACGCCCCAGTCAGGCGCCCAGCCGAAATCGAACACCTGCACGATAACATACCATGCCGCCGCACTTCCAAGCGCCAGCGACAAGAGCGCCAGGATTGCGGCCAGAAAGCCATATTCGAGCGCCTGCGTACCGAGCACCTGAAGCCGTGTTGCACCAAGCGTCTTGAGAACGACGCTGTCATAACTCCTCGCCTGGCGTGAGGCTGCGATCGCGCCGATCAAAACGGCTATCCCCGCAAGAATCGCAACCGACGCCGCGGCGACGATCGCGCCGGACATCTGCGTCAGCAGCGCACTCACCTGCCCGATCACCTCGCCGACCGCGATGATCGACACCCCGGCAAAGGCACCAAGCAGCGCGCGCGTGACCGCAGGTTCGCGCTCGGGCGACATAGTGATCGTCGCGGCCAGCGTGTGCGGTGCGTTGCTCAGCGCGTTGGGAGAGAAAACGAGGACATAGTTGAAGCCCATCGTGTCCCAGTTGACCTGCCGCAGCGAGGCGATCCGCGCCTCGATCTCGCGTCCCAGCACGCTGACCGTCAGCGTGTCCCCGACCCCGATGCCAAGCGTCTCCGCCGCCTCCCGGTCGAGCGAGATCAACGGCGGGCCCACATAGTCGGCGGGCCACCATTTTCCGGCCACGAGATCGCTGCCCTCGGGCAGGGTCGCGCTATAGGTTACGCCGCGCTCGCCGCGCAGGAACCATGCGCCCTCGGGCAGTTCCTTCAGATCTGCGACGCGCTGGCCGGCATAAGCGACAATCGTACCGCGCAGTGCCGGAACCATGTTGAGTTCGGCGCCCGGCGCTTCCCTTGCGACGATCGCGCGGAAGCGGGCTTGTTCGGTAGCGGGTATATCGAGCACGAACTGGTTGGGCGCCGTTTTGGGAACAGTACGGCTGATTTCGGCGTCGAGGCTGGTCTGGATGGCCGCCAGCGTCACGAACAGGGTGAGTGCGAGGCCGAGCGCGACGACGAGTGCCGAGGTCTGCGCGCCGGGCCGATAGAGATTCGCGATTGCCAACCGCCAGAGCGGCCGTCTTGGGCGGGGCAGCCGTCGCGCCAGCCGACTGACCGCGACGCCCAGCAACAGAAGGAGGAGAAGGACCGCCGCGACTGCCCCCAGCACCGCAGCCGAGAATAGGGGTTCGCGGGCGGTCAGCAATGCGAGCGCGATCAACGTAGCGGTCGCGACCGTGACGATGATCGCACTCCGCCGATCGAACCGCCAGTTTTCCTCGACCAGTGCGCGAAATATCGCGGCGGCAGGCTGGGTGCGTGCGCGCGCCAGCGGCGGCAAGGTGAAGATGAAGGCGATGAGCAGCCCGTAGGCAGCACTCGTCAGCAACGGCGGGATATGGAGGCGAAACCCGGGACGGACGGGCAATGCATCCCCTGCCAGTGCGACGATTGCGGGCGGCAGCAGCGCCCCCATCGCAAGCCCGCAGGCAATCGCCAGCATGCCCACGGCGCCGATCTGGAGCAGGTAGATGCGCTGGATGTCGGCAGACGTTGCGCCCAGCACCTTGAAGGTAGCGATGCTGCCCCGCTTGAGCATCAGGTAGGAGGACACGCCATTGCTGACGCCGATGCCCGCGATCACCAGCGCGGCCAGGCCGATCAGCGACAGGAACTGGCCCATGCGCTCGAAGAAGCGGTTGGCGCCCGGCGCCGCGCGGTCGCGGTCCTTGAATTCCCAGCCCGCGGACGCGAAGCGCTTTTCGAGTGCGGCGCGCACCGACGCTGCATCAGCGCCCTGCGCCAGCCGAATGCGGTATTTGCTGGTGTACAGGCTGCCGGGCTGGATGAGCCCCGTGCGTCGCAACCCTTCGATCGAAGTGAGCGCGACGGGACCCAGTGTAAAGCCTTCGCCGACGCGGTCGGGTTCATCGACGATCACGTCGCGGATCGTGAAGAGCGCGGAGCCATAGCGCAGCTGGTCGCCCGGCGAGAGGCCCAGCCGCTCTGCAAGTGAATCACCGATCAATATCTGATCGGGCGCCAGATTGCCCGCATGGGCGCCGCCACGGAGCACGAGCGTTCCATAGAGCGGATAGGCTGCGTCGACGCCCTTGAGTGCGGTCAGGACGGCGGGGGGGGCAGCGCCCTGCCCCGCCTCCACGCGCTGCGCCATGGCGCGCATGCGGATCGTTTCACTGAGCCGGCCGGTTTTGCGCAGCGCCTGTTTTTCCGCGTCGCTCGCCTCGCGCTGCGTCATCGCGATCTCGATGTCGCCCCCGAGCAGGTTCTGTCCGCGCACGGCCAGTTCGTCGGTGATAGCGGCGGTCAGGCTTCCAATGGCAGCGAGCGTCGCGACGCCAAGGAACAGGCAGACGAAAAGCAGGCGCAACCCGCGAAAGCCCGCGTGAAGGTCGCGGCGCGCGATCCGCCAGCATGCGCGCCAGCCAAGCGCGGTCATGCGCGCCGGTCCGCGACGATCCGGCCGTCGCGCATCTCGACGATCCGGTCGCAGCGCTCGGCCAAAGACGGGTCATGCGTGATCATGACGAGCGTTGCCGCCGAAGCCGCCTGGCGGGCAAAGAGCAGGTCGATGATCGCTGCGCCCGTAGTCGCGTCGAGATTGCCCGTAGGCTCGTCGGCAAAAATGATCCCGGGCCGGGGCGCCACTGCACGCGCGATCGCCACGCGCTGCTGCTCGCCCCCCGAAAGCTGCGCTGGATAATGATCGATGCGGTGGCCGAGCCCGACCGCGGAAAGCTCTTCGGCGGCGCGCGCAAAGGCATCCTCATGCCCGGCCAGTTCCAGCGGGACCGCAACATTCTCCAGCGCGGTCATCGTCGGCAACAGGTGGAAGGACTGGAGGACGATTCCGATGCGGCCACGACGCGCACGCGCCAGCGCGTCCTCGTCGAGCGCGCCATAATCGACGCCGGCGATCGCCACCTCGCCTCCGCTCGCGCGCTCCAGCCCCGAAAGCACCGCCATCAGTGACGATTTGCCCGAGCCCGACGCACCAAGGATCGCGAGGCTCTCACCACGTCCGATTTCGAGATCGATCCCCTTGAGGATTTCGACGCGCGCCTCCCTGCCGCCCAGCGAGAGCGTGACATTGCGCGCGCGGATCGCAATATTGGAGATATCGACAGGTGCATGCATGAAAAAGGAAAACTCCTTGGCGACGAGATTTGCTCAATATGGATTATTGTTTGCACTTGTCCATCTGGCGGCCGGATGTTCTGACGGCGGTACGAAGGAACAGGCCGCGCCGAGCGGAGTGACCGACGCCGTCGCGTCGACTGCGGTTGCACGGGACACAAAACTCGTCGTCGCCTTCGGAGACAGCCTGTTCGCAGGATACGGCCTTTCACAGGAACAGGGGTTCGCGCCCGCGCTCGAACGCGCGCTTGGCGCTGCAGGGACAAAGGCGCAGGTCTTCAACGCCGGCGTGTCCGGTGACACGACCGCGGCCGGGCGTCAGCGGCTGTCCTTCGTGCTAGACGGCCTTGCCCGCAAACCCGATCTCGTGATCGTTGGCCTGGGCGGCAACGATATGCTGCGCGGGCTTCCCCCAGAGGCGACGCGCGAAAATCTCGACGCAATCCTCACAGAGCTGGGCAAGCGTGGCATCAAGACGATGCTGACCGGGATGCTCGCTTCCCCCAATATGGGGGCGGACTATGCGGCAGCGTTCAATCCCATCTATCCCGAACTCGCAAAAAAACACGGCGCGACACTCTATCCCTTCTTCCTGGATGGCGTTGTCGGCCGGCGCGAACTCCTCCTGCCCGACGGTATCCACCCCAATGACCGCGGCGTGGGCGTTGTGGTGGAGCATATTGTCCCGAAAATATCGGGCGCACTCGCCGGATAACCGCTGGCGTTATCCCATAGACAGGATCGTCGCCCGACATATCCCATAACATTGACTTCAAAGAAGTAACGACGCTATGCAGTCGCCGGGCGAATGGATGCCAAGCAAACAATAAGGACGGAGCGGCACCCGATATGAAACGAAGTCCTGGCACTTCGTACGCTGATCTGGTTCGCCGCGTCGCCGAGCATCCGCCGATGCCCAGATCCCCCGATACCGCTATCATCGACCGGCATCGCTGGACGATCTTTCCCAACAAGATCCGCGAATGGCGCCGGCGTAGCGGCTTTCCAAAGTTGCTGGCGCTGTCGCAGCGTATATCCGGCATACCCTATATCCGGCTGTCCAAGATCGAGCGCGGGGAGGTTTTCGCGCGCGCGGATGAGCTTGCCGCGATCGCGCGCGCTCTGGGGGTCAAGCCGCAGCAATTGCTGATCGACATTGACGATCCCGGCTTCGACATCGCGCGATGGGCATCCGATTTCCAGGATCCCGCAGCTTTCGATGTTACCGAGGACACGTTCGCGGTCCTGCTGGCCGCGGCTTTGCGTGCGCGACGCGATGCCGATGCGCGGCTTTCGATTGCTGCCATCGAGACGGAATACGGGATCCCGCCGGTGATCCTTTCGCGTCTGGAAAACGCATACAAGACGCTGGATCGCTGGAATGATGCCACGCTGGCGGCGCTTTGCCGTATCTTTGGCGTGCGCGATGTCAAATCGCTTCGTGGGGAGATCGCCGACGCGCACGCGAATGGTACGCTGACACCCTATCTCGCCCAGGTTGCCAATCCAGCCCTCAGGATCGCCAAGACCCGCGCGAAGGTTTCGGCGTTGCGCGCGGATCTGGCATCGCCCGGGGCCACGGCTTCAAGCCAGACCACGAAGGCGCCGCCGCCATTGCGCGTGCCCGAAGCCTCCCGTCATGCAAGCGAAACGCCGACATCCCCGGCAGTGATGGCGGCGATCCAGGCCTCGGATATGGCAATGATAAGGTTGGTGCCTGTCTTTGGCACACCGCTGCACGATGGACTGATCGCACGATCAGCCACCGGGGGGACGGTGGAAGCGCCGCGCATCGCGGGCCCCAATGCATTCGGGTTGCGCGTCTGCCGTCCGTCACTCGGAGCGGCCTTGCCCGGCCGGGCCACGGTGATCGTCGATCCCGATCGTTTCCCTTCGGCCGGCGGCATTGCGGTGGTGCGGGAAGAGGGCGGTCTGCGCCTGCTTTCCGTAACCTTCGACCGCGACGGCCGCATGATGGGCCACAGCCTCAATCCAGACCGCGAGATGGCCATAGACAGCCTCGACCCCAGCGATGTGGCAACGGTGATCGGCGCGGTCTTCGAATAGACTGGGCCACCGGTACTCCGATCGGCTGCGGCCGCCCGCATTTGTCCTATAATACATCCGTAGAGGATCGAGTAGGACAGTGGCATGCGCGTACCACGCTGGGCGGAATGGTTATTGTCTGCCCCGACGCACGAACCGGCTCCCGACCCAATCGGCGCGCCCAATGATCCGCTGACGGGTCTGCCACCGCGCCCGATGCTTGCGGAATTGCTCGCGGAAGCGCGGCAAGCTGGCCAGCCGGACGGCGTAATTTCGATGATCGTCGTGAACCTTGATCGCTTCAGGCTCGTCAATGATCTTTGCGGGCATGCCGCCGGCGATCAGGTGCTCAGGGTCGCCGCCGAGCGCCTCCGTCGGATGGTGGAGGCGCATATGCGCCTGCTCCATCTGGGTGGCGACGAGTTCGCCTTGCTCGTCGCACATCAACGCAGCGATCACACGCTCGACGGCCTGGCACGGAGCATCCTCCACGCGGTCACGATGCCGATCGACGTCTGCGGCCGCGTCGTCGACGTCGGGGCTTCGGCGGGCTCCGCGACCGACGAGACCGGTGCAAGCCCCGCTACTGACCTTCTGCGCGCGGCGTGCATCGCGATGTCGCGCGCCAAACGCGATGGAGGCGGAAGCTTCTGCGCCTTCGAACCTTCGATGGACATCGATCTGCGCGATCGCGCAGCGCTGGAGGAGGACCTGCGATCGGGTATCCAGTGCGGCGAGCTCGTCCCGTTTTACCAGCCGATCTTTTCGCTGCGTTCCGCGGATCTGGTGGGCTTCGAAAGCCTCGCGCGGTGGAACCATCCCGGTCGCGGCATGCTCGATCCCGGCACCTTCATCCCGATCGCGGAGGATCTCGACGCGATCAACGACCTTTGCTTCACACTGCTGCGTCAGGCGTGCCGGGACCTCAGAAGCTGGCCGGCGCACCTGACGCTGTCGATCAACGTCTCTCCCATCCAGATCTGCGATCCCGAACTGCCGCTGCGGCTGCTCCAGATCCTTTATGCGGGCGGAATCGCGCCCGGAAGGCTGATCGTGGAAATCACCGAAAGCGCGCTGGTGCGCGACGTCGAACTGGCGCGCGCGACGATCACGTCGCTGCGCAATGCCGGGGTCAAGGTCGCGCTCGACGATTTCGGGACGGGCTATTCGAGCCTCCATCATCTGCGCGAGTTGCAGTTCGACCGCATCAAGATCGATCGATCCTTCATCCACGCGCTCGACGGGTTTGCCGGGAGCAAGATCGTCAAGGCAATCGTCGATCTGGGACAGAGTCTCGGCATGCCGGTCACGGCGGAGGGAATTGAAACGCTTGAACAGGCGACGATGCTGTCGAGCCTGGGCTGCACCTATGGGCAGGGATTTCTGTTCGGCCGCCCCCTGCCCTCAGCCGCGACGCTGCGCATGGTGATCGAGCTTGAGGACGACACCGGACCGCGCCGCGCGGCGGGTTGACGCCAATTCCGCCAATTCCCAGGAAATGTCGCCACCGGTGGCGAGGACTTTGCGCCAACCTTGTTGTAGGACGGTGGGAGGGGCATGCCCTCCCCCGGTTCAATATTCCGAGTTGATCGAAATCGGTGTGGCCATTTCCATGTGCGACACGTTGCCCTGCGCCCCATAGGTCGAGGTTCGGCTGCCCGACAGCCGCTTCGCCTCGGCAGCGACCGCGCCCATCATCTCGGCCGAGAGGTCGATCTGGCGCTCAAGGATCGCGGCATTGGCGGTCGATGCGTCGCCGAGCGCGATCAACGCGTTGGCGAGCGCATCGCGCTGTTCGTCGTCGAGCGCCTCGGTCCAGCCCGGCTGTTCGCGATTGATCCGTGCAAGCTCAGTTTCGAGGACGCCCACAAGGCGCACCTTGGCGGTCGCGAGTTCCGCGAGATCGAGCGCGCGTTCGTGGCCGCGCAACCGATCCGTTTCCTCATTCATGATCAGCGTCAACGAAGCCATGACATCGATCACATTACTGGCCATTGGCCGATCCCTCCTGCATCTTGATCATCTGATCCAGCACCATCGGCGCCAGCCCGAAATTGCCGCGTTTCGCGATCTCATTGCCCATCTGCTCGGCAAGTATGCCGCGGAACATCTCCTCGGCATGACCACCTGAAAAGCCGGTGTCGGTTTCCACCATCTCGACCATGAGCTTGGTCATCTGCCCGACGAACACCGCCTCGAACTCGCGCGCGGTGGTTGCCATGTCGCGGGTCGGCCTGGGCATCTGCGGCGCCTGTGGCGGCGGCAGCGAAGACGTCGGATCCATCATTGCACCTCGATTTCGGCCTGAAGCGCGCCCGCGCTGCGCAGCGCCTGGAGAATGGTAATGAGATCGCGGGGGCTGACGCCCAGCGCGTTGAGTCCCGAGACGAGCGACTGGAGCGAGGCACCACCGCCAACCATCGCGAGCGCGCGGCCGCTGCCGTCGTCGACATCGATCTGCGTACGCGGCAGCACCACGGTTTCGCCCTCCGAAAAGGGTGCGGGCTGCGACGCGATCGGAGACTCGGAAACGCTGATCGTGAGCCCCCCTTGCGCAATCGCGACCGGGCTCACGCGCACGTCGGACCCCATCACCACGGTGCCCGACGCCTCGTTGATCACGACGCGTGCGGGCAGATCGACCTCAACGGGCAGGTTCTCGATCCGTGCGACCAGTTCGATCACGGCCCCGGGGGCACCGCTGCGCGAGCGCAATTCCACGGTGGCCGGATCGAGCACCTCCGCCGCACCCATTTCCTGGCGGTTGATCGCCGCGGCAATGCGGTGCGCAGTCGTGAAGTCGGGGTTCTTGAGCGCCAGCTTCAGGCTGGCCGCCGATTTGAGCGCATAGGGGACCTCGCGCTCGATGATCGCGCCGCCCGCGATCCGGCCCGACGTGCTCACGCCGCGCGTCACGCTTGCCGCCTGGCCGCGCGCCTGAAAGCCCGAAATCGCAACGGGCCCCTGGGCGACCGCATAGATCTCCCCGTCGAGCGCCCGCAGCGAAGACACCAGCAGCGTACCCCCCTGAAGGCTGGAAGCGTCGCCGAGCGCGGAAACCTGGACGTCGATCTTCGAGCCGGCGCGCGCAAAGGCCGGCATCGTCGCGGTCACCGAGACCGCGGCGACATTCTCGGTCCGCATCTGCGTGCCGCGAATGTTGACGCCCATGCGCTCGAGCATCGCCTGCATCGTCTCTTCGGTGAAGGGCGTGTTCCGGATGCGGTCTCCCGTTCCTGCAAGCCCCACTACAAGGCCGTAGCCGACAAGCTGGTTCCCGCGGACGTTCTCGACATCGACGATGTCCTTGATCCGCGGCGCGGGGCCGGCCTGGGCGGGCGTCGCCGCGCACATGGCCAGCCATGCCGCCGAAGCCGCGAAGAGTGCGCGCACGCTGAAGCTGGATGAGGTTCGCATCATAGTCCTTATAGGATGAAGGCGCTGTCGAGAACGCGCAGCGGTGCGGGTTTTTGCGCGCATCATGCGGCCTTTCGCGCCAGCCGCATGACATAGCCGATGATTTCGGCAACCGCGGCATAATGCTCGATCGGGATCGGATGATCGATGTCGACCGCCGCATAAAGCGCGCGCGCGAGCGGCGGGCTTTCGACGATCGGGACCTTGTGCTCGCCCGCGATCTCGCGGATCCTGAGCGCGACCGCGTCGACACCCTTGGCCACAACGACGGGCGCCGCCATGTCGCCATGCTCGTATCTGAGCGCGACCGCATAGTGCGTCGGATTGGTGATGATCACGCTTGCGCCGGGTACTGCCGCCATCATGCGCTTGCGCGCGCGCTGCATGCGGATCTGGCGGATCTTGGCCTTGATCTTGGGATCGCCATCGGTCTGCTTCATTTCGTCCTTCAGTTCCTGAAGGCTCATGCGCATCTTTTTCATGTATGCGCGGCGCTGATAGACGAAGTCGAAACCGGCGAGCAGCAGGACGAGGATCGCGACCGCCTTGATCATCTGATAGACCAGTTCGCCCGCAACCTGCCCGATCGCGCCGGGGTCCGAGCCGATGAGCTGATCGAACGCGACAGCCTTGGGCCAGATCACGATCACCGCGACAATGCAGATGACGACGAACTTGGCGAGCGTCTTGGCGAATTCGACGAGCGCGCGCTTGCCGAGCAGGCGGCCGAATCCGCTCATCGGATTGAGTTTGGACCATTTCGGCTTGACGCGTGACCATGACAGCGATGGACGCCCCTGCAGGAACAGCGACAGCAGAGCGCAGCCGACGAGCAGCCCCGCCACCGGCGCGAGCGATGCCGCGATCTGCGACATGACGCCACCGATAAGGCTCTGCGCGCCTTCGGGTTCAAGCGCGAAATCGTCCGCGCTGCCCCAGAACCGCACAAACATCGCGCTCAGGCTCGACAGCGCGATTGCGCCCATCCCGCCCGCCATCGCGACCAGCGCGACGAACATCGCGGCATGGCGCATCTCGGGGGCATTCGCCACGTCGCCCTTCGCGCGCGCGTCGTCGAGCTTCTTCTGGGTCGGCTCTTCGGTCTTGTTGTCCTTGTCCTCGGCCATGACCTAGAGGCTCCATCCATCCTGGAAATAGGCCGCCATGGCCTGGGCGAACGCGGTCAGCGCCGTGCCGATCGTCACTGCGAAGAGCGACAGACCAAGCAGGATGTTGAGCGGCTGGGTGATGAAGAACACCTGGATCGCGGGCGCCATGCGCGCGGCAAGGCCCAGTGCGACGTTGAAGACGATGCCATAGACGAGCAGCGGCGCGGCCAGGCTGAGCGCCAACGCCAGCGCGCTGCCCGTGGTCTGGACCGCGAGCCGCGCGAAATCCTCGGCCGGGGGCAGCCCTCCGACCGGAAACAGCGCATAGCTGTGCACCATCGAGGCGATCCAGAGATGATGCACCCCCATCGCCATGCAGGTGACCGCCGCAGCAACCGTGACGAGACGCGACAGCAGGGTCGACTGCCCGCCGGCCGAAGGATCCGCGATCAGCGCCGACGACAGGCCGACCTGCATCGAGACGATCGCGCCTGCCATGGCCGCGGCATTGAACAGGATGCGGATGATCATGCCCATCGCGATGCCGACCAACGTTTCCGCGATGATGATTCCCGGCAGCGCAGTATCCGACCGGATCACCGGCGAAACACGCCCTTCTAGCAGCCCGAAAAGCCCCGCGGTGAACCCCAGCGCGAGCATCAGCCGCACGCGCGGCGGGATCGCATCCTCCGAAAAGGCGGGGAGCAGCATCAGCACCGCCCCGATCCGCGCGAAGAGGATCAGGAAGGCAGTCGCGTCGAAGGGCAGGTCGGTCATCGATCAGCCCGCGACGATGATGTCCGCGATCCGCGCCATGAAGGCAGAGAGCGCCGAACCGATCATCGGCAACGAAAGCAGCATGACGATCCCCATCACGACGATCTTGGGAACGAAGGTGAGCGTCATCTCCTGGATCTGCGTCAATGCCTGGAACAGGCCGATCGCGACACCGACGATCAGCGACGCAATCAGCATCGGCCCGACGATCGTGAGCGTGAGCAGCAGCCCGGCCTTGGCCAGCTCCATTGCCTGAAAGGAATCCATGAGTGTGTTGCCTTTGAATGTCCGGCTAAGCCGCTCGTCCTGAGGAGCCGTTGAGCGAAGTCGAAACGGCGTCTCGAAGGGCACATGGGAGCCGGTCCTTCGAGACGGGACTTCGCCACGCTCAGTCCCTCCTCAGGATGAGCGGAGGGTGGTCGTGGCTTGCCAGCCGTCAGATCTGCATCCGCATGATTTCGGAATAGGCGCTGACCACCCGGTCGCGCACCGCAACCACGGTGTCGAGCGCGGTTTCGGCCGCGCCGATTGCGGTGACGACGTCGATCAGGTCGCCCTTGCCCGCAACCTGCTGCGCGCTGGCGGCCTCGGCCTGGCGGAGCGATCCCGCAGCGTCGGTCACCATGGTCTCGATCATCGCGCCGAAGCCGCCCGATGCGGGCGCGGTGGCGGGGCCGGCGTTTCCGACGTCCCCTGATTTGGACGCGATACCGGTCATCGCGCGTCCATAGGCGGACGCGGCGTCAAGAGCTCCAATGGACATCTGTTTATCCTCTTACTTGAGCAGGTCGATGGTGCGCATCGTCAGGCCGCGCGCGGCCTCGATCGCGTTGAGATTGGCTTCATAGGAACGCTGTGCCGCCTTCATGTCGGCGGTCTCGATGAGCCCGTTGACATTGGGACGCAGGACATAGCCCTGCGCGTTGGCGGCGGGATTGCCGGGCTGATAGACCTGCTGGAACGCGGTCTTGTCGCCTTCGATCGATTTGACGGTGACGTTGGTCGCACCCGTATTGCGGTCGACCTCGGCCTTGAAGGTGGCGACGCGGCGGCGATAGGGATCGCCACCCGCGGTCCGGGCGACCGAATCCTGATTGGCGAGATTCTCGGCGATCACGCGCATGCGGAGCGACTGCGCACGCAGGCCCGAAGCGGATACGCCGATCGAAGACTTCAAATCCATGGTTCCTCCAGCAAGTACGCTGCCGACCTCTCCCTTATAGGCATTTTTTGCCTAGTGCCGGCGGATCCCGTAAAATTAATCCTATAACGCCCTTGAAAGGAGACACTCATGTCAGTGCTCGAGGGCATTCCCATTGACCTGTCGATCGTGCTTGGATCGACCGATATTCCCATCCGCCAGGTGCTCAAGATGAGCCGCGGCGCCATGATCCCGCTCGATTGCGGGCACAATGATCCGACATTGGTCTATGTGAACGACGAACTGGTCGCGAAGGGCAAGGTGCTCGTCGACGGCGAGCACATGTCGCTCGAGATCATCGAAGTCGTGCAACGGACGCGCTGAGATGGACTTCCTCTCGCTGCTCCGCACGCTGGGCGCGCTGGGCGTCGTGCTCGGTCTGCTCGCGGGCGCGCTCTGGGCGGTACGCCGCTATGACATCAAGCTGCCCGGCGGAATGATCGGTGGCCTGATCGGCGCCGGTACGGGCACCCGCCGCATCGAACTCGTCGAGCGGCTCCCCATCGATGCGCGCCGCTCGGTTGCGCTCATCCGCCGCGACAACAAGGAACATCTGGTGATGATCGCCCCCGAAGGGCTGCTGATGCTCGAAGCCGCGATCGCGTCAAAGCCCGCTACCAAGGCAAAGCCCCATGCGTAAGCAATCTCTGTTCGCAGCCGCCGGACTGCTGCTGCTGTTCGCAGAGCCCGCGCTCGCCCAAAGCGTTTCCGCCAATCTTGGCGAAGGTTCGATTTCGGGGCGCGCCATCCAGCTCGTGATGATGCTGACCGTGCTGAGCCTTGCGCCCGGCATCCTGATGACCGTCACCTCGTTCACGCGCATCGTCGTTGCGCTCTCGCTGCTGCGCACGGGTATCGGCGCGCCCGGCGTGCCGCCCAATCCGGTGATCATCAGCCTCGCGCTGTTCCTGTCCTTCTTCGTGATGGCGCCGACCTTCGACCAGGCCTGGAAGCAGGGTGTGACGCCCTATAACGAAGGCCGCATTTCCGAGGCGCAGGCCTTCGAGCGGACGTCGAAGCCCTTTCATGCGTTCATGCTCAAGCATGTCCGCGATGAGGATGTGCAACTGTTCGTCGAACTTTCAGGAAAAACCCCGAAAACGCGCGCAGAGCTGCCGATGACGACGCTGATGCCCGCCTTCATGATCTCCGAGCTGCGCCGCGCCTTCGAGATCGGCTTCCTGCTCCTGCTGCCCTTTCTCGTCATTGATCTTGCGGTTGCCGCGGTGCTGATGGCGATGGGCATGATGATGCTGCCACCTGCAACCATATCGTTGCCAATGAAGATCATATTCTTCGTGCTCGTCGACGGGTGGGCGTTGATAGCGGGGTCGCTGGTCAAGAGCTTCGGCGGTTCGGGCTGAGCTGCCCCACCCGCCCCGGTCCGGCCCGGTCCGTCAATCGGGCCGGGCCTTTCCGTGTCACACGGCGGCATAGCGCGTCGCCGGATCGTCGAGCCAGGCCGCCAGCGTGGCAAAGGCGATCGGCTCGAAGAAGGCGATCCCGGCATTCTCGCCGCGCACCCAGCGCACCACCGCACGCATGGGTTCGAGCCCCGGCACCGACAGCGTCAGCATCGCGCCCATCTCCAGCGCCGTCCTGGTCCGCAACTTGGCCCCGCCCTGCGACAGATCGAGCAACGATGCGCGCTGAGGATGGCCATCGATGCGGATATCCGCCCAGCAACTCGTCGGCAGGCGCGGTGCGCGCGGTGCCGGCGCGCCCTTGCGCCGGACCGTCGACGATTCGGCCAGCAAGCGCTCGACATCGACGGGTGCGTCGAACTGCGCGCCGATCGCCTTGCGATCGGTCCAGCGCACGACGCCCGCCACAGCGTCGCTGTTACGGAATTCGATGCGAACGCGCTCGCCGATCATGAAGCGTGCGCGGACCTCCGCCCGCAACCCACCTTCGGAAAGGTTACGGATGCGGCACAGGGCGTCCCGCTTGTCCCCGATGATGCGACCGACAAGCAGCAATGTCAGAGTCCGTGGCGCGCGTGGTGCCAATGATGCAACGGGCTCGTCGCGCGACGTCGGTTCGGCGCTGTTCCCGGGATGCTCGAACGACAGCAAGGTCATGGATCTCTCCTCGAAAACCATATCAAACGGGTGAAGCCTGGGTGACCACGGCGCGACGCACCATGTCTTTGCCGTAGGTCTCGTTGGCGGCTTCGACGACGACCTTCCGAAAGGCGGTCAGGCTGGGGATCAGCCCGTCGCGACCGCTGGCCATCGGCGTGCGATAGGTCCGCATGTTGATCGCGTTGAGCAGGATCGGCAGACGCGCCTCGACATCCTCGCGCGCGCTCGAAGGAACTTCGAGCTGGACCTCGAACGAGACATAGCCCGAAAGGCGGCCATCGGCGAAAACGAGCGGCGCCAGCACCGTGCCGGTGGGCACGAACTCGGTCGACTCGTACGATTGCGGCCTGGCGCCGAGCATCATGCTCGTACCGAACGCAGCCCCACCGCCGACGCCCATGCCGAGCGTCAATACCAGCGCGGAAACCAGTAACCCTTTCACGATACGCCTCCCGCGATCAGAATGTGAAGCTCGCGTCGCGCGGCAGCGACGACGATTCCGCGAGGATCACGATCGTGATCCGGCGATTTTCAGGACGATCGGGGCGATCGGGATAGATTGGCTCCGATCCTGCCTTGGCGACGACCTCCGAAAAGCGATCGGGTGTGAGCCCCGCCGCCACCATTGCGGTCCGCGCTGCGAGCGCGCGCTCGCTTGAAAGCCGCCAGTTTGCATCGCCCTGCCCGCCCGCGGAATCGGTGTGTCCCTCGATCGCGATCTGTGCGCCGGTCTTGACCAGCTTGCGCGCAATCCGCGTCAGCATCTGGCGCGCATAGTCGTTGAGTTCGGCGGTCGGCCCCTTGAACATCGACCGATTGGCGCTGTCGACAAGGTGGACGCGCACGCCTTCCCGCGTCGGTTCGACGCGGACATTGCGCTTGCCCTCGGGCGTCTCGGCGGGCGGCTCGATCGAGATCATCATCTCGTCGGCCAGCACGCGCAGCGCTGCCTCGGGTATCTCCGCAGTACCGCCGCGCGCCGCACCACTGGCACCCGCTTCGGCCGAAGGCTGGCCGACGCTCTGCGAGTCATCGGACTGTGCACGGCGGCTGCGCCCACCAAGACCCGGCTGGCTGCCGGGTGACGTGGTCATCGTCGTTGCGGGGGAATCCTTGGCCGGCGAAGGCGAGAAATATTCGGCCAGCCCCTTCAATTGCGCCTTGTTGGGATTGGCGAGCAGCCAGAGCAGCATGAAGAACGCCATCATCGCGGTCACGAAGTCCGCATAGGCGACCTTCCAAGCGCCGCCGTGATGCGCGACAGGCTTGTGCTTCCTGACCCTGCGTATGATGATGGGCGCGTATTCGTCCTGTGCCATGGCGTGCCTCAGCCGATCGCGGCGCGCAGCCGCTCCTGTATCACAGTCAGGCGGACGCGTGCGATTGCGTCATGGATGTCCTGTCCCTGCGCGACGCGATCGAGCAGATCGGCACTCTCATCGGCCTGCTGGATGACGAGGTCGAACGCCTGGAGCTGGTCGAGATAATCGGTCGCAAAGCGCTCATCGGCGACGAGCGTCTCCGCAAGCTGCTCGATCATCGCGCGAACGCCGCGAATTTCCTCGGCAACCGCCGCGCACAGCGACGTGCTCAGCTGATCAATCTGCGTCATCATCATCGTTTCGACCGATCTCGTATCCGTGGGTTGCTCAGAACAGTTCGACGTCGCCGGCGGGTTCGGCGACAGGCTTTGACTTGATCACAAGGGGTGGCGCTTCGGCGACGCTTGTCGCGCGCACGCGCCCCTCATAGGGCATGAACTCGACCTTGCGCGCTTGCGTCCCGCCCAGCTCGCAGCGCCCGATCTCAATACCTTCGGTTTCCATGAACTGCCGCGCGAACGCGGCGTTGCTGCTCCCGATCGCGCCCAGCCCCGCAATAATGTTCGCGCCGCCGTAAAGGTGCGCGCGCAGACGCGAGCGCAGCGCACCATATTTCATCATCGCGTTGATCAGCAGCTCCATCGCGTGCACGCCATATCGCTGCATCTCGTTCGCCCCCACCTTGCTGTCCACGCCGGGTTCGCCGAGCAGAAAGTGGTTCATGCCCCCCACCCGCGCCACCGGATCCTGCAGGCAAACCGCCACACAGGATCCCAGCAGCGTCGAGATGACGACATTGGGTTCGGCGACTACGCGATGTTCGCCCTGGACGATCGGAATGCGGCGCATGGGATCAGGTGAGCTCGCCGAAGACGCGCTCGATCTTTTCCTTGAGCGCTGCCGGCGCAAAGGGCTTCACGACATAGTTGTTGACGCCCAGCGCCGCCGCCTTCTGCACGACCTCGCGGTCGGCGGAGCCGGTGAGCATGATGAACACTGTCTTGCCGATCACCGGATCGGCGCGCACCGTCTCCAGAAACTGGAGCCCGTCCATATCGGGCATGTTATAGTCCGAGATGATGAGGTGGACGCGATCGCTCTTGATCGCGGCGAGCGCTTCGACCGGACCCGCCTTGTCGCGAATGTCCTTGAATCCCAGATCCTGAAGCGTGCGCCGGATCATCGCACGCATACTCGTCTGATCGTCGACCACCATAACCTTAATTGCAGACGCTGCCGGCATGACCCGCTCCCAAAAATTACTTCCGACATGCCGCGAGGATCGCCTCGGGCATTGCCGACAAACTCAATTCCCGCTCGACCGCCCCGATTTCGAAGGCTGCACGCGGCATTCCATAGACAACACAGCTCGCCTGATTCTGGCCGAGCGTCCGGGCGCCCGCGAGGCGCATGGCCCTGAGGCCGTCCGCACCGTCGCTGCCCATCCCCGTCAGGATCACGCCCACGGCGCGCGCACCGAGCGGCACGACCGAATGGAACAGCACATCGACCGATGGGCGATGGCCGCCGACAGGGTCGGTCGGGCGCAGGCGGATATGGCCGGTCGTGCCGCCCACCAGCTCCATATGGTTGTCTCCCCCAGGAGCAATATAGACGGTCCCGCGCTGGATCGGCATGCCGGCCGCCGCTTCGACGACGGTCACGCGCGCCTCGCGGTCGAGCCGCGTCGCAAAACCGCGGGTGAACGCTGCCGGCATGTGCTGGACGACAAGTACGGGCGGGCAATCGGGCGGCAGCGCGCCGATCACCGAGAACAGCGCCTCTACCCCGCCCGTCGATGCTCCGATCGCGATCACGACGTCGCGCTGCGTGCCGGGCTGCGCCGGGGCTACGGGCGCGAGCTGCGAAGGCCCGCGACGCACCGAAGAGCGCTTGGCTGCCTTCACCATCTTGCGCAACAGCGCACCGTCCTGCGCGATCTCGAGCGGATTGCCTGTCGGCTTGGCGATGCAGTCCACCGCGCCCAGCCGCAGCGCCTCGATCGTCACTTCGGCGCCGCGAGCGGTCAGCGTCGAGCACATGATCACAGGCATCGGGCGCAACCGCATGATCTTCTCAAGGAAGGACAGGCCATCCATTCCCGGCATCTCGACGTCGAGCGTGACAACATCGGGATTGAGATCCTTGATCATCTCACGCGCGGCGTGCGGCTCGGGCGCCATGCCGACGACCTCGATCTCGGGATCGCTCGACAGGATGCGGTTGAGCACCGCGCGCATCGAGGCGCTGTCGTCGACGATCAGGACCCGGGTGCGGTCAGTCATTGCGCGCTCCCGGCTTGACGTAGATTGTCTGTCCGACGGGTTCCATCACGCCCGCCGCCGCACCGATCAGCCTTTCGGAATGACCGATGTAGAGGAAGCCGCCGGGCGCGAGCATGTCGACGAAGCGCGCTTCAAGCTCTGCCTTCGCGACATCGTCGAAATAGATCATCACATTGCGGCAGAAGATCGCGTCGTATTTCTGGCGCATCGGCCAGGGATCGAACAGGTTGAGCACGCGCGCGGTCACCAGCGACCGAAGTTCCTCCGCCACCGCATAGCCGTCGCCCTCGGGCTTCAGCCAGCGGCTGCGATAGCTCGCGGGTATCGGCTCGACCGTCGCCGCCGAATATACGCCGCGTGCAACTGAATCGACGACATGCGGCGCGATATCGGTCGCGAGCAGCTTCACATCGCCCTGGCGCAACCAGCCCGCGCTTGCCTGGGCGTCGCCGGCAAGGCACATCGCGATCGAGTAGACCTCTTCGCCGCTCGAACAGCCTGCCGACCAGATTCTGACCGGCCGGCCGATCCGCGCCCGCCCCTGCAATGCGGGAAGCAGCTTTTCGCGAAGATGGTCGAAATGGTGGTTCTCACGGAAGAAGTGCGTGTGGTTGGTCGTCAGTGCGACAACCATCGCCTCGCGCTCGACCGGGTCGTTGTGCACCAGCGCGACATAGTCGGCGAAACGCGTCAGCCCATGCTCGCGCAGTCTCCGCGACAGCCGCGAATGAACCAGCGTCATCTTGCTTTCGACAAGATGGATGCGCGCTTCTTCCTGCATGATCGCGGCGATCGCGCGGAACTCGGACAGACCGAGTTCCGCGGTTGCGGCGAGCGTCGAGGGTTCGGGCGCTTCACCAGCAACGGGGATGACGCTGTGTTTCACGCGGCGAGATCCGTCAGATGGCGGGTGAGGCTGAGCGCGTCGAGATCGAGCAGCAGCACCATGGCTTCGGTGCTGTCCGCATCGGTCGTGCGACGCTCGATCTTGACGAGGCCGGCGATGACGCTCTCGTCGTTGACCTCGACGTCCGGCGCCGGCTGGATGTCGCCGCCGTTGATGACGACGATGTCGGCGACCTCGTCGACCAGGAAGCCCGCCTGGCGCCCCGCGATGCTGACCACGAGAATGCACGAGCGCGAATGAAGCACACTCGGCGTCCAGCCCAGCCGCTCGGACAGGCCCACCACCGGGACGACCGAACCGCGCAGGTTGGTGACGCCCTTGATGAAGGCGGGCACGCTCGGGAGCGGCGTCGGCTCTTCCCATTCGCGGATCTCGATCAGCGAGCGCATGTCGATACCGAACATCTGCTCGCCAAGCGTGAAGGTGACGATCTTGCGTTCGTCGTTATTCTCTTCGGTCGTGCTCATGCTGCCATTCCTTTCAGAGCGAATTTGGTGAGAGTGCCCGGGGTCGCGACAAGCGCGTCGATGTCGAGGATCAGCGCGATGGAGCCGTCGCCCAGAATGGTCGCGCCGCCGAGCCCGCGGATCGGATGGAGATTGTCCTCGAGGCTCTTGATGACGACCTCGCGGCGGTTGTCGATCGTGTCGACCATCAGGCCGACATGGCCGGCGGCCTCGCTTTCGACTATGATGACCACCGATTCCTCGGGGCTGCGGCGATCGTTGGCGGCAAAGCCGAACATCTCGTCGACCCGCTTGATCGGCAGATATGCGCCGCGCAGCTCGATCACCTCGGCGGTGGGCGATGTGGGCTTGACCTGGCCGGGCTCGGGGCGCACGGTCTCGATCACGTTGCCAAGCGGCACGACATAGCGCTGGTCGCCCAGGCGCACGATCATGCCGTCGAGGATCGCGAGCGTCAGCGGCAGGGCCATGACAAAGGTCGTCCCCTCGCCCGGCGTCGAGTGGATCTCGACACGCCCGCCCAGTGCCTCGACGTTGCTGCGCACCACATCCATGCCGACGCCGCGGCCCGATATGTTGGAGATCGTCTCCGCGGTCGAGAAGCCCGGCGCGCAGATCAGGCCGTCGATCTCTTCGTCGGAAAGCTGCGCATCAGCGCTGATGATGCCCTTTTCGATCGCCTTGGCGCGCACCCGGGCACGGTTGATGCCGCGGCCGTCGTCGCTGACACGCACGACGATGCGCGCGCCCTTCTGCTCGGCGGACAGGCGGATCGTGCCTTCGGCGGGCTTGCCCGCGGCGATGCGTTCCTCGGCACTCTCGATGCCGTGGTCGACCGCGTTGCGGATCATGTGCGTCAAGGGATCGCCGATCTTCTCGATCACGCCCTTGTCGACCTCGGTCATCTCGCCGCTGGTCTCCAGCACAACCTTCTTGCCGGTCTCGGCCATCAGGTCGCGCAACATGCGCGGCACGCGCGAGAATGCCTGCTTGATCGGCTGCGCACGCAGCGACATGACATTGTCCTGGATCTGGCGCGTCAGGCGCGACAGTTCGGGCAGTTCGACGCGCTCTTGGTCGGCGGGCGAAAGCCGGTCCGACAGGATCGATCCGCGGATCACCAGCTCGCCGACAAGGTTGAGCAACTGGTCGAGCTTGGACAGGTCGACGCGGATCGTCTGCGCTGCGGGCTCGGCGGTGCGAACCTCGGCGACAGGCGCGGCCGCAGCTGCGGGCGGCACCGCGAGGGTTGCCGGCGCCACGAGCGTCAGCGTCGGGGCCTCGGCCTTGACCGCCACCGCCTCGACCACAGGCTGCGCTACCGCCGCCATCGCTGCATCACGCGTGACCTCTATAATCGAGTCGGGTGCGACGAAATCGAAGCACTCACGGATGTCCTGCTCGGCAATCGTGCCGGGCAGGCTGAGCGTCCAGACCAGATACCCCTCTTCGGGATCGAGATCGCGCAAGCCCGGCAAGGTCGTGGCGTCGACCGCAACGATCGCGGCGCCAAGCCCTTCGAGCTCGCGAATGATGAACATGGGTTCGCCGCCATTGGCGAGCGCCGCGCGCGATGGGCCGAAGCGTACCGTCCAGCCCAGCGGCTCCTGCGGCGCGACATCGTCGAGCTCGACGGCCACGGGTTCGAAGCCAAAGGGATCGAACTCCTCGACTTCGACGGCCACGGGCACAAAGCCAAACGCGTCTTCATCGACGGCGGGCGGCGCTGCGGCGACCGGCACTGCAGGCGCCTCTGCGGTCGCCCCACCGGGAACGCCCTTGTGCTCCAGGATCGCGTCGAGCTGCTCGAGCATGGCGCCGTCCGCGGGCACCGCTGCGGTTCCCTGCGCCGCGGCGACATGATCCGACAATATGTCGAATGCATTAAGCATCACCTTGGTGACCTCGGCGCTCGCGGCGATATGACCCGAGCGCACCTCGTCGAGCACGTTCTCGAAGCGGTGTGAGAAGGCGAGCAGCGCGGCATGGCCGAACGCGCCCGAACCGCCCTTGATCGAATGGACCGCGCGGAAGACGCCAGCAATCACATCGGCCGAGACGTCGCCTGCGGCCATTGCCGACAGACCCTGCTCGGCGACGACGAGACCTTCGGCGCATTCCTCGAAAAAGATCGCCTGGATTTCGTCCAGTTCGTCGTTCCCGGTGCTCATGGGCACACCCGGCGGATCGCCGCCCCCAGCTTGGTGGCGTCGAAGGGCTTGGTGATCCAGCCCGTAGCCCCCGCCTCACGCGCCCGCGCCTTCTTGTCGTCCGAGAACTCGGTCGACAGCACAAGGATGGGTGTGCCGCGGAACGTGGGCACCGCGCGGACGGCTTCGATGAGCTCGAAGCCATCCATCTTGGGCATGTTGATGTCGGTGATCAGCAGGTCGGGCTGCACCTCGTGCATACGCTCGAGCCCGTGCTCGCCGTCATTGGCGCTCTCGATCCGAAAGCCCTGCGCGGTCAGCGATGTCTTGAGCAGCATCCGCATGCTCGCAGAGTCATCGACGGTCAGGATTAACTTGCTCACTGAACGGTTTCCTCTTCCGTTGCGAGGCCGATGGCGTCGCCCAGCCGGCAAGCGGCCACACGTGCGACAAAGGCGGGACTGGGATTGGCGATCACGAAGCTCTGTCCGGCGCTGTCGGCCTCGGCCTTGGCGGCGATCAGGAGCTGGAGCACGGCCTGGCCGACGCTCTCTACTTCGCTGGCATCGACCACCATCTCGCCGTCGAGATCGCTTGCGAGCACGAGCCTGACGCGGAGGTCTTCGGCGGTGGTGGTGGAACCGTGGACAGGCAGCCTGAGCGAACGGTCATCGCCGGGCATATCAGACGGGTGTTGCATAGATTTCGTCCTTGGCTTGATCGAGCGCGATCTCGAGCTGCGAGAAGGAAGGCGCATAGGTCGACGGGGTCATCCGGCGCGCCAGTTCGATCGCCACCTGCGTCGGCAGGTTCTGCGCATGCCCCAGAATTGCGGTCTTCACGATATTGTAAGGCTTGAAGTCGGCATCGATGATCTGGTGTAACTTCGAGGCAATCGGGCCAACCAGGCAGTAAGCGAGAAGGACGCCCAGAAAGGTCCCGACAAGCGCCCCGCCGATCATCGCGCCGAGGATCTCGGTCGGCTGGTCGATCGAGCTCATCGTCTTGATGACGCCCAGAACCGCCGCGACAATGCCTAGCGCCGGCAGGCCGTCAGCCATCACCTGAAGCGAATGCTGGGGCTGCAGCTCTTCGGCATGATGACGCTCGATGTCGTTCTCCATGGCCTCCGAAAGCTGATGCGGATCCTCGAAATTGACCGTCATCATCCGCAGATAGTCGCAGATGAACTCGATGAGCCCCTTGTCTTCGAGAAGACGTGGGTAGCGGCCGAAGATCGTGCTGTTTTCCGGCGCGTCGAGATGGCTTTCGATCGCTGTGGCACCGCCCTTGCGAAACGTCGCCAGCAGCGTGAACATCAGCGCGAGGAGGTCGCGATAGTCCGCCTCGGTCCAGCGCGGCCCCTTGAAAACACGGATGACCCCTGCCCACGCCTTTTTCGCGGTAGGCAGCGAGTTACCCAGAATGAAGGCGCCGATGGCAGCCCCCGCGATCGCCATCATTTCATGCGGCAATGCGTGGGCGATGACCATCAGGTTGCCTCCCGACAGCAAGAAGCTGCCAAAGACGCAGACCAGGATAATGACGAGGCCGATACCGTTGAGCATGAACAGATCCGGTGAAGGTGGATGGCCGAGGCCGGTCCCCTGATTATAGGATGAAGTTCGAGGGGGTGGCTCGGCAGCCCCGCTTTTTCCGCAATCGACGACGAAGCACGAAAAATGCGACGCCACATGCCCCCCGGCACCGCCTTCGTTCTAAAATGCCTCTGGATATTCCAGGGAGATACCATGTCGCTCAACGCCTATCGCCGCGCGCAATCTATCGCGGAGACCCCCAGGGCCACTGAATATCGGTTGATGAACCAGATCACCGGCGAGATGATCGACGCTCGCGATGCAGGCCTTTCCGGCGCTGCGCTGATGCCCGCCCTGCACCGCAACCGAGAAGCCTGGAGCACCTTCTCCGCCATGTGCGGAACGCCTGGGAACCGGCTGCCCGAGGAACTGCGCGCGCGGATCATTTCACTCGCGCTCTGGGTCGAACGTTACACCAGCGAAGTAATCACGGGGCGGGATTCCATTGAGGATCTGATCGCCGTCAACCGCGCCGTGATAGATGGCCTCGCGCGCGAAAACATTGCGAACTGATCGCAAAAACTCGGTATCGCGTAATTTGTTGTTCTTTATTGTCGAAAATTTTTTAAATAATGACAGATGGTTGCATTAAACTGACGAATTGACGTCATCTAGACGTACAAATCTGTCTTTTACAACATTCCACATTCAGCTAGCGACCAAGCCTCGACATATTTTGAGGCAGTCAGCAAACCGGAATGCAGTCATTCAGTGCAGTCGGGCAGATCGCAAACCGATCCGCGGCGCCCGATGCGGGACCTACCCCAGTCCTTTTCTCGACGATCGCGTTCGGATGCTGCGCGCTGGTTCTGGCGGGCTGGTTTCTGGGCGTGCCCGAGCTCACGGGATTCGGAAATCATCACTATCCGATGCAGCCGCTGACCGCTGCGGCGCTGGCGCTGGTTGCACTGGCTCAGGCTGCGGCGATGCGTGGCCGCCGGGTGCTGACCGTCGCAATTCTCCTTGCGCCCGTGAGCATCGCGGCCGCGGCACTGGCCGAACACGCCACCGGCGTTCCAGCCTGGTTCGACGCAAGCCTTTTCGGCGACATCGTTTCGCGCAAATCCGCGCTGATACCCAAGCACCCGGGGACCATACCTGCAGTCGCAGTTCTCATGGTCGCAGCGGCCACGCTCATTTCGCTCGGCAACCGACGGCATCACGGACAATTGGTTGTCCTGATCGCAAGCCTTACGCTGGGTGTCGCGGTCATTGCCGGAGCTTCGATACCGCTTGGCCTGGATGCGCCTCCCCTGTGGGAGCGACACGCGAGCATGTCCATCCCCACCGCAGCGTCGATTGCAGCGCTTGCGATGGCGCTGATAAGCTGGCGCCGCTATTTTGGGTGGCTTGGCCTGCTTTCGACGCATGGCCTGGAGGGGCGTACGCTACGCACCATCTTCGGCCTGTGCGTGCTGGCCCCCATCGTGTTCGCGCTTGCCCAGCTTTGGGCATTGAACAACACTGCCATACCGTTAAACGCGGTGGAAATCCTGCGCGCGAGCGCACAGATCACCATATCCGCTGCGATCCTGATCTGGGCATGGTCGCGACTGGCGCGCGAACATGTGGCGCGCTGGGAAGTGACCCGCGCACTCGATTCCGCCCCCGTCGTCCTTGTCGATGTGAATGGGCGCGTCGTGCACTGGTCCGAAGGATGTGAGCGACTTTATGGCTGGGCGGCAGCCGAGGCTCTCGGCCAACCCAAGCATGTGCTGACGGGTGCGGCCGATGCCAGCCGTTGGGAAACGATCGTCAGGGCGCTCGATGCAGGCCGGCCTTGGGAGGAAGAAGTCACCGAATTCGCGCGCTGGGGAGCGCAGTTGCGTGTGATCGAACAAGCACGGCTTCTGCAGGCGCGCGAGGATAGCGATCCGGTCATCGTGCTGTCGATGACAGATATAACCGCACGAACAAATGCCGAAGAGGCGTTGCGCGCCAGCGACGCGCGTCTTGGGCTTGCGGTGGAATCGCTCGAAATCGGAATCTTCGAATGGGAAGTGGCCACCAATCAACTGCGTCTGTCCGGTGATGCCGAACGGCTGCTCGGCCCCGCTCCCGCCATGCCTGGATTCAGGCGCTGGCGCGAACAGGTCCGGCAACATTTCGACAGCAAGATCGTCCCGAGCGAGCGCGAAGTGGCTGAGCACAGATTGCCGCGCTTCAGTTTCCGGCTAAGCTCGAAAGCCGGCGCTACAAGGACGCGGACGATCGAAGGATGGGCGCGCTGCGTCTATTCCCCCGAGGGCAGGCTGATGCGCATGATCGGCATCATGTTCGACGCCACCGAGCGCGAAGAGCGTGAAGCCACGCTGCAAGCCCGCGAATCCGAACTCCGCTCAATCCTCGAGACGGTGCCCGATGCCATGGTCACGATCGACGAGCAGGGCCATATTCGATCCTTCAGCGCGACGGCCGAAGCGCTGTTCGGATACAAGGCCCACGAGGTCCTGGGCCACAATATCACGTTGCTGATGCCCGAACGCTATCGCAATCACCATGACGAACTGCTGACACGCTACTTGAAGACCGGTGAACCCTATCTGGTTGGCCGCACCCGAACGATGACAGCATTGCACCGTAACGGTGCCGAGATCCCGATCGAACTCGCGGTCGGTGAAGCGTACAACGGAAATGTGCGCGTTTTCATCGGCTTTGTGCGCAACATCAGCGAGCAACTGGCGGCGCAGGCGCGACTTGGCGAGTTGCGCGACCAATTGCTTCATGTGTCGCGGCTGAGCGCGATGGGCGAAATGGCGGCTGGCCTCGCACACGAGCTCAATCAGCCGCTCGCCGCCATCACCAATTTCCTGGGTGCCGCGGAAATGCTCCTCGCAGAAGACGCTCCCCGGGGCGAGCATGTCAGGGACCTCGTGCAACTGGCTTCCGGGCAAGTGCTGCGTGCCGGCAACATCATCCGCCGCGTGCGCAATTTCGTTGCCAAGGGAGAGGTCGAGATCGGCGTCGAGCCGCTCGAGGAAATCGCCAGCGAAGCGGTCCATCTCGTTCTGGCCGGCGCGCAGAATCAGAAGGTCAACATCCGCTACGACCTCGATCGCGCGCACCCGCTGGTCCTTGCGGACCGGGTGCAGGTGCAACAGGTGCTCGTGAATGTCGTGCGCAACGCGCTCGAAGCATTGCGCGACGGAAGCGATGGTCCGGCCGAGATCGTGCTGGCCTCCCGCGGGATCTCCGACGGCATGGTCATGATGAGCGTCAGCGACAACGGTCCCGGGATTTCGACCGACATACTGGAGCGGCCGTTCGAGCCATTCGCTTCGACCAAGGCCTATGGGATGGGGGTGGGGCTTTCGATCTGCCGGCGTATCATCGAATCCCATGGCGGCAGCTTCTCGGCGCAAAACAGGCCCGGCGGTGGGGCCGTGATTTGCTTCTCCCTCCCCGCCGTTGCCCAGACGGAACTCATGGCAGGATGACGACCAGAAACCTCTACATCGTCGATGACGACGATATCGTGCGTTCGTCGCTCCAGAGCCTGATGTCGGTCATGCCCGACATGGCCATTCGCGGTTTTCGATCGGGCGACGCCTTTTTGGCCGCGGCAGATGCACTGGCACCCGGCTGCCTGTTGCTTGACCTGCATATGCCCGGCGCGTCGGGAATAGACGTGCTCAAGGCCATCGGCCCCGAATGCTCCAGGTTCGTGGCCATCGTCCTGACCGGCCAGGGCGATGTCTCTCTGGCAGTGCTTGCGATGAAGGCCGGGGCGATCGACTTCATCGAAAAGCCTTGCGATCACCTCGCGCTCATCCAGGCGATAGATCTCGCCTTCTCGCGCCAGGCGCACTCGAGTCAGGAGGCCGCGCGCATCGAGGTCGCCGCCGCAAAGCTCGCATTGCTGTCCTCGCGCGAGCGCGACGTGTTGCGCGGCCTCATCGATGGCCGCTCGAACAAGGCGATCGCCTATGATCTCGACATCAGTCCGCGCACGGTGGAGATCTATCGTGCGAAGGTCATGGACAAGCTCGAGGTACGGAGCCTCTCCGAAGCGCTGGGCATTGCTTTCGCGGGCGGCTGGTTTCCAAGGAATTAGACCGCAGCGCCCAACGTGCGCTCGCACCGCCACGCCCTGAGCAGCGCTACCACCACCCTGGTCTCCGCATTTCGCGCCACCATGACGGCTAGCGGATCGCCGCAATCGGTCTGCGGGTTGGAAACCAGCAGGATGACGCCGTTGCACCAGCCCTGGCGGCGCACGGCCGCAATTCGCTCTGACGGTCCGGTGCAGGGTACGCCGAGGTCCGTGATCAGCGTTGCAGCGTTGCGCATCGCTGCATCGAGGGCGGGCTCGTCGCATCTATCCACGATCACGAGGATTTCACCCGCAAGACCCAGCCGCGCCGACCACATGCTGCGTAGCGCCCGATCAGCGATCGCAAGCACCACGATCTCTTCATCAAGGCTGGACATGAAACGGGGCACTCCGGGAGGTCGGCAGAAGTGGCGCGAGGACGGATCAAGGCTGAAGCACGCGGTGCCGACCAGCGAAGCCATGGCTCCGCCGATCGGCACGCTCGTCGAGCAGGTTCAGATCTCGAAGGTCAGATCCATATAGGCGTAGCGCGTATCGCCGGTGTCCGGCGCGTTGGGCGCATCGTCCAGGAAGCGGCGCTTGGCGAGATAGGCAGCGCCCGTATCGATCCGCAGAAGCTCGGGGACGATCCAGTAGCGCACGCGCGCTTCGAGCTGATGGCCGGCAAAGCGCCCCGAAGCACCCGTACGGTCACGCACGCCGGTGGATGCGAAGCTGTCCGTCGTTGAATCGAGCCAGAGCGCACGGTACATGGCCGACGCGTCGAGACGCTTGTCAGGCTTCACATCGAGCCGAACGCCGGGCGACAGGAGGTTGGCACGGCCGATCGGCCCGTAGAGTCCCGTCGGCCCGTAATCGAAGCGGCGCGCGCCGAAGAGCGTGTCGAAACGGTTGTACGTGCGCGACGAGGCTTCGTCACCGCTGGCCAGGTCGTAATGGACTGAAAGCCTCGGATTCAGAGGGCCTGCAAAGGTCTTTCCGATTTCGGCATGAACCAGATAGGCAGAGACATCGAGATCGTTGACGTCGCCGACTGCAGTGCTTCCGCGGGTTTCACCAAATTGATAGGCAGCTTCGATATCGAAATCGATCGCTCCCTTTGCGGGCTTGCGAAACAACCGCATGCCCGGCGTGAAGAGCCTCCGGTTGCGTGTCTGGCGTTCCGTGGAATCGCGCTCCATCAAGCGATAGCCATAGATTTCCAGCGTCCCCTTGCCGAACACGCCCGCCTTGGTGAAGCTGCCGCCGAAGAGCTGCAGATCGGTGGTTTCCTGATCCCACTCCACCTCGTCGTCGCGGATGCCGTCGGCATCGTCGGGCAAACGAATCTGCGGCATCGACCACAGCAGGATCAGCCGGTCGCCTCCGCGTCCCGTCCAGTCGACATAGGCGCCGGTATAAGCATTGGTCGTATTCCGGAATGCCTGACGCGCAACGAGCCTGCGCGAACCGATGTCGAGCGTGAAGCGTCCCGCACGCGCGACAGCTTTCGAACCTCCGCCGAGATCGTCGATGTCCACGCCCAGATAGGCTTGCACGAGTTCCATCGCGTTGACTTCGTTGGTGCCTGCCGAAGAGTTGCGCTTCTGACCATAACTGCGCGCGTCCCACAGCTCGGCGCCTGCCCTTACCGGCCCGGCGTCATACTCCGCCACCACCGTCGTCTTGAGCGAGAACATGAAATCGTCCTCGGCCACATTGGGGCGAAACTGGCCGTCAATGCCCTCGACGCGTGACCGCACGCTGGCGGTCAGGGTCAAGTTCTCGGGCGCGCCCACCGCCTCATGCAGTGGATTGGTGTTGGCATGGGCGACACCGGCCGGAAACGCGACAAACGCCGCATGAAACAGCGCGGCCGAGAGTAGCCAGCGTGTGGAGGACGGTGTGCGGCGCTCAGTCGGCCGCTGGTCATTCGGACCGGTCTCGAAGGGCATTGAACGAAACTCCAATGGGGATCAGCTTCCCTTATAGGAACGTCCCGTGCTCGCTGGCGCGATTTACACAAATCTAACCAAATTGACTTTCAAGCACACTCGCCCGCGTCGTCCGATCTGCAATCGGCCGCTCCGCGCTCTCCTCATCCTATAATTGAACTGGCTGCGAGCGCATGCGCGGAGCCCGGATATCGCCTCCACAGGATTTCTTGCCATGACCACCATGCCTGCGAACGTCGTATTTTTGTACGTTCCCAACCGGTTGTCCGCCGATCCGCATGCGGCGCAACCGGGTCCGACGCTTCGCTCGAATGGCGTTGCTGCCACCATATCCCGCTCAGCACTGCCCTCCACCAAACCCTTCCGGGCGCAGAATTTCGTCTGACCCGGCAAGCTACCCTCCAGACTGAAGGAAATTCGAGATGCAAGATGCTCTCCAGAACTGGCGACTGCCTCGAAAGATGCTGGTCGCATTTTCACTGATCGCCCTGCTTGTCGCAGCTCTGGGCGCAGCAGCAATCATTTCCAACAATCAGATCAGCGCCGCTGGCGCTCGTCACATCACGCGCGGGTTGCCGACCACCGGTTCGCTCGCCAGGATTCTCGGCTATCTGCGCGAATACCGTATCATGGTCTATTCGCACATGACCGCGGTAAGCGCAGAGGAAACGAGCAGCCTCGACAAGCGGATCGAGAAGAACCACGAGGACATCGGCGCCGAACTCGACAATCTTGAAAAGGTTGCGGGAGAAGATTTCGCCGGCGAAGTCGCGACGCTCAAGGAAAATGTCGAGAAGCTGCAGAGCGTCAACGCCGGGATCCTCGATCTCAGCCGCCAGCAGCGCGACGCCGAAACGCTCGATCTTCTGAAGACCGACGGCAAGGAAGCTTCGCACGCCGCGCTGAAGCAGGCCAACAAGCTGATCGAAATGGCGCTGGAACGCGCGCGCAAGGGCGGCGAGACCGCCGATGCGTTCGCGCATTCGGCTCTGATCTTCATGTCGGTGATGGCGCTGCTTTCGATCGGTGTTCTCGTGTTCATCTGGAACGCGCTCAACCGCACCGTTTCGCGCCCGTTGAGCGAACTGACCGGCGTGACGACCGCGCTTGCCGAGGGTCGCGAAGCCGTGGTGCCGCATCGTGATCGCGGCGACGAGCTCGGGGAAATAGCCCAGGCGGTCGAACAATTCCGCCTCGCCGCCGTCGCGCGTCAGGAAGCCGATCGCAAGCTCGCCGAGGAGCAGCAGCTTGTCACCACCACGCTTGGCGACAGTCTTTCGTCACTGGCGCAGGGTGACCTGACGACCGAGGTGAAGGCCGAATTCCCCGTCGCCGTCGCCAGCCTCAAGACCAACTTCAACGAGGCGGTCGTGCGCCTGCGCGAGATGATCGGTGCCGTTTCGGAAAGCGCGACGGGCATCCGCACGGGTTCGCAGGAAATCGCGCAGGCATCGGAAGATCTCGCGCGCCGTACCGAGGGCAATGCTGCAAGCCTCGAGGAAACCTCCGCCGCGCTGGTCCAGATCGACGATCGTCTCAAAGCCACCGCGGTTGCCGCAGGTCGCACCGTCGCGCGTGCCGACCAGGCGATCGCCACCGTCAGCGGTGGCCGCTCGATCGCCGACGAGGCGGTCCAAGCGATGGAGCGCGTACGCGAAAGCGCGACGGGCATCGACTCGGTCATCGAAGGTCTCGACAAGATCGCCTTCCAGACACGCGTTCTCGCGATGAACGCTGCGGTCGAAGCTGGCCGCGCGGGCGATGCGGGCCGCGGGTTCGCGGTCGTCGCCGACCTCGTCTCCGCGCTTGCGATGCGTTCGGAAGAAGAGGCCAAGCGCGCCCGCGAACAGCTGACCGCCACCCAGGCCGATATCGTGATGGCCGTGGGCGCGGTACAGAAGGTCGACGGTGCGCTCGCCGACATTTCGGGCGACGTGGGTGAAGTCCACACGCTGCTCGGCAGCATGGCTGCGGACAATCAGGCGCAGTCGTCGGCGATCAGCCAGATCAGCGTCGCGATCAGCACCATGGACCAGTCGACCCAGCAGAATGCTGCCATGGTCGAGGAGACTTCGGCCGCTGCGCGCAACCTGACGACCGAAGTCACGTCGCTCGCCGAGCAGGCCGCTCTGTTCAAGGTGAGCAATGAAACCCGCTCGACCTTGCGCAAGCCCGCAGCCCCGGCCAAGGCCAGCGTCAAGACGGGCGTCAGCGCGACCTCGAATCCCTATGTCTCGCCGGTCAAGCCGCTGCCCGTTTCGGCAATGGCAAAGACGAACGGTGCTTCAAACGGCCATGCCGCGAGCAGTGAGGACTGGTCGGACTTCTGAGCCCTTCACGCTTCAGGTCGACCTGGACTGAAATACAGACCTGACAAGGCGCCCGGCGGGATCAACCGCCGGGCGCCTTTTTCTTGTCCCTCGACAGCGCCATCTTTTCGTGCGCGATCCCGGATCAGGGCACCATCGATGACCGAAGACGCAAATTTCCGGCGTTAACGGAACGTCCGGACCCGCCGGGCGGGTTCAACTGGTCATCGCAACACCTTCTAATCATGCTGATGAAGGAGGTGTTCTATGGTGACGTCGCGGA
>NZ_JAKVIO010000088.1 GCF_022601895.1 Sphingomonas sp. LaA6.9
CGCCCGTGCCCGTGAGCACATTGCCGTCAGCGACCAGCGGGCCATCCTCGGTGACGCTGTCGATATCCGCACGCGCGGTCGGGCTGTCGTCATCGACGTTGATCGAAAGCGTCCCCGTGGTGGTGTCGCCATCGCCGTCGGTGACGTGATAAGTGATGTTGAACGCCTTGTTGTCCTCGTCGGCGCCGGTGTGCCGGACGGGCGCGTTCTGGGTGACGCTGTAGGCACCCGTCGCCGGATCGAGCGTCACCGTCATGACGAGCGTGCCGTTTTGCTTCACAAGCAGGTCCGAGCCCGAAAGCTCATAGACGAAACCCGCGGGCGCTCCGCTCTGCAGCAGCGCGATCGTGCCGCCATCGGCACCGAAGCTGTGCGCCAGCGTGCCGGTGACATTGAGGCCATCGACATCGTCGCCGGTGCCGCCGGGATTGCCGCCCGTCAGCGCATCGTCGTCGAGGCGCACCAGCACATTGGCATTGGTCGTGGGCAGATCATCGGAGACTGCGACATTGACGACGCCCGTCGCGGTATCTCCGTCGATATCGGTGGCGACAACGCCAACGCTGCCGAGCGCCGCGATATCGTCGACATTGATGCCGGGATGGCTGTCGTAATTGTCATTGAGCGTGGCGGTCACCTGCGCGGTGTCGCCAACGCGCACCAGATCGAGCGTGACGATCGTCGTCGCGCCGTCCTTACCGACGATCTGGGTGCCCGAGACGCGAGTCCAGCTGAGCCCGCCTCCAAGCCCGGTCAGGTCGGTGCCGAAGACGATATTTGCGATCGCGTCGGAGCCCGGTGTGAAGGCGATGCTCGCAGAGGTGCTGTCGGGGGCCGCAGGCGTTGAACCATTGGCCAGGTTCTGATCGTCGAGCGTCAATGTGATCGGCGCGCCGGCGACCGGAACCTGGCCGTCGATGATGGTGACAGGCTGGGTCGCGTCAGCCTGATCACCATCACCATCCGTGATGACATAGCTGAACGAGGCATCGATGCCCGACGCATTGTTCAGACCCGAATGGGGATCGAAGGTCCAGGCGCCATTGGCCTGGAAGCTGTAGGCACCATTCGCGGTGACGACATTGGTCGTGCCTGTCGCGGCAATGGCGGTCGTGACGCCGCCGATCGTGACCGATGTCAGTGTCGCGCCGTCGGCGCCCGGGGTGTCGTTGGCCAGCACATTGCCGCCCACCGTGCCCGGCGAATCCTCGGCGATCGAGACGGGCGCGTCGTTACGAGCGACCGGCACGTCGTCGATCACGTCGATCGTGATCGTGCTGGTGACCGTGTTGCCATCGGCGTCGGTCGCCAGGAAGGTGAAGGTCTCGGCATTGTCGACGGTGTTGGCGCCGTTGTTCGCGGTCACGCCATCGAGGGCCTGATTGAGCGTATAGCTGTAGCTGCCATTGGGATCGAGCGTCAGCGTGCCGAGGCTGCCCGTGCCCGAGCCCACGAGCGTGAAGGTGAAGGGACCGGTGCCCCCGGTCACATTGTCGACCAGCGTGCCGGTGGCGGTCTCGGCGGTGCTCGCCGGATCGCTGCCGATCACAGGAAGCGCCGCCTCGTTCACGGTCACGTCGTCCGCGCGTGCCGCAAGGCCGCTATCGGAGATGTCGATGACGAGCGTCGTCGTCGAGATGTCGCCATCGGCGTCGCGGACGGTGTAGACGAAGGTCTCGCTCGCGCCGCCTGAAGGCACCGCATTGGCGGCAGCGTCATAGGTATAGCTGCCATCGGCGTTGAGCGTCAGCGTGCCGTAGAGACCGGCAATCGTGTTGCCGACGCCCGTCGCGACTGGCGTTGTCGTGTCGCCGCCCGCAGCGCGGACACCGACGACTCCGCCCCCCGCGGCGAAGCCGTCAGCGCCCGCAACGTCGTTGGCGAGCACGCCCGAGGCCGCATCGACAACGAGCACAGCGCCTTCGGCGACGCTGCCGGAATCGGCATTGGCGGTCGATACATCGTCTATGACGCGCACGTCGAGGCTGGCATTCGCGCTCGATCCGTCGCTGTCGGTAACGACGACCGCAAAGCTCTCGGCGACACCGTCCTTGCCCTGAAGCGTATGCGCCAGCGTATTGTCGGTCAGTTCATAGCTGTAGGTGAAGGTGCCGCCGATCACGGAACCATCGGCGCCGGTCACGGGCGTGAAGCCGGTGATCGACAGCGTCCCGATCGCGGTGGTCACGCTCTGTGCGGTGAAGACACCATTGGCCACGACCTGAACGCCGCCGATCGTGACATTGCCGAGTCCGTCGGGCGTGTCGATCGTGAAGCTTTCGCCCTGGACCAGCGCCGCCGCATCGGGCGAGCTGCCATCGGCGAGATCGTCTTCATAAACCTCGAGCTCACCACCCTCAACGGCGAGGCCATTGATGACGACGCCGTCATCGGCACCGTTGATCGTGATGACTAGCGTCGCGCCCGAGCTATCGCCATCGCCGTCGCGAATGGCATAGTCGAAATTCTCGGTCAGCGTCTCGCCCGCCGACAGCCCCTGCACGGGCTGGCTCGCATTGTTGAGCGTATAGACATAGCTGCCATCGGCATTGAGCACGAGCGTGCCATATTGCCCCTCGAAGGTGCCGGTGATGGTGACCACGGCGCCGTCAGCGCCCCGGACATCCGCCACACCGTCGCTGGCATTGAGGTCGGTGCCGCCATTGCCGGTAAGGACGTTGCCGTCGGCGATAACGGGGCCATCCTCGGTGACGCTGTCGGCATCGTCGAGCGCGGTGGGTGCGTCGTCGACGATCGTGATGTCGAGGCTGTCGCTGGCCACGTCGCCATCGGCGTCTGTCACGACCAGTGCGAAGCTGACGCCCGATGTGTCCGCCAGCGTATTGTCGGTCAGCGTATAGGTATAGCCGATGCTTCCCGTGCCCGTCGCCGCGTCATAGCTGAAGCTGGTGACGACCAGTGTACCCGTCGCATCGCTGGCAACCGTCTGCGGCAGGGCGCCCGGCGTAATCACGGTGCCGCCGAGCGATACGCTGCCGATCCCGTCGGGCGAGGTGAAGTCGATCGTGCCCGATACCTGCTCGCTATTCGCCGCGCTGCCCGAGCCTTCGCTCTCGCCACCGCGCGCTGGCAGGCCAGCCTCATGAACCGTGGTCGTCTCGCCGCCCGCGGCGGGAACATCGGTCGATGGCGTGTCATCGCCGATCGTGATGACCAGCGTGGCCGACGACGTATCGCCATCACCGTCAGTCAGCGTGTAACCGAAGCTGTCGGTGACGCCACCGGGCGTGCCGGGATTGCGGACATAGCTGTAGCTGCCATCGGCGCCCAGCGTCAGCGTGCCATATTGCCCCGCGATCGCGGTGCCCGCAGCGACGCTCGTCGTGCCATTGCCGATCGCGGTGACGGTGGCGCCGTCTGCGCCCTGCGTGTCGGCGCCGGTGGAGCCGCTGGTGGTGCCGGCGCCCGTGATGACATTGCCCGTCTCCGGGCCGAAGGTGCCGCCAGCTAAGCTGTCGCTGTCATTCCGCGCGGTCGGCGCATCGTCGGCGATATTGATGACCAGCGGAAGGGTCAGGCTGTCACCGTCGTTGTCGACCACCGTGACCGTGAAGATATCGGCGGTGATGTTACCCGAGGTGTTGTCGCTGAGCGTATAGCTGTACTCGATCGTGCCAGGGGAGACGCTGGTGATCGTCAACGCACCCTTCGGCGTGGTGATGACCTGACCGATAGCCGTGATCGCTGTGCCGTTGATCGTCACGCTTGCCGCGCCATCGGGCACAGTGAGAGTCATCGCGCCGGTGTTGGTTTCGACGTTGGTCGCCGAAGCCGACCCCTCCGGCTCACCAGCGCGCGCGGGCAGCCCCGCCTCCGAAACATCGG
>NZ_JAKVIO010000089.1 GCF_022601895.1 Sphingomonas sp. LaA6.9
ACGGCGCAGGCTCGCCGGATGCTAACCTGCCATGTGCCACGAACATCATCGACCAGCTCGCGCCGCCGATCAGGCCTTAGAGCTTTCGCGAGACGACATCCTGCAGCATCGCCTTGTCCAGGCTGAGGTCAGCCACCAGGCGCTTGAGCTTCGCGTTCTCCTCCTCGAGCTGACGCAGCCGCTTCATCTCCGACGGCATCAGTCCGGCGTACTTCTTGCGCCAGTTATAGTACGTCGCCTCGCTGATCCCCGCCTTGCGGCACACCTCGCCAACCGACGTTCCATCGTCCGCCTGCTTCAACACAAAGGCAATCTGCGCGTAAGCGCCGACGGAAGGCGGCGTTGACGTAGTCCTATTTGGCCTTCCGCGGGCGCGGCGCCCATTTATTTGCCAGCGCCGTGAAGCGGGTGTGGATCAGGTCGATATCGGGCTGAGCATCGGGATCATGGTCGTCGCCCAAAGCATCCAACGCTTCCTCATGGTACTCATGCGTTGGGTCATCGAGGGCCTCCAGCTTTTCTGCATAGCCCCAGGGACCGCCTGAGTCCTCGGGCGGGCGCATGCCGGTGGCTTCGAGCAGGCGTGGATAGCTGCCTTGGGGGTCGGCCGGAGTGATGCCGTGGATCCTGACGCTGTGTTCCCAGGCATCGCCGAAGTCGTAGAGGTATCGGAAGGTCTTGCCCCGCATTCCCTCGAGAGCCTGGGCCAAGGTCACCTTGCGGGCATCAAGCGGACCATCGAAGCCGTATGAGGGGTCGGGGATGCCGAAGCCTGTACGTCCGAAGGTCAGTTCCCACAGGTGGCTGTCAGTCCACGCCAGCGCCGCCTGGAAGACGGTGTGCAAGCGATCGAGCCGGATATCCAGCGGGACTTCTATCATGCGGCTCACGGCCGGTGTCACGTCATCCAGCGTGATCGTCATCCGCACGGCAAAGGCGTTGCTCAAGCAGCATGCTCCAGGGGTTGGACCTCTCTTGCTGCCCGCCAGTTCCACGGCAGCAATTCGTCGATCCGATTGATTGGGTGGTTGCCGATACGCGCGATGACGTCGGTGAACCAGGCCTCGGGCTCCACGCCGTTGAGGCGGCATGTCTCGACGAGCGAGTAAAACAAAGCGGAGGCATCTCCCCCCTTGGTCGAGCCGACGAACATCCAGTTGCGCCGGCCAAGAGCAACGCCGCGCAGGGAATTCTCGACCAGGTTGTTGCTGATCTCGAGCAGGCCATCGTCGCAATAGCGGACCATCGCCGCCCAGCGGTTTAGCGGATAGTGGCATGCCTTCGCCAACGCGCTGTCCGAAGACAGCCCGCGCATCTGAGATTCGAGCCATGGCCTTAAGGCAGCCAGTTTCGGGGCGGCCAGCTGCTGGCGCACCCGTCGTCGTTCATCCGGCGGTGCCCCCTTGATGTCGCGCTCGATCGCGAACAGCGCGCCGATTCTTACAACGGCCTCGGCCGCGATCGGCGAGGGGCTCTTTTCCAGGATGTCGGTGAACTTGCGCCGCGCGTGAGCCCAGCAGCCCACCTCGGTCACGCCGCGCGGAGCCTTCGTCTTTGGGTCGCGGTACAGCGTGTTGTAGCCGGCATAGCCGTCCGCCTGGAGGTATCCCTCATAACCGGCGAAATGGGCTGCGGGATGCTGGCCGCCGCGACCGGTCGTGAAGTGGAACGCCACGGCGGGCGGGCTCATGTCCCCGCTCGAACGACCATCGCGCAAATAGACCCAGAAGTAGGCGGTGTGGCTCCCGTCCTCGCCCATCAGCAAGGTGACCGGCGTCTCGTCACCATGTATTTTGGGGGCCTCGAGGACGTGGGCGAGCAGGCGCTCGCCAAGCGGCGCCATCAGCCAGGCCAGCTTGCGGGACCAGCGGCCCATCACGTCGCGATCGATGTCCACGCCTCGGCGCCGCAGGATCACCGACTGGCGATGCCAGGGCTGATGATCGACGAAGCGGCTGACGATGAGATGCGCGAGCAGCGCGCTGCTCGCCATGACCCTGGGCAACGGCAGATCGATGGCCGGAGCCTGTCGGACCGTCTCGCAGGACCGGCAGGCGATACGGGGGCGGACATGGCGCAGGACGCGGAAGCGGGCTGGCACATAATCCAGCACTGCGGTGACGTCTTCACAGATAACGGTTTCGATACCACCGCAGCCGCAAGGTTGCGGGCGATGCTCCGTCGTCAGGCGCGCGATGTGCGCAGGGATCGGCGCCCTGGTTCCAGCCTTGCGCGCTGATCGCGGTTTCGCTGCTGTCGGCGCGTCATCATTGGCCGGTTCGGGGGTGTCGACCTCCTCGAACATCAGGCGCAGTTGCGCGATGTCCATCTTTTCCGAACTGCGGCCGAACTGGACGCGCAGCAGCCGGGCAAGGCGGTGTTCGAGCTTCTCGATCGTCAGATTCTGGGCCTTGACGGTCTCCTTCGCCGCCTTCAGTTCGGCCCGCTCCAGTTCCATGGCCTCAGCCATCTCCCGCAGCATTTTGTGCAGAAGAACCGGGTCTGTGGGGAGGCGATCGAGATCGAACCACATGCCCCGGCTATAGCGGAATCATCCCGACAATCCTAGAAAAAATCGCAGTTTTCCGAGACTTTATCGCTCACGCGAGGGTCGGCGTGACCACTTCGTCATGGATGATCGCCTGCCGCCAATCCAGCCCCTCGATCAGCATTGCCAACTGCGCGGCCGAGAGCCTCGCTGCTGCCCCGTCCTGGCTACGCGGCCACACGAACTTTCCGCGCTCGAGGCGTTTCGCATAGAGGCACAGCCCCGACCCGTCCCAGACCAGCGCCTTCAATCTGTCACCTCGTTTTCCGCGGAACAAAAATACGGCGCCAGAGAAAGGATCGAGCTGCAGGATATTGCGAACCTGCGCCGATAGCCCGTCGAACCCCTTGCGCATGTCGCACGGCGCCAGCGACAAATAGATCTTCGCCGATGGCGGCAGCGTCAGACTCAACGTTCAAGCTCCCCGACGATCTCGAGGACCAACCTCAGAGCGTCCCGATCAACGAGCCTGTCCACCGACACAGTGAAGCCGCCGCCCCGCTTGATGTCGATCCGGCCGATCCCCGATGGTGTGCCTGACGGCTCGGGATTCACCAGTTCGACTGGCACAAACCCCGCCATCGCACCGCGGAGCAATTGCTTACGCCATGTGTAGAGCTGACCTGTCCCGATCCCATACCGCCGCGCGACCACCGCCATGATGGCACCAGGCTGCGTCGTCTCCTTCAGGATCGCGAGCTTTTCTTCGTCGCTCCAATGCCGACGTCGCTCCACTCGTTCGATCGCTCCGCCATCACGGCGAGCGCTCATACGAGGCTCGTTTGACTGCTCGATATCCACTCGCAAGGCCTCCTTCTGACCTGCGAAATCCACGCTCACCCCGATCCGTACAAGGCCGGGTTCCGTCGGCGCTTACATCTGCGCCTCCGAAAACTTCGTCCTCTTCATCGCTCACTCCGTGTCCTGGCCCTCAATCATAACTGGAATTTTCCAGCTCAAAACGGTCCAAGTTCCGGGTGCAGGTCAACTGCCAGAGGGATGCAATTAACACGCC
>NZ_JAKVIO010000037.1 GCF_022601895.1 Sphingomonas sp. LaA6.9
GCGATCTTAACCCGCATCAATATGATTTCGCCGTTCACGACATTCGTGTTGATCGAGGTCAACCCCGGGGAACCACCCGTCTCCCATGGCATACGAATAGCAGCAAACGCCGTCATATTAGCGGTACGATGCGCCTTTTGTGTCCTCAAACCCGTCATACGTTCATCTTTGTCGGCGCGGCTCCAAGGCCTGGCGACGACCTTTTGAATAGCAACTTTGCAGGCAGAAAAAGGGCAAATTGCCGTCCAGCCAGCGAAATGAATGAGATAGCACAATTCGTCGTAACCTAGATCAAGTGAACCGGCGTAAAGTGTTGTACAAGTAGCTGAGGCATGCGAGCAGACCCTGCGGCGCTAGTGATGTGGCCTCGTAACTATTTGGGCCCGCGGGAAGCGACCCCCCGCGGGCCCCTTTCTGCGCTTCGAGCTTCGGCGTTACATCGTGCCTCATCCGCCGTATCAATTACCTGCTTCCATCGTGCAGCAGGACGGACCTGCAGGCCGCCTCGTGCTATATTGGTGTCTCCAGTCCCCGCCATCGCGGCCGTTTCCAGATAAAATCTGATTCCTGAAGCCTGCCCTTTGTTCATTGCGAGGCGCGCCTGTGACCGACCAGCATTTGGGACGTTGTCGCTCACAAGCCCGACGGTGAACGGCGACTTGCGGTAACCGCCGGGCAGGATCGCTGCGAGTAGCGGCGTTTACTCTTAGGCACCCCATTGCCTGACAGCTCGAAACAATGCTGCCGCGCCGTCGCCGCGGCTCGCACTCCATTACTCTGCGCAAGGCAGTCGATATGGCCCGGGGCCCAACTTCTACGCAGTGAAGCTCTTGTTGATAATCCTCTGTCCGAAGGTGAACCTAGGTCACATGTCGAGCAGCATTATTCGTGGGAGGAGCAAACTGGCGCCGCAAAATTATGGCGATGTTGTGAGAGAAGGGTTTCGTGACAGTCCGTGCCCCACACGCGCCGGCTGACCATACCTTCAAGGAGCGGGCTGCCATGCCCAAGGGTTCTAGTAGGGTGAAGGCAATTTCGCCATCAGAGAAATTTCCAGGAGCCTATATGAACCCAGTTGTATCTGCTGTTTTTGACAGCAACGCCGATGCCGAACAGGCCGTCACGGAGCTTCGCAACGCGGGTGTTCCCGACACGGCTTTATCGGTGATCGCTCGCCACGAAGGTGCGAGCGGGGATTATGGCGATGTGGAGACGCACGAGGTAAAGGATAAAGGAGAAGGTGCTCTCAAGGGTGCCATTGCGGGTGGAACGATCGGTGCATTGCTTGGCATTGCCGCGCTCGCCATCCCGGGGGTCGGCCCCCTCGCGGCGGCTGGTGCGATCGCAGCGAGTGCCGTTCCCGAAGCGGCAGCAATCGGCGCTGGCGCTGGTGCGTTAACCGGTGGTCTGGCCGGACTGCTCACAAAGCACGGTGTAAGCGAGGAGGACGCGCGATATTATGAGTCGCGTATTCACGAAGGCGGCGTTTTCGTTTCGGTCGACACGGGTGTTGGGAGAATTGACGCCGAAACCGCGCAGAACATTCTTTATGGTGCTGGCGGGCATAATGTATCACGCGCCAAAGCAACCCAGGTTTAATCGGCCTCTGGAGAGATAGGAGCGCTACTCTCTGGAGGCAGCTCTCCTATCGCCGGGGTCGGAATTGTGCTGACAACTTGCCCTTGCAGCGCGACCGAGGGACTGAGCGACCGACTATTACCTATTTACAAAACACTTCCGAAATCGGCCGCGTGGTAATATTCGCGTCCACACTAATGCACCGCGCGACTTTATCGCCGGACTCTTCGATTATGTTGCACAGCGTATGCGCTGAAGGGGCACGCGCAGCAATGACGCTGAGTCTGATGCCGGGCGTCGCACGCCTCTCCGCTTGAATGCACCCGACACCGGCTTGTTTCCGCGGGGACCGCTGCTCGACGCGTGGTACGCCATCATGCCGCGAAGTCGGTGCGCGGATTTCACAGCTGGCCCCTCCACAGTTAAACGTCATAACGGTGAAGAAACTTTCTCAACATCATCCAGCGTTCGAGCTTGAGCCCGTAAGCGAGGGGATAGGCCGGGCTGCTCGACGGCAGATCGAGGAGTATCCAGCGATCCGATGCGACCGCTTGTCTCCCTATGCGAGCGGCGGTCGTGCCGTTGAAGGCAAGTGCGTAGAGCGATGGCAATGCGTTCCCCAGCGCTTCCAGATCGCTCGACCTTTCAAGTTGGATTCTGGCGTCGAGACTGCCCTTGCGATGGGCCTGCGCGACGGTGTCCCACAGTCCCACACCTTGGTCCAGGCAAGTGCTCAGCCTGTCAGAATAGGACAAGTCTGCAAGCGGAATCTCCATGACGTCACCAAGCAGTCGCCAGAATTGGTTGCGCGGGTTGGCATAATATTGACCTGCGCGTAACGATTCCTCGCCTGGGAGACTACCCAGGATGAGAAGCCGGGTGCGTCCGTCGACGACGGGATTGAAACATGTCTTGTGACTGTCGCTGGGCGGGGGATCAGCCATTGAAACTGCTTGGCATGTCGATGCGCTCACTGTCGCGTCCATTTTTTCAGGCGGATGCGCAGATGAAGGGGGCTTTGACCCTTCGCGTCTGGTTGAATCTGGATCATCCCCGCGCCGCAACGGCAGAGCAAATACGCAAGCTTGCAAGAGACGCACAGCAGTGCTTGTAACGATGTGGCCTCTCAGGCCAGTTTCAATCCCTCCTCGTTTATAATGGTGGTGAGCGCCTTGCGCTCGAACGCGACCTCCATCATCGAATTTCGCGGCACTGGTTTTGGGCGCCCGGAACGCCGCTCAGGATTTGGCGACTGGCTCAAGACCAAGATTGTTGAGGCACATGGCGTTGACATCGGCCTGCTTGCCGAGAAGTTTCACGTCAATCGCCAGGCTTTGGGGGCTGTCCTGAACGGACGCTCGGCGCTTTGCGCCAACACCGCGATCCGGTCGAGAGGGCGTTCGGTGTAAAGGCCGAGAAGCTCGTGCGAATGCAGTTTTGCCCATGATTTGGTGAGGGGGCGCGGGCACAGACGATTATCAAGGTCGAACGGATCCTCGAGGGGGCATGGCGCTGGCCTGGGGGCAACCTGACGATGCTCGACTTGTGGCTCGCCAGCAGAGCGATCGGCTTGCGCCATGCCCATTCGTCGTCTCCACAGAACCGGGCTTCTAAGAATAAGTTTATGGAGGCTATTTCGCCGCAACTCCAGCGAATGCCGTGCTCAGAGACAACCGTGACAGCCCCGGATTGAACTCGCCGTGCAGGTCGGTGTCGGCATTGAGATGGCCGGCGAGCTGCGAGCGCCGAGCTAATATTGTCGGAAACAAGGACAAGCTCGCGATGGCGATCCTGCTCATGGATGCTTGAGTCGCGTTTCGACGCGCATCAGCGACACCGCCGTCCGGCGCGGCTGGGTCAGCATGAAATGGGCGGCGACCGCAATATCCTCGGCGCGCAGCATCACATGTTCGTTGATCAATTTGACTTGGTCTTCAGGGCCAAATTCCGGATACTGAAAATCTGCACCGGTGAAGCCGGGCTCGATGAGGCCCACCTTGATGTCCTCGTCGGCGAGTTCCTGCCGCAGCGACACGGCAAATCCTTCGATTCCCGATTTCGCCGCGACATAGATCGACGCCCCTCCCTTGCGTGAAACCGCCGACATCGAACCGATCAAGATGATATCGCTGCCCGCCTGCATCCGCTCCGCTGCTGCCTGCGCGGTGGCCAGATAGGCGGTGAAATCGGCGGCGATCTGATAGCGCATCGTCTGCTCGTCGGTCCCGGCCATAGCTTCGGCAGGAACGGCGGCATTGACCACGGCGATGTCGAGCCCGCCGAGATATCCATCGGCTTTGGCGAAGAAATGCTCGAGATCTTCAGCGAGCGTCAGATCGACGGCAACTCCGTCGCCCTCGCCCACTTCACGTATCCGCTCGAGGGCGTCCATCAGATGCGCGGGATTACGCCCGCAGATGAAGACCTTGGCACCGTAACTCGCCAACAGGACGGCGATGGCTCGGCCAATGCCGGTCGTACCACCGGTAACAACGGTGCGTCGCCCTTCGAGGCTTGGCTGTTGAGTATGGGCGTCCGCCAGGTCAGTCATCGTACTTCCTTTTCCACTTTCCCCGGTGAGGGGCAAACGTGCGGTACGCGGCGGAGTTCTACCAATAGCCAGCAATTTTTCGCCGGGTTGCGTTGCCGCTACACGATCTTCTGAACCAGCGGCTCTATCCGTAGCGTGACTACATCCACCCCAGGACCGCGCGTGGCAGCAAACAGAATGGCGTCGGCCACCTCCTCAGGCGGTAGCAGTCTACTCTCCCTCACGAGCCGCGCGCGTTCCTCGATGGAGAAGGGCTGCATTGCAGAGTCGATTGCTCCAGGTTCAACCAAGGTTATCCTGATGTCATGGGGGATCAGTTCCTTGCGGAGAGTTTCCGCAAAAGCGGCGACGCCCCCCTTGGAAGCGTTGTAGACACTCTCGCCTACCGCCTTGATATGGACGCTGATCGACCCGACCAGGATGATTATGCCATGCTTGATGCCGGCCGCCCGCATCCGCTCGATGGCGCCCTGGCTACAGGCAACGTAGCTGACCAAATTGCTCTCGATAACATAGCGCCAGTCGGGCTCGGACATATCCATGAGCGGTCCCGAGCCGACGCCGGCGCAGGCGACAAGTATGTCGAGGCCGCCGAGCCACGTGTCGACGCGGTCGAACATACGTGCGAGTCCACTGCTATTGGCGAGGTCAGCGGTCACTGAGTCAATGCGCGCGTTCGAGACTGACGCGCGCACCGCTTCAACCGCGCATCGCAATTCCAGCTCTTCGCGATCTGCAATCAGGACAGTTGCACCCGCGGCGACCATGCGCGAGGCAACGGCACGGCCGACCCCGCCCGCGCCACCCGTAACAAGAACGCGCTTGCCTTGTAGGTTGGATGGCGCTGACGACATATCGTTCTCCTGCTTGGAAAGGTCAGCCCGCCAGCGGCGAGGCCGCCGCTGGCCCGACTGGCACAGATGCGGCGCCTGCAGCTCGGAGCACTCCATCAAGCGGCGTCAATGTGCCGTCCGATTTCAGTGCGAAGAACGTGACGTTCATTGCGTCTTCGTTGACGAGTACGAGCAGCCGCTCGGACTCCAGCAGCGCCAAGGCTCGGGGGGAGGCGCCTCCGCTTGGCACCAACTGAAGAAGGTGCGTCATTCACGTGATCGAAATTGCAACAAACACGGCGGCGGCTTTCGCTGAGGCATCGGCCGTCTTGAACGCTTCGGTGATCTGGTCCAGCTCAAGCGGTGCTTAATCAAACTCTTCTCGTCGAGTTTGCCCCGCAATGCCAATCGCTCGAGCACCGTAGCTTGCTCGGGACAAATGTTACGCAAGGCGACGCTTGGCCTGGGCATGATTTTAGATTCGAACAACTGAATGCGCTGCCAGTCCAGCGGCATCGCCAACCCACCAGCGTCGTATCCGCCCACGACCACAACCTTATAGCCGCGCGGCATGAGTTTGTTTCCAAGCGGCCGCGACTGCATCGATGTCCGCCCCGTGCACGCGGCGGTAGCCTTATGCCTGCCCTCGCTGGTCTTGAGCGCGGCTTTCATCCGCTTTCCGTCAGCTCGTTTTTTGCATGCGCGGTTCGATCCGCAGTCCGACGACGTCCGCGTGCCGGGATCGGGTCAACGTGAACAGGATCGCCTCAGCGACTTCCTCGGCGTAGAGCATCTCGTCGTTGGCAATCGCCTGCCGCTTCGCCTCTTCGCTACATTCCTGCATCGGCGTTGCGACTGATCCGGGCTGAATGACGCTCACCAGGATATTCTTCGGCGCCACTTCCTTGCGCAGCGTTTCGGCGAACGCCTTCACGCCGGCCTTGGTCCCGGCATAGACGCTTTCGCCGACAGCCTTGATTTCGCTGGAGATCGATCCAACGAATAACAGGTGTCCAGATCCCTGTTTCTCCATGCGCAGGATCGCCCCACGGGCGCTAGCAAGATAGCCGGTGAAGTTGGTGTCAACCACATAGCGCCAATCATCGTCGGCCATCTCGTGGATAGGCTGCGCGCCGAGCGCTGCATTGGCAACGAGCACGTCGATTCCGCCGAGCCTTTCATCAACCGCCGCGAACACCTCGTCGATGCCCTCCCGCGTCGCAGCGTCGGCAATCAGGCCTTCGATACTACCGCGTCCAATACGGGCGCTGGCCATTGCGTCGGCCAGCTCCCTCTCGTGACGCCCGAAAGTGAGCACCCGTGAGCCTTCGCGCACGAGCAGCGCGACCGTCGCGCGCCCGATCCCCGTGGTGCCCCCTGTCACCAGGATACGCTTGCCGTCCAGATTGGTTGGACGCACGCTCAACTCCAGGTCAGCACGAAGCGGCCGTTGGCTGGCACGCGGAAGTCAACACGGTCGCCAGACTTATGATGCGCGCGAAGCACATCACCGCCTACCGTGGTAATCTTGATCTTGCCGAACTTGCGCCGCTTCAGCCGCACAAGGCTGACGCCCGCCGTGCAGGTTTCCCCGCCATCGAGCGTTACTGTGAGCGCATTCTCGGCCGTGCGCTCCATCGCTCGCACGAAGTGGTCGCAGTACAGGCGGAACGGTGAACGCTCGACATGGTGAAAGGCGCGTGTGGCGAAGATGAACGCCGCGCCGGCGCCGTAGACTTCCTGACCGACCTGGCCTGCAGGCTGGCCATCGGGATAAAGATCTTCCAGCGGGAAGGACAGCTTACGATTGATATATCCATTATTCGCGCGCTGCTCACACGCCAGTGCCTCGGGAGGCAGCGCGTCCGGATAATAGTACCAGGCTCGGTCGAGGGCATATTTACAATATTCGGCGACCAGCATGCGCACGGCCGGTTCAAGGTCGGGGCCGCTGTCGTCCAGATAGCGCTCGAATGCTGCAAACGAGTCAAAACACTCGTAAATCGCCATATAGGGCGCGTCCTGCAAACAGGTGACGCCCAGAAAATTGCGGTAATGGACCGCCAGCTCGATCTTGCTCTCCCAGATCTCGCAATTGTGGAAAAAGCTGCCCAGATACACGTAGCTTTGTTCGAGATAGACGTCGTCATTGGTGATCCGCCACAGCCGCATGCAAGCGGCCGCGCCCCAGGCCGTGAGATTGGCCTGGTAATTGATGTTGAACCGCAATCCCATCGCAGCATCGATCGCTGCCCGCGCTTCGTCCAGGTAACGTTTGTCGTCGGTCAGTTCGAATGCCTGGAGCATGACCCAGGCATAGATGCCCCCAACGTCAGTCTGGCCGCGGCCGTCGGCCCCGGCGACATCCGTGATGATTGAAAAATCGGTAATCTTGTACTGAACCGGCCACTTGTATTTGAAGTGGTGCGCAGACTTGATCGCGAAATCGATCGACTTCATCAGCAGCTTGCGCGCATCCTCATCCCCGTCGAGCGCGAGTATCCCCAGGTTGAGCATCGGGTGATAGAGGTACCAGCTGTCAACGGCATCCGCGTCCTTGTCTTCGCCGACATTAGGAAGATAGCGCCGCAACGATTTGAGCCTGGGATCGTAAAACTTCTCAAGTCCCGCTTTGAATTCTGCTTCGAGCGGGTGAGGCTTGCCGAACCATTTGCCCCAGTCGTGGATCGCCGTGACCAGCGACATCTGAACCATGATATCGGGATATTCGGCTGCCGTGTAGGGATGGATATACCGATGGCCATAATGCGTGATTGTGGCTTCCCGAGCATTATCGAGGTCATGCAGCGTGCGCTCGCAGCGCTCGACCCAATCACGATAGTCGGTGTGCGGCAGGTCAAGCATCTTGTAGGCGACACCGAGCATCTGGAGGAACTGGCGGGCCGACTCGCGCTCATGTGGCGGCGCCTCGTGGCGAAACACGAGGATAGCATCGGACAACGTAATCTGTTCGCCTGGCTTCAACGCATTGCTCGATAGGTCTGCAGTCTGATCGGTCGTGGGGGGAAGATGGCCGAGTTCGGGCCATACACCGCCCACCACGCCGTCCGGTTTCGTCTTGGTCGCGCGGTAATAATCGTTCATCGCGGTCAGGTTTTGAAAATAGAGGACGTTGCCAAACGCGGGTTCCTCGATCCGGAAATAGACGATGCCGCAATTGAGACCTCGCTGCACGGCTTCAACCGTGCCAGACGCACCGAGCGGGTCGTCTTTCGCGTCGAGAGGATATAGATCTCTGGGCACGAACGGTATCAGCAGCGGTGCGGCGGGCGTGAAACGCACGGTCATACGAAGAAACTCGAGCGCCTCGCCGCCGGGCAAGAAACAGACATCATGTTCGCCCAGTGCGCTCGAAATGGTGATGCGCGCCATCTCTCGCGACGAGGACTTCAACTTCGTGCACTCGAAGCCGGTCGGAATATAGGCCGCGCGCAGCGCCAGCCCGCCTTTTCCGTCGCGCCGGATCAGCGCCCACAATGAGTCCGCACTGGTTACCAGTTCGACTTCGAGCTCTCCCAGCCCAAATCGGCCAAGCGTCCTGGCCGAGCCATCCCGGAGCGCATCGCGCAAGCCAAGCACATACGAGCTGATTCCAGCGGACTCGGTATCGACCGTCAACGTAGTCATGTGTGTTGCATCTCTGGATGATCAGGCGCAGCAGCCCCGGGTCTCTTGTCAACCGGGCTTGCGGCGCGATGTTCCGCGACGAGTGGCGAAGTTGACTTGGATCAGTATGATTCCGGGTGCCCGTGAAACGCTAATCTCTCCCGGCAACCTTAGCTCCACGTGGCGAAGCTGCAGCATCGCACGGTCATCCGCGCCCAGAGGCCGACCTTAACGGCAAGCGTGATTGGAAAAGCGGGTGCTGACGAAGGCGATCGCGTCGGCACGCTCGCGTGTTGGTGGCATATCCTCGATGCCGTTTACGTAAGCGGCCTATGGTTGCCGCGACCCCGGCGCCAATGGCGCTGGAAGCGAGTAAAAGAATGTCTTGCTGCCCCGCAACTTGTTGCAGCGCACAATCGTTCTGCCCGACATGGATGACAAACATGATCAACGGGACGAGGTTCAGGCCTTGAGGCAAACTGCTTGGCGGAGTTGGACCCTGGGAGGAAGCGCGATCGCGCTTGCCGGCGCAGCGCTGTTCAACCGGAGTCGAAGCAAAAAGGCTGAACGCGACAGGCCGCCTATCGGGGATTTTGTTGAAGTCGACGGGGTTCGGCTTCACTATCTCGATCGAGGTTCGGGGCCCCCGCTCGTGCTGTTGCACGGAAATGGCGCAACAATCGAAGATTATTTATTAAGCGGCCTCATCGACGAAGCAGCGGCCCATTATCGGGTGATAGCGTTCGATCGGCCCGGCTTCGGGTACAGCGAACGGCCACGATCCACGATCTGGAGTCCCTCCGCGCAAGCCGAGCTGATCTTTAAGGCGCTGATGCAGCTCGATGTGGAACGGCCGATAGTTCTCGGCCATAGCTGGGGGACGCTGGCAGCGCTGGCAATGGCGCTGGATCATCCGGAGGAAATTGCGGCGCTCGTCCTGCTGGCGGGATATTATTTTCCTACGGCACGGCCCGATGCGGCCCTTCTCTCGCCGCCCGCCATCCCCGTGATTGGCGATATCTTGAGATATACCGTGTCGCCATTGGCCGGGAGGGTCATGGCGCCCACGATGTTTGCATCCATGTTCTCGCCGGATGTTGTGCCGGCAAATATCGGCCAATGGCCGCTGGACATGGCTCTCCGTCCGTCGCAGATCCGTGCCGCGGCAGCCGACACCGCCTTGATGATCCCCGCGGCCTCCGAGCTATCAGAGCGCTATGGGGAGCTGTCGCTGCCCATCATCATCGTCGGTGGCGTTGGTGACAAGATTGCGCATTTCAGTGATCAATCGGCTGCGCTGCACGGTACGATTGCCAGCAGCGAACTGGTGACTGTGGCCGGCGCTGGGCATATGGTGCATTATACAGCACCCGAAAGAGTGATGGTCGCCATCGACCGGGCGCGCACGCTTGGCTCGGGGGGCGCGAATACGCGGGCCGAGGATGATCTTGTCCACCCCCCGGGGAGTTCAGCCATCTTATGAGCCAAGGCGACGGTCAGGAAAGTAAGGCCAGACCAGATACGAGCGCGACGGCCGATCCCGGAGGGTCGAATCAAGACGCGGCTCGATCATCCATAACCCGTTTCGCCATGGACCGGCTGGTCCTCGTCCCGGACGATATCGATCTGTCGCGCTCTCCGCTGGCCGATCATCTCAACGCGGAAACCTACGTGCTCGGCGCATTCAATCCGGGGCTAACCGTGCTGGCCAACGGCAATCTCCTGATGATGGTGCGGGTGGCGGAGGCCCTACGCGAACCCGTCCGCGACGGACATATCCACGCAATCCGCTGGGAATCAAACAAGAATGGCGGGCGATATGTGCTCGATGCCTGGCCGCTAGGGCATGCCGACACGGCCGACCCTCGAAAGTTTGCCCTGCGCGGCGGCGGCTGGAAGATCATGGCGCTGACCTCCTTGTCCTGGCTTCTGCCAGTGGAGCTCACACCAGATGGCCTCGAAATCGTCGCGATCCACTATGACCGGGCGATCGCCCCGTCCCATGATTTCCAGTGTTATGGAATCGAGGATGCCCGCATCAGCCGCGTTGGGGGCCGGTACCTCATGACCAGCTGCTCGGTCAGCCCCGAACGTCACTCGACAACCCTCTACAGTTCACCCAACGGCCTCGACTGGAGCTTCGAGGACATCGTGCTCGATCACCAGAACAAGGACATGCTGATCTTCGAGGGCCTGATCGATCACCATTACTGGGCGCAAACCCGCCCCTTGGGTAATCTTTATTTCGCGTATCCCCCGGGAAGCGAGTGGCGTGCCGGCCCCTCGATTAACTTGGCGCTGTCTCCCGACGGGCATTTCTGGAAGCCCTATCACAAACCCGGGATCCGTCCCCGCGCCGGAACCCTCGCGACGGCGCGCATGGGCGGCGGTACGCCCCCGATCCTGACCGAGGATGGCTGGCTGACCCTTTGGCACGGCGTGGAGCCCAAGGAGATCGTCGGCATATACCGGACTTACTGGTCGCTTCTAGACAAAAATGATCCAAGCATTCTGCTCCGGGGCGAACGCGAACCGCTGCTCGAAGCAAATCCCGAACTCACCCGGCCGATCGAGCATCAGCTCTATGTGCGCGACGTGGTCTTCACCACGGGGATTGCCGACCGTGGCGACCATTATGTCGTCGCGTCGGGCGAAGCCGACCTAGCATGCCGGATAACCCACATTCCAAAATCCCGGTTTGAACAGGCCTGATGTTACGGCGGCAGGTTGGCGAGCAGCACCTTTCGTCGTCTTTGGGCGCAGTTGGCGGCGCGAACGGAAAATCAGAATGCCATTTCTGTGGCTGCCGATTTTCTGAAGACACATGGGCAGGAACCCCACAGTCTCTGCAGGCAACAGCCAGAAAGTACTGGTGTTATGTCCGGGCCCGCCGACATCCCAGTCAATCAGGACCCATTTTCCGCTTCATGAAAGCTGCACTCCGTTCACGAAGTGTGGAATGACGGTTGTTCGAAGGCGACCCGCCCGGCGAGTCCGGGACATTTTGATAACCGACACTGAAAATCGAGAACTGCATCTGCATTTTGGTAAAGTGCCATGATTCCTCTGAAAAACGTGAAAATTCGCGCTCTCGCGAAATCGGGCCATCCGGCCTATCCCGATACCGTCGTCCAAAAGCCAAGCGTCAGCACCGCCGCCTTGCCGACCTCTGATGGCGCATCGCGGGCGATGTAAGTGGGATCGATCAGCCGGAGCAACATGTGTCATGATTTGTGTCATCGTTTCGCTTCACGATCGACTTTTCGTTCAATCAAAGCACAAAAAATCCGCAGATTTCTGCGACTTTCGGGAGGCATCAAAAGAGGCCTCCGAACCGGCCGGGCGATTTGCAATCCGCGGCTGTTCATGCGGTTCTTCAGTCTCAGCTTGGAAGGAGGAGCGAAGGGACTAGCGCTCCTCCTTCCCTCGACTATCGCCAGTCCTTGTCAGAACGCCGTGCGCAGGCCGAACGTGAAGTTCCGGCCGCGCAAAGGCGATGCGTCCTTGATGAACGAAGCGTGGTTGAAGGCGAGATCGTTCGTCAGGTTCGTCGCACGTACGAACAGTTCGGCATTAGCTTTCGGCCCGAGGTCGAGCCTGTAGGCCACCGTTGCGTTGACCATGTCATAGCCGGACGTGGGAGTTTCGAACGAGGCAATCTTGCCCTGCTCGAAGACATGGTAATATTCGATGTCGGCCGAGAATGGTCCCCATTTGCCGTCGGCGCGAGCGCCAAGACGGCCCGCGGGAATACGCGGCAGGTTGCCGAGATTATTCTTCAGTTTCGCCCGCACATAGTCACCGAAGATGGAAGCACCGAAATCAGGCGCGAACTGATGCCGCATTTCACCGTCGATGCCGGTAAAGTTCGCATCCGCGGCCGTGTAGCGAATGAGGCGGAAGTCCTCGAACCGATCGAGCGTGTTCGCAAAGATGTAATTGTCGAAATCCTGATGATAGGCGCCAATCGTGAAAGTCGTGCCGCCCGCCCTCTTCCGGAAGGTGAGGTCTATCGACTTGTCCGTTTCCTTGCCCAGCGTCGCCGTGCCCAGTTCATAGGTGTTGGTGGCGAGGTGGATGCCCCGCGCGTAGAGTTCCTGGACGTTTGGTGCGCGCTGCGAACGGGCGAGCGACAATGCCAGGGAATAGTCGTTGCCGATGTCCCACACGGCCGCGCCCGAAATAGAGAAGGGCCGGTGGCTGACCTCACGATTGCGCGTGGTCTCGATCTTTTGCCATTCCTGCCGTGCGGCGAGTTCGAACCTCACGGCGCCGGCTTGCAAGGTCTCGATCAGGAACAGCGCGGTGTTGCGCGTTTCGCTTTCGGGGAGGAACGCTTCTGTGCCGAGCGCGCTGAACTGGCTTTCCGAATGCTGGACGCCGAACACGCCGCGCAGCCCGCCGATCGGCTTGTGGGTGAGCTCGAAGCGGATGTCGTGCGCCTCGTTCCTGAACGTGGTGGCGACCTCGTCCTCCTCAATCTCGTCATGCCCATAGTCGGTGAACGACATACGGAACTTGAGCTTCTCGAAGCCCGGTAACGGATCGCCATATTCGCTGCGGATGTCAAAGCGCTCGCTCCGCAGTTTCACGAATGGCACTTCGTCATGCTCGTGATCATGGTCGTGATCGTGACCTGCCTCATCGTGATCATGTGCGCCGCAGTGGAGGCTGGAGCCATGCGGGTGGCAGGATTCATATTCGTGATTGTGGCCGGGCAGACCGTATTCGCTGCGCTGTCGCGTATACGCGACACCCAGATAGCCATCGGGGCCGATCCACGATCCGCCCACACTGAATGTGGAGGTGTCATTATAGGAGCCATCGACGTGACGCTGCCCGTATTTTCCCGGCACACGATAGTCGTTCGAGCTGCGATGGACGCCCTCGGCATGGAAGGCGAACGGACCTGCGCCTGCGGTGATCCCGCCCACCAGCGACCGTTCATCATCTGCGGTTCCGAGGCGCCCCTCCGCCACCCCGGAGAAACCATCTTCGGGAAGTGCGGTCGGCACCTTGTCGTCGAGCAGATTGATTGCGCCACCGATCGCCCCTCCGCCATATAGCAGGGCAGCGGGACCGCGCAGCACTTCGATGCCACGCAGCAGCAGAGGCTCGGTGGTGATCGCATGGTCGGGCGAGATCGTTGAGGCGTCCTGAATGTTTGCACCATCGGACAGCGCCTGGACACGCGGCGCAGTCTGGCCCCGAACGACAGGACGGCTCGCACCGCCACCAAAATTATCGACGTTGATGCCCGGCTGGCCAGCGAGAGTATCGCCAAGTGTCGCCTGGCGCCGATGCACCAGCTCGTCTCCTGATAGCGTCACGACCGGCGTGGCGGTCTCATCCGCCTCCTGATCCAGTCCCGTGGCCGTGACTATAATATCGTTCTCGCTGGTGCTGCCAGCCTGCTCGGCGAAGGCGGCGGTCGGAATGACGGCCGAGATTGAGACCGCGGACAGCAGCAATACCCGAATTTTCACGATAAACCCCTTTTGCGTTTAGAGACATCGCGGCCATTAAGTTACGTTATAACATTACGCAATAGACAGAAAGCGCTGCCGGGACGTGTTGGGTTACGCCTCGATATCTGCCACGCTGGTCTCAAGCGCGCGCCAGCATGCTGAGCTGGCCGTCGCTCGGACAGATCTCGAACGCCACCATCAGCTTTCACCATTTTCGATTTGCGCCCGATGATCGGGCCGAGGCGCCCTCCGGCGACGAGCGTCCTGCCTTAGCTTCTACGTGCCCGGCACACGTCGCTTCAGCTGTAATCAAAGGGGTTCAGAACGAAAGCCGAAGCCTTGCTTCGGCATTCAATTGGGCCGGTATCGGCGACGAACCAACACGCGTTGCCAATCATGGCTCTGAATCGGTGAAAAGAGCCCTAAGACCTTGCGCCATTCCTATTCGGTCTCGACATCGAGAAAAAGCGGCAGTGGCATTGGCCCGGCGTGAAGCTGCCAATGCCGAGCAGCATGATTCGAATTCTCGACTTAGGGTCTAAGAGATGATCGATTCCGCGCGGAAACGGCCAGAGTGTGCGATTATGGCGAGCCAGAGTGCATTTCAGCTATTGGCTTGAGCGAGGTGCCGAGTGGTCAATGACCGACGCCCAACTGGATTTTCAGGAAGCGGGCAATGTCATCGAGGGCGTCCCGCGACGCCCGCAGCAGGGAGAAGCTCGACGGAAAGACGTGCACCATTCCTTGCCACACATGCACCTCGACGTCTCCACCGGCCGCCGCAAGACGACGTCCATATTGCACCGAGTCATCGAGAAGGATCTCGTCCTCGCCCACGTGGATTCTGACTGGCGGGAGACCGCTCAGCTTCGCATACAGAGGCGAGGCGCGAGGATCCAAAGGGTCTGCTGCGCCAAGATAGATTGCCGCTGTCTCAGCGAGCGCGTCCCTGGTGGACAGCGGATCCACCTCCGCACGCGATTCCATCGAGGCGCTGCTCAGGGCCAGATCCGTCCAGGGCGACATCGCGATAGTTCCAACCAACGCCTGCGCACTATCATTATGGGACGCGCCCACGACCAGCGATTGCAGCGCGAGGGCCAACCCACCGCCTGCAGAATCCCCGGCAAGGGCGATGCGGCCATAACCCAGTGACTGAAGACCGCGATAAACCGCCTCAGCATCCTCGACGGCCGCTGGGAACGGCCTTTCAGGTGCGAGGCCATAATCGGCCACGAACACCGTGACCTTCGCGCGGGTTGCTATCTGGCCCACAAAATGCCGGTAGGCCGATGCCGATCCGACCATATAGGCGCCGCCATGCAGGTACAGGACGACCGCACGTTCGGCAGCAGCATGCGGCCGACACCACCAGCCCGGCACGCCACCAATCTCGGCCGCCTCATAGACCATGTCGACCGCCGCAGGCCTCGATTCCATCAGCTGATCAAACCAATCGCGCGCAGCAGGGCCGGTTACGCCTCCTTTGACGGGCGCCATCATCTCGCGCATCTCCGCCATCGGCACGCGATCATCGGGATAAAACGCGTGGGTAATGAGGACATGCTCAATTCGCCCTTCAGCGGAGGTTCTTGCGATCGAAATGCTATGGATCGAGGTCTGGTCGCGCGGGTCCGTTGCCTTCTCAGCCCGGCTGCAGCTGCTGAGCCGTCTCTTCGGCGAATTCCCGATAGGATCGGAGCGGCCGGTCGAGCATTTTGGTCAGCCGGCTTGTATCGGCAACGCTCGCGACCATGCCGTCCTGCTGGAAACGCTCCGTCATCAGGCGCATGTCGTACGCCATCCAATCGGGAGCGAACGCCTTCATGTTCTGTTCGAACGCCGCGCTGTCATCCCCGCCATAAGCGATTTCGCGATTGAGAACTTCGGACCAGAGTCGCGCGAGTTGAGCGCCATTAAGTACGTCCGGCCCAACAACGTTCACGACTTCGCCCGGAAGCGGCGTAGAGGACCGTTCGCGGCGCAGCAGCTCCAGAGCAGCCACCTCGGCAATGTCGCGCGTGTCGACCATGGACAGTCCGATGCTGCCAACCGGCATCGGGTAGACGCCGTAGCCTGCAATGACGTCTTTGATGGTGATGTCATTCTGGATGAAATAGGCGGGACGCAGGATGGTCACAGGCAACTGGTACTGCTCGATCATGCGCTCCACAGTAAATTTGCCAGCGAAATGGGGCACATTTGTGTAGAGGTCGCTGTGGAATACCGAGAGGTAAACGATGCGCTCGATGTCCGCTGAGCGCGCCAGATTGAGCGCGATCAGCGCCTGGGTCACTTCATCCGGCGTAACCGCATTAAGCAGGAATAGCGTGCTTGCCATGGACAGCGCGGAGCGCATCGACTCCACGTCGGTGAAATCGCCCTTGACGGCAGTCACACCTTCAGGGAACCGAGCCTTGTCGGGACTTCGCGTGAGTGCAAGCACGTCCGCTCCGCGCGTAGCAAGCTGGGCCACGACCTGGGAACCGATTGTCCCCGTACTACCCGTCACAAGAATCGCCATGTCGAAACTCCCTTGATGATTTACATTCCCGGCAAATTTATCGTTTCATAATTGATCCAAAAGTACGAATACTGAGACACCCCGTCTCACGAATGGATCGATAAATGGATTTGATTGCGCTTGAGGATTTCAACCTGGTCGCGTGGCATGGCGGCTTTGGGCGGGCCAGCCGCGCCGCCAATCGCCCCAAGGCAACTCTGTCTCGCAAAGTCCGCGAACTGGAAGAAGATCTCGGCGTCAGACTCTTTGAGCGCAGTGCGCGCACATTGAAGCTCACGACCGAGGGACGCTTCCTCCACGAGCGCACCAGCGGTCTGCTTGCCGAAATTGAGCATGTTGCAGATTCCCTCGGAACGGGAGCGGACCAGCCGCGGGGCACGCTGCGCGTCAGCGTGCCCTTACTGTTTTCGCAGATCGCAATGGGAAAGATCGCGGCAGGATTCATCGCGAACTTCCCGCAGGTGACCCTCGAGGTCACGGCCGAGGACCGCGCAGTGGATCTGGTCGATGAGGGATATGACGTCGTGATACGCGTCAATCCGTCCCCCACCGAGGAACTGGTGGGAAGATGCTTCCTCCACGACGAAATGCTGGTGGTGGCCGCGCCCGGATTTGCCAGACCTTCGGCAAAGCGCCGGGACAAGGCGCCCCTGCCCGTACAAGCCGTGGTCCTGACGGCAACATCGGGGCAGGCATTTTGGCGCATCAACAGTGACCGAGGCGGCGAAGTTCTGGCACCGCAGTCCACGCTTCGACTGTCCTCCCTCGTCATGGTACGCGACGCCGTTCGCGCTGGGGCGGGCGCTGGCATGCTGCCCAAATCGATGGTCATGTCCGACATCGCCGCCGGCCGCCTGACCAATTGGGGCCAGGTATCAGGAACGAACACCGAAATCTGGGCGCTTTACACGTCACGCCGGCTGCTCAGCTCGAAGGTGTCTGCATTTGTGCAGTGCTTGCTGAAGACATTTCCCAATGGCTCCAGCCAAGAACTCGCGGCAATGCTCGCCGGCTGATATCCCCCGCCCCCAAGGCCGCCGCGACGGGCCCAAGCGTCACGCACGCCGACGCACAAAATCACGGTTCAATTCCGAGATCGATTGCACACCCAGCAGGACCATGTCGCGCCTGAGGCTAGTGGTGAAAAGATCCAGCGCACGCGTGACCCCCTGCTGTCCACCAGCCGCCAGCCCGTAGAGATAAGGGCGCGCAAAACTCACGGCGCGCGCGCCCAGTGCCAGGGATTTCAGGATGTCGGTGCTGCGACGAATGCCGCCATCGACGATCAGCTCGGCGGCATCGCCAACCTTGTCGGCAATGGGCGGCAGCATGTCGATCGGGGCAGGCGAAGCGTCCAGCTGGCGACCTCCGTGATTGGATATGGCGATAGCGTTGAACCCTGTGGACACGGCCTTTGCCGCATCGTCTGTATCGACCACCCCCTTGATGACCGACGGTCCATTCCATTCACCCAGGAGCCATTCAGCATCTCTCCAGTTGAATCCCGCGTGGAGCTGCCCGGCCACAAATGCTGCGAGGCTGATCGCGGGTGTGTCGGCCGAAAGATTCGCATATCTGATCGCCGGACCCATCAGGTAATCCGCCGTCCAGCGCGGTGCCCGAAGCGCGTGCCAGATTTGCGCGGGGGTGATCTTGGGCGGAATCGTGAAACGGTTGTGCAAATCCCGTTCGCGATTGCCCGTGATCGGCATATCCACGGTCAGGATCAACGCCTCGAACCCGGACATCCGTGCGCGCGCCAGCATCTCCTTTACGAGGCCCCGATCCTTCCAGACATAGAGCTGGAACCATTTGGGGCCTGAAGTCAGTCTGCCGATTTCCTCGATGGACACCGTCGACAGTGTCGACAGGCTGTAAATCGTCCCGAACTCGCTCGCAGCTCGTGCAACCGCCCGCTCACCTTGTGTGTGGAACAGCCGGTTTCCCGCCGAAGGTGAGATGATGAAGGGTATGTCGATCTTTCGCCCGAGGAGCGTTGTCGATGTATCGACCTGGTCGACTCCGGTCAGAACCCGGTGCACCAGATCATAGCCTGAAAATTGATGCCCATTGTTGCGCATCGCAGCCTCATCGTCAGCGGCGCCATCGATATAGTCGAACACCATCCGGTGAGCGCGCTTCCGTGCGGCGATGCGGAGATCTTCGATATTATGACAATGCGTCAGCATGTTCAGTCGCCGTTCCATTGAGCCGAGCCGTGAGCGAACCCGTGCGAGCGCGCTCAGGCAGCGGTCTTCGCCCAGGGATAAAATCCGACGGTCTGCCCACAATAGTCGGGGTCGATATAGATACGGACCCGACTGATCAGGTCCCCCTGGAACTCGAAGATCGTGCAAAAGCGCCCGGCGCAACCACCGTCCGGCGCCCAGCTGTGGCCACTCACCAGGGCGCCCGAACTTTCCCCTTCGATGCACACCCGATTCCCGACCGTCATGCAGACAAAGGAATCCTGATCGTGGCTGATCCCGGTCAGATATTTCCCAAGATCAAGGAACAACGGCATCAGCTCGGCCTTTCCACGCGCGACGCCCCATTTGGGATACATCAGTTCGATATCGTCGGTCACAAACGGGGAAATGTCCCCTTGCGCGTCGACTGTGCGCAGCAGCGCCCGCGCTACCGCTTCCTTGTCCAGGGCCATGCTGCTTCCTCTCCTTTTCGACAGGTTCCACCCATTCTTGCCTAACCCTGACAGGGTGTGAACTTGTCCAATGTCACTACATGGTTCATTCATGATTGACAAATGCATTCATTAATACGTAAATCCGGCCTCAACAAGGAGAGGGTGACGGGGACGCGGCGAATTGCGTCTCTTGTCGAGACATCCGGGCAAGCTCTCGCGGGCTTGTGCCCGAGTTCGCCTGGCGCTGCCCGTCGTTCTCTCGTCCGTCGAAACGGCATTTTGCCCCGTGATAAATGGAGCGAACGGAATGACATTTTCCTTCCGTCACAAGCGGCTCGGATATTTGCTGCTCGAGGTCTCGGACATCGAGCAGTCGACCCAGTTCGCGACCGACGTGTTCGGGCTCGATCTCGTGACTGAAGACAAGGATGGTGCCCGCTACTTCAGGGCGGGTGCATCGCACCACGACATCATTCTTGCGCCTGCGCAGCGCCCATCGCTGGCCCGCAGTTCCTGGGAACTGGAAAGTAGCGCTGAGCTCGAAGCCGCCTTTGGACATTTCGAGAGCCGAGGCTTTCAACCGTTATGGGTCAGCGATGCAGACTGCGCAGCGCTCAAGCTCGACCGTGCCTTCCGGATGATCGATCCGGTCCTGAGTGGAACGTGGGAATTCTTCGCTGGGATGACGACGATCCCGTCGCCGCGAAAGAATATGCTTACACAGTTTCAGGGCGGCAAGCACTTTGGTCTGTTTGTTCCGGACTGCCCGACAGCGACCGACTTTCTCGTCAAAGAGATGGGGTTCCTTGTCTCCGACTATTTCGAGGGCAACCGCCTCTCGCTTCTGCGCGCATGGCCGAACCCCAATCATCACAGCGTTGCGCTGATCGAGACGCGCAGCAGCATCAAGCGGATGCATCACGTCGCATTCATGGTGAACGAGATCGACGACATCGGGCGGCTGTTCAATCGCGCACAGCGCTTTGACGCACAGATCCAGTTCGGCATCGGCCGCCATCCGACGTCCGGAAGCATTCACCTCTACATCTACGGGCCAGACTATTTTGTCTGGGAATATACGCTCGGGATGGAACAGTTCCCCGAAGCCGGTGCGCGCGAGGCCCGGCGCATGTCCTCCGCACCGGAAGACTTTGATCTCTGGGGCGCAATTCCCGACGCGACCCACAAGGACGAACTCCCAGAACTCAAGGTCGCGCGGTAACGACGCCCCCGCTCAATATTCACTATTGAATGATCCATTCACTAAGAGTAAACGAATGTATATTCCGGCGTCGGCTCTCGTGGCTCGCGAAGGACAAAAATGCTTTTGGCGTCGGGCGTGTTGACCAGGGCCAATCGAGGATCTCGACAACGAGACGTGCATGGGGAGAGGTTGAATGATGTCGCGAAAGATACTGTCGCCAAAGGGCGTTGCCCTTTTGCTTCCAATCGCCGGGCTGCCTGCAGCGGCGCAGGCCCAGGCTCAGGCTGAACCGCCTGCGCAGGTGCAGCCGGCAGAGGCCGCACAAGAGGTTCAGCAAACCGAGGCCGAAGGGCCGTCGGACGGCGGCCTGGCGGAAATCGTGGTCACGGCGCAAAAGCGCGCTGAAAATCTTCAGGACGTTCCCATTGCGGTAACCGCCCTGAGCGCGGACGCGCTTTCCGCCAAAGGGGTGGGATCGGTCATCGATCTCAACTCGGTGGTGCCCGGACTGTCCTACACAACCCAGGCCGCAGCCGCCTCGCCGCGTATCCGCGGTGTGGGTACCGCCATCGCGACGGGTGGTAACGAGAATGCGGTCTCGACCTATGTGGACGGTGTCTATTACGCCTCCGCACCCGCGTCGGTCCTCTCACTCAACAACATCGCCCAGATTACGGTGCTCAAGGGTCCCCAGGGCACCCTGTTCGGCCGCAACGCAACAGGCGGCCTGATACAGATCACGACGCGCGATCCGGGACAGGATTTCGAAGGTCAGGCGAAACTGACCTACGGCAATCATGACACCTATGGCGGCGACCTTTATCTCAGTGGCGGCTTGACGACGGGGCTGGCGGCTGACCTCGCCGTCCACTATCTGAACCAGAGCGATGGCTTTGGCACCAACCTGTTCAACGGGAAGGACGTCAACAAGTCGCGGGATTTCTCAGTGCGGTCGAAGTGGAAGGCAGAACTGGGGAGCGACACGACCGCCACTGTCATCCTTGACTATACCGACTCCAAGTCGATCATTCCGGCCTATCGTCCTGTAACGGGCGTTCTGCCCATCACCGGCGTCCCCTTCACCGGCGGCAAGTTCGATGTGAACTCGAACGTTCAGCCACATTCCAAGGTCGAGCAATATGGCGGCTCGCTCGAGCTGAGGCATGATTTCGGCGACGTCGAACTCGTCAGCATCACGGCCTATCGGCATTCCGACTGGGATATCAGGTTCGACTCCGACTCGTTGCCGCAAGATCTGATCAATGCAGATATTCTGCAGCTCGACCGGCAGTTCAGTCAGGAGCTGCAGCTTGTCTCGAATGGTTCAGGTCCGTTCAACTGGGTGCTCGGCGCCTATTATTTCAACGCCAGAGGCGGCTTCGAACCTGGCGTTGTCGCGGGTCCCGGACTCAATTTCGTGTCGACCATCGACACACGCCAGCGCACCAAATCATTCGCCGGCTTTGCTCAGGGGACCTATCGCTTCACGGATCAGACGTCGCTGACCCTGGGTGTACGCCTGACATCTGAAAAGAAATCGATCGAGGGGTCCGGCGATTTCTTCGTCATCAACCCCGGCATTCACGTCCCGCAGGGCCCCTATGAGGCCAGCGACACCGTGACCAAGCCGACCTGGCGTATCGCGCTCGATCACAAATTGACCGACGACGTCATGATCTATGGGTCGTATAATCGCGGGTTCAAGAGCGGCGGCTTTGATCCGGCGAGCTCCGGCTCGGCTAAATCGTTCAAGCCCGAGGTGCTCGACGCGTTCGAGATCGGCCTGAAAAGCGAGTTCTTCGATCGGCGCGTGCGGCTCAACGGCGCGGCCTTCTACTACGACTATCGCGACATCCAGCTCAACACGTTCCAGAACGGCCTGCTAGCCATTTACAATGGCGATTCCGCCAAGATCTACGGTTTGGACCTTGATGCGACGGCGGTGCCGATCGATGGCCTGACACTCACAGCCGGCGTGTCGCTTCTCCATGGCCGCTATGGCGATTTCCCGATCACGCAGACGGCGCTCCTGCCGAACGGCGGTGTGACCGCGCTGCCGAACATCAGCGCGGACGGAAAGCGGCTCCAGAATGTCCCCGACTATCAGTTCAATGCCGGGTTCGACTACAAGATACCGCTCGACACGGGCAGCATCAGCCTGGCGGCGGACTTCTTCCACTCTGGCCGCTGGTACAGCACGCCTGAGAACCGACTGAACCAAAAGGCCTATTCGCTGGTCAACGGATCCATCGCCTGGTTTATTGACACCGACGAGAAGTACAGTGTCAGGCTGTGGGGTCGAAATCTCTTCAACGTCGCCTATGCCGACCAGCTGACCACCCAGATTCCGATCACGGACTTTGTGACTATTGGGCGCGGGCGGACGTTTGGCGCCACGTTGGACATCAAATTCTGAACCCGCTTGGGGGGAGATCATCTCGATCCTCCCCGAAAACCACCAGAACAGGAGTAAGGCGTGGCAAACGGGCGGCTGGCAGGAAAAGTCTGCATCATCACCGGGTCGGGTGGCAGCATGGGTCGGGCAGCCGCTCGGATGTTCGCCGCGCAAGGCGCACATGTCGTAGGTTGCGACGTCAACGCGCGCTCCGCACAGGAGACATACGAGCTTGTGGTGGCCGAGGGCGGATCGATGGCGTCGCTGCATCCGCTCGACCTGTCGGATGAGACGGGTGCCCAACGACTGGCCAAGTTCACGCTTGAGCGGTTTGGCAGAATCGACGTCCTCTACAACAATGGCGGCGCGGCGGAATTTGCCTGGTTCATGGAAATGACCGCCGCGCAGTGGACGTTCACGCTCAAGCATGAGCTCGACATCATCTTCTTCGCGACCCAGTCTGTGTGGCCGCACATGGTCTCAGGCGGCGGCGGGTCGATCATCAACATCGGCTCGGTGTCAGGAAAGCGCGCGTACAAGATGCTGCCCGCTGTGGCTCACGCAGCCGGCAAGGGCGGTGTTATCGCGATGACCAAGCATCTGGCAATGGAGGGCGGCGCTCACCAGATCCGCGTGAACTCGATTAGCCCTGGCCTCGTGCTGAGCGATGGGACAAGGCCGCTCCTCGAGGACCCGAACTGGTCTCGCACGATGCTTGACCGGCTCATGCTGGGTCGTCCTGGCGAGCCTGAGGACGTGATTCCGGCAGCAATCTATCTGGCCTCGGATGAATCGCGGTGGGTCACCGGCGCCGACTTCGCGATCGACGGCGGCACCATGGCATGGTGATCGCCACCCGACGGACTTTGATTTCGCTGGAGGAACAGCAATGAACATTGACGGCAAGACAGCGCTGGTCACAGGCGCAGCGGGCGGCATCGGTCGCGCGCTCGTGCTCGAGCTTCTCGACAACGGCGCCAGCAAGATCATCGCCTGCGACCTCGATCGAAAGCAGCTCAACGATATTGCGGCGCGCGACACGCGCGTCGTGCCGCAAGAGCTGGATGTGACGGATGAAGCCGAGGTGGCGCGGGTGGCGGCGGCACATGGCGACGTCGACCTCCTCATCAACTGCCACGGCATTGTCGTCCACGAAAACTATCTGGCGGCAGCGACGCTCGGCGCCTTTCGCAAGGAAATGGACGTCAACTATTGGGGCCAGCTGCTTTTGTGCCGCGCCTTTGCGCCAGTTGTGAACCGCAATGCCGGCGGCGCAATCGTCAACTTCCTCTCGCCGCTTGCCTTCGTGACCTTTCCTTTCTGTGCCGCTTATTGCGCCACCAAGGCCGCCTGTCGCGTGCTTACCGATGCCATGCGTGCCGAACTTGGCCCGAAGGGCGTACTCGTGATGGCGGTATGCCCGGGCACGATCGATACCGGAATGATGTCCAATCTCGACATTCCCAAAAGCCCTCCCGAAGGCGTCGCCAAGGCCGTTGTGGAAGGCTTGAGCTCGGATGAAACCGAAGTGTGGGCAGGCGAAGGCGCCCAAGACATGCGCCAGCGCCTGCGCGACGATCCCGAGGCGCTTCAGGCCGAAGCCGCAAAATGGCTACGCCTCGAGCAGAATTGACGCCCTCGAGCCGCGGGCAGTGCCCAGGGCCTACTCTTTCAGGAGCACGAAGCTGAGATCTCCAAGCTCGTCCGCGTCGTCAGTATCGGCCATCCTTGTCTGCGTGCTTGCAAACATGATGGACGGGTTCGATGTGATGGCCGTCGCCTTTGCCGGCCCTGCGATCGCGCGCGCGTGGACGGTTGACCATGTGACCCTTGGATGGCTCTTTGGTGCCGGTCTCGCCGGAATGACGCTTGGCGCGCTTTTCCTTGCTCCGCTCGCCGACCGCTTCGGGCGCCGTCCTGTGGCGATCAGCTGCCTTGCGGCCATGGCACTGGCGATGCTGGCTTCCGGCCTCGCCGCCAATATCGAGCAACTCATCGTCTTGCGGCTCATTACCGGCCTTGGTGTCGGCGGAATCCTCGCCACGCTGAATTCGGTGGTCGCCGAAGCCGCACGCCCTGAGCGCCGGAATCTCGCGATCAGCATTTTCACCGCGGGTTACCCTTTGGGCTCGATGGCTGGTGGAGCAATGGCGGTTGCCCTGATCGAACATTTCGGATGGCAATCGATCTTCTTTATCGGGGGCGCCGGGACCGCCATCGTTTGCCTGCTGCACTGGATCTGGCTGCCCGAAGCCAATTGGGCCGGCATGGGAACCAAGCTGCCGATGAGCACCTTGTTGAAGGGCGACGCCTTGCCCCGCACATTGCTGATATCCGCCTCGTTCTTCCTTCACATGCTGAGCGTGTTCTTCGTCCTGAACTGGTCGCCGCGCCTGGTCGAGATGATGGGCTTTTCCGCTCAGATCGGCCTCACGACGACACTCATCATCAATCTTGGAGGGCTGGTCGGTGGTCTGGCTTACGGCCCTTTGGCCGATTGCTTCGGATGGCGCAGGGTGACCATGGCCTACTTCCTGGCCTTCAGCCCGGCTCTTGCGACCGTCGGAATGGCGCCGGGCTCGACCCATTTGCTGTTCATCATCGCGGCATGTGTCGGCCTGTTCCAGGGCGGCGCGATGACAAGCCTCTATGCGCTCGCGCCAATCCTCTTTGCGGACCCGGTACGCGTAAGCGGCACGGGCCTTGCCATCGGAATTGGTCGTTGCGGCGGAATCCTCGGGCCGATCGCTGCCGGCTATCTCATCGCTGCCGGCTTGCCGGCCGAAAGCCTTTACCTGATGTGCGCGGCACTGCCCATCGGCGTCGCCATTCTCATTGCTGCACTTCGTCCCACAAATGAAGCCAAAGCGGGCGCTCGGGCCCTTGCATGATCCGGGCAGATGGCCTCGCGCCTAGCCGAGATGAAAGCCCGCCCTGCCAAGACCACCGATGTGAACCAAGACATCCATTCCCGGTGCGATCGGGACCATGGGGCCAAGCGCACCGGTCAGCACGATGTCGCCGGCCTTGAGGGGCTCGCCTCCGGCCACGAGAGCGCGTGCTGCCCATGCAGCGGCGGCCAGAGGATGCCCCAGGCACGCGGCACCGGCTCCAAGCGACGCGACCTTGCCATTAAGTTCGAGCACCATCCCGCAGCTGAACAGGTCCAGGCCGGTCAAGGCCTTGCGCTCCTTGCCCAGAACGAAAAAAGCAGACGAAGCATTGTCGGCGATCGTGTCGGCAAGGCTGATTTTCCAGTCCGCGATGCGGCTGTCGACGATCTCGATGGCAGCTACCGCACATTCGGCGGCCGCGAGCATGTCCGCCGGGCTCGTCTCCTCGCCCGGCACGTCGCGTCCCAGGATGAGTGCGATCTCGCCTTCCGCGCGCGGTTGGATCAACCTTCGGGGCGAGAGATCGCCGCCATCCGCGACCCGCATGTCCTCGAACAGTACACCAAGATCGGGCGCCTCCGCGCCGAGCTGCCTCTGAATCGCCTCACCGGTCAGACCGACCTTGCGGCCAACAATGCGGCGCCCCTGGGTTTTCCAGAACGCCGTATTGGCATCCTGGATAGCGTATGCGGCCGCCACATCGTTCGGATGCAGGCCGTCGCGCAGCGGTGATATCGCCTCGCGTTCATAGGCATCACGCAGACGCCTGGCCAAAGCCTGGTGATCAGCGTTCAAGGGCAGCGCCTCACGCATAGCTGTAGGCCGTCTTCGTCTGTGTATAGAACTCGATCGCGGCAAAGCCCTGTTCACGCGCGCCGAAGCTCGACCTGCCCATACCGCCAAAGGGCACATGATAATCCACGCCGGCCGTGGGCAGATTGGTCATCACCATCCCTGCACGAACAGCTTTCTGGAAGTGACGGGCAAATTTGAGCGAGGACGTCACGATTCCCGCCGAAAGGCCAAAGTCCCCGGCATTTGCCGTGGCAAGGGCCTCGTCATAGTCCTTCACCCTGATCACGCTCGCCACTGGACCAAAGACTTCGAGCCGGTTGATCTCCATTTCCATCGCGGTCTCGCCAATCAACGCGGGTTCGACATACCAACCGGGATGGTCGCGCGTGATACGCGCGCCTCCCGCGACCAGGACACCCCCCTCGCCTTGCGCCCGCGCGATGAAGGCATAGCTCTGCTCCTGCTGGGCCTGGCTGGCGGCTGGGCCGATCTGCGTATCCGCCGAAAGCGCGTGCCCTACGCGTAGATTTCGCATCCTCTCAGCCATGGCGGCGATGAATTTGTCATGCACGCCCTCGGCAACGATCAAGCGGCTCGACGCTGTGCAGCGCTGCCCGGTACCGAAGAAAGCGCCATCAATCGCAACCGCGACGGCCCGGTCGAGGTCAGCATCGTCAAGGATCACCAGAGGGTTCTTGCCGCCCATTTCCAGCTGGAACCGAGCCTGCCGAGCCGCCGCGGCACTTGCCACCTGCAAGCCCACCGACTGCGAGCCGGTGAACGAAACGCCGTCGATTCCGGGGTGCCGAACCAACGCGTCCCCGATCGACCCGGGCCCTATGACGAGGTTGAAAACACCCGAGGGGACCCCGGATTCAACCATGATCTCGGCGAGCGCGACCGCGATGGCGGGTGTAAGGCTCGCGGGTTTCATGACCACGGCATTTCCAAAGGCAAGGGCCGGCGCCGATTTCCACGCCGGGATGGCGATCGGGAAGTTCCAGGGTGTGATGAGCCCGATAACGCCCACCGCCTGGCGATAGGTCTGGATTTCGACACCCGGCCGCACGGAATCCAGATTCTGGCCATGTCGCCGCAACGCCTCGCCAGCAAAATATTTAAAGATCCTCGCTGCACGCGAGACTTCGCCGATACCCTCAGCAAGCGTCTTGCCCTCTTCCCTGCTCAGCAATCGACCGAGCATGGGCGCGCGCGAAAGAAGGGTAGAGCCAATCCGGTCAAGGCAGTCAGCGCGCACCTCGGGCGATGCGGCCGCCCATGACGGGAACGCGGCGCGCGCCGCGGACACGGCGTCTTCAAGATCGGCGAGAACACCGATTGGAGCGCGGGCCACCGTTTCGTCTGTGTCAGACGGATTGAAACGAGGCTGTCTCGCTTCGGACTTTCTCCACTCCCCCGCAATGAGATGCCGGAGATCGAGTATTCCTTCACCCATTGAATTCGCTCCATTGATTTTTTTCGCGCCGCAGCGGCTGCGCTAAAGAACATGTGTGTTGAAGTGCGGCAGCCTCGGGGCTGAGCGCCCCTCCAAAAAAGCGCTTGGCCACCGCACTCCGTCCGGCATCCGCCAGGCTCAAGCCGGTTGATCGACAGGAGCCGCCAAGGGATAGCCGCGTCCGACATAGTCGAAGCCGCCGAGCTCAAGCGTTTGCAACTCACCGTCCTGGGGCGACGCATAATAAGCGCGTATTTCCTTGATGCGGCCTTCAGGGCTGAAGATGTACCACTCGTCGCCCCGCAGGATGACGCCCGACTTCCGCTTGAAGTGCGTCCACTCGATGACCGCACGACGCGTCTCGGGATCGCAAATGACCTGATCGACGGTCCAATAGGAGCCCAGCCTCTCGACCGCCTCACTCCATTTACGCCCGATCGTGTGAGCGTCTTTGAAGGGCCCCTCATACATCCCAGGTGGAAAATAATGGACGCCATCGGCTTCGAAAAATGCCGCGATCCTCTCGATGTCCCCCGAGTTGCAGGCATCGAAATAATCCCGAATCCATTGCTCCATTGCATCGCTGGTCAGTGGTGTCGCTGTCACAACTCTCTCTCCCTTGCTTTCGTTCGGCACCGGTTGTGCGGAGCCGTGGAATGGGCACTGTGCCGCATCCCGGAAGCGGCGAAACGTCTTCGCAGGATGGGAAATCGCCTTCGGCGCGCCCACCCGATCCAATGCAATCGCCTGCCGGTACATTCACTATTCATGGTTGCATTCACTATATGAGAACGCTACACACTCATCATGAAGAAGGCAACCATCCCCGAACGTCAAATGATCGCCACACGATCAGGCGCCCTCGCCCGGCACGAAACCGACCTCGCATCGACAGGGAATCCACAATGAAGTTGGTCAGCTTCAAGTCGCGCGCGACCACGGGCTATGGCGCCCTCGTTAATGGCGAGGTCGCAGTCCTCTCGGCACAGTTACCATTTCCGACGCTCAAAACCGCATTGCCCCACCTCGACGAATTGCGTCGCGCCGTGGACAGCGCGCCGACACGCCTGGCGCTGTCGCAGCTGGAGCTGCTGCCCCCCATTCCCGATCCGGGCCGGATCATGTGCGTTGGCCGCAACTTCAAGAAGGCGATGCACCAGATGGGGCTCGACTTTCTGGAATACCCGGTCCTCTTCGCCCGCTTTCCACACTCAGTAGTCGGCCATGGCGAGGAAATTGTCAGGCCGACAGTGTCGGAACAGTTCGACTATGAAGGCGAACTCGCGGTCGTCATCGGACGAGCAGGACGTCATATTCGCGCCGAAGACGCGCTTGACCATGTTGCCGGCTATTGCTGCTTCAACGACGGCTCAATTCGCGACTATCAGCGGCACACGTCTCAGGACACGCCGGGCAAGAACTTCTGGCGTAGCGGTGCTGCCGGGCCATGGCTGACAACCGCTGACGAAATTGCTGATCCGACACGGCTCACGCTCACCACCAGGGTCAACGAAAAAATCGTGCAGCAGGCAACGCTCGACGACCTGCTCTTCGACGTCCCGCACGTAATCTCCTATCTCTCCGGCATCTACCCGCTGCAGCCCGGCGACATGATTGCGATGGGCACGCCGCTTGGCGTGGGCCTGAATGCAGACCCGCCGCGGTGGCTCAAGCCGGGCGACACAGTCAGCGTGGAAATCGACGGCATCGGAACACTGAGCAATCGCGTCGTGGACGAGGCCGGTCTCGATCTCGCTGCCGCCTGACCCAACCTCAATCACAAGAAAACCAGCAACAGATCCAGGAGAGATGAAATGCAACAAGCGGTTGACACCAGAATGCCTGAAATCGGGCAGTCGATCGAAGCCATGGGCCTGCAGACCAATTACCACGATGTCGGCACGGGCTCGCCGGTTGTCCTGATCCATGGCTCGGGGCCAGGCGTGAGCGCCTGGGCGAACTGGCGCCTTTCAATTCCGGAGCTCGCCCGGCATTCGCGCGTCATTGCTTATGATGTCGCCGGGTTTGGGTTCACCGAGCTCGATCCGAGCGCCAACTACACCATGGACTATTGGCTGACGCATCTCGTCTCGTTCCTGGATGCGATGGGCCTCAAAAAGGTCTCGTTTGTCGGAAATTCTTTCGGCGGAACGCTCGCTGCCCATTTCGCAGCGCGCTATCCCGAACGCACCTCGCGCCTGGCGATGATGGGCGCGAATATCCTGGCGCACCCCATTACGCCCGCGCTCGATAATCTCGGCTGGGGATATGAACCCTCCGTGGAGATAATGCGCGAGCTGCTGAACACCTTTCCGTACAACAAGGCCCTGATCACCGAGGCGCTTGTCGAGAACCGCTACAATGCCAGTACGCGTCCCGATTACCATAAGGCCTTCCGCGCGATGTTCCCGGCCCCCCGGCAGAACGTCGTGAATGCGATGGCGCTGAGCGAAGAACTGCTCGGCAGCATCCAGTGTGAAACACTGCTCATTCACGGTCGTGAAGATGCCTTTGTTCCTCTGGAAGTCAGCTTCCGGGCACAGGCGATCGTCCCGCGCGCGCAGCTCCATGTCTTTGGCCAATGTGGTCATTGGGTTCAGATCGAACGCGCGCGCGAATTCTGCGCTTTGCTGGAAACATTCCTCACCGGCGAGGAATGACTCTGGATCCCGAGTGCCAGAACCCACTGGATCGCAAGCCCTTCGCCACCCAGCTTGCGATCTTTTTTGCGCACCTAACCGACCCATCTTCACACTTCATGGCGAATATGTGGGATTGGATCAGGAGCCGAAGCGACAGTGCCGCTAGGCGGTCAGGTCCTTCAACGGCCACGTGATATCGGCCAGCTTCGCCTTGTCGGGCGACAACCGCCCGGTCACGAGCCTGCGCCCCTGCACATAGTCCCTGGTCGCATTGACGCAGTCGAGCGCCACCACGCGCCCGTGCTTCAAGTAAATGACCGAGAAGGAGCGCTTCTCAGGATCGCCGCGGACAAGACATTCGTCGTGATCGATCGAAAGTCCGACGGTCTGGAGCCGAAGATCATATTGGTTGGACCAGAACCACGGCACCGCATGATAGGGCTGCGCATCGCCAAGGATCGCCTTGGCGACAACATTCGCCTGGTCAATCGCATTCTGCACCGATTCGAGCCGGATGCGGGCACCGTCCGCGAAATCGTTCGCATGCGCTGCGCAGTCGCCGATCGCATAGATATCGGCGAGCGAAGTCTTGCAAAAGGGATCGACATCGACGCCGTTGCTCCCTGCGGCGCCTGCCGCGATTAGTGGCTCCACCGCGGGGATGATGCCGATGCCGATGATCACCATCTGCGCCCGGATCACTTCACCGCCTTGAATATGGACGCCGGAGACGCGGCCGCCCTCACCCGTGAATCCCACCGAACACGCGCCCAGCCGCACCTCCACGCCCTGCGCGCGGTGTTCAGCCTCGTAGAAGCGCGACAACGGCTCGCCCGCGACGCGCGCGAGCACACGCGGCAGCGCCTCCAGAACGGTCACTTTCTTGCCGAGCTTGTTGAGCACCGCCGCTGTCTCGAGCCCGATATAGCCGCCGCCAATCACCACGACGTCGCTGACCGTGTCGAGCTCTGCCATCATGCTGTCGGCGTCCGCCCTGGTGCGGACCACATGGAGGCCCTTCAGATCCGCACCCGCGCAATCGAGCCGGCGTGGACGCCCACCCGTTGCCCAGACGAGTTTGCCATAGCTGATCGCCTCACCGCTCGAGAGCACGACCTGTTTTGCTGACGGATCGACCTCGGCCACACGCTTTCCCGTCAACAGTTCGACCTTGCGGTCGGCCCAGAATACGGCAGGACGGATCAAGGTCCGCCCAAACGGCTTCTCGCCCGCAAGATATTCCTTGGATAGTGGCGGACGCTCATAAGGGATTTCGGGTTCATCGCCGATGATCGCGACACTTCCTTCAAAGCCGTGTTGGCGCAGGCTGATCGCGATTTGCGCGCCCCCATGGCCCGCGCCAATAACGAGCACGTCAAATCTGGTCATGGCTTCGCCTCATCTGTGAAACAGGTCTCGCCGCGGTCCGGGGCGCGGCCTTATGCCAGGATGCGAGCTTTGCGGAGGTCGCCTGCTATGCGCGTTATTTGCGCCTCACCCTCCCGCAGCGAGTCCGCACTGGTGTGCACGGAATGATTGCCCAGGTGCAGCTCATGGGGATGCTTCACCGCTGAACCCAGGACAAAGCCAACTCCTTCCTCGCTGGTGATCGAAATCGCGCCGTTGCCTTCTTCGAAGATCAGGAGTTCACCGGTCGACGCCGGTTCGGTGCATTCCAGACTGCCGGAGTATACGGCCAGCCAGGCCACCTCATGGCCATCAGGCATTAGATAGTCCCAGCGCTCTCCGGGCTTCAGCCGAACGTCGAGATAGTTGATGCCCGCCGGAGCATCGATGGGACTGGCAGCAGAACCGAGTCGGCCGAGCAGAATCCTTGCGGGCCCTTGGTGGGGCACATCTTCGGCATCAAGATAGCGGCTCTCCGGCGCGCCCATTTCGCGTTCGGGCGGCAAGGCGACCCATAGCTGAAAACCACGAACTGGCTTTCCACCCGATGGTGCCCCCGTGTGCCAGACGCCCGAGCCCGCTGCCATCCATTCGACGCCCCCCGCTGCGAGCTGCCCCTTCACGCCCGTGGTTTCCTGATAGTCAACCTTGCCTTCCAGAATGAGGGTAACCGTGGCTATTCCTGAATGCGGGTGCCAGCGCATCGCGCCTTCAGGACCAGCGGGAATCTCGGCAAGGTCGAGAAATACGAACGGCTTGATGAGTTCGCCAAGGTCCGAGGGGCTGACCAGCCGCGTGATTGGTCCGCGCCTTGCCCCGCACGTGCGCGTGCGAATGTTGCGGGCCATCATTTCGCCGCGTCGGTGGTGCCTGGAAACATTTCGCGGACATCCTTCACCGGGCCGGATTTGAGGTATCGCTCGAAGCGTTGCGTATAGCCGCCTTCGGGATTCGCCAGGATCTCCCACCAGTTGGCGTCGCGATCGCGGAAATAGAAGGCATAGACGTCGTGCTGCAAAATGGGCCTGGTGATGGCCTTGAGCTGGAATTCTTCCTTATGCTCCACACAAAGCGCATGCGCGCGGTCGACGTCCTCCTTGGTCGCAACGTCGATGCCGTTGTGGTTGGTATAGGGCATGGGCTTACCCTTCGGGCCCTGCACCACGACATAGATGTGGTTTCCGCCAAGCCGGACCATGCCGGAGATCGGGCTGGTACGGACGAACTCGAACCCGAGAAACCGCTCATAGAATTCGATCGACTTGTCGATGTCATGAACTTCCAGCGTTCCGTGCGAAAGAAATTTAAGATCAAGAATTGGCTTGGGCTTGGTGTCGGACATGGCAACCTCCCGGATTTGTCTTGATTGGCACATTATTCTGCGAGCGATCGTCTACCAGGGCAGCCTTGTTCCATCATGCGAGATGAACGAGCCGGTGCTGGCGAGATCGCTCGCCTCGATGGCCTTGATCATGTTGGCGACGCTGGTTTCAGGCGTGAACATGCCGTCCTCGCCGCCCATTTCGGTTTTCACCCACCCCGGATTGACCGACAGGACAATCACGCCGCGTGCCTTCAGATCCGCGGCCAGGTTTCGAGCAATCATGTTGAGGGCGGCCTTTGTGGTGCGGTAGATATAAACGCCGCCGCCAGGCGGGAACGCATCCGGATCGCTCGCAGTGATGCTTCCCATGATGCTGGAAATCATGACGATCTTCTTGACGGTACTCGCAAGCACGTTCGACAGAAGAGCCTCCGTGACACGCATCGGCCCGATCACGTTGACGTGGAACACCTGGCCCCAACCTTCATAGTCGATAGCCCCAAGCGCCTGCAGCGAAGATCTCGCGCCTTCGGAGAAGCTCACCGGTCGGTTGTCCAGAATGCCCGCATTATTGATCAACAGGTCGACCGGCACGCCGCCGAGGCGACTTGCCAGCGCGTCGACTGTGCTAAAATCGTCGATGTCGAGGGCATGCACCGTGAAGCGATCGGCCGCAGCATTCGCCAGTTCGGCCAGTTCGCCTGCCTGATCAGGCGATCGACAGCAGGCATGGACATGCCAGCCTTGCACTGAAAACTGCCGCGCAAACTCAAGGCCCAGGCCCCTGTTGGCTCCGGTGATCAGGACTGTCGCCATCGATTTTCCTATTGTTCCTTGCGGACGCGCGTGCGTGGTTGGGCATCGGATTGGTCGGGGGCGCCGACCTTGGGCGGGTTTGCAAGTCGGACGGAGACGTCGCGTCGCAACCCCGAGCGCGCAGCAGTGACAGGCCCCCTGGCCTGATCTTGCGCGGAATTTCGAACGTGCGTGCGGGTCGTCAGAAAATCGATCAGGTCAAAGGCGTCCCTGAGCAGCATGTTACTGCGAACGCTTCAGCACATTGGACAATGTGCCCAGCCCCGTGATGGTAACCTCGACGGTATCGCCTTCCTTTAGGAAAACCGGCGGCTTCTTCGCTGCACCAACGCCGCCCGGCGTGCCTGTCGAAATGATGTCGCCAGGCACCAGCGCGTACCAGTAGGAAACATAGGAAACATAATGGGCGACGCTGAAGATCAGGTCATCCGTTCCTACGTCCTGGACGATTTCGCCGTTGACCCTGGTCGTCATACGCAACGCGTGCGGATCAGGAATTTCATCCGTGGTTACAAGATAGGGTCCGATTGGTGACAAGGTGGGATGCTGTTTGGCAGCAACATTGCGCCCCCAGGCGTCAAGCATTGCGGTGGGAACCGTCACCGCCTTCACCTCGGCGACATGGTCGCGTGCCGAAACGTCATTGTGGACGGTATAGCCCGCAACATGGTTCAGCGCCTCCTCGACACTTACCGCATAGCAGGGTTTGCCGATTACGACGGCAAGTTCACCTTCATAGTCGAGCATCGTCGCCTGGTGGGGCGGCATGATCACGGGCTGGCGGTGGCCGCCGAGCGACCCAGCCGAGCAGAGAAACAGGATCGGGTGCGCGGGAACCGGAACCCCGCCCATTTCCTCGAGATGCTGATGGTAGGAAGCGCCACATCCCATGAAATGCAAGGGATCAGAGACCGGCGCCGAAAACTGCGCGCCCGTCTCCGACAAGAGCGCACCCATCGAACGGAGCTCTTCAGGGCTCGCCCCCTTGCCTGCCTCGAAATCGGTGACAACGGCGCGCAGCTGCTCGAGCCCGTCCGCTTGCGCCAATATGCCCTTCACCGTTGAGGGCAGCGCGCTGGCCGGGCCTGCGGGAATCAGCGACGGCACGAGCAGTTCCGCCTCACCTACCAGAACTGCTGCGCGAATTTGCGTGCCCAACACGATACTCGCAATTTTCATCAATCGCTCTCCAGCACGTTCTATCGATTTGTCGCCACCCTACAATTCCACATTAATATATGCAACCATCAATGGTGAATTTCAAAAGGTCGACGTTGCCCTTCGGTTGATCGCCGCAAACTCACCCTTCTTCGGAACATCTGCGCAGACCGGCAACGACTTGGCATCCAGCCAGGCGCTCGCACGCGCGCGCGCTTTTTCGATCCCTGCGCTGGTGTTATCAGGTTGTCTTCGGACCGCCGCAGTCCCGGGGACGGATGTGACCCATTTTTCCGCGCAGCGATTCGCGCCTGCCGCGTTGCTTGCGCCCACCTCAGCAGGGCGACGCGGCGCAAAAACTGGTCGGCAACCAGACAGCGGACGTCATCGCCCCCTCTCCCCCGGCCAGCAACAGATCCCACAAAGCGCAAAGCAGGCGTTCGACTGCCGAGGCCAGCAAAGATCAGCCTTCAGTCAGTCCGTATCCAAGCTCATAGGAAATCCGGCGCGCGGTTTCCTCCACGGCAGATATGACTTTCGCACTGCCCCGCCCCCGCAAGGCTTCGTGCGAAGCCAGCAGGCAGATAACCGACGACAGATTTTCCTGCGCGTCAAAGACGGGCGCCGCGACTGCGTCGACACCGGCAATCAGGGCCGACGACAAGTGGACGGTTCTGGCGGCGCGGACTTCTTCCAGTTCGCGGTCCGAAAGCGATGGGGCGCCTGCATCCGCGCTGGCCATCTGCTTTTGTCGTTTGAGGACCGGCTGCGTCACCACGGGCGGCATATGCGCGAGGAACAAGCGACCAATTGCAGACTCGGTCAAGGGCATCGAACTGCCGACTCGCAGGTTCACCATCAGCGGGGCCGATCCATTTTCCCAGCGCACGAGGACAGGCCCTGAGTCACCCCAAATCGTAAGACAGACGGTATGCCCGGTCGTGTCCCGCAATAAGAGGAGGTGTTTGCTGGCGATCGCGAACGAATCCAGGCGCCCCATCGCTACAAGACCAAGGCGCCGGGCCGTTGGACCAAGATCGTAAAGACCATTTGGTCCGAACTGAATCAGCATGCCGCTGCGCACGAAGCTGACAAGGTATCGATGGACTTTGCTGGGCGCCATGCCTGACGCTTCGCAAACCTGCTTGAGCGACATTGCCGAAGTGCTGCCCGCAAAAACGTCGAGCACCTTGATGCCGATTTCTACGGACTGAATTCCGGCTGACTGGGTTTTGCTGACACTCTCGACCACTGAATTTCCCTGATTGTTGGGGACGCTTCAAATTGCGCATAGTTGCTAACACTTGATCGAAACTAGCGGACGATCACGGACGGGCAAGTGGCCTTTTCACGTGGCACTGCGACCTCCCTGCACCAGCCATTTACCAACCCTTCTTATATTCACCAATATATATTGCATTCATAATAGATGAATGTTAGCGCAGTCATAAACAACGACAGGCCCGCCAGTGCGGGTACAAAAGGTGACGCGAGGATGCCCCTGATCAAATATGTTGCAGCGGATGGAACGGAACATGTCGTCGAAGCACCAGTCGGCGTCAGCGTGATGAAGGCGGCCGTCGACAACGGCATCCCTGGCATTGAAGGAATCTGTGGCGGCCAATGCGCCTGCGCAACATGCCATTGCTTCATCGAAGACGCCTGGAGCGAACGGCTTCCACCCATGGATGAACTCGAAGACGAGATGTTGGCCGAGACTCTGGTTCCGCGGCGCGCCGGGAGCCGCCTCGGCTGCCAGGTCGCCGTCAATTCACAGCTCGAAGGCCTGATCGTACACCTTCCGGAAAGCCAATAGCCGCGGGCCGAACCCGATCAATATGAGGATAGTGCCATGATTTATTCGACTGCCACCGTGCCCGTGAATCCGGAAGGTGAAGCCGCACTCAGCCGCGCACAGATATGGAAGGGCCTGGTACTGAAGGCCCGCGACGCCCGACTTTTCCTGCCACCCGGCATCTGCACCAAGTGCGACGTCGTCGTCGAAGGGGATCGCTACATTGTCCGTGAGGCAACGATCCTGGGCGAGGAAGTCTCCGAAATCATCACCTTCGAGCCTGAATCCAAGGTGTCATTTCACCAGTTCACCGGACCGCGCGAGGGCGTGATCATCAACGAGCTGTTCGAGGATGAGGCCGGATCTCTGCAGCTCAAATTTTACTGCCTGCTGGGCCTGCGCAACGCCGAGTCTGGCGGGAAGGAAGAGCAGGAGGAACAGGCAATGATGGACAGTGAGGATCGCGGGTATAAACGCGCCTTGCTCTCTACCCTTGCCCGCACCCGCGCTCTCGTGAGCGACGGAACGATCTGACGATCGACACGCGGATGCAGCGAACAGCGAAAAGGCAGCGTGCGGCCGAGCGAATTTGCGCGGTCGCGCGCGATCTCTTCTATCTGCGCGGCATCCGCGCAGTCAGTGTTGATGACATCGTCACCGAAGCGGGCATCACCAAGCCAACCCTGTACCGCACCTTTGCATCCAAGGATGCTCTGGTGGCAGCTTGCCTGGAAGAAAATGCCACGGAAGATCGCGCTGCGTTAACGCGTATCGCCGCCTTATTGTCTCCTCCCGACGCGCAACTGCTCGCGATCGTCGGGCATTATGCAGCCAAGGCTGCCTCCCCCGATTTTCGCGGATGTGCGCTGAGCAACACCGCGATCGAACTGCATCAGCCCGCACACCCGGGGCACATTGTCCTTGAAGGCTCCAAACGCGAGATGCGCGCCCTGATCACGAGGATCGCCCGGCAGCTTACCTCAAAGGATCCTGGCGCCCTCGCCGATGGCCTCATCCTGCTGATCGAGGGCACCATGGCCAGCCACCAGATATTTGGCGATCAAGGCCCCTCAACAGCCCTGACTGTATCGGCCAGAGCCCTCATTGATTCCTATCGGCCGGCGGGACATGCTGACCGTCAGAGCAAAGTCCGGTGCCAGTGAATGAACGTCCCGAGGCGATCAAATTCGAGACACCAATTGCTTTCCGAGCTGACCGGGATCGTGGGGCGGAAGCACGTCCTGACCAGCGACCATCAAACGCGTCGTTTTCGCAAGGGATACCGGTTCGGTGACGGCGATGTCCTGGCAGTCGTGCGGCCAGGCAGTCTTGTCGAGCAATGGCGCGTTCTGCAAGCGTGTGTGGCGACCAACACCATCGTCATCATGCAGGCGGCCAATACCGGACTGACAGGTGGATCCACCCCGGACGGGGCCGGTTATGATCGCGATGTCGTCGTGATCAATACGCTCCGGATAGACCGGATTGATCTCATCGACGAAGGACGGCAAGTGATTTGCCTGCCTGGCGCGACGCTTAACGATCTCGAAAAGCGGCTAAGGCCGGTCGATCGCGAACCGCATTCGGTGATTGGTTCGTCCTGCGTCGGCGCAACGGTCATGGGAGGTATCTGCAACAATTCGGGTGGAGCATTGGTCAGGCGCGGCCCGGCTTACACCGAGCTTGCTCTGTTCGCGCAGCTCGACGAGATAGGTTCCTTACGGCTCATCAATCATCTGGGCGTGGATCTGGGCTCCGACCCCGAGACAATTCTCGGGCGCCTGGACCGCATGGATTATGCCGCAGAAAACATTGCGTTCGGCTGCGGCCACGCCTCGGATCATGCCTATGCAAATCAGGTGCGCGATGTGGAAGCCGACAGTCCGGCGCGATACAATGCCGATCCGCATCGACTGTACGAAGCCTCGGGCAGCGCCGGTAGACTGGCCGTATTCGCGGTTCGGCTCGACACCTTTCCCAGGGACGCGGAACGCAGGCTGTTCTACATCGGCACGAACGACCTCTCGACCCTCACGTGCTTGCGCCGGCACATTCTGACGTCGTTCGGTGCGCTTCCAGTTCTGGGGGAGTATCTTCACCGGGACGCATTCGATATCGCCGAAAAATACGGCAAGGACACCTTCTTCGCGATCTTGTGGCTCGGCGCGCATCGACTGCCGACGCTCTTTGCGTGGAAAAGCAGGTTCGACAGTTTTTTTGAGCGCTTCAGATTCCTCCCGACCCATGCGAGCGATCGGCTGCTGCAATGGGCCAGCACCTTCCTGCCGCGCCATTTGCCAAAAAGGCTCGATCACTTCCGATCCTTGTACGACCATCACCTGTTGCTGGAAGCGGCAGGCCCAGGAATTGAGGAGACACGCTCCTATCTCGCCGCACTCTTCGACAGCGCAGACGGGGCCTGTTTCGAGTGCACCGAGGTAGAGCGCGAGCGAGCATTGCTCCATCGATTTGTCACGGCCGGGGCGGCAATCCGCTATCGCGCCATTCACTCTCGATCGGTCGAAGACATCATCGCCATCGACGTGGCATTGCGCCGAAACGACACAGACTGGTTCGAGAGCCTGCCTCGCGAGATCGACGAGTCCATCTGGCACAAGCTCTATTACGGACATTTTTTCTGCCACGTCTTCCATCAGGATTACGTGGTCCGCAAAGGCGCCGATTGTGCGGCAATCGAAGAAAGGATGCTCGCGCTGCTAGATCAGCGCGGTGCCGAATACCCGGCTGAGCACAATGTGGGACATCACTACACCGCCAAAGCAGACCTTGTCGCTCACTATCGGGCGCTTGATCCGTGCAACGCCTTCAATCCCGGAATTGGTCACACGACAAAAGTCGGCAAGTGGAACGAATAGGCTTCTTTTCTGGTCCGCTGGTGCGTGCCAATCAATTTCTGGCATAGTTTCTGTCCGGGCGGGGCCCCATCTATCTCAGCAGCACCAGTTCCTCGGCCATGCTCGGGTGGAGCGCCACGGTATCGTCCCAGGCCTGCTTGGTGAGCCCC
>NZ_JAKVIO010000040.1 GCF_022601895.1 Sphingomonas sp. LaA6.9
CGGACGCCTCCCTCAAGTGGTGTTCAACACCTCCACTTTGGCACATCGATGCCGTCGGGGGGCGTCCACCCCATCACGACAAGGCTGACATCCTGGCGCCGCTGGGCATCTCCCAAAACCGGTCATCGTTCTCAATCTGAACGTAGGGCAGGAATCAGGCAGCCGAAATCGAGCTCTGGATGACGGCTTTGTCGGCGGTGGCCGTCATGGCCACGTGGGGCCACGACCCATTGCGGTTATTCGCGCGGTGCTCCACCCTTGGGACGTGATTGGGAAGCCGACGATTGAGCGCCTCAAAGATTGGGCGCGGAGTGTCAAGCGCGACGTAATTGCGCTGTGGCTGGCCGCCCGCGACCCTCGCGTTCCGTGGTATGCCAAGGCCATCGCTGCGGTGGTGGCTGCCTATGCGCTGTCTCCGATCGACCTAATTCCCGACTTTGTGCCGGTGCTTGGGTATTTGGACGACCTGCTGATTGTGCCGTTGGGCATCTTGCTTGCCGTCAAGCTCATTCCCGAGCCAGTCATGATGGACCTTCGTGCGAAGTCGCTTGAGCAGCGCAAGCCCACCTCAAAGGGCGGGTTGGTCGCAATCGTGCTGATATGGCTCGCCGCCATTGCTCTGGCGATTTGGTTGGTCTGGCCTATAGGGGCGAACGGCGGCGGCTGATGTTCGCTTTCCCTCAAAAAGTCGTCGTGCGGAAGCTCGATGAACGTGTGCCGGCTTTGGTGGGGACGAAATGGCCCGCTGAACTTCCGATTTGTGGGCGGCAGCTGTCGCGTTTGAACCTGACCTACCAGGACGTCAACGCGCCCCAGTCCCGGTCGTTCAGTGCTTCTGTGGCGAAGCGCGAAAGCAGTCGGTCTTTCAGCTGGCCGCCGAGCGGCCGCTTACGACAACCCATTGCGAACATTCCAGCTGAGCCACGATGCCCACATGCTGGGCAGGTCGCACCTTGCCTCGCGCGCGGCATGCCCGATCGACTACAAGATGCTGCGCCACAGCGCTAGCAGCGCCCCATTGAGCGGCCCTCCGGTGAACTGAATCTCGTGGCCGGCACCTTCAATCGCCATTCGAGATGCACCAATCCGTTCAGCAAGCGCATCGCACATGGCATCGTATCCTGCGCTATGCCCGCCGGATACCACGAGTTTCGGAAAGACGGCCGATTCCAGCTCGGCAAGCGGTAGTTCAGACTCCCAGATCGGCCGCCCTTGACGGAAGACAGGCACGAGCGGCACTGCAGCCGCGATCAGTTCGGGGGACAGAACCTCCGGATCACTCCCAACGAGTTGCAGGAAATGGATGACCCAGTCCTCGTCCGGAAGATCCTGATCCCAGAGGCGGCGGACTTCTGCCACCAATGTTCTCGCGGCTTGATCATGCTGGCCCAGCGCGAATGTAGCTGGCTCCAACAGCGTCAGAGACAGGGTCGCATCGGGACGGCGGGCGGCGGCGAAAAGGGCGCCGAGCCCGCCGTAGGAATGCCCCACCAGGTGGGCACCATCGCCCATGAGGCCGGCAATGTCGGTGGCATCAACCAGAAAATCTTCCCCTCGCGCCGGCGGGCTTCGCCCATAGCCACGCCGATCAGGCACCAGCAGCCGAAAGCCTTCGTCGGCGAGCGGTCGCTGAGCCTCCCACTCGTCGGCGCCCGTCGCCAGGGAGCCGTGCACTAATATCACGGGCACGCCCGACCCCCAGGAGTCTACGAACAGGTCGCTCACGTTGTGGCCTCCGACGGCGAGCCGGGGGCAAAACTCGGCTCGCTTCATAGCACGCGTTCAAGATGGAACAGCTCACTGTTCTCCGCAATGGGTTGAAGGTGGACGATCAACGGTCACCAAGCCCACCTCCGCTATTCGCAATTTCGGCACGGAAACGGACCGTCTACTTTCGGCCATTCCATGCCATCGGCGTACACCTGAACGAAGGGCGGCTTTCGAGCTACGCAAATCGACGCACGAACGTCTGACATGTCGGCGAAGAGTGACGGATCAATCGCGCTCACGTTCCATGAAGAGTGCTACCAAGGGCTGGTTGATATAATAATTGTTTCGTCCTGCGCGGTGCTTCTGGAGCAGCCGCCTTTCTGCCAGTTCGTCGAGGTACATGGTCGCGGTCGGACGCGACACATTAAGCTCTTGTTGCACCGGACGTGTAAAGACTTTCCGATTTTCTTTCCATGTTTTTCGGATGTGTAAAAGGCTCTGTCGTTAGACGTCGAGGCCGTTTTCCTCGCGCCTGAACGTAGGTTCGCTTCTGTAATGGGCCATGGTGTCAAGTCACCCGGTTAGTCCTGCCGCTTCTGTAATGGGCCATGGTGTCAAGTCACCCGGTTAGTCCTGCCGCTGGTTACTTGCTTCTGTCCGTGGTCAGTTTGAGCTGCCACATCATACCGTCAGAGGAAGTGGCGAGCCCATCTTTGCAACGTCGTCTTGGGTAGCGACTGCGGACCTAGCGGCTTCACCATCTTCACCGTCCCAGCGGTGGGACTACGGGCCGGCTGGCAGCTGACCCGATCTCTCAAGCTCTCCTCATGCCATAACCGTCGCCTCGCTGGTCCAGCGGAAGTCGGAGCCATCTACCCACATGCGGTGGAGGATAACGCCCAGCTTGCGTGCCAGTGCGACCCGCGCCTTCTTCGCCCCACGCCGCTTGGCCACCGCCAACGCCCAGCTCTTGAGAGCCGACATGCGTACGGTACGAGTGAGCATCACGTTCGCCGCCTCGTAAAGCGCGGTTCGCACCATCCGGTCACCGACCTTGCTGATCGAGCCGGTGACATCGAGCTCGCCGGACTGATACTTCCTCGGCGTCAGGCCAAAGTGAGGCCCGACATCGCGTGACCGCAGGAAGCGCGCGGGATTGTCGACCCCGCTCCTGAAGGTGATGGCGACGATGGCGCCAACACCCGGCACGCTCATCAGCTGTTGGCACACCGGGTCTGCGCGCACGAGGCCCAGCAGCGATCGGTGAAGGCGCGCAAATTCGGTCTGCAGCGCTCCTCGGGCCGCAAGCATCGAGCGGGCAACCGTCTCGAGCATCGCCTGGCCTGCCACGAGCTCCAGGATGCGCGCTTCGAAGCGGCCGCGGCTGATCGTCCCGACCTTCAAGCCAAAGCCGCGCAGCACACCACGAATCCCGCTCTCGATGTCGAGCAGCTTACCCTGGATTAGCTTGCGGGCAGTCAACAGCGAACGCACCTCCTGCGCGCTGACCGATTTGGCGTGCACGGGACGGTACCAGCCCAGCCGCAGCAGCTGGGCAATCCCGCGCGCATCGCGCCGGTCCGTCTTCACCGTCATCGCTGACAAGGCTGCCTTGACGTGCCGGGTCTCCAGCAACACCGCTTCAAAGCCGGCAGTCACCAGCCCTGCATGAAGCCACTGCGACAGGGGCCCGGCCTCAAGTCCGACCCGCGCAATCTCGAGATCCTGGCGACATAGGAAGTAGATCAGCGCCTCAGGTTCGCTCGCGACCTTTGCTTCGCACACCACCTGACCTTGCGCATCGACCACGCACACACTGGTCTGTTCCAGCGAGACGTCCAATCCGGCATAATGCTCCACGGCTGTCCTCCATCAGGCTAGCGGGGCTCGAGGCACCACACCTGAAACCCCGTCACTCCATCATGACCGGGGGACGGCCACCCCTCCAGTCCAGCTGGAGGTGCGGCCCATTACCGTATCTTTGCAGGAGGAGCATCAGCTCGCTTAATGTCCGATAAGTCGGCGCATGCTGCCGATGATGTGACAAACTCGGGGGAGTAGGTCGACGTAACCGCCACAGGCTCACAGCATCTTTCTCAGGAAAGTCGTCATCGTCCTCCACCAAGCTGACCCGTGGTCCGTCCGCACCGCACTTTCGGCAATGCACTTCCGAAGTGTTGTGAGTCACATCAGCAATCTCGCTGCAGAAGGGACAAGCATTCAAGTCGCGGCTCTTGGTGCGTATTTCCCATGCGCGATAGGTCCGCCAGGCCGCTTGAACGGCTGCAAAGTCGGCGGAACTAAGCGAACGCGCCAATCAGGAGCAGCAGCCCGCCAATGGCCATGAGCCCAAGGCCGGGAAGGTCCGCCTTGATGCTCAATCGTGAACCGCGCCCGCGGGGCTCGAGGGTGTCGGGCCGCCCCGACAGCTTTCGAGGCCGCGCTTCGCTGAGGCGGCCACGTGTCGCCGTCCGGGTCGCGGTAAGCACCATGCCACCGATGACCAGCAACATACCGATCCAGATTAGAGTCATGGGAGGTCAACCCCGCGCGATCGCCGTTGTTCCGCAAGCTGTCGCTTCAGATGAACAGCACGTTGAAGCTGAATATGCAGTTGATGAAGCCTCCGATTGTTCAGCAGGCCTTTTCCGAAACAGGGCCGCGCCGCCACATGCAATCTCGCCTGGCTGGAGTGGGATGTCGATTTCCCGGGTGCCACGCGCGTCGATCGCGCGTTGATGTTTCGCAAAACGGGAGAATGACCATGGCGCGACCGGTTCCCCTTAATCCTTGGACAATGTGGTTCAACTTGTTTCAGACGACATCGAACTTCTGGGAAACGGCGTCCGGCACGCAGGCCGTCCTGGCCGCGCGGGTGCCGGTTCTCCTGACTGCATTATATTCGCCGGGAACCGCTGACCACCGCGAACTTGCGCTGATGGTGACAGAAAAGGTCGAGGCGTTTGGCAAATCGGCACGCCGAAGCACCCAGAACGAGCTTGCGCTGAAAAAGGCGTGGAATGCGACCACCGGTGACTTGAGACGCATGGCCGGAGGTGGAGTTTTTGGGCCGATGGACTGGTGGCGGATTACAGAGCGCAACATGGCAATCGCTTCGGCGCTGATGACGTTACCCGGTGAGATGCTTGCACCCGTTCACAAGGGTGTGACGGCGAATGCTCGTCGCTTGCGCGCTCGTTGATTGTCCAGCATCGCTGCAAGCGTGCGTTAGCGATCGCGGTAGCCGGGAGTCATGCGCATGACCCGAATTCGGATCGAAGTCACCCTGGAGTATCATTTCACGGAGCCCACCGAGCTGTTGCTGGCCCTCGAAGCAGCGACGACACCGGACCAGCATGTTGTGGAAGACAGGCTCTTTTTCGTTCCGGAAGCTGAAGTGACCAAAATCAGCGGTGGCAGCAATGTAGGGACGCGCTGCTGGACCATTGCCGATGGTGCCTGGCGATCGGACTATGGTGCGGTCGTTGATGTCGATCGCCACGCCGTGGACCTCGCCACACTGGAGTCTTCGGCCCTTGCAACGATTCCCGCCGATGTGATCCCGTTTCTCTGGCCCAGTCGCTATTGCGAGGCGGATCGCTTCTGGAGTTTTGTCGACGCCGAGTTCGCCCGTCTTTCAGGTGGCGCTCTCGTCCTCGCCATTGTCGATTGGGTCCGTTTGCATTTGCGCTACACTTGGGGTTCCTCGACGAGCACCACGACTGCGGTGGACACATTCGTCAGCCGCGAGGGCGTCTGCCGTGACTATGCGCACCTCGTTGCGGCATTGGTGCGTGCTCGGGACATACCGGCGCGGCTCACATCGGTGTACGCTTGGGGCCTCGCCCAACCTGACTTCCATGCAGTGGTAGAAGTGTGGCTGGATGGGGCCTGGCATATCGTTGATGCCACGGGTCTTGCACCCGTCGAGCAAATGGTTCGCATTGCCACTGGCCGAGATGCGACCGACATAGCTTTCATGACCGCGTTCGGCCGGACGACGCTCGTTCAACAATCGGTGTCGGTGAAAATGATCGAAAAAGCGACATGAATTCACGGCTAGCCTTCATCGCCGGGAGAAGGGCATGGGATATCCCCGCCAGAGCCCGATTACTGGGAATGTTCCGCGGGGGCGCAATGCACGCAACCATATAAGGATTGCGGCGGGGCGGCGGTTTCCGCGCAATAACGGCTTGGAGCTTAAGATCGGTGCATGCTTGCGTGCGCTGCTGGGTAATGGATCAACCTTTGCCAGAAGAAGCGGACCCGGCCACATAAGAGCCGCCATCGCCTGGTGGCCAGGTTCCAGAGTTGGAGCTTGAATGTACGGCAGGCTTCAGGAAACGCACTGGTCTGCCGCAACGGCAGAAATGTGGGCGGCACCAGACGCGAGGCTACCCCCACGTACCGCGCTGCGCTTCAAATCGGATCAGTCAAACACCGACGACATTACGGGGCCCGATAACGACGACTGTACGTAGCCAGTTGCGCCCTGTGCAGAGCTTTTCATCTCATGGCCAGAGTGAAATGAACGGGTCGCATTCCGCGCTTCACGCCGTGGCAATTGCCTCTGAACGAACGACTGGTTTTGGGCAGCCGAGAGCAGCCTGTTAGCTTGGGCCAAACGGCCAGTTCTTACTTCGCAGAAGCCATGCAAGCGTCATAGCTACTTTGCCATGCGGTTTGCTTATCCGCCGTCTTCCTTTCTCCGCGGCGCTCCTGCCTGTTTCTAGACCCCGCCACCACCACGCCCGCAGCTGCGCCAGACTTGGCCTGGTTCTCGCGGTGCTCATCCTGCAGAGCGTCCGGAGCATTGTCATATCGATTGCCTTGCACACCACCGACGACCGCGCCGGCCGCTGCACCCTTTGCGGCTCCAGCCACGCGGCTGCCATCGGGCCCGGGCGCCGTCGTCGCGCTCGGCGTGTAGCCGGTCGCCTGAGTAGCTGTTGTACGGCATTGAGCATCGGCTGTGGTTGACGGCTCTTGCGCGGCAGCCGGGAGGATAAACATATTCAGGATTACGATTAGACAGGGGATCCGGTACTTCATGATTGCCTCCAATGTCATGGGGCTGATGTGGCGTCCAAAAGCGCACGAGGAAACAGGCGTAGCGCGCTGCTGTTAGGGGAGGCTACGCTCGTACGAGGCCGGAAAACATCGGGTCAAACCCTGAATGTCGTAAAATACCTGCGATGAAGATCGCCAAGGTCAATACGAATAGCGGCGGGCGTATGGACTAGTTTTCACCGACCGAGTTGGGGTTTCTGCCGCACCATTCGACTGTCGCTTGGAGCTGATAGGCTAAGGCGAGCAAGAGGGCTTCGCTGCCGGGACGGGTGGCGAATTGGATACCGATCGGCAACCCGTTGTCACTGAAACCAATCGGCAGGCTGATCGAGGGGTGCCCGCACGCGAACCGTTAACCTTGCGGCCCAAGAAATTGCCTAAGATCGGAACCTGAACGAGCAGCCGCTCTTCAGAGGAACCAATTCGTCCGTTAATGTCTGAAATGTGGGCGCGACCTGCCGATAGGCTTCATTCAATCGCGCGAGCCTCTGGAAAGACCCATGATCCGTCGAGAATTTCGGGCCGGGGGCGATAGAGCCGCACCATGTAGTTCCAGCCGGGTGTGATCGGCAGGCAGTTGGGGAGCGTGCCGTCGCACCCGCCGAACTGCACCGAGACCGATCCGTCCGCGTCCTTCTTCGCGGTGATGTTGTTGAGTGAATAGGCGTTCTGCGCGTTGGGCTCGAAGTAGCCCGCGGCATTATAAACGCTGATCGACCAGAAGCCGTCGACGGGCACGTCCTTGACGTTGAGCCGGTAGAGAGTGGCGCCGTCATTCTGCGCGGGGACCCTGTTGAGATAGAGCGCCTCGCTCGGCGGATTGGCGCCCCAGCCATTGGCCGCGCCGATTACGAAGCGGACGGGATCGACATCTTCCTTCCGCCCATACATGCGGTTGGTGTCGGGCATGGTCGTGGCGAGCACGAGCAGCGCGTCGCGCACCTTGTTCTGGCTCGCCATGTCCCAGCCGGGAATCTCGAAGCTACCGGGACTGGCCTGCTCGATCCGCATCGCGTCCTGCAGCGCATGGACCTGCCGCACATCCTCGGGATCGGACGGATCGACCAGCGTGCGCACGGCCGCAACGACATAACGCGTGCCGATCGTCCCGCGATCGAGGCGGTAGCTGCCGCCGCCGTAATGGACGCCGTGAGTATATTGATCCTCGTCGATGATCTGCAGCGACATGAAGCGGTCGCCCGCATCGGGCAGGGTGATGGTGACGGGGCTCGCGTCGAGATCGAAAACCGCGGCCGAATAGAGCGTGTCGCGGTTGAGGCGGATGACGGTCTGCTTGTCTAGCGGGGCAGGTTCGCGCGTGTGATCGAACTTGCCGAAGCCACCATTCCTGACGACGCCGGCGAAATAGAGGTCGGTTTCGGCGCGCGCGAAATTTTCGGGCGTGACGGGGACGCTGGCGCGCGCGGTTGCTGCAGGCTGGTTCATGCGACGTTACTCCTCGGGGTTATTGCACGCGCTCGAGGGGCGGTTGCGTCCAGCGCCCGTCGAGCGCCTCGTCCCTTGGCCAGTAGAGCCGCATCGTGACCCAGAAGGGCCCCGCGGGCACGGGCAGCCAGTTGGCCTCCCCATCCCGGCCGGGTGACGCGTTCTGGATATGGATCGTGATCCCGCCATCCGCGTCGCGCTGGAGCCCGGGCAGCATCGGCGAATTGATCAGGTAGCGGTTGAGCGGATTGGCGTAGAGCAGGCTCGCGGGCAGTTCATAGACAGTCAGCGACCAGAAGGAATTGACCGGCGGCAGGGCGTCAGGCGCGAGGCGGAGCCGGTAGCGATGTGCGCCATTGAGCGGCTGCCCATTGGAATCGACGAAATAGGCGGGATAGAGCGCCTCTTCCTTGGAATTGCCATAGATGCCAAGGGCAGCGCCCGCCATGCGCGCCATGTAATCGTTCTTCAGGAAGGCGCGCGTGCCGAATGCCTCGCCCGCAGGTCGTTTTCCGGTGTCGACCTCGGTCTCCTTGAAGCGGGCAAATTCGGTCCACGCGTCCGCCATGCCGTCGCGCACGGCCTGTTGCGTGTCGGGCGATAGCGCGTCGAAATCGAACGGGCGGCCCCCGCCGATCCCGAGGTTCGCGAAGCGCGCCATCAGTTCGACTTCGCAGGGGTGCGTCGGGCAGAACTGGAGTATGAAGTTTAGGAGGGCGAAGAACGTGGGCGATGCGCGCTGTTCCTCGGGCGTGAGCGGCTTCATGAACGCGACGGGCGGCGCGGGCGGCGGCGCGGGCCGGTTGAGGAATTGCGAGAGCGGCTCGACCCTGTAGCCCGCCTGGACCGCCTTCACGCCTTCGATGTCACCGGGGTCGAAAAGTTGTGTGCGATACTGGACGAACGCGAAATCGGTTTCGCAGAGAATGACCGATTTGACTCCCGCGGGCGGCTCACCACCCCAGCGCGGGCCGACAAGCAGAAAGCTCGCCGCGTCGCTGCCCGTGGCACGGCTGCCGACATAGGCGAAGTTGAAGGTGTACATATCGACGAACTGCAGCGAGTAATAGCGCCCCTCCGCCGCGGGCACCGAAAGAACCAGCGGTTCGGTGCGCAGGTCCGCGCCGAGCTGCGAATAGGGAGTATCCGAATTGGGGGTCTGGATCGCCTTGTCGTCGGGGGTGAAGACTCGCGCGACATTGTTGAGCCTGTTCCACGGCGCCTTGAAATCGGGATTGCCATTATCGACGAAATAGCTGTGCTGGATCCGGTAATTGTCGACGAGCGGGAAGCCGTAGATTGTTGCTTCCTTTGCGATTGATCGGGCTTCCTCATGGGATAGGGTATCCGCTGATGCCGTGCTGGGGTTCGCAAGGGTCTCCACAATAGTGCTCCTCACACAGCTGCATTTGCACCGACGCAAAGGAAACCTAGAACGATTTGGCTCGGATAGTTATCGGGAAGAACCCGGACAGGCATCATTGCCAAGATCAATGAACAATGACCGCTTCCAAGCAGCTAATGGAGAGCGCTGAACGGCGGAGATGGCGGCGCTAGCCGCCTTCCCGAGAGCTCCATTGTCTAGCGGCAGCCGGATTGCCGGCGTTGCTTACAGCGATGAAGACGATCGACGCACCTCAATTTCATTCGAACGCAATACACGCTGCTGAAATTGGCGAGGCGTGATCCCGGTCGAGCGACGGAACGCGTAGGCAAAGCTCGATGTCGAGGAAAAGTCGAGAGCCATCGCCACCGCTTTAATGCTGCCCTCGGTCCACAGAAGCTTCTTGGCAGCTTCCATGCGGTGATGCTGAACATAATGTCCAAGCGTGCAGCCATGGCTCTTGAGAAAGCCACGGGTAAGCTGTCGAACGGAAATGCTGCATAACTCAGCCAGCTCCACCAGCGTCGGCGGAACCGCCAAGTGTTGAAGGCGCTCGTCGATCAGCCTCAATCGCCAGGCGGCGAGCCCGCCGTTGACGTGCTCGTCCTGTACGGATTCGAGATAGCGGCAAAGCTCGATCGTCAACTGGGTCGCTATGGATTCGACCAGAAGCTTCGAATCCCGGCGTGGACTGCGAGCTTCTTCAGCCAGTCGGCGCAGCAGCAACCTTACGGTGTGGCTGGAAACATCCAGTGCTGCCCTAAGCCGCGGGTCGGTCCATTCCAGTGTGCCGCCCAGTCGCTGTAAAGCGAGCCTGCCCCGCAGTTCGCAGCGGATTGATGATTGGATGCCGCCGCTGTCCCATCGCACAGCTAGAGGCTGACCAGGTGGCACCAGCACGATATCTCCAAGTTTCTCGAAGCGATTGCCGCCCCACTTTTCCATGAATGCGCCGCGGGCGTTAACCGGACGAGGCGTGACGCGAAGATCCAGAAGCGGGTTGCCACAACTCCATACCGAACTCCCCTGCGGGGCGACGTTATATTAGGGGGTGGGAGTGAGCTTGAGACGATTTTCGTCGTCGATTAGCGTGAGCAGCGTTGGCAGTGTATTGCCCCATTTCCAGATGACAAGATTGAGGTCGTCGATCGATGCGCCGGGAGCGTAGCTTCGAACCTGCATGCCATTGAAGCCCTCAGCCACAAGACTCTTTTGCAAATATCTGCGTCGGAGCTTTGCCGTGGAGCTTCATCTTGTCCCGCCAGCCGGCATCCGCGAGCGCGACCGCGCTCATCCCATAGGGCTTGAGCGCGCTATCATCTTGCCCATTGAAGATGTCCGCGATGTCAGCGTTGTAGGAAACCTTCCGTGAATGAAGGGCTGCTTTCAGGGAGAGGATCTAGACCCTCGAACGGCGGCTATGTCGGCTCGAGCAGTCAGTGACCCGGCCAGTTACCGGTGGGCTGATCTCACACGGTCCGCAGTGCCAGAAGAGACTCTGTTTATGTCAGCAGTTGCGTCGGCACGCCGAGCGTTGGCCCAGCCTCAGCAAGCTTTTGGTCTAGCGTATGGACCGTGGCGCCATGCTCTGATGCAGTCGCGAGATGGAGCGCATCACCAGCACGAAGGCCGAGGGTATGGTGATCCGCAAATTTCGCGGCCGTCCTGAAATGCCCACCGGTGACCGGCAACACGGTGAAACTCTCGGCCACCAGCTTGTTGAACGTCGCGAGCGCTGCTGCACGTTGCTCCAGATTGATCTGCCCGGTCCGCAACTTGATCGCCATGGCGGATGACATCTCGGTGATGGTCCAATCGCTGACCAGTAGGTGCTCGGGATCTTGCTCTGCCAGCCAGCGCTGGATACGCGACGTCGTCGCTTCGTTGGACAGCGCAGCGACGATCAACGACGTATCAAGATAGAGCATCAGTAGCGATCGCCATCCCGCATCGACCGTACCAGCGCGGCAGCGTCCTGCGTTCGCGCCGGCATGGTCGCCGTCAGCGACTGCAACAGGGCGGCGTCGATACGCTTGCGCGGCCTGGCCACGGCAGTGAGCCTTGCCACCGGTTTGCCCCGTCGAGTGATGTCGATCGAATCCCCCGCCTCGACGCGATCCACCAGCTCGCTCAGATGGGCTTTGGCATCTGCCAGATTGATCATATCCATGTCACGCTCCTGACCATGTAGATAGTCATATAGCCTGTTCGGCACAACCAATCCAGAGAGCTTTTCAGATGTCATATTTTGCGCTCGCGCTCGCCGGCCGAGGCGGGAAGCCGGTTCGCTCCCGGCCAATGCTGGCTGACAGGGCCAACTGGCGTCTGCTTTGCGGTGATAGCGAAACCCGGTCGTATGTCCGAAAAGTGGGCGCCCGTGGTCGAGTATGCACGTCTGCTCGGTGTCCGCTATCGACATACGGCGTGGGCCAATAACTGAGTGTCCGTCCTCGCGCTGTGGCCGGAAACAGGGAGCGTTGGCTGTTAGAGAAAGGGCCCAGGTGCACCCAGAAGTATGCGCGCGCCTTCATGAAAGCTGTTTGCTGGCGGCACCTTCAAACGGAACTGGCGCAGCACGCGCTCTTCAGCTTCGGCGTCCAACCTGAAATTGCCGCTCTCCAGCAGGCCGGCGATCCACTCGAGGAACTTACCAAGAGACCCCGCGAGCACGACCTTCACATCTTCGTCGCGCCCGAAGAGGATCACTTGGCCAGTCCGACCGCCGGGCCAGGGGTCTAAATCGAGGCCGATATGGTTGCCTGAGCCATCATGGGTCAGCGGTATCCAAAGCGGATTGATGTAGGCTGGGTCGGCCGCGCCTTCAGGCCACGCCGCTCCAGGAATTGTATAACGATTGCCACCAAATTCGGCCAGTATGTCGCCCCACGTCCTCCACTGCGACCTCGCCTGATCGAGCGGCAGTAGTGGAAGTCCGTAGATATGACCCCAACGGTCGTCGCTTTCGCCATCATGCCATAGGTATAGCTGTCGATAGGCTCGCGGCAACTTGAGTCCAATCACGCGTTCAAACGCATCAAGCTCCGCTTCTGTCGCGGGCGGGTTGAACTTGTATTGGCCTGGCGGGAGATGGGTCGCATACCAGGCGTCGAGACGCGCAAGCACCGGCCCGATATCTTCGTCCACCAATGGCTTAGCTGTTCCTGGCGGCCGTTTGGGAGGCTGGTTTCCGGCTATCGCAGAGTTTCTTCTAATTTGCTGCATGGCACACCTGGCCGGAAGCAACCCCGCAAGACTTAGGGCGCCGAGCAAAGACGCACCGATCAGTAAATTACGCCTGCTTCGATCCATCACAGAAATTTGCGCATCATCGACCATTGTCGCATCCGGAGGGTGTCCGACTTTGGAAGGTTGGTGTTGTCCGTCGCTACCCCCATCGCAGACACTTACTAACGTTCACTTTCCACCCGGTAGCTGTCGCCGAACCATCGCCTGAACGAACAGCGGCTTTCAGCGTGGCACTCGCGAGGACTGAATGGCGGAGATGTGGGCGGAAGCTGCCGCTTTCGAAGCTGACTTACAGGGCCTGTGCCGAACAAGTCATCTGCAACCATTTGCCGCGTCGATTGTTGCTCTTTCAGAACAACCCAAACGAACGCGCGTGGCCGAGATCGAGCATGCAGACCCTCCATGGTGGCGCCTCCAGCGCGGCGACGGTCCCGTCATTGCAACCGCCATTCATGACGGGCATGGATTGCGCCGGGAGGTTCGGCGCGCGCTTGCACTCGCTGAGGCAGATCGCCTGAGGGAAGAAGATCCCTTTACGGGCCGGGCGGTCGAAGGCGTGGCCACCCACGTCATAGCCGGCCTGTCGCGTTTCGAGGTGGATCTCAATCGCGCGCGTGAGTCCGCAGTTTATGTAACGCCGGATCAGTCCTGGGGGCTGAACGTCTGGCAGGACGTCCCCGAGGACGATCTCGTCCAGCGCTCGCTTGCCGTTCACGATCGCTTTTACGACATGATGCAACAGCTGCTCACCGCAATCGAAGCCGATTGCGGACAATTCGTGCTGCTGGATGTGCATAGCTACAATCATCGTCGAGAAGCGCCCGACAGACCAGCCGCGCAGGCCGATGCGCCCGACATCAACATCGGGACATTTTCCATGCCACGCGACCGCTGGGCCTGGCTGCTCGATCCGCTGATCGAAGCGATGCGCGCGTTCGACTTTGGCGGACGCCGGCTCGATGTTCGCGAGAATGTCGCCTTTCAGGGCAAGGGTGAACTCACGCGTTTCGTCCACCACAATTTCCCCAAGACAGGGTGCGCAATCGCGATCGAGTTCAAGAAATTCTACATGGATGAATGGACCGGCACACCCGACCGGGCGGCGCTCGGCCACATGCGCGGCTTTATCGATCATGTCACCGCGGCCAGTCGGGATCTGCTCGATGGTCGCTAATGCCCGCGCTCTCCCACCATCCGCCCACGGTATTGCCGAACGCGCGGAGGCCAATGCCTTTCGCATATCCTTCTCGGAGGGCGGCCGGGCGCATCTCGATCGTCCGCTACCATTTTTGATGCTGTGCCGGCCGGGGCGCCGCGACGCCCACAGTCTGGCGAGCGCCATCGCCAGCCTCAGCCCCGCCTATGTGCTCTGGAACAACAACGCGAGTGATGCGGACGCATTGGCGGTCATCACCGCGATCGGTGAGCGAGCACGCATCCAGGGGCATCGGCTTCTGCTGATCTCGCTTTACGATCTGCCGCGTGATTCAGCGCTTGAAGAGGCCGCACCCAAGCTTGAGCGATTTGTGTGCAGATTGAGCGTATCGGATGACGGGGCGGCACAGGCAGCCGCCAGCTGCCTTGGGGAAGCGCTGGGCAAGATCACCGTCGACATGCGGCTATGCGCAGTCGAGCACGTGTCCAGGGCCTGGTTCGAGACGGGCGTCGAGCGCCTGATAACCGCGAACGGCCATGTCTCCCACATGTCTCTGGGGGTACCGCAGAACTATCGAATTCCGGGCAAACCCGCAGTCTATCCGCAATTGCTCCATGACCTCACGGTCGCGATCTTTGATGCGTTGCTGCAGGCATGCCGAGTCTTCGCGCTGCGAAGCGGCCACGACGTGCCGGCATCGCACCGTGCGCTTGGGCGAAGCACCTTTGTGACAGCGGCGCGCTCCATTGATCGCAAGCTGCTGCGGATCGCTACATCCTATGATTTTCTGCTCGGGATATCGCCGGTCAACAGCATCCAGGCGTTCGAGCATTTCAAGGCATCGGATTACGAGGCCGAGCCCGTTTTTCACTATCGTCCATTGCCGGTCGATCCCGATCTCGTCAAGCGCGCGCTCTACGCGATAGATCTGAGGCGCGCCGAGGATCCCGTGCTGGAGATCTTGTTTGCCGAGAAACGGCATGAACTCGATCAACAACTCACCATGCTGCGTTGTCGAAACACGTCAGCCTTTCGCTACGCTTCGCTCATGCTCTATGGCGCGGTGGAGCCGGCACTGCTCGACGCAGCACAGCAAATCCTTGCCAGACCCCATGCCTCACCGCCCGCCGACAAACATGCGATGGTTGATGCAGTCACGATCCGCGAAGGCGCCCGATCGCTGATCCGCCGCTACCGCAATGCCGACCCGGAGTTCATCGCGCGAACAAGTATTCGCGATGATCTGGCTCCCGGACTGATGGTGACGGGACGCACGTTACTGATCTCCAGCGCCACGCGCATGCGCAGCGCGCGGCTCGATGCTCTCCTCCAGCATGAGGTGAGCGTCCATTTGCTGACCTGCGTCAACGGGGACGCGCAGGGTCTCGCGATCTTCCGAACCGGACTTGCCGGTTATGAAGGCATTCAGGAGGGGCTTGGCGTGTTCGCCGAGGCGGTGTCGGGCGGGCTTACCCCGGCGCGGCTGAGATTGCTCGCCGCGCGGGTGGTCGTGGTGGATGCGATGCTCAAGGGCGCAAGCTTCATCGATTGTTTTCGCATGCTGGTCGAAGGCGATGCGTTCAAATCGAGAACCGCCTTCAATATCGTGGCCCGCATCTTCCGCTCGGGCGGGCTGACCAAGGACGCGATCTACCTTCGCGGGTTCAGGGAGGTGCTGACCCTGCTCGCCGCTGGGCAGGATCTCACGCCGTTCTGGGCGGGAAAGATTGCGGCGCATCACATATCCGTGGTCGAAGAGCTCGAGCTGCGCGGCCTTATGAAACCGCCGCGTAACGTGCCCGAGTTCCTGACGCGCGAGGGTGCCTCACAGCGTGTCGATGCATTGCGCAAGCTGACATCGGTTGCCCAACTCATATGAATGGAGACAGGCCATGCTCATCGCCTTTTTCGTAAATGACATGGAAACCGAGCATCCAGGGTATACCACGACGGTGCTGGCGCACGAGGCAACGCGTCGCGGCCATCGGGTCTGCTACATAACGCCCGGCGATTTCATGCTGAACCCGCAGGACGAACTTCACGTGCATGCGCGATTTGCGCCGACGAAGAAGGCCCGCACCGCAAGCGAGTTCTTCAAGGCGATGCAATCGGCCGAGCAGGATCCGGCCACGATCGACATATGCGAGGTCGACGTTCTGATGCTGCGAAGCGATCCGTCGCTCGATGCGCAATCAAGGCCTTGGGCGGAGGGTGTGGGCATCATTTTCGGCCGCGCCGCTGCGGCGCGTGGCGTGCTCGTCCTCAACGATCCTGACAGCCTTTCGCTTGCCATCAACAAGCTCTATTTCCAGTCCTATCCAGAGGCTGTGCGCGCGGAGACACTGATCACCAAATTCGCGAGCGATGTGAAGCAATTCGCCAAGGATCATGGCGGCAAGATCATCCTGAAGCCGCTACAGGGGTCGGGCGGCCAAAGCGTATTTCTCGTAGGCTCGGAGAACGCCTTGAACATCAATCAGATGATCGAGGCGATCGCGCGGGACGGCTATATCATCGCGCAGGCCTATGTACCCGCGGCGGCCAAGGGCGACATCCGTCTCTTCCTGATGAACGGGCGACCGCTACAGATCGGAAAGAAGTTTGCAGCGCTTCGGCGCGTGAGCTCGAAGGATGACATCCGGAGCAATATTCATGCTGGCGGCACGGCAGAGGCGGTCGAGATCACTGAAAAGGAGTTGCGCGTGGCCGAACTAATCCGGCCCAAGCTCATCGCCGACGGCATGTTTCTGGTGGGCGTCGACATTGTGGGTGAAAAAATTTTGGAGGTGAATGTGTTCAGCCCTGGTAATCTGCAGAGCTGCAGCAAACTTGCAGGCGTCAATTTCGCGACCCCGATCATCGCCGCGATCGAACGCAAGGTCGAGATCGCCATGGAGTTCACCGGCAATTTCGACAATCGCACGCTCGCAGTGATGTAGTTTGGCCCAAGCGGCGCAAACCGATCTCGATCAATATGACTTTCCCCCGAATTCAATCGGTTTGCCGGAACGGCAGAACGGATCGTTCACGGGCATATTGAACAGAAGAGAAGCAGTGAATCGGGATCGAATCGACGCCTATTGGGAGCGCCACGAAATAGGGTGAGTGGCTGGAAGACGAATTGCTCGACGCAAGATCGGATCGAGCGACATTTGGCCTGTCGTCGCCAACGCCATTCTCGACCGGCTGCTCCACCACAGCCATGTCATCACCATCCGCGGGGATAGCTACCGATTACGCGAAAAGCGTCGCAGTGGCCTTTTGCAAAAGGGCACTGCGACGCATGATTTGGAGAGTGCCTAACAACCCTGGGCGGACCAGTTTTGCGTGTCGCCCCCGGACCACTTCACGATGTCGCTTGATACGAGCTGAACGAACGGCCGCTTCTGCGTGAAATCCGAGGACGTCCGGTCGCGTACGAGGTAATTCCCGCGTTATTCGATGCGACGATGACAGGCTGGATTTCGTCAGCCATGCGGCTGAACCATTTCCTGATTGCGGGCACGTGTTTGCCAACGGTCACGGGAAATGCCCCCTCGTGTGTAAATGTCGATTTTGGCAGCGCAGAGCATCAGCCCACCACTTGCTCGCACAATGGGGCTAACCGCAGCAGCGCCAAGGCTGTCTGGGAGACAATATTGGGAAAGCTGGAACGAACTGCCCGAATGCGGGCAGCTCAGGGAGTGTCAGCCGTAGCGGCCGATCGCATCGAGCAAGGTCGACTGGAGGCGGTGAACGATCCGTTGAAAGCTCGCATCATCACCAAGTGCTCGTGCCAGGACGATTGCACCCTGAATTCCAGATACTGCCTCTTCAGCCAGATCCGCGGCCATCGCTGGCGGAACCCTTGCGACTTCGAGACAGTGTGCCAAGGCCGAAATCCACCGAGCGAAGTAGTCCTTCACCTTCACCGCGAAGGTTTCGCCAGAGGAGTTAAGCCCCAGGCACCCAACGACGCATACCCGCCTTCCGGAGCGGAAATACGCAGTCACGTCGCCGAACATGGCCGTAACAGCCGCCGCTGAATCAGTGACATTCTCCAGCGGCGTGAATATCGCGTTGGTGAACCAACCGTCGATGTTCTCGAGGACCGCCTCCATCATCTCCTCCTTCCCGCGGGGGAAGAAGTTGTAGAGGCTGCCTTTGCCTAGGCCCGTTGCCTTCGACAGCACGGCCAAGCTTGCGCCCTCGAACCCATGCTCGCGGAATGCCTCTGCCAACGCCGGCAGCGCACTTTCGCGATCAGTGAGGGCGCGCTTGGTACTCAAAGGCCGAGGTCACTCAGCGAAGCGTGGTCATCGGGACGGCGGCCGAGGGGCCAGAAGAACAGCCGCTCCGATTCCTTGATCGGCATTTCGTTGATGCTGGCGTGGCGGTTCGACATGAGTCCGTCTTCGGCAAAGAGCCAGTTTTCGTTTCCGTAGGCGCGGAACCACTGTCCGGCGTCATCGCGATACTCGTAGGCATAGCGCACGGCAATACGGTTGCCGGTGAACGCCCACAGCTCCTTGATAAGCCGGTATTCGTGTTCCTTGTTCCACTTGCGCTCAAGGAAGGCCTGCGCCTCCTGACGATTGGTGGCGAACTCGACGCGGTTACGCCAGCGCGTGTCGAGGGTGTAGGCCAGAGCCACCTTGGCGGCGTCGCGGGTGTTCCAGCCATCTTCGGCCAGACGGACCTTCTCGACAGCGCTTTCGTGGGTGAACGGGGGCAGAGGAGGACGGGACATTTGATTTCCTTTCGAGATGTGAATGGTCTTGGCAAGGGCCGGAGCCGCAAGGGCCGCAGCAGGAAGGGCAGCTATGAAAGTGCGGCGGTTCACTCGATTCCCCTTTGGGGCTGTTGACTTGTACCAATCGGTACATCATTTGACCGATCGGTACAAGTCATTTTTCACGAGGTAAACCCGCATCCGGTCCAGCGACCGGAAGACGCTGCATTTTCAGTGCCTTTGGTGTGAAGGGTGCGCCAAGGTACGGCTGGCGCCGGGAGGCATGGGCCGCAATTAGTGACTCGTGCCTCGAAACAGTCGGCCCGTCAGAAGGGCTTCGTCGGAAGGTACTTGCCGTCGAGCGTGATGACGCAGCGGTGGCCGCCTTCGTGGTCTTCGCGCTTTTCGAGCTTCAGCTTGAAGTTGATCGCGCTGATGGCAACCGATTCCATTGATGTTGCGGGCATCGAGAGGGAGGAGATGGTTCTGCTGAGCGGGGGCTTCGCGACACGTCAAACCATCGACAAGCATTTCAAGCGACACTGGTTCAAGCCAAATGTTGTCATCGAGACAAGTTCGATGACGACGCTGATCGAACTTGTGCGGTCCAGTTCGTTTGTGACAGTCCTTCCGGACGCTGTTGCCTTAGAAAGAGACGACCTGCGTTTCCGCCCCCTTCTTCCTGCGATCGATGAACGAAGGGTCGTATTGCTACAGCGCGAGGGTGGCTATTGCTCGGCCGCTGCAAGGGCATTCGTCGCTACGCTCGATGCTTTCGTGCAGGAGCTAGGGGCGCCGCCGCTGACTTAGTTCGCGCTCGGCACCTCATGCCAGCAGCGTGTGGGGCTGATAGATCCTCGGCATAAAATGAACCAGTCACGCCGCCGCCATCTTCTCAAGCTTTGCCAGGAAAAAGCGGTCGCTCCATAACGCCAGCGACTTCGCCTCCGCCGGGCGCAGGAAGCGCCTGACATCGTCGGCGGCGGCTTTCCAGTCGATAGTAACTATGGTGTTCCGTAGCGTGTCCTCCAGCCATGCCATGTCAATCTGGAGAGCGTCCCGCCCCGCCCATGGGCCTGCCTGGATGAGGGCGGCTTGGAGATGTGTCAGATTGGGAAGCACCCCGTTCGAAACATACCAAGAGAAGTCAAACCAATCCCGCCCTTTCAGATAGCCTCGGCAGAGGAGCGCGTGGATTTTTAACGCGAAGTTGGACGGCAAATCCTGATGCCGCACCTCGTAATCGGCAGGGAAATCGAGAAAGGTGGTAGTTTCGCCAGACGCGGATGGTGGATTGGTATCGATTTCCAGCTTGATCCTGATGGTCTTGCGGCGTCCCGTTCCTGCGAAGGTCAGGTCGAGCTGGCTAGCAATAGAATTATCCTTGAGCACCGCCTCCCGGACAGCTTTGTCCATCCTCTCTTTCGGCTGGGCATCAAGCTTCAATCCGAACTGGGCGAAAACCTCGACCAGAGTTTTGAGATAAGGTGCCCAGTCGAATTCAGGGTTGGGTGACCGAAGCATGAAATCGAGAGCTTCGGAAAACCTGGGCAGGCGATGCAGGATACGCAGGCTCGTGCCGCCCTGAAAAAGGGCAACATCGAAAAAATCGCCACGCCATAGCGCATACAAGGCGATCTCCTGGATGGTCTCCTTGGTCGCATTCTCTTCCTCGACCGCGTTGGCTGCGCGATATTGGCGAAGCTTCTCCTGAATGATTTCAATCATCCAACGCGTCCTTTGACTTCGCCGTTGTTCGTCAGAACGGCGCCCTCGAGTGATTGGAGGAAATGGTTGGCGGCCTTGTGCTTGTAAACGGGGCGGAGCGCGGAGAAATCCTTGCGCTTAAGCGACAACAGCCGATCCTCGTCGATGCGCATGCCCGTGATAAGCCAGTCCAAACCGGACCAGCGTTCTTTCCGTAGGGCGACAAGATCCATCAGTGCTCGCAAAGGCTGTGCGACGAACGCCGCAAGGTTGCCGAACTTTTCCCGATCGACGTCCGTCAGAAACTGGTATTCCTTTAGCGCGAGGGGATGAAAGCTGAATTGTCCGAGAGATGGCGTGTCATAGGTAATCGTCTTGCGGCTGGGCGAAACGCTTGCCGTGGTGAAGACGGCCTCCGGAATCCAGCCGTGGTAGGCGAGGGCGGTTTCAAAGGAGATATAGCTTCCTGGCAGAAGCGCTTGGGCAGCAACGAAGGGATGGATGGCTTCGTTGCTGGTTCGCTGACCCAACATATAGGTGGCTCGCTTGAGACGGATCAGAGAACCGTCCTTCAGAGCCCTGTGTACCAGAGCATGACGGCGGGCATCACTCCCGCCCAACAACTCGCGAAGCTGGCCTTCGTTGAAGATCCGCTCAGCAAGCTTCGATCCTGAAACTTGTTTGGACAGAGAATTCATAAATTCCAGATACTTTCAAATATTGAAAGTTTCAAGAATTTCCTGCATCGCGTCGCTTGGCCGGGAAGCAGCGCCGAATCATCTGCCGACGACATGATTTTCGCAGCTTTAGGACTCGAACCGATCCGATAAAAAGTCCCAGGGTATCAGTCATGGTATCGCGTTGCGATGACCCTCAAGAAATGGCTGTTTTCTGAGCTAGAAGCACTTGTTTTTGGGTCGTGTCCCTGATGATGGTGTAGCTCGGTGGGAGCGCGCTGACAGCGCTTGCAGCGAGCGCGCTGCGGTTGACGAATGAGCTATCGCGTCGGCGAACAACCCGCTCTTGCTATTTCCCTCTCACTTGGCCTCTCACGGCAATTTTGAAGCGTGCGAACACAAATGGTGCATCAGGCAGGCAGCCATGCCTGCGAGTGTTTCAGAAAATCGTAAGAAGATGGAAAAAAATTTCGTCCTCTTTGAGGGGTAAGGCATTTGGCTGCGTATTATCAGGGTGCGGTGCAACCTGCGATAATCGATATAAGTCATTGAAAAAACATCAAAAATCTGGGTTGACCTGTATATACAACTCGTGGTCTCTGTCCCCAACTAGAAGACGGGACAGGGAGCAATCGCATGAAGAAGAGGACGGCGCTGCTACTCGGCGCGACCATTTTAGGGGGACTTTCGACGTCCGCTCTGGCGCAGTCGCAGGGTTCGGCGAACGATACCGCCGAGAGCGCAAGCAGCGGCGCCGGAGAGATCATCGTAACGGGATCGAGGATTCGCAGACAGGACCTGGCAGGCGTCGGTCCAGCTACGGTCGTTTCGGCAGAGCAGATCGAGAATACCGGCGTTGTGAACATCGAGACTGTCCTGCAGCGGCTCCCCGCCAATGCCGGCTTCGCGGGCAACCAGAGTTCGGCATACTGGACCAACAACGGTTACGGCACCGCGCAGGTCAATCTGCGCGGCCTCGGTATCAAGCGCACGCTGGTGCTGCTAAATGGCCGCCGCCTGGTCGCAGGCGGCACCGGCGCCAACTCGTCGCCCGATCTCAACATGATCCCGGTCGTCGCGCTCGCGCGCACCGATGTGCTGAAGGACGGGGCCTCGGCGATTTATGGCGCGGACGCAATGGCCGGTGTCGTTAACCTCGTCACCCGCGCCGATTATGAGGGGCTGGGCGTCAGCGCGCGCCACGGTATCACCGAGCGCGGCGACGGCTCCGACTTCTCCGCAGACCTGATCTGGGGCATCCGCAACGACCGCGGGGGCTTCATGGCGGCGGTCACCTATCAAAAGACAAGCGCGGTAAACATGGCGAGCAGGGCTCCCTGCTCTCTCGCAGAGACCACACCGGGCACGCTCTCGTGCGTCAACAGCGCCTCGACCATTGGCGGTCGCGCGGTGCTGCCCAATGGCCAGCAGATCAACTTCAACCAGGTTCCGGGTGGCAACGGGAATTTCTACGAGCCGTACAGTGCTGCCAAGCACAATTTCAATTCGGCGCCGTTCCTGAATGCGGTGAGTCCGGTCGAGCGGGTCAGCACCGCCTTTTTTGCTGACTATGATGTCACCGAGGATATCGAGGCGTTCGGCGAATTCCTCTATACCTTCCGCAAGTCGAACCAGATCGCGACGCCCGGCACGCTTCGCAACCTGGCGATTTCCGCAAGCAACCCGACCAACCCCACGGGCCAGAACATCGTCCTCATTCAGCGCCGGCTTGCCGAACCGGGGCCGCGCCAGTTCTTCCAGGAAACCGATACCTGGCAGGGCACGATGGGCTTTCGGGGCAAATTCGCCAATGACTGGGCGTGGGAAATCGCGGGCAGCTTCGGGCGCAACACCGCGGTCGATGGCTCGACCAACATCGCCAATCTCGAGCGCGTGCGCAACACGATCGACACGAGCAAATGCAGTCTCGCCGCAGGCGCCGCCATCCCGTGCGCTGACTATCTGGGCTTTGGCGACCTGACACCGCAGGTGCTCGACTACATCCTTTTCACGTCGCGCGATCGCGGCGGCAACGAGCTTGCCACCGTCACCGCCGATCTGACCGGCAGCCTCTTTGAACTACCCGCCGGCCCTGTCTCGTTCGCGACGGGTGCCGTATATCGCAAGGAAAAGGGCTGGCGCGATCCCGATCCGTTGACCGTGCTCGGCGTCGCCAATACCAACCAGCAGGATCCGATCTCGGGATCGAGCACCGCCAAGGAAGCTTATCTCGAACTTTCGGTACCCGTGCTTGCCGACGCGCCTTTCTTCAAGGCGCTGACACTCGACGGTGCGGTGCGCTATTCGAACTACAATCTGTTCGGCAGCGACTGGAACTACAAGCTCAGCGCCGACTGGATGATCAACGACGATATCCGTCTGCGCGGCACTTATGGCACTGGCTTCCGTATTCCCAACGTCCCCGAGCTCTTCGGCGGCGTGTCGGAAGGCAATCTGACGACGACCGATCCGTGCAGCCGCTATTCGACCAGCGGCAATGCGACGCTGATCGCCAACTGCCAGGCCTCGGGCGTGCCCGCCAACTATGTCCAGTTGGGCACGACCATCCTGACCACCGTCGGGGGCAACGAGGATCTCGAGCCCGAGAGTTCGACCACTTGGACGATCGGAACGGTAATCCAGCCGAAAGGCCTGGTCCCGGGCCTGTCGCTTACTGCGGACTGGTTCGATATCGACATCAAGGACGCGATCCGCGCTATTCCGGGCTCGACCAAGCTCGCGGTCTGCTATGCAAGCACCAATCTTTCGAGCGAGTTCTGCGACGATTTCACGCGCAGCTCGCTGACCGGCGAGGTCACCTTCCTATCGGCGCAGCCGATCAACACTGGCCGCGAGCAGATGAACGGGCTTGATTTGGGCCTCGTCTACAACCGCACAATCGGCGACGTTACGGTGTCGCTCGACCTCAATGTCACATACCTCAACAAATATGTCGTGCTCCCCTTCCCGGGCGGCGATCCGATCAACTTCGACGGCTTCATCGGCGGCGGCAATGGCGGCTATCCGAAGTGGCGCGGCTATGGCGTGCTGACCGCCGAGAAGGATGGCTTCAGCGCGACCTGGTCGACCCAGTGGATCGGCAAGGCGACCGACTTCAACGCGTCGCCCGGCGAGATCGGCTACGAGACGCCCGATGTCTTCTACCACAACGCGCAGCTCGCCTTCGAAGTGGACGAGAAGACCCGCTTCCAGATCGGCGTCGACAACATCTTCGACAGGAAGGCGCCCTATATCCAGAGCTTCACCGATGCTAACACCGACACCATGACCTACGACCTGCTCCGTCGACGGTTCTATGTCGGTTTCCGTACCGCGTTCTGAGGCAAGGAAGAAGGTCTTGGCAAAGATACGCTGGCCGCTCGTCGTCAGACGGACGCACAAATGGATTGCCCTGTTCATGGGCTTTCAGGTCGTACTCTGGACGCTCACGGGTTTCTACATGGTGGTCGTCCATATCGACACGATCCATGGCGATCACCTGGTGCGCGCGCCCCTTGCCCGCCCCTATGAGCTTGGGGGCCTCGCGCCGCCATCACGGATCGTGGCGGCGGCTCCGGGGACCTCAGAAGTGCGGCTCCAGCGCCATTTCGACAAGCCCGTGTGGCGCGCCGAGACGCCTGAGGGGCCCGCGCTCTATGACGCAAAGACGGGCAGCCGTCTCGCGCCGCCGGGCGAACAGGACATCCGTGCGCTCGCGAGGCGCATCTACACGGGGCAAGGGAACATCGTTGCGGTCAAGCTGCTGACCGAGGCGCCCCAGGAGATGCAGTCGCGCAAGCCACCCTACTGGCAGGTCGAGTTCGAAGGCTGGAACCGGCCGACATTCTATCTGTCGCCGGCGACGGGCGAGCTCCTCTCGCGGCGGCACGCACTCTGGCGTGTGTTCGACTTCGCCTGGATGCTCCACATCATGGACTATGACGAGCGCACCAACGTCAACAATCCGCTCCTTCGGGTCGCAACCTGGAGCGCGTTTGCGATGGCTGTGAGCGGCGCCTGGCTGCTCATCTGGTCTTTCCCGCGCCGCAAGAAGAAAAAGAAGGCCACGGCATGAAACGCATCCGTCTCTCAGCGCTCCTGTTCCGTCGCATCCACAAATGGGTGGGACTGATACTGGGGCTCCAGTTTCTGCTCTGGGCTTTGAGCGGCTCGGTGATGGCGCTGCTCGATATGGACGAGGTCGGCGGGCATGACATGGCGGCGACGCATGCTCATCCCCTGCCGCTCGATACGGGGTTCATCGATCCGGCGAAGATTGCGGGGATCGGGCCCATCTCGGAGGTGACCCTGCGCGATCTCGCAGGCCGGCCCGTCTATGAGCTTCGTACCGAGAAGGGAATGCGGCTGGCTGACGCCATTGATGGAACACCCGTCACTATCGACGCCGATACAGCGCGCTCGGTCGCGTCGATGATGAACGAAGCTGCCATCCGCGGCGTCAAAGTCCTCTCAAAACCCAATCTCGAGGCGCGCGAGCATAAGGGAGCGATGTGGCGCGTGGATTTCGCGGACAAGGCCAACAGCAGCGCCTATGTGTCCGCCGAAACCGGTCGCTTCCTCGTCATGCGCGGCGATACCTGGCGGACCTGGGATTTTTTCTGGATGCTCCACAACATGGACTATGTGAACCGCACCAGCTTCAACCACCCGTTCATCATCTTCGTCGCTTTCGGCGCGCTCTGGCTCTCCGGAACCGGATTCTACCTCTTGTTCAAGAGCTTCAGTCGAGCGGATTTTCGTTGGTTGCGCCGCCGCCGTGCAGTCGCCCCAACGCCCGTGACCTATGTATAAGCGTTACGGAGCGGTCAGGAGGTCGGCACCGAGAAACTTGCCGAGAGCTCGAAGCGGCTCGCCGGATGGGTCAGCCATGCGTGCGAGACCAGGCGCGAGCGGCTCCATGTCTGGCGAGTGAGACGAAGCACGGGCTCCAGGTCCACCATGCCCAGCAGTTCCCGAGTGCGCTGATCGGGCATTGCTGCGCAGACCCGGTGCTCCACGCGCTCGAGCGGGGCGATCCTCGTCAGATATTCGTTGGGGGTGGTCCGTGTGAAATCCATGTTTCCATAATCCGGTGCGATCGAGGCGAGCACGAGACGTTCCTCGAGCTGGATGGGAAATTCGGCCTCGTGGTGAACGATGACCGAGTGAAAGATGCGCGTGCCTGTGGAAACGCCCAGAAGCGCTGCGGTTTCGGGCGTCGCCTTTTCTCTCACATTCTGCACCACGCGCGCCCGATAATCGTGCCCCCTCGCGCGCACCTCGTCGGCGATATTGCGGATCTCAATCATGTGACCGATGGGCCTGGGCTCGGCGACAAAGGAGCCGCTGCCCGTCCGACGCACGAGCACCCCTGCGCTCTGCAATTCGCGCAGCGCTCGATTGGCGGTCATTCGCGATACTCCGAAACGGGATACCAGTTCGGCTTCTGAAGGGACGCGGTCGCCAGACTTGAGCGCCCCCGTGCCGATCGCATCGGTGATGAACGTCTTGATCGTGGCGTAGCGTGGCGGACCCCCTGCATGTTCAGCCGCTATATCGCTGTCGGGGCCGTCGCCAGCCGCGCCGGTCGTTGCGCTGGATCGATGTCTTGCGGGAGCGGCTGCGGTCGATTTCATGGCCTGTCTATACAATCGCGATCCGCGATAAGCCATGGCTTCGCGAGCCGCGACCGGCGGATTTGAACCACAACGGCGACATGACGATAACCGCCGCTGTGGCATCGATGCAGATGGCACGGCGGCACTCAATCATTACTTGGTGATGGCCGTGATCTCGCCAGCGCCGTCCTTCAGCGCGAGGATAAGATGACAGATCCATCCGGACCCGAGCCATGGACCTGAAAAACCGACTTGGCCAAATTGATGCCGACTGTGCTAATCTCGTTCACGGACGCCTCCTGCAGTGGTGTTTCAACACCTCCACTTTGGCACATCGATGCCGTCAGGGGGCGTCCACCCCAACGCTTTGAGGAGGCATTCGACAGGCGGCTAACGACCGGGATGTCGGCGAAAGCTGCCTCCTTTGAAGCTGGCCTACAATGACGGCAACGCGCCCAGCTGTTGCCGCTCAGCTGGGCTGACAGCCGAAGGCTACCGCTGGTCCGTCGAGCCGGCGATGCATCGCTCGACCAACTTCAATTGGGAAGTATTCGGTCACGCCGACGCCATTACCAGTCTTGCCATGCCGTAGGATCGCACAGCAACGCTGATGTTGGTTCAGCAAGCAGCAGCGATGCCAGAAGGCAAGATATCCCGCAATCTGGCGTGCGTCGCGGCCAAATGGCGACGGCGTGCCCACTTCGGCCCTTTGGACCCAAGCGTCTCGTTGATCCCGCAATCGGTCAATTTCTATGACGTTTGTCATGCCTCGGAAGGGTGAGGTCGATCGACGCATGAAGGCGCGCGAGCTGAAGCAATTGCACTTAATCTTGCATTTTTGCAGCGCCTTGGGATCGAGTTCGATGGCATCACGCGCACAACAAGTGAAAGCTCTGCCACCGCCAAGTCGCAGGCTCGCTCTCGTCCTTTGCCTGATACCCGCCTGCTATCTTGGGCTCTACGGGCTCTACGGGCTCGCACATTTCGCCGACTACGGATCCGATCTGCCGCGATTTTTGCGTTACGCCGCCGCGCCCCTGGTGCTGTCCGCGCTGTTCATCGCGAGCGGGGCATTGTTGCCGACGGTGCGAAGTAGCTGCATTGGCCTGGTGGCGTGTGCCTCGCTCCTCGGCCTGTTTGCGTATGAAGCCGTCATGAGCGCCAGATTGTTGCTGGTCATTGCTGGCATGTTCGGCACACAGATTCCGGGGAAAGAAGATCCTGTCAACGGAAGCGCTGGCCTGCCACCCGCCTTCACGACAAAGCGCATGAATGATGAGCTTGGGATCACTCGGCTCGACCAGGCCGTTCTCGGAGGCTTGCCCTCCCGGAACGTCGTCATGTGCGTGAGCAACGGAAAACCGGTCTTCTACAAGGCCGACCGGTTCGGCTTCAACAACCCCGACGAATTATATGAAGCGCCTGTCGACACCATCGTCATCGGCGATTCCTTTGTGGAGGGGCATTGCCTTGATCGCGACCAAAGCATGGTGGGTCGACTTCGCGCACGACGCCCGCACAGCATTGGCCTTGGAATGCGTGGCAGCGGCCCACTTTTCGAACTTGCGCTGCTCGGCCGATTTGCGCTGCCTTTGCGCCCGAGGACGATTGTTTTCGTCTTCTTCGAAGGTAATGACTGGGAGAATCTGCGCGCCGAAATGACTCAGTCCTGGCTCAGGCCTGCGCTTACGCCCAATGCCGATTTTGGCAGCACCGACTTGCCACCCGTCATGATTGATCGAATGACCGCCGTCATAGATCGTTGGCGCAGACTGCGCCCATCACTCTGGGGTGTGATCTGGAGGAACAATTTCGCGCGCAACTTCGTAGCCCTTAATCACTCAGCGCGCTTGTTGGGACTTGCCTATCCTAAAGTCGCGCCGGACGAGCCCGGATTTGTCTCGATACTGGCCCGTGCGAAATCCCTCGCATCTCAAAGCGGTGCCCGGCTGATCCTGGTCTATATTCCACAGGTAGACCGGTATGAAGGGTTTATCGATCAACAATTTGTCTATGATCGGCTGCGCGAGCGGGTGCTGCGTGGCGCGGCGCAGACTGGGATAGAAACGATCGATCTCGCCGAAGAATTCGATCGCCATTCGAATCCGGCTGAACTGTTCGCTCCCGATGCCCATTTGAGCGAGGCGGGAGCCGATCTCGCCGCCGAACTGATAAACAAAGGGATCTCGCTACCGCCTCGCAATGCTCTCAAGATTGCGCGCGGGACGCACTCCGGCGCTCAATCCATCGCGAAGCTGTTGCGGTAATCTCGCGCAAGGCCTGGATCTTGGTCCTCCTTGCTCAGCATGCAGTTGCCTACGACCAGTTGGTCGATTTCGGTGCCCATGAAGCAGTGAAAAGCATCCTCGGGTGAGCAGACAATGGGTTCGCCGCGCACGTTGAAGCTGGTGTTGACGAGGATGGGGCAGCCCGTCCGCTGCTTGAATGCTGACAGCAGCGCCCAGTAGCGCTCATTGGTCTGGCGATGCACAGTCTGGATGCGCGCCGAATAATCGACATGCGTCACCGCCGGTATTTCCGACCGGCAGACATTGAGCCTCTCGATTCCGAACAAGGCGTTCTGGGAGGACGCCATCTCGCGACGCCTGGCATTTGCGACGTCGGCCACGAGCAGCATATACTGGCTGTCAGTATCGAGATCGAACCAGTCGGCGACATCCTCGCGCAGCACCGACGGTGCGAACGGCCGAAAGCTCTCGCGATATTTGACCTTGAGATTGAGGATCTTCTGCATCGAGGGGGACCGCGGATCGCCCAGTATCGAGCGGTTGCCCAGGGCACGCGGACCGAATTCCATGCGGCCCTGCATCCATCCGACCGCCTTTTCCTCCGCGAGCGCATCCGCGGTGCGAGCGATGACCTCGTCATTTTCGACAATCTCGAACCGTGCGCCCGCACATTTCAGACGTTCCACGATTTCCGACTGTTCAAAGGATGGTCCGAGATAGGAGCCCGACATTGCGTCGCGTTCCTCATCGTCGATGCGCCGTCCCTGATCCAGATACTGGTGCCAGACGCTTAGCGCAGCACCCAGCGCGCCGCCTGCATCCCCGGCCGCGGGCTGGATCCAGACATCGTCAAAGATGCCCGAGCTGACAAGCTTGCCATTTGCGACGCAGTTCAGCGCTACGCCGCCGGCAAGGCACAGATTGCGCTGCCCCGTCTGGTTGCGGGCCGACCTCGCCAGTCGTAGCACCGCCTGTTCGGTGACGAGCTGGATCGAGGCGGCAAGGTCCATGTCGCGCTGCGTGAGCGGGTCGTCGGGCTGGCGGGGAGGGCCGCCAAACAGCGCTTCGAACTTGCGCGAGGTCATGGTGAGACCCGTGCAATAGTCGAAATAGTCCTGGTTCAGCCAGAAGGACCCGTCCGAATTGAGTTGGATCAGGTTGTCCAGGATCGTCTGAGCAAAACGAGGCTCGCCATAAGGTGCCAGCCCCATCAGCTTGTATTCGCCCGAATTGACCTTGAATCCCGTATAATAGGTGAATGCGGAGTAGAGCAGTCCCAGCGAATGTGGGAAATGGATCTCCCTGAGGAGCTCCAGGCGGTTGTCCTCACCCACGCCCACCGAAGTGGTGCACCATTCACCGACGCCGTCCATTGTCATTACCGCCGCGCTTCTGAAGGGCGATGGGAAGAAGGCGCTTGCGGCATGCGACTGGTGATGCTCGGTGAAGAGCAGCGAGCCGTTCCAGCGCTCACCGCCGGGCAGTTCCGCAAGTGCCTCGCGCAGCATGTGCTTCTGAAAGAGCTTTTGCTTAATCCACAACGGTATCGCCATGTTGAATGACGAGAAGCCTCGGGGAGCCATTGCGAAATAGGTTTCCAAGAGCCGCTCGAACTTCAGATAGGGTTTCTCGTAGAATACGACGTGATCAATGCCTTCGAGGCCGCATCCCGCCTCAGCAAGGCAAAAGGCTGCCGCCTTTGCGGGAAAGGCCGAGTCATGCTTGCGGCGCGTGAAGCGCTCCTCCTGCGCTGCGGCGACGACCCGGCCGTCTCTGACAAGCGCTGCGGCACTGTCGTGATAGAACGCCGAAAGCCCCAGGATCTTCATGACCGCTCGACCTTCAAAAGACCGTATAGATGAAGGGAGCAACCGCCGATCCCTGGGTCAAGATGAGCAGGCCGCCAAAGGTGAGCATCACGCCGAGGACAGGCAGTAGCCAGTATTTTTTGCGATGCCCCATGAAAGCCCAGAGTTCGCGCAGCATTTCCATAAGATAATCCTTTCAGAACTGGCGGATCGCAGTTTCGGGTTTCGGCCCTGGAGGGTCGCGGTCGACCCAAGTCGATGTCGTCCGGCCGCCCGGGCGGAGCCGTAGCGCATCACGACCGCGCAGCCGCATGACCAGTGCAATGGGTGTGAAGATGATGCCGAACATCAGGAGCATCACCACCGGGTTGACGATTCTGGCGAGCAGAAGTCCGAGGCCAGTCCACATGCGATTTGGCAGTCTGAGCGCCGTGGGTAGCAGGGCGGCAAGCACGATGAGGACGATTCCGATCGTTGCCACGATCAGCGTGGACGGCGTCTCACTGCCCACCCAGAACCAACGAATGGCGGCGATCGCCGTTAGAATGCCGCCCACCGTAAAACCGAAATTGCGCTCGGAAGGTCCGCGAACGACCGCGTGCTCAGCGAAACGCTCATGGAGTCCTTCCTGGTTGCCCATATTCAGGCACTCCATTTTGTCGGCCCAACTGTTCGATGCATGCCGGATCATTGAATCGATGGCTGGAGGCAATACTTGTCGCCCCCCAACGTGATACCGGCGAGCACCCTGCGCTAGCCATAGAACATTTGGGGTTAGCCCCGCTTGGCGCGGTTCCGGGGATGTTGAGCACGGCACGAACAGTGGACGCGAGCAATAACCCCACTGTAGCGGCACTTCATAACAACTTGGATTCGCACGATTTATCGATCATATGGCGGATCGCAGCGCATGTACCTGTCCCGGGGTGTAGCCCTTCGAGACCATCAGCCGATCAGACTGACGTACAAAAATGGTAATTGAATCAATGCTCTATGATGCATCCGTAGGATGAAGCCGATCGGACCTCCCGGCGGATGATGACGAATGTCATATGTCATCCCTCGTCAGACCTATAACGGTCGCCCCGAGTTGAAATCGCGTTTCACTGGCGTTTCATTATCATCGAACCCCGGAGCTCCCGTTCCGCCGGTCCGATCGCGCACTGCGACGGCGAAGGATAAGACAGCCATGCCAACCACGCGAAATGGTGATCCTTCGACCTGTCGCCCTCGCGTCGTCAGGCTCTGACCCATGCACGCGCTTGCAGTTCTCGAGATCATTCCAGGGAATCCGGGCAGTCCGTGCATCGACTTGCTCTGCGCTGCGTATCGCGCGAGCGCGCAAGGTCTCATAATCCTCGTACTTCACGATGTCTCGCCACGTGCCGTCGACAATGCGCTCGACGATCTCGTGCGGCGGATGCCGCTTGGCATACCCGGTCTTCGCTATGTCGACATCCGCAGCGGGGAGGCGATAGGCGAGGCGCTGCGCTCTACCGATCTCGTGCTGGCCGCGACGCGCGAATTCAGGTCTTGGGCGGAGGCATTTGGTTTCAGCCGCCGTGACGGCCGCACGGGATTTGCCGGCCTCGAAATTCTTGTCAGACCCGTTGGTCGCTTCGAAGATAGGCCGGTCGCACTTTCGCTTTCGCCGCTCCAGACGCCCGTCGGGCTCACGGTATCTGCTCATTGAGCACCAGTGCCGTCAGCGCGGTTCGATTGCGGATGTTCAGTTTCGTGTAGATATTGTGCAGGTGTATCCGCACTGTCCCGGCGGACAGGCCAAGGGCCTCCGCGATCTCATTGTTCGACTGGCCTTCGCAGACCAACGCCACCAGTTCACGTTCGCGCGTGGTCAGCATGTCGTTGAGGGATCGGCCGCGATGCGCCGAACTGGCCTGGCGGGAGAAAGCCCGCTCCACTAGTTCGTCGGGCAGTTGCTTCCTTCCTTGTGCTACACCCCGAAGGCAATGAACCAAGGCTTCGGGAGCGCTCTCTTTCAGCATTATGCCCCAAACGCCCGAAGCGATAGCCTCGATCACCTGCTTGTCGCTGATGACTGCTGTCAGGATGACAACGCGCACGGACGGCGCCTCATGCGCCAGCGCTTTGAGCAGTTCGAGACCGCCAAGCTCGGGCATCGCAAGGTCCAGGACTGCAATATCAGGCCGCTGTTCGCGAATGAGCGTCAGGGCCGTCGAACCATCCAATGCCGTTGACACGACTTTGAAATCGCGCTCCGCCGCGACGATGTCGCTCAATCCCTTGAGCAGAAGCGGATGGTCGTCTGCAACCAGCACCGATGTCGTTTGAGAAGCGGCCATCACAGCGCCAGGCGTATGTGCATCGTCAGCCCGGGGCCTGACGTGTCCAGTCGAAACTGTCCGCCAAGATCATCAACACGCGCACGTATCGACTGCGGCTCGGCAACGCTTGTCGATCCGGCGCCCGACATGCCCTTGCCATCGTCGCATATGGAAAGCCTGAGATTCTTGCCCGAAGAGCGCACCGCAATTCGTATGTTGTGCGCATCGCCGTGGCGCGCAGCGTTCGCCGTTGCTTCAGAGACCATCTGGCATATTTCCGAAGAGAGCTTGCTCGAAACCATGAGGTCGGCCGGCGACACGTCTATGTCCAGTGCGCAGTGCCATTGACGATTAAGTGGATAGGCAATCGCGTCGAGCTGGGCGCGCAGTTCATGCTGCTCCGGGTCCGATGAGGGACGGGTGCTTTCGACAAAGCGTCTGATGCGACGCTGTTGCTCCTGAAGCAAGGCGCCAATCAGACCTATCGTATCGCGCATCGATTCGGGCACCTGCTGCATTGCCAGACGGATCTGCAATCCCGCCGCGGTCAGGTCCTGAAGGACACTGTCGTGAAGATCGCGGGCCAATCGGCCGCGTTCTCGCCACCCCGCGGCAGTCGCAAGCTCGCTCATCATCGCGAATTGCTCGAGTTCGGACGCGATGCGTTCGGCAACGATCTCGGTCAAGGAGATCATGTCGTCATTGGGATAGCCAGGATCGATAACGAAAACGCGACCCCGGTAGCGCTGCGCGTTGAAGGGGGCACTGCAGCATGGCGGCTTTTTCCGAGCAATGTGAACGCGGTCGTGCCTGAAGTTGCGCGCGACCGGTTCCGGCAGCCCGATGGCATCGAGGAGCGATCCTTGATGGAAGCCTGCCTGAAGTGGACCCGACGAGAGAAGGCGCGCGCAATCACGATGCGAAATGTCGACGAAACAGCACCTAAAGCAATCCCAATAGGCTATCCGGCCCATTGGCTCCTCGCGATCATTCCATACGACAAGCAAGGGTAGATCGCCGAGAACCTTCGATGCATGACGCAGCGATCGTTCAAGCCAAGCCTCACCGCCGTCGCCCGCGGCCTCGATCGGCCACGCAGCGAGTTGTTCGAGCCGGCGTCGGCCCCGTTCGCGATAGGATGCAAAATAGCCGAGCATAGCCGCTGCAACCAGCGCATAGCACGATCGCATGATAAGTGCGTTCAGGTCGGACTTGCTCGGATCATCATAAGGCCACCCCACTGCCATCAGGAGAATGTCAAGCATTAGTGCCGTCAGCAGCGCGCCCGCAAAGCCCCAGCGGATCGCCGAATTGATGAGTGCGAAGCTGAAGAAAGCCAGGAACGGGCTCGACAGCTCTCCGCTGAGAAAGGCAAGTACGCCCAGCACGATGATGTCGATGGCGTGAGTGACATAATGCGCACGGCTGTTGAGCGCTTCGCGCGACGGCGCCAGGACTAGGAAGCCGGCATAGATTACATAGGCCAACAGGACGGCATAGGTCTCTTCGGCATTGCGGGTCGGCTGGATCGGATCCAGATAAATCGCGAGAAGGGCAAACGCTGAAGAAATGAACCGCGCCAGACGAATGAGCCGTTCCGGTTGTAGTGCATAAAGCCTGTCGGCGAGCCGATCCCAGCCATGTGCCTCGGGTTCGATCCAGCGTTGGTCGCCTTCGAGCGCGACAGCATCGACTGATTGATCCGGTGGATTGGCAATCACCCGTTCTGGATGCCCCGTCGCTGCTGCCGTGGAACCATGGGCCTGTGTCACCTGGGCACCTCACTGGATCGCGTCACCGCACCACTGCGTCCTGTGTCTTGCAAACACAATATATCGAACGTTCGCACATGCTATGCTCACCCCATCCCCGCAGCAATCATCGCAATGTATCGCAGTCGTTCTCGTCCGACGCGATGCTTTAGATGCTTCAGAGGAGTGGGCGGGTCTTTAGGACAGCCGGGATGCCTCTGCGATCCCAACCCCGGCTCCGCTGAACAGCCACATAACGGCAGCCTCCTTGGGCCGTGATCATTGACTCTGACTTAGCAGAGGTAGAACGTCCGCGCGTTCGGCACTCGGCCGGGGGAGCTAGTGTCTGCCGATCCTGCACCCTTCCCTCCGTTGCGTTCACCCTGCAATATCAGGAGGACTCGATATGGTGGAAGTTCATACATTCCGTCGCGCCGGGATTGCGATGGCAGCGTCGCTATCATTGTTTGGCGGCGCGTCTGCTCTGGCCGAAGACAATCCGCGCGTAGCAGCTGAAGTCATGGAATTGGCGCGCGCGCAGTGGGCCGCGGAAATCGCAGGAAAATCAGCGGCGGAGCAAATGGCCTCCGTTGCAGATGACTATACAGAGTTCAATCCCGACTATCCCACGCGCATTGATGGCAAGGCCATGGCTGTAAGGATGACCGACGTCGTTCCGGGCGACAAATCCATGTTCGGCGACATGCAAAATCCCAAGGTCCAGGTCTATGGGGATGCTGCCATTCTCACCTATAACTTCGCGGGGATCCGCAGAGACAAGGACGGAAAGATCAATCCCAATATAGCCAAGTCAACCCGCGTCTACGTACGGCAGGGAGGCAAATGGATGCTGGTCCACGCCAATTTCGCTCCGGTGCCCGCACCCTCGAATTGAGATCATTTCATCCCTGGCCAAGAAGGTCGCAAGTGCCTTCTCGTCCAGGGATGGCAGTCCCACCGACTTCGAATTTAGCGATCGAATTTAGCGATTTCCGCTGAAAACGGTCCTACTGCTGTCGACCCAGTCTCGTTCACTCTGGCCAACGTGAACTGACGGCGGCTTTCGGGAGACGGAGATCCCGCGTTGAACGTCCGGGATGTCGGCGGTCAGGTTCGTCTGGTCCTGAACCACTCGGCTAGTTCTTTTTCGCCGAGCTCGCCAGCTGCGAGTTGCAAAACCGCGTCGATGGCCTCCCCGGGCCGAAAGGCGATGCTGATGTCATTCAAGGTGAGGAAGAGGCGCGCAAGCACCCAGGCGGTACGCTTGTTACCATCGGTGAAGGGATGGTTGCGCGCCACGCCATAGGCGTAGGCAGCCGCTAGCGCGCAACAATCGGCTTCGCCGTAAGTCCATTGATGACGTGGGCGAGCGAGAGCAGACTCCAACGCCGATACGTCCCGAACACCTACCGGCCCGCCATGTTCGGCAAGTTGGCGATCATGGATTGCAAGGGCAAGCTCGGTCTCGATCCAGACCGGCTCCAGTGGTTTGACCACGTTATTTGGCCAGAACGCGCAGGATATCGCGATCCTCTCGCATGATCCGCTCAGCCATGGCCATTTTTGCCTCGAAATCCGGATTGGATGCAGTGATCCGAATGCCGTCAGGCGTCTCCGACACATAAATCGTATCGCCAACCCCGGCGCGGAGCTTTGCGAGCAGCTCCTTGGGCAAAACGACACCGGCGGAGTTGCCGATTTTGGT
>NZ_JAKVIO010000041.1 GCF_022601895.1 Sphingomonas sp. LaA6.9
CCGGGCCATTCCGTAAGGGTTCCGGCGAGTGACACTGACGACTGATAGTCGCTCGCGGCGTGCGGCACCGGTTGCGTCCCGAGATCGGGAATGGAGGCACAGGCGCTGGTCAGCAGTGCGGCCGTCAGCAGCACCGCGCAGCGAGACTGCGCAGTTCGATTCGATTTCATCTTTTCAAGCCTCGTACCGATTAAACAGTACCGTACGGTCTAGTCTAACACACAGGGCTTGTCAATGCAAAAATAGACCGTATGGTACCGTTTAGTTTTGAGGGATTAGTGGCGATGGCGCGGACGAGATCAGATGAAAAACGGCGCGAGATCATCCGAGTCTCGGCTGAGACATTCCAGGAGTTGGGATACGAGCGCACGTCCATGCTCACGATCGCGGAGCGCATGCGCGGTTCAAAGCAGACTCTCTACAACTATTTTCCATCGAAAGAGGATCTGCTGCGCGCGGTGCTCGACTTCGATGTGGGCGAAATCGCCGACCAGGCGATGGAAGAGTTCCTCGGCGAAAGGAGCCTGCGCAAAGGGCTGATACGCCTCGGGGAAATCTATCTAGCGCGCCAGCTCGACCCGCTGGCGATCTCCAACATGCGCATTGTCGCAACCCAGCCGGCGGAGTCCGGCATCGGCGAGGACTTCTACGAGAACATCCTTTGCGTGGCGTGGAAACGCGTTGCGGATGCTTTCAAGGCTCTCATGGGAGAAGGCAAGCTTCGGCGCGCCGACCCCTGGATTGCCACCATGCACTTCAAGGGCCTGATGCTGCAGGACCTGCTCGAAAGGCAGCTTCTGAACGCGGCCAAGCACGTGGATCCCAAGGAAGTGGAAGCAGCCGTGAAACATGCGGTCGATGCCTTTCTCAGGATCTATGGCAATGAGGAGCCGAAGCCGGGAAAGGCGCGAGGCTAGTCGCACTTCACTTTCCGCGCGTGCGAGGGCGCACATTCATCGTGATCAGGCCACCCGGCTGCGATTGCTCCGCCTCAATTCCAATGCTGTCTCTCGCGACTCGCAGCGAGTCGACGCTGCCCATTCGCGCTAATCGTCAGCGCCCTGGACCATTTCTGCCGCTAACTTCAGAGCAGATATCGCTGCGAAGCAACGCCGTACGCCTTGGTCCATTTTATCAAATTGACACCGCATCAATAATAGACTAGACCGTACGGTACCGAATTCTCATGACAGGCTTCGGCATTCCGCGCGGCGGCCCTGACGCAGAGCCGCCTTGAACGTCGTGAACGAAACGTCGGAGTCAAATATGAAGCACAGAGTATGTGCCCGCGGCATCGCCGCGGCCTCGCTTGCGTTTGCAGCGACTAGCGCTTCGGCCGCTCCCCCGGTCGCAGCCTGCGCCAATGCATTGCCCGTTGTTGCATCGCCGAGCGAAGCGAAGCCGGCCTCTGGTAATCAGGTCGGCAAATCGCTCGACGAGCTGGTTCGAGATAATGCGGCCGCGGTTGGTACGGACGAGGAGCTGGGGTGCCTCGCCGGCGCGGTCTATTTCGAGGCGCGCGGGGAGCCGCTCGAAGGCCAGCTGGCCGTAGCCGAGGTGGTGCTGAACCGTGCCGCGTCGGGCGAGTATCCAGCCTCGATCTGCGAGGTTGTGAAGCAGCCTGCGCAATTCTCGTTCGTCCGCAACGGTCTCTTCCCGCCGATCGACGAGACCAGTGTCGCCTGGCGGACGGCTGTGACGGTGGCTCACATCGCATTCGAGAAGCTGGCGGACGAGCTCGCACCCGACGTGCTCTGGTATCATGCCGATTACGTGGCGCCCGCATGGGGGCGCCGCCTCGCTCGTGTCAGTCAGATTGGGGCGCACATCTTTTACCGTCGCGGCTAGCCAGGCTCACTTTGCGGTCGGCCGCGCCGTCATTCGGCCTGAATTTCTGGATGCGCGCCCACGACAGGCCTGCGCATTGGCTGCCGCTTCCGGTACGGTCGATCGCCGACCCGGACCTTGCACCATCGATCAACGACCTGTCGAATCGGGCGCGATTCGCTCGTCAGGCTTCGGTTCTGGGTCCGGCAACCACGCTCGATCCACCCTAAACCCATGCAAAATCACGACTGTACGGTACGGTCCATTTTTATATTGACGCATGATCTAAAAATGGACTAGGCCGTACGGTACAAGTTGAGAAAAGGACATCCGATGAACGCCGTTTCCACCATCGAACCCCAGCGCCAAGCCAAAATGAGCTGGCAGGTTATCGACATGGCGCGCAACGACGGACCGCACAGCCTCAATCCTGATGGCATCGTTGTTCGTATCGCGCGCAGCCTGTTCGGAATAGCCGTTCCCCGCCGGTTGGCGAACGATGGGCTGGAGGCGCTGCGGCGATTCTCGGTTCGTGCCTGGATTTCGGATTTCGTTCCCGCCAGGGAAGTGCAGGATTTCCTCGATGCCGGATACACCGTGACCGACGCCAAGCGGATTCTCGCCTACGTCGCTCATCACCGCGGCTTCACTCCGTCCCTCCCGGTTAGTCCGGCCTGAAGTTTACTGGCCTGGAAGATGTCCTCCCCTCCCTTCCAGTGCCGGATCGCTCTGCCCGCGCCGTTGCGCCCTACCGGCGCGGGCAGAGCCCCAGAGGATTTGTGACGATGGCTGCATCAGCAACAGAACAAGTTCCTCGCCGATCCCGGCAGCACTGGGAATCTGCGCATCGATCAATCCTCGCGATCTGTGGGTCGTTGATCGCGCTGCTCGGCGTCGTGCTGACGTGCATGAGCGCCATTTCTCTGGATCGCGGTTCATTCTTCCTTTTCGCCGGCTGCGGGCTGATCCTTTCCGGGACTTTGCTGGCGAAGCGGCACGTCGCCGGAGCCTGGACTTACATGGCCATTTTCGCGGCCACGCTGGCCTGGTCGCTTCAAGACGCTGGACTTGGCAGCTCATCGGTCACGAACCGGATGCTCGGGCCAATTATCATGCTTGTCATTCTGGCGCTGCTGATGCCGGCGCTTCGACGCTGGTCTCGCCTACGCACCGTTTGCGTGCTCGCCGTCTTGATCATTGCGACGGTGCTTGTGGGCAGCTTGTTCGACGGCAGCGACGTTCCGGCCGCAGACCCGGTGGTGGCGGCTTCCCAGTTCCATAACGCTCAGACCAAGGGAGACCTGCAATGAGCAACGAACCGCACCGCAACGTCCAAATCCGTCGACAGGCGCCAACCGCAATCCTGCCGCCCGCCATGATCGAGGAGTCCGCCTGGGACATTCTCCTGGCTCTTCATTCGGACCGCTGGTGCGACCTGAGCCTCGCCAAGCTTGCCTCCCTGGTCAGCGTGACGCCATCGGCATTGAACCGCTGGCTTACCGCCCTCGAAGTCCGCCAATTCATCACTGGCACCAGGCACAGTTTCACTGGCGAGCTTCGCGCCGTTCTGACCCCGCCGACACGGCAGCTGCTCGACAGATATCTGTCGGCTTCAAGCGATCTGCAGGTTGGAACTCCCCATTAAATCCTTTGACAGTAATCGCGGAGATGAATGCCAATGCGTGTGCGTAAAGAAGAGAAACGCCTAGAAATCATTGCAATTGCTGCAGGGCTCTTTGATGAGCTTGGCTATGAGCGCACCTCGATGTCCGCCATTTCGGCCCGCGTCGGTGGATCAAAAGCGACGCTCTACGGCTATTTCTCTTCCAAGGAGGATTTGCTTCGCGCGGTCCTGAACCATGATGTCAACGAGGAGGCGGACCGACTGCTCCATGAATTTCTGGCGGAAAAGGACCTGCGCAGCGGCCTTGTCCGACTCGGGATTTCCTATCTGTCGCGGCATCAATCGCGCGCCGCGAGCATTCGGACCGTCGCCAACCAGCCGATCGCGCGGGAGTTCTACGAGACCGCGCTTCGTCCGGCGTGGCAGCGCCTCGCCGACCGTTTCGCGTTGATGATGAAGGAAGGGCGCCTCAACTTCGCTGATCCGTGGACCACTGCGATGCACTGGAAAGGCCTCACTGAATGGGACTTGCTCGAGCGGCACCTGCTCTTCGCGAAAGACGCCAGCGACCCCAACGACATCGTGACGGCGGCGACCGCAGCAGCAGACGCTTTCCTGAAGGTTTATGCGGCCGTTCCCGAACCGCAGGGGGCAACGCTGTGACCCAGTTCAATGGCACTCGGTGCCCCATCTTCTCGGCGAACTGTTCGGGCGATCAGTGTTTTGAGGATTGTTCGGACCCCGCTAAAATGCACGCCCGCATTATCAACTCATGCGAGCAGCGCGAACAGGGGATGGGCCAGTCGGTGGTCGTCAGCCATGGCTGGTCGATGCATTGAACGGCCCGCCCCGAGATCGTTGGGCGGCCCTCTCTGATTCGACAACCCGGGCTTCTCGGCCATGCTCGCCGAGTTCGATGGGCTTTATCCGGACGTCGGTTTTGAGTTCGAACTCAGCGGTCGGCTCATCAACCTAGTCGAGGAAGGATTTGACCTTCTTCTGCGCGCCACCGTCCCTTCATTGCTCGATCAGGGCCTCATCGCCCGTCCGGTCGTCGACATGCCTTTTCACCTCGTGGCGTCGCCAGCCTATCTCAATCGGGTAGGGCGGCCCGGGAAACTGGCCGATCTCAATGGACAGAAACTCCTGCTGTGCAAAGGCATGCACGTCGGCGCCGCAGTCCCGTTCGAGGGATCGTATGGCCGCGAGATCGTCAAGTTCCAGGTGGGGCTTGAAAGTGGCAATGAGTCGCTTCCGCATCTCGTCGCGCTCGAGGGGATGGGCATGGCCCTGTTGCCCGACCTCATGGTCGAGGACGATTTAGCCTCCGGGCGCCTCGAGGCGTTACTGCCAGGCACCGCACAGATCGCCACCAAAATCTATGCGGTGTATCCCAGCCGCAAGTTCTTTCTGCCAAGGTCCGCACCTTCATCGATTTCTTCAATGCCAAGGTTCAGGAACTCACCCGCGAGCGCGAGGCACGCATTCGAGCACTGTGAGGACAGCAACCATGAACCAGCAGGCGGTTGATCGCCGCTGCCGACGCCATGACATTTGGCGTCCCCCTTGGTTCTCAAAAAGGTTGCCAACATGACTTACCGGGATTCCCCGTTCCACACCGCTCGCACCAGCGAAGAGCGGCTCCCTCTCCTCCAGGGCAAGACAGCCATCGTCACCGGCGCCGGCTCGGGCATCGGGCGCGCGGTTGCGCTTCTCTTTGCCCGCGAAGGTGCCAACGTCATCGTCGCTGACCAGGCCAATGGTGCCGGCGAGGAAACCGCCGCTGCCATCGAGTCGACCGACGGACGCGTCAGTTTCATGGCGGGAGACATCGCTGACCCCAAATATCATCTCGGGTTGGTGACATTTGCAAAGCATCGCTACGGCTGGCTGGACATTGCGGTCAACAACGCCAGCAACAGTTCGGCGTCGGCACCGCTCGCCGGAATTCCGATCGAGATGTGGGACAAATTTACCGCAATCAGTCTGTCAGGCGTGTTCTATGCGTTACGCGCGCAGATTCCCGCGATGATCGATGCAGGCGGAGGCGCCATCGTCAACCTGGTTTCTGCCGCCGGCGCAGACGCTGCGCCCGGAGTCGGCGCCTATACCGCCTTTATGCAAGGTCTGGTCGGTCTCACCAAAGGTGTCGCGCTGGAATATGGACAGCAGGGCATACGGGCCAATGCGGTCGCGCCGGGCTACGTAGACACGCAGCCGAGCAACCTCCATTCATCCGGGGAGCACGCGAAACTTGCGGCGCATCACGCGATGAACCATGCCGAACAGGCGGCCGAGATTGCGCAGCTCGTCCTGTTCCTGGCAAGTGCGCAATCAAGCTATATCAACGGCAGCTGCATGCCGATGAACAGCGGAGCACTCGTGCAATGAGTGCGCGACCGGTCCGTTAGCGGCTGTCACGGCCGAGCACTCCCGGCCGGCTCGCCGTCGTGAACCAACGGGCCAAGTTCCATCCACCGGGCGGCCGTTGATCGCTTGGCAGCACGGGGCGAGTTCGGCCTCAAACATCAGGAACAGGATCCATGAACGTGATTCAAGCGCACGCTTGGCCAAGACTGCGCATTGCTGACGGGCATGCCCGGCCATTCCGCTGGTCCATTACGGGCAACTCACCGGCACCGATTAGGAAATCGTTGAAATGGCGCGCCGGGCCTCCGTTGTAACCGAGAGATAGCGAGCAATTTGAAACCGCCGTTCGGCACGCTGGCTCCATTTTCGTTCACAATCGCTGAGAGGCTGGCAGTTCGCTGCCGGCCGCTCTTTGTTGCGCGTACCTCCGCAGATTGTGCACCCTGAGGACACGATCCTTGAACCGGATTGTGATTGATGAACCCTTGGGAAAGGTCGATGTCGCTGCCACCCGCTCCGATGTGGAAGCGGTCAGTTCAAGAAACAGGAGTATAGAATGCGCCTCCCCACGACCGTGCTCACCTTCACCCTTCTCACCAATGCTTTCACCGGCACGGCGTTTGCGGAGGAATTCAACGGGCCGTTTGTCGGAGTCCAGGCGGGGTGGACCTCGGCCGAGGTGCAGGATCCCCAGACCCCGCTTGGCGTCGTCGCGATGGAGGACGATCAGCAATCGTTCACTGGCGGTGTCTACGCCGGGGTCGATCACCGCCTGAACGAGCGGATCGTGCTCGGGGCTGAAGCCGGCTTCGATGTCACCAACGACGACAAGCTGCACGGGTTCAGCGGCATCAGCTCTTACACGCTCGATCCGAAATACTCCTTCGATCTGACCGCGCGCGCCGGCTATCTGGTGACGCCGGACACGCTCCTTTATGCCCGCGGCGGCTATACCAATGCCCGCGTAAAAACCACGATGACGGACATTGCGGGGACGCAATCCGCGACCACCAATCAGGACGGCTGGCTCGTCGGCGGCGGTGTCGAGCGTCAGCTCATGAGCAACGTGTCTGCACGGATGGAGTATCGCTATTCGGACCTCAGCGAGGACGATGGCAAGTATGATCGCCACCGTGTTCTCGCGGGCGTGAGCTACCGCTTCTGAACCACCCAGACGGGCGGGGGCCAAGGCTTCCGCCCGCTCGACTGTCTGACAACCGAGACATCTCCAAGGAAACATCATGGCACTCAAACTGAACATCATCATCGGCTCCACGCGTCCCGGTCGCGTGGGTCCTGTCGTCGCGTCATGGATTAAGGAGGCCGCCATTGAGCACGGCAAGTTCGACGTCGAGCTGGTCGACCTCGCTGCCTTCAACCTACCGCTGCTGGACGAGGCCAGCCATCCGAAGGCCCAGCAATATGCCAACGAGCCCACCAAGCGGTGGAGCGCCAGCGTGGCATCGGCGGATGCCTTTCTCTTCGTGACGCCGGAATACGACTATTTCGCCCCTGCGGCACTGGTAAACGCGGTGCAGGCACTCATGCCGGAGTGGTTCTACAAGCCCGCCGGCGTGGTAAGCTACGGTGGCATCTCGGGTGGGTTGCGGTCAGCACAGGTCCTCCGCCAACTCTTGAGCAATGTGAACGTGCATGCGCTTCCGCAAGTGATCCCGCTTCCGAACTTCCCGCACTTCATTGGTCAGGACGGCGTGTTCCGCCCGAACCAGCTGATGAAGGATGGGCTCAACGATCTCATGGACGAGCTTCACAAATGGGCTGGTGCGCTGAAGACGCTGCGGCCTGACGCCGCTCAAGAAGACGAATTGCTGCTACAGGGGGTCTGATGACCCCTGCGTACGCGAAGCAGCGCGATCGGCACCAATTCGGTGGTGACCATCGCTGCTAGGGCCCCGCTTGCCCTGGCAGCGAGCGGCGGCAGCGTTCCGACCGGGCATTGCCTAACCCCTTCTGACACATGCAACGGGCGGCGGCGGGGCGCCTCCGCCCGCGACGAGGAACCAACATGAAGAAGATCCTCTTGAGCGCCGCCGCGACCATCGGCCTGGTCGTGTCCGTCGCCGCAACGGCCTCTCCCTTTGGACCGCCACCGTCGCCACCGTCTGCGCCGGGTGGTGGGTTGCGCGGCGGCGGTTTGCCAAGTTTGCCGTCCGGTATTCCGCGAGGGTCGAGCGGCACCGGTCTACCGGATCTGGCTCGCGGCGGCGAGCCCACCCGCCTGCGAGGCGGTGACAATGGGCCTCGTGAAATCGCTCGTGACGCGCCCCAAGGACGGCGCGGCGGCAGCTTTGGCCTCGAAAGTGCCGGTTTGCGCAGCGGCCGAAATGGCGACCGGACAGCAGGGTTGCGCAATAGCCGCTCCGCTGCCAGCGCCGCCGGGGTCAGCGACGGCAACAATGGTGGGGCCCTCGCCGGCTATCGAAACGGCCACAGCGGCTCGTTCGAAGGCCATGCACGCGGCAGGGACGCGACCGGTGAGATTCGGGGCTATGGCAACGGCAAACGCAGCGGTGTGGCCGGATACGGCTATGGCGATGGCGGCGGCGCCGTCGCCGGCTATCGCAACGGCCGCAATAGTGCGGGCGTTGCCGGGTTCAGCGACGGCAACAATGGTGCCGCCGTCGCCGGTTATAGAAATGGCCGCAGCGGCTCGTTCGAAGGATATGCGCGGGGCAGTGACGCGAGCGGTGAGATACGGGGCTATAGCAACGGCAAGCGCGGCGGTGGGGCCGGATACGTCTATGGCGATGGCGGCGGCGGAGCTGTCGCGGGGTATCGCAACGGCGCCAATGGCGCGGGCGTTGCCGGCGTCAGCGACGGCAATGGTGGTGCAGTCGTCGCGGGCTATAAAGACGGCCGCCGCGGCGGCGCCGTCGCGGCCTATGACGACGGAAATGGGCATGCCGGAGTCGTGAGCGTGCAAGAAGGGAGCGGCCGCTCGCGCAGCTATTCCGGACGCACCAGCTATACCTACCATGTCTATGACGACGACGATTACTATTACCGTCGCGGTTGTCGCCGCTCGACCGTCGCTGGAATGGCCGCGGGTGCGATTACGGGTGCCGCCGCCGGTGCCGCGACCGCGAGTGCCAGCAGTAGCGACGATGATAGCAGCGACACTTCGGAGACGCGCAAGAAAAACACAGCGAATGGCGCGACCAGCGGTGCTGTCGGAGGCGCGGTCGGCGGCGCCGTCGGGGCAGCGGTAGCAGGCGACTGCTAGGCAGAATTGAGTCGAGCCGCGACCGTGCGAGCGATGTCACCGGTGACTTTGAGGTCGGAGGTCACGTCGCCTGGAGCCATTGCTTTTCCACCGGGGCCTTGAGGACAAGGAAGAATGCCTCATGCGTCGGCACGCTGCCCCCAACGGGCCCTCTACCTTCGACTTCGGCCCACTCGCCGGGAATGGCAGCTAAGTCCGACAAAGGGGTCATAGAATCGTGGGCGAGGGCCGGTCTGATCGAATGACCGCTTCTCAAGGTTCGCTCCTGAAACCGGCCTGTCGGGACTGTTGTCTAATTGATTTTCGCATCACGCATCCTCATCGTACCCGGTGGCCAATGGTTGTCTTCGAGGTCACCGGACTGCGGTGTGGGCGTTTGTCCGAGCCTTCATGATCGCGGCCGGGCGGTAATGGGTGGACGTCTCTGGGTCCGACACGAGGTTTGTGCCTCCACAGTCCCGGCGAGATCGTCCGGGCATAGCTGACCGGGATGAGGAGCGCCGGGCTCAAGCCCAGCGGAACTCGGTCTCGTTCAGCCAAAGCGAGTGGAGTAAAACGGCAAGCTTGCGGGCGACCGCGGTTCGGGCGCGTTTGTTCCCCTTGGTTTCGGCAATGCGCTTGCCCCATTGTTGGAGCGCGAAGGGCCGCTGCACGCGACACAGCATGACACTGGCTGACTCATTCAGCGCGCGGCGCAGCATGGGGTCGCCTGCATTGGAGATATTTCCTCGGGTGTCGCGTTCACCCGACTGGGTGCGACGGGGTACCAGGCCTGCATAGGCGCCGGCATCCTCGCTTCTGGCGAGCCGGTGAGGATCCTCGATACTGGCAGCGAAGGTGAGAGCGGTGATGGGACCGACGCCAGGCACGCTCATCAGGCGGGCGCAAGCGGGATCAGCGGCGGCGCGCCCTTCGAGCAAAAGATTGGACGCGCGCAATTGCGCTTCCATCACTTCAATGGAGGCAACGAGCGGCGCAAACAGCGCTTCGAGATCAGGGCGCTGCCGATAGAGCGCGGTCAGGCGCTCGGCGCGCCTTCCCGGTGTCCTGACACTCCCCAATCGCAGCCCGAACAACTTCAAGAGCCGCGCAACTGATTGGCCATGGCGTTGCGCCCGGTAATGAGCTGCGCGCGGATGCGTAAAGCGGCGCGGTCGCTGTGGGTCGCGGATGCCTTCATGTGGATACGCTTGAACCAGCCAGTGCGGGCGAGTTGAGCAAGTCCCTCAGCATCGTTGTTGACCCGCGTCGAAAGCACACCCTTGGCATGGCGCGCGCAAATGCACTCGACCGGTACATCTCGTTCCACCAGACCATGGTAGAGGACAGTCGAAAGCGGCCCGGTTTCCAGGACCACCCGCACAAGGCCAGGGCAGTGTCGATTGAGCCATTTGGCCAGCGCATCCGGGTCGCTCGCCACGACATCGCGCTGTAACACTGCACCTTCGGCATCGACCAGGCACACATGCGTGGTCTTGTCGCTTACATCCAATCCTGCCTAAATCGTCATCGGTCACCTTCCTGCATTGAAGCGTGTAGGCGACTTCGTACCATCCAGGAGGGTGGCTAAATCAATTACGCAGTGTCCGACTGAGCAGTCGCGACCGTTGACGATGTACCAAGGGCGGCTTTGATTGTCGTCGGTCGAAAAGCCTCTTGTCAGGACGCGACGACATTGCACTTGGCTTCCATGAACGCTGTTTTTCCGACGATCTGATCGTGATGGAATGCACGAACGAACTCGGGAACAAGGCGGGAAGGTCGGTCGGTTTCCAGCTCGCTCGCGAGGTGACAGCTCTTTCTGTCGACTAGTTACGCCTGATCACAAGCTTCGTGGTACCGCAGAGGCTACAGACATCCTTGCGTCGTTCGAAACCGTCACTGCCTGCCAGCTCCCGCGTCTGCTGGTTCGCATGCTGCCGAACGGAGAGGTGCAGTCGATCGGCAATGCAATCATCGCATACCGGCTCGGGTGAAAGCCGCGATACGAAATTTCGAACATCCTCAAGAACCGTCATTGTCCCCCCATTTTCCGGTTCCCATAGCTGCTATGGCGCGCGGTTCCAGCAGGAATGTTCCTTTGTGCGACACGGACCCCGGCCTGGCGATGACGCATTGGGATGATGTGCTTCAAGATGTGGTTGGCGTGAAGGGGGGGGCGAGGCCATGGTCGCTACGAGTCGCTCGCGAACGGCTTCCAACGCCGCCCGAATCTCGACGCCGGGCCAGGCCGATTGCGTGAAACGCGCTCTGTGTCACTCTGTGCACATCTGGCGCACTCCCGGTTTGATCAAAATTCGCTGACTCTCCCGCCCAATCCCGCGCTGCTTCCCGTGGGTCTGGCGGAGAGTGCCGATGACACCGACAAAATTGCTGATTGGACAGATCCTCGGCGTTTTCGCCATCGTCATCGCGGGCGTCTGGTCCGCGACCCAGTGGACAGCAAGCGCGCTCGCCTACCAGGGCGAGCTTGGCAGCCCCTGGTTCCATGCACTCGGCCTTCCGGTTTATCGGCCCTGGGCACTCTTTGGCTGGTGGTATCATTTCGAGGCCTATGCGCCTCACATCTTCGATACAGCCGGCGCAATCGCTGCCGCGAGCGGGTTTCTCGGTTGTGCCTCTGCCATCATCGGGTCGCTCTGGCGCGCGCGCCAGGCACGCCACGTCACCACCTATGGCTCGGCGCGTTGGGCCAATTTGAGTGAAATCCGCAAGGCCGGTCTTTTTGGTGACGGGGGTGTCTTTCTCGGCAGGTTGGGGTCCGCCTATCTGCGTCACGACGGTCCCGAGCATGTCATGGCCTTTGCGCCCACGCGCAGCGGCAAGGGCGTCGGGCTCGTCGTGCCCACGTTGCTAAGCTGGACGGGCTCGGCGGTCATCCATGACATCAAGGGCGAGAACTGGGAGCTGACCGCCGGATGGCGCTGGCGCTTCTCGCACTGCCTGCTCTTCAACCCTACCGATATCCGATCGGCGCGCTACAACCCGCTTCTCGAGGTGCGACTGGGTGCCGACGAGGTCCGCGATGTCCAGAACATCGCCGACATCCTCGTCGATCCCGAAGGCGCGCTCGAACGCCGGAGCCACTGGGAAAAGACCGCGCATGCGCTGCTCGTCGGCGCGATCCTCCATATCCTCTATGCCGAGAAGGAGAAGACGCTGGCCCGGGTCGCTACCTTTTTGAGCGATCCGCAGCGCAGCTTCGTCGCGACCCTCGGCGCAATGATGGCGACCAATCATATCGGCACAGCCGACGAGCCATGCGTCCATGCCGTGGTGGCATCGGCCGCGCGCGAGCTCCTCAACAAGTCCGACAACGAGCGCTCGGGCGTGCTGTCGACCGCCATGTCGTTCCTTGGTCTCTACCGCGACCCGATTATCGCCGAGGTTACTTCACGTTGTGATTGGCGGATCGAGGACCTGGTCGCCTCGCCATCGCCCGTCTCGCTCTACCTGGTCGTGCCGCCGTCTGACATTTCGCGAACCAAGCCGCTTGTCCGCCTGATCCTCAACCAGATCGGCCGGCGCCTGACCGAGCGGTTGCACGGCGCCAACGACGCGCCCCGCCACAAATTGCTGATGATGCTCGACGAGTTCCCGGCACTCGGCCGGCTCGAATTCTTCGAGACATCGCTCGCCTTCATGGGCGGCTATGGGCTGCGTGCCTTCCTCATCGCGCAGAGCCTCAACCAGATCGTGAAGGCTTATGGCGAGAATAATTCGATCCTCGACAACTGCCATGTCCGGATCGCCTTTGCGACCAATGACGAGCGGACCGCCAAGCGCGTGTCCGATGCGCTCGGCACCGCGACCGAGCAGCGTGCGATGCGCAACTATGCCGGGCACCGGCTCGCACCGTGGCTCGCGCATGTCATGGTCAGCCGCCAGGAAACCGCGCGCGCACTCCTGACCCCGGGTGAGGTGATGCAGCTCGCTGCGTCCGACGAACTCGTCCTGGTATCGGGACTTTCGCCGATCCGCGCAAAGAAGCTGCGCTATTTCAAGGAGCCCGCCTTCCGGGCGCGGGTGCTGCCACCGCCGGTGCTGTCGCTGGATGGTTATGCCGACTGCCCCAAACCGCGCGTTGATGACTGGGCGGGGCGCATCAGCGCGCCTGACGAGCGGCTTCTTGCTGACTTTGAGGAATTCGCAGTCGAAACCGCCGACGGTGGTATGAAGCAGGAACGCCAACCAGGCCTTGCCGAAGACGCTGCTCCCAGGCCCACACCTCTCACCACGTCCGACAAATTGGGCATCGACGAAGATGACGCAAACCCGGGCGCTGATGCGCGGGCAATGAACGTTGCGCGCGGTGTTGCCGTCGTGACGGCGGCGCACGGCATCAACGAAGCGGTCGAACAGGACCGCGAACCTGTGCCGGGCTATTGAGCCATGCGCAAATCCACCACCCGCTATCAACTCGTCCTGTCGAAGCGCCTGAGCGCACGGCTGGAGGCGCTTGCCGCAAAGCCCGGCGTGACCAAATCAGCGATCCTTTCCGACGCGTTCGAGGCCTGGCTTGCGCACGGCGCTGTCAGCGACCTCGAAGACCGATTTAGCCTCAGGCTCGATCGCATGACGCGCGCGCTCGGTCGTGTCGAGCGCAACAGCCATGTCCTCCTCGAAACGCTGGCGCTGTTCGTACGCTACGAGCTCGCGATCCATGCGCCGCTGGCGCCCGACGATGCGGCGGGACGCGCGGTCGCGCGCGATCGATTCAACGCCTTTGTGACCCAGGTCGGACGCCAGATTGCAGCAGGCAATTACAGCATCGCGCCCGATGCTGCCCAAGAGAGTGGCGAATGACGACCACGCTTTCTGACAGCCGCAGGCGCGCGATGATCAGAACCGCGCTTGGGTCCGCCATCGTCGAGGCCATGTATCGACCCGGTGTCATCGAGATCATGGTCAATCCCGACGGCCATTTGAGGTTCGACATATTGGGTGAGGGACGCGTCGACACCTGCGTCTGGCTGTTACCCGACCAGGTCGAACGCATCATCCGGCTGGTCGCGAGCCATGCTAGGGTCGAGGTCCATGCAAGTGCTCCGATCGTGTCGGCGGAGCTTCCGCCACATGGTGACGGAAGGGCAGGGGAGCGCTTCGAGGGCGTGCTGCCGCCGGTCGCGACTGCACCCTGCTTCTCGATCCGCAAACCCGCCGAGCGTCTCTACACGCTGACTGACTATGTGCGTGACGGGATCATGGGCGAAGCCCAGGCCGACACGCTCAGGCTAGCGATCGACTATCGAGCGAATATCCTTGTCGCTGGCGGCACAAGCTCGGGCAAGACCACGCTCGCCAATGCCCTGCTTGCCGAGATGGCAGGACGCGATGAGCGCGTGATCCTCATTGAGGATACGCGCGAGCTGCAATGCCCCGCACCCGACAGCGTGGCGCTGAGAACCCGGCCGGGCAATGTCTCGATGGGTGACCTTGTCCGCTCGACGCTCAGGCTCAGGCCCGACCGCATCATCATCGGTGAGGTGCGCGGGGCCGAGGCTCTCGACATGCTGAAGGCGTGGAACACGGGACATCCCGGCGGGATCGCGACGGTCCATGCCAATAGCGCGAGCGCTGCGCTCACCCGGATCGAGCAGCTCGTCCAGGAGGCGGTGATGAGTGTGCCCCGGCACCTGATCGCCGAGGCCATCGATATCGTCGTCTTCATCTCCGGGCGCGGCCTTGACCGAAGAGTTTCCACGATCGCGCGCGTGACCGGCTTTGAGCCTGGAGGTGCTTACCGCCTCGTCGATCTTTCCCCTCCCTTCAACGTCCCTGGAGAATGACCATGACCCGCTTGGCTTTGTCTTTGCTGCATCACTTGCCTTCGGTTCGGCCGGTGCTGCTGGGTGCATTGGTCGCAGCTTCGCTGTCGCTGGCCGTGCGCGCCAGCGCGGCGGGCTCGGGCATGCCCTGGGAGCAGCCGCTTCAGCAGGTGCTGGAGTCGGTCCAGGGGCCCGTCGCCAAGATCGTGGCAGTAATCATCATCATCACCACGGGGCTGACGCTCGCCTTTGGTGAGACGGCGGGCGGCTTTCGCAAACTCATCCAGATCATCTTCGGCCTGTCGATCGCCTTTGCCGCCTCCTCCTTCTTCCTGAGCTTCTTCAGCTTTGGCGGCGGGGCGCTGATCGCATGAGCTCGGAATTCCATGGCAGCGGCCAGCACATCGAGGGTTTCGAGGCCCCGATCCACGGCGCACTCGGACAGCCAATCCTAATGGCAGGCGCGCCGCGCGGGATCGCGATCATCAACGGCACGATCGCCGCGGCCATTGGGCTCGGTCTTCAGCAATGGCTCGCAGGCCTTGTGCTCTGGGCGATCGGGCACAGTCTTGCGGTGTTCGCCGCGCGGCGCGACCCCGATTTCGCGCCCGTGCTCCTGCGTCATCTGCGCCAGAAGGGCTGGCTCACATGCTGAGGCTCCCATGATGAACCTGCGCGAATATCGCAACTGTGCCGACAGGCTTGCCGATCACCTTCCCTGGGCGGCGCTTGTCGCGCCGGGCGTGATCCTCAACAAGGATGGCAGCTTCCAGCGCACGCTCAAGTTCAGGGGCCCCGATCTCGAAAGCGCGACCGACGCCGAACTCGTCTCGACCTGCGCGCGCGCCAATAACGTGCTGAAGCGCTTCGGAACGGGCTGGGCGCTGTTTTTCGATGCCGAAAGGCGCGAGGCGCTGGGTTATCCCAAAGCCGCATTTCCCGATGCCGCGTCCTGGCTGGTCGACGAGGAACGGCGCGCTGCGTTCGAGGCCTCAGGCCAGCATCATGAGAGCCATTTCCATCTGACGCTCACCTGGCTGCCGCCGGCGGACGCGAGCGACGCCGCTGTTCGCTCGTTGATCGACCATCCCGATCAAGCTCAGACGCGTGATTGGCGCACCACCCTTGTGTCCTTCATTGCCGAGACCGACCGTGCGCGCGATCTGTTCGCGGGCTTCATGCCCGAAGTCGTCGCTTTAAACGACGCCGAGACGCTCACCTATCTCCACGGCGCGATCTCGAACCGGCGGCACAAAGTCGCGGTGCCCAAGACACCGATCTACCTCGACGGGCTGCTCGCCGACACGCCCCTCCTCGGCGGGCTCGAGCCCCGACTTGGAGACGCGCATCTGCGCACGCTCACGATCCTCGGCTTTCCCGGCATGAGCCGGCCCGCCATTCTCGATGCGCTCAATCACCAGGACTTTGGCTATCGCTGGGTCACGCGTTTCATCGCGCTCGACAAGACCGATGCCACACGGGTGCTGACGAAACTGCGTCGGCAATGGTTCAACAAGCGCAAGTCGGTGACAGCCCTTCTGCGCGAGGTGATCTACAACCAGCCCGTCCAGCTGCTCGACAGCGACGCCGACAACAAGATGGTCGACGCCGATCTCGCGCTCCAGGCGCTCGGCGGCGATCATGTCGCGTTTGGCTATCTGACGACGACGATCACCGTTTCTGACAGCGACCGCGCGCGTGCCGACGACAAGGTGCGCGCCGTCGAGCGCATCGTGAACGGGCTTGGCTTTACCTGTATCCGCGAGACCATCAACGCGCTCGAGGCCTGGCTGTCCTCGCTCCCCGGACAGATCTACGCCAATGTCCGCCAGCCCCTCGTCCACACGCTCAACCTCGCGCATCTCATGCCGCTGTCATCGGTTTGGGCGGGTCCTGCTGCAAACCGGCACCTTTCGGCACCGCCGCTGCTCCACGCCCAGACCTCGGGCTCGACGCCCTTTCGCCTTTCCACCCATGTCGGCGATGTCGGCCATATGTTCGTGGTCGGACCGACAGGGGCGGGCAAGTCGGTTCTGCTGGCGCTGATCGCGCTCCAGTTCCGGCGCTATGCGCGCGCGCAAATCTTCATCTTCGACAAGGGATTTTCCGCACGCGCGGCGGTGCTGGCAATGGGCGGGGCGCACCATGCGCTCGGGGCTTCAGGCGATAGCGACCGGGATGCTGACGAGACACTGGCCTTTCAACCGTTGAGAGCCATTGACCAGGCTAGTGAGCGCAGCTGGGCAGCCGAATGGATCGCGGACCTACTCGCGCACGAGAAGGTCCTGGTCACCCCCGAGATCAAGGAGGCACTCTGGTCGGCGCTGACGAGCCTGGCATCGGCGCCCCCCGAAGAACGAACACTGACCGGGCTTGTCATGCTGCTCCAGTCCAATGTGCTGCGCACAGCCCTTGGCGCCTATACGCTCGAGGGCCCCTATGGCCGGCTGCTCGATGCTGCCGAACAGCGCCTCGACCTCGCCGATATCCAGTGTTTCGAAACCGAGGCGCTGATGGGACAGGCGGGCGTGGTGGCACCCGTGCTCACCTATCTGTTTCACCGTCTCGAGGAGCGCTTCGACGGCCGCCCTACTTTGCTGATCCTCGACGAGGCCTGGATCTTCCTCGATCATCCGCTCTTTGCGGCGCGCATTCGCGAATGGCTGAAAACGCTCCGCAAGAAGAATGTCGCGGTGCTGTTCGCGACGCAGAGTCTTTCGGACATCGCCGACAGCAACATTGCGCCCTCGATCATCGAGAGCTGCCCACAGCGCATCCTGCTTCCCAATGATCGCGCGATCGAACCCCAGTCGCGCGCCGCCTATGAGCGTTTCGGGCTCAACCATGCCCAGATCGCGCTCATCGCGCGCGCGACACCCAAGCGGCACTATTATCTCCAGTCCGCGCGCGGCAACCGGCTGTTCGAGCTTGGCCTTGGACCCGTGGCGCTCGCGCTCTGCGGTGCCTCCGACCCCCAGGCCCGCATCGACGCCCTCCTCGCTGAACATGGCGCTGACCAGTTCGCCGCGCATTTTCTGAAAGGAGCCGGCCTCGACTGGGCCGCGCGCGCACTCGCCGATTTTCCCGGTCCCCAAGCCCCAGCACAAGGAGAAGATGCATGAAGAAATTCATCCTCGCAGCACTGATGGCGAGCAGCGCCACCATTTCGATGACGATGCTGGCGATGGTCCCCGTGACGCCCGCACGCGCGATGCCCGTCTTCGACAGCGCCAACTATGCGCAGAACCTGCTCATCGCTGCGCGCACGCTCGAACAGATCAACCAGCAGATCCGGTCGCTCCAGAATGAGGCGGCAATGCTGGCGAACATGGAGAAGCATCTCGAGCGGATCGACTTTCCCGAGCTTCAGCAGCTTCGCACAAAGCTCGCCGAGATCGAGGCGCTGATGGACAAGGCCGAGGGCATCGATTTCAGGATCGGCCGGATCGACGACCAGTTTCGCAAATTCTTCCCTCAGCAGTTCGATCGCGCGCTTCGCGGCGACCAGCATGCGGGTCAGGCGAAAGACCGGCTCGAGACCGCGATGGCCGCTTTCAGGCAGACGATGCGCGTCCAGGCCGAAGTCGTCGGCAATGTCGCGGAGGACGCTGAGGCGCTGTCGGCGATCGTTGCAAAGAGCCAGGGCGCCCAAGGCAGCCTTCAGGCGGCGCAAGCGACCAACCAGCTGCTCGCGCTGACCGCCAAACAGCAATTCCAGATCCAGCAGCTCATGGCAGCGCAATCGCGTGCCGATGCCATCGAGCAGGCAAGGCGCGTCCAGGCCGAGTCCGATGCGCGCGCGGCCACGCGAAAGTTCCTCGGATCGGGCACGGCCTACACGCCTCGATAGGTTCGGGCCCGGATAGACGGCGGCGAATTCGCCTCCCCGTCGCCGTCGCCGCGGGGCGTGCCCTCAGCTCCCCTCGGGTGCGCCCCGCGGCTTGTCATCTTCCAGGACATAAGCGACCGACATGAATGATCTGAACGTCATCGACCGGTTTCTGGCGACCTTCATCACCTATATCGACAGCGGGTTCGGACTGCTCGGTCCCGATGTCGGGTTCCTCACGACGGTGCTGATCGGGATCGACATCACGCTCGCAGGGCTCTTCTGGGCGATGGGCGACGAGCAGGACGTTGTCGGTCGCTTCCTGAAGAAAATCCTCTTCATCGGCGCATTCGCGTTCATCCTGAACAGCTTTTCCGCGCTCGCCGACATCATCTTTCAGTCCTTTGCGGCCGCCGGCCTCACCGCAGGCGGCGGGACCATGTCATCGGGCGACCTGCTCAAGCCCGGAAGGCTCGCCGCCACGGGCTTCGAAGCCGCCTGGCCGCTCCTCGAACAGGCCTCCGAGATGCTCGGGTTCACGAGCTTTTTCGATAATTTCCTGACGCTCGCGATCCTGCTCTTCGCCTGGGCGCTCGTGATCATCGCCTTCTTCATCCTCGCGGTGCAGATGTTCGTGTGCATCATCGAGTTCAAGTTGACGACGCTTGCGGGCTTCATCCTGGTGCCCTTTGCGCTGTGGAACCGCACGAGTTTCCTTGCCGAGCGCGTCCTCGGGAGCGTCGTGAGCTCAGGCATCAAGGTCATGGTGCTTGCGGTCATTGTCGGCATCGGCTCGGGATTCTTCGCCGAATTTGTGGATGCGCTTCAGGGGCGTGAGCCCGATATCGGACAGGCCATGAGCCTTGTGCTCGCAAGCCTGTCGCTGTTCGGGCTTGGCATCTTCGGACCCGGCATCGCTTCGGGGCTTGTTTCGGGCGCGCCACAGCTGGGAGCAGGCGCCGTGGTCGGCACAGGCATTGGTGCTGCCGGTATCACCGCGATCGCGGGAGGCGCAGCGCTCGGCGCTGCACGCATGGCGGGTGGGGGTGCGCTTGGCGCGATCCGTGCCGGCACCGCCATGGGGTCAGCCGTATCGGCGAGCTACCGGCTTGGCCAGGAGGGGGCAGGGTCCTCGAGCATCGGCGCCGGCCTTGGCGGCGTTGCGCGCGCCGCGGGCGGCGCCATGCGCCAGAAGGCGTCGACCACGCTTGGCGTGTCCCAAGCAGCGGCATCTGGGCGAAGCGCTGCCTGGTCGGCGATGACGGGAAGTGGAAATGCCCCCGACGCTACTACTGCCACGGCTTCTGACGCAGCCGCGCCCGCATGGGCGCAGGCGCTCCACGCCAACCAGGTGGCCCGCCAGCGCCGGCACGCCGTGCTCCACGCGCTCGGCGAAGGTTCGAGCGGCGGGGCGTCCGCCACCCCCGACATCAAGCAGAAGGAAGACTGAAAGCCATGATCTTCAAGCGCGCTGTCCAGCGATATGGACGCACCCCCGAACCCGAAACCCCCTATCAGCGTGCCGGCCAGCTCTGGGACGAGCGGATCGGCTCGGCTCGCGTCCAGGCGCGCAGCTGGCGGCTCATGGCCTTTGGAAGCCTGGCGCTGGCGACCGCCATGTCGGCAGCTCTTGTCTGGCAATCGCAGCAGAGCAGGGTCGTTCCCTATGTCGTCGAGGTCGACGCATTGGGTGAGGCGCGCAGCGTCAGCGAGGCGGACGTCCAATATCAGGCGGGCGACCAGCAGATTGCCTGGCACCTTGCGCGCTTCATCGAGAATGTGCGGACCATATCGCTCGATCCCGTGCTGATGCGCCGCGACTGGCTTGCTGCCTATGATTTCGCGACCAAGCGCGGCGCGCAATTTCTCGACGCGCATGCACGCAGCACCAAGCCCTTTGCGGATCTCGGTGAGCGGACTGTCGCGGTACAGGTGACCAGCGTCGTGCGCGCATCCGACCGCTCCTTCCAGGTCAAGTGGCAGGAAACGGAATTTGAAAATGGTGGCATGACAGGCGTTGCGGATTGGACCGCGATCGTCACCATCGTGTCAAGGCCGCCCGACACGGCCGACACGCTCAGGAAGAATCCGCTCGGAATCTATGTCGATGCCATCGACTGGAGCCGCGAGCTCGAGCCGCTGCCCCCACCGCCACTGCCGTCGATCGGTTCCACCATGGAGGAAGCCCTGGAGGCACTTCCAGCAGAGGAGATCCGGCCATGAAGCGCAGATCTGTCGCCCCGCCTGCCTGTCTGGCGGCATTCGTCCTCATGGCCGCGGACGGCCCGCCACCGACGATTCTTGGGGCGACGCTTCCGCGAGCAGTGTCCGCTGCCAGGCCGGTGCCTGGCCACAAAGGACGCGCGGCAGGAGCTGTCACTCAGGTCGCGAGGGCCAACAGGTCGGCTCTTGTCGAGCCCAAGGGGGCGGGCTTCATCAACGCAGTCCAGATCTTTCCCTATAGCGATGGCGCGATCTACCAGGTCTATACGGCTCCCGAGCGCGTCACTGACATCGCGCTCGAGCCCGGCGAGGGGCTCGGCGCGGTCGCGAGCGGTGATACGGTCAGGTGGGTGATCGGCGACACCACGAGCGGTTCCGGGCCCGACAAGCGAACCCATATATTGGTGAAGCCCTTTGCCGCCGGTCTTGCCACCAATCTGGTTGTCACGACCGACAGGCGGACCTATCATCTGGCGCTCAGGAGCACAGCCGGGACTGCCATGTCAGCGGTCAAGTGGACCTATCCGGGCGACGCGCTGCTGGCACTCAAGCGTTCCGAGGACGAGGCGGCGGCAGCAGCTCCGATCGCGACCGGTTTCGACCTCGAGCAGCTCAACTTCAACTATGCGCTCAGTGGCGATACGCCCAGCTGGCGGCCGCTCAGGGCCTTCGATAATGGGCGGCAGACCTTTATCGAGTTTCCGGTAACGCTTGCCGTCGGTGAGGCGCCGCCGCTCTTCATCGTGCGCGCCAAGGGCGAGGCCGAGCTGGTCAACTACCGCGTGCGTGGTCGCTTCTATGTGGTCGACCGGATCTTCGATGCCGCCGAATTGCGCCTGGGCACCAGGCGCCAGGACGTAGTGCGGATCGCGCGGACAGGCGAGGCGCGTGCTCGGCCCCGTCGCCCGCGGAGCGGGCAGTGAGCGGGGCCGCGTCCCCCAACCCGGCGGTCGATGCGCCGGGTTCAGCACCGTCTGCGGCCCCATCCACTCTGGCAAAGGCCGATCCCGAAACCCTCGTCCTTCGAGGCACGCCTGCGCGCGCCATTCGCGTCAAGCGCAGCGTCGTGATCGCAGGCGCGGCGCTGGTATCGGTCAGCGTCTGTGCCACGGCCTGGGTGGCGCTGACGCCGCGCGCGTTCGATCTCGTCCAGCGGTCGCAGGATCGCGCAGAGCCGGCGCGGGGGCCAAGCGATGCGCTTGCAGGGCTGCCCGACAATTATGGCGACGCGCCGAAGCTTGGGCCAAGACTTCCCGGCGACCTCGGTCGCCCGATCCTCGAACATCGCCGTGCCATGGCGACGGAATCCGGACCGGACGATTTGACGCGTACCGCTCAAGCCGCGGTGGCAGAGCGCGAGCGGAAATCGGCGGAGCTGAAAGCCGCGCGCGAATCCACCTTGCTGTTCCAGTCGCATGATCGCGGATCGCTGAGCACTGCTCCGGTCACGGCGGTAGCCGAGACCCTTGCCAGTCCGGCTGAGCCTGCCAGGATCGCGATCGATCCCGAACGCGATCCGGCTGCGCAACAGCGCAAGGCCGATTTCGTGGGTGCACGCGACAGGGGTAGCAATGTGAACCCCCATGTCCTGTCAGCACCGGCCTCGTCCAACATGCTCCTGGCAGGCAGCGTCATCCCGGCGAGCCTGATCACGGGTCTGCGCTCCGACCTTCCCGGGCTTGTGATCGCGCAGGTGACCGAGCGCGTGTTCGACAGCGCAACCGGACGGATATTGCTGATCCCGCAAGGAACCCGCCTCATTGGCAGCTATGACAGCGTGGTCGCCTTCGGGCAGCGCCGCGCGCTCGTCGTCTGGCAGCGGATCATCCTGCCCGATGGCAGCTCACTCAAGATCGACAATGTACCTGCAACCGATGCTTCCGGTTTTGCGGGGCTTGCCGACAAGGTCGATTTTCACACATGGACGCTGCTCAAGGGTGTCGCCTTGTCGACGCTGCTAGGGGTCGGTTCCAACCTCACATTTTCGGGCGAGAGCGACCTGGTGCAGGCGATCCGGGAGTCGACTCAAGACAGTGCCGCGCGCGCTGGCGATCAGCTCACACAGCGCAATCTCCAGGTCCAGCCGACAATCACGATCCGCCCAGGCGCCCTGGTTCGCCTGGTCGTTCACCGCGATCTGATCCTCGCGCCCTGGCGGGAATAGGAGAACAGCCGTGCCCGATCTCAAGCTTGCCCGTATCCCGGATCGCACGCCGGTTAAGCTGACGATCCTGCTGTCTCCAGAGCTCAAAAGGACGCTCGACGATTATGCGGCAATCTACAATGAAACTTACGGTGAAAGCGAAGCGCTAAGCGAGTTGCTGCCCCCCATGCTGGCTGCGTTTCTTGCCAGTGACCATGCGTTTGCCAAGGCGCGAAAACATCGCGAAGGCCGCGAATGAAAGCTGGCTCAGGCGCAATGATTACCGACTTTGCAGGCCTGATCACGGTTGCGGAATTTGCGAAATTGACGAGGTTGTCGCGGCGACAGATCGATCGGCTCCGCAAGCAACGGCCACCCGGCTTTCCGCGCGAATATGAGTTGGCTGGCCGAACGACGAAGCACCACCGATGTCCGCGATTCAAACTCGTCGAAGTGCTCGCCTGGGTGGACTCGCGCGCCCTCTGGTAATTCGGCGTGAACGCCACTTCGGAAACAGCGCGGCCGGCACCTCAAGATCCTCCTCAACGGGCACACCAAGCAGTGATGCTACACCCTGTTTGCGCGCAATTTCGGCTACTTCATTCTCCCATTTGAGGAACGCCTCGCGCTTTTCTTCCTCCATTTCATACCTGTCATAGGTCCGCTCAAGGCCTTTCTTCACATGATTGAGCATTGCCTCAGCCGTATCGTAGTCAATCTTCAGCCGCTTCGTATTCGACCGGACTGTTCGGCGCAGGTCGTGCGGGATCCAATGTTCGACAGGGCGCCCGGCAAATTCCGACATCCGGGCAAGAAGGCGGTCGCGCACCTTGCACCAGGTCTTCTGATGGAATTGCCCGTCCGATCGCGATGAAGGCAGCACCCACTCATTGTTCGATTGGAAAAGTGACCATCCCCATGGCCCAAGCGGGATGACCAATGCCGTTACGATGATAGGCCTTGACCGACGACCTCGTCATGTGAGCGGTCGTTCCCTCCAATCTGAATGAGTGGCAGGTTTCGCGAGCGGACAACCGCCCCTCGAATTTCGGAGATGTCGGCGCTAAACGCCATTTAGCGGAAATATGGCGACGCGCCTTCATGCGCCGAAAGCTGTGGTAGGGGTATCCGCGCCTCAACTGTTGTCTTTCAACGGCCGTTTCCCGATCTGCGTGCGCGTCTCCCCTATCGCCGTATCGGCGAAACCATGGGGATCAAGCTGTAGCTATCAAGACGAGGCAAAGACTCCTAAACAAGCGTAATGAAGAATACGATCAAGGATGTAGCTGAAGTCGCTGGTGTTTCGGTCAAGACTGTGTCCCGCGTCCTCAACGACGAGAAATACGTCAGCGCGGACCTGCGTCAACGCGTCGAAGGGGCCATCGCGCGGCTGAACTTCCGTCCGAGCCTCGTCGCCCGCATGCTGCGTCGGCAGCGCTCGTTCCAGATCGCGCTGATCTACGACAATCCCAACCCTTATTTCGTCTATAATGTGCAGGAAGGTGTCCGCGCGTGTTGTGCCGAGCGCGGATACCGGATGCTTGTCCAGCCATGCAGCATCCATTCGCCAACCCTGGTCGACGATCTCGGTAGCCTGATCGAGCAGACGCATCTCGATGGTCTGATCCTGACGCCGCCGGTCACCGACAGCCTGCCTGCGCTCGAGGAATTGGGGCGCCGCGGCATCCGCCATGTCCGCATAGCGCCGGGCACGAATCTGATGGCCACCCCGTCGGTCCATATCGACAATGTCGCGGCCGCCGACGAAATGACCCGCCATCTGCTGGACCTCGGCCATCGTCGCATCGGCTTCGTGGTCGGGCATCCGGCCTATATCACGAGCAACCAGCGGCTTCTGGGATATCGCGATGCGTTGCGCCGTGCCGGGGTCGCCTATGATCCGGAGCTGGTGCGCCCCGGTCAGTTCAGCGTGCAATCGGGCGTTGGCGCGGCCGAGGCGCTTTTTGCGCTCGCCAACGCGCCCACAGCGATCTTCGCGAGCAACGACGACATGGCAGCGGGCGTGCTCGCCACAGCACTCAGGCGCGGCATGACGGTCCCCGATGATCTTTCGATCGCGGGGTTCGACGATACCGAACTCGCGCAAAGCGTGTGGCCTCCGCTCACCACCATCCATCAGCCATTTCGCGATATCGGCTATGCGGCGGCGGACGTGCTGCTGTCGGAGGATGGGAATGACGGTCCCGAACGTCGCCGGCTTGAATATCGGCTCGTCGTGCGGGAATCGACCGCCGCACCTCGAAGCTAGGACGGGCGCCGCGAGATTGGGATGTCGGCTAGCGACGGGTCAATGCGCGGCCTCTGGCCGGGGCGCCACGCGAATGCCCTCGAATGGCAGGCGCGGCAGCAGCAGCTGAATCACGCCCACCGCCATGAGATACGAGAATCCCGCGAAGAGGAAGAGCGGAAGGTAGCCCAGTCCCGCCGCGAGGATCAGTCCCGCTGCCTTGGCTATCACCATGCCCCCGATATTGCCCGCGAATGCGCCGAAGCTGGTGATGCGCCCGACCTTCTCGGGAGGCGACACGTCAGCGATCAACGTGAACAGGCTGGAGGAAAAGGCCTGGTGCGCAGCCATAACGAGCCCGAGTAGCGCGACCGCCAGCCAATAGTCATGCGCGAGATCGGCGAAGGGCAGGGGGGTCGCGAAGAGCGCCGCGACGAACAGCGCACCTTTTCGAACCCTTTCGATGCCATAGCCGCGCGCAATCAGTCGCGTCGTTACCGTACCCGCGATCAGCGCGCCCAGAGCTGCGCAGCTATAGGCGATGGCGAGGGGCGGGCCGAGCGCCACGCCCTCGAGCCCGAAGCTGCGATGAAAGAAATCGGGCATCCAGAAGAGCATGAGCCACCAGGTCGCGTCGGACAGGAACTTGGCTGCCGCAATGGCCCAGCTGCGCTTCTCGGTGAGGATCGTTCCACCCACCCTGGTAGCGGGTTTCTCGCCAGGCGCGTCATGATCGCCGGTGAAATGAACGCCGCGCGTCGCCAGCAGCCAGAGCACGGCCCAGACCAGCCCGAGCACGCCGCCGATGAGAAAGGCCGAGCGCCAGCCCCACAGCACCGCGACGAGCGGAATCGCGAGTGGGGTCACGATCGCGCCAAGGCTGCCAACGGCGTTGAGCAGGCCGTAGCCCGTGGAGCGCCTCTCAGGGGGAAAGATCGCGGCGATGGTCTTGATGGCCGCAGGAGTGCCCATGGCCTCGGTCGCGCCGAGCGCGATCCGGCAGAAGACGAACTGGCCGAAGCCGCGCGCCACCGCATGCGCCATTGCGGCGACGCTCCACAGCGCCACGCCGACGGGATTTGCCCATTTGACCCCAAGCCGATCGACGATCCAGCCGGTGAACAGGAAAGCGAGCGCGGCCGAACCCTGAAACCACGCAGCGAGCGTGCCATAGTCATTGTCGCTCCAGCCCAGATCCGCAGCGATCACGGGTTTGAGGACCGAAATGATCTGGCGATCGACGAGATTGAGGATCGTCGCAGTCAGTGCGAGCGCGAACAGGAGGTTGCGGCGACGGGGCGAAAGGATCACGCGGGGGTCAACCGGTTGTCACCCGTTCGCCGTGTCGCAGGATCGGAATCGCGTTGCGGCGCAGATGGCGGGTGCCCGGATCCAGCATCGCCTCGGGCGTATATTGCGCGAGATAGACGCGGCGCGGCCGATCCGTCCGGTTGGCACCCGTCGCATGGAGCGTGAGGCTCGAAAAGACGACAACGTCGCCCGCCCTGGCTTCGACGATCTGTCCCTCGGTTTCGGCGGGCGCGCCTGCCAGGTCATTGGTGCCCGGCTGGCGTTCATGCGGGAGGATGCCATGCTTGTGGCTGCCCGGGATCAGGCGCACGGTGCCATTCTCTTCGGTCGCGTCATCGAGCGGGCACCAGCAGGTGAGATAGGGTGCGTGATCCGCGGGGCCGCCATTGCCGACGACATAGCCCGAATCCTGATGCCAGGAGAAGGGCATGCCGCCCTCGGGGCCCTTCACGACATATTGATCGAAGAAGAAATAGGCATCGTCGCCCAGCGTCGCGCGGCAGATATCCGCCATGGCCGGGCTGAACAGCACGGTGCGGAGTTGCGGCGCGACGCGCTGGCATTCGTTCGCGAAATAACGCTTGCCGCGATGGCTGATGCCGAGCGTATCAACGCCCAGCGCATCCATCCGCGCGTCTTCGCGTGCGACGAAGGCGTCACATTCGGTGCGGAGCAGGTCGAGCGCCGCGCCAGCAAGAGCGCCGGGGAACACCGCATAACCCTGCTCGGCGAACTGCCGGGTCTGATCCTCGAACGGCATTATGCGGCGTTCCCTTTTGCTCAGTAGTTGAAGCGGACGTTCACGCCAAAATAGCGATCCACGTCACGCGGCAGAAGATAGCGGAAGCTGCCGCCCGGGCCACCGGGAGTGATCAGCGTCGCATAGCTCTCATCGGTCAGGTTGCGGCCGATGAAATTCACGCGCCATACGCCATCGGGATCGACCAGCGCGATATTGGCGTCGACGACGACATAGCCATCGATCGTGATCGCACGGCGTGTCACCGGATTGGCTTCGAGCGAGGAGACCTGATCGCTGGTGAGTGCTACCTGCCCGCCAATCTCGACATTGGCAAAGCCGCCGGTCTCGATCGTCCAGAGCCCGCCGACATTGCCCTTCCACGTCGGCGCCAGCGGAAGTTGTTCACCCCGTCGCGTGCTGCTGCCCGCCGGAGCATTGGGCGGCAGGTTGAATTCGTCGATCTGCGCATCGGTATAGGACAGGCCCGCGTTGAACGTGAATTCGCGCGAAGGACGGATGACGGACTCGATCTCGAAGCCCTTGGTCGAGACCGAACCGGCATTGGTGAGCTGCGTGATCACCGAACCGGCCAGGTTGACGAAGCTGTTGGCCTGGAAATTGTCGTATTTGGCATAGAATAGAGCGGTGTTCAGCGTCAGCTTACCGTCGGCGGTCTTGAACTTGGTGCCCAGCTCATAGGCGTCGGCGGTTTCCGCCGCGATCGGATCGAGCTGCCCCGCATTCTGGTTGAAGAAGACGTTGAAGGCCGGGCCCTTATAGCCCTGGCTGTAGGTGGCATAGGTCATCAGCTCGTCGCTGATATCGGCCTGCACGCCCACGCGGCCCGAGAAATCGTCGTTGCTCGTCGAAAGATCGTAGTTCGCGCCGACATTGAGCAGGCCCGGCCCGCCGCCATTGGTGGCGGGAATGCGGTTATTGAACGCATCGACATTGTCGTGCGTGTAGCGTCCGCCCGCGATCAGGCGCAGCCAGTCATTCACGTTGACGGTCAGGTTGCCGAAGATCGCGAAACTCTCGATCGTCGAACCGAAGGTCCCCACCGCACTCGGGAAGCGCAGCGTGGAGGAACCGGGCGCGCAGGGCGCGAGGCCGGGCGACACGGGCGGCAGCGTCGTTGCCGAGCAGACGATGTCGTCGCGCTGGAAAGTCCGCTGCTGCTTGGCGTTGTAGTAGAAGCCGCCCACGACATATTCGAGCGTCTGGTTGCCCGGCGACGCCAGCCGGATTTCCTGCGTGAAGGTTTCGGACGGCTGCGGGCCGAAATCGTCGAGCTGATGGCCGCCTGCGATGTTGTAGACGGTATCGATGAAGTCGCCGTCGCGGATGCCGAAATTGCGGTATTCGCGATAGGCGGTGATCGACGTGACCGTCCCCGCGCTGCCTACATCGAGATCGGCCTGGAGCGAGACGCCCCAGCTCTTTTCCTTGGTGCGGGTCAGCGTGTTCTGGCGGATCTCGCGCGTTTCGTCGCCCTTCAGGTCAACGCCGATCAGCGAGCCAGCGAGCGCGCCCGCGGGGGTGGTGCCGACCACTTCGGCGCAGCAGTCGCTGTTCTGTTTGCGATAATCGCCGATCAGCGTGAAGGTCAGCGCCGGGCTCGCTTCGGCGACGATCATGCCGCGGGCGCCCCAGCGCTCATAGCCGTTGACGGTGCGGTCGAGCGTGATGTTGCGGACGGTGCCGTCGAACCAGCCATAATTGCCGGTAAAGCGGCTGGTGATGCCCTCGGCGATCGGAATGTCGATCGCGCCGCGCAGCTTGTATTCCTCATCGGTTGTCGCCAGCGCCTCGACGAAGCCGCCCAGTTCGTCGCCGGGGCGGCGCGTGACGACGCTGATTACGCCCGCCGACGCGTTCTTGCCAAACAGCGTGCCTTGCGGTCCGCGCAGCACCTCGACGCGTTCGATGTCGTAGAGGTCGCCAAAGGCCTCGCCCGAGCGGGCATAGGTGACGCCATCGACCACGAAGCCGACGCTGGGTTCGGCCGCAATCGAGAAGTTGATCGTGCCGACGCCGCGCAGGAACACCGAGGAATCGAGCGTGGTCGCGCTGTCCTTGATGTTGAGGCTGGGCACAAGCTGCTGGAGCGACTGTATGTTGACGACGCCGCGCTGGTCGAGCTGCGCGGCACTCACCACGCTGATCGCCGCGGGCACCTTCTGCAAATTCTCCTCGCGCTTTTGCGCCGTGACAACGATATCGCCCGGATCGGCTGGCTGCGCCGCGGGAGGCGTATCCTGCGCCTGCGCAACCTGCGTCATCGAAATAAGCAGCGCACCCGCGCTTGCGTTCACCAGAAACCGTCGCATTCAAGCCTCCCCATAGAATCTCTACTTTTTTAATAGAGTTATTTTCAGCTTGCCAAGGTCAGAAAAACTTTATCCCTGTCATGGTAAGATATCGATATCCTATCCGCTGCCCGGCGCAAAGCCGTGCGTTGCGTTCGTTCAAAATCCGAGCTCGGCCATCTCCACAACGCGCTTCTCGCGCGCGCTCAGTTCCGCCGCCGCACCGATTGCGACGGCGCGCAGGCCGTCTTCCGCGGTGACTTCGACAGGGGCTTCGCCGCGGACCGCGGCGATGAAGCGCTGGTGTTCGTAAAAGGTCGAGCCATGATGGCTCCCGGCTGCGAGCGCCGCCGCGTCGACCTCGACATATGTGCGCTCTGCGCGCTTCGGATTGCCGAATCCCGTGCGCGGCGAGCGAACAATCGCGCCTTCCGGAATGAACACCTCGAGCCGGGCCTCATCGCCGACCGCCGCGATCTCCTCCTGGTTCTCGGCTCCGTCGGCGAACATTGAGAGATCGAGCATCGCACGCACCCCATTTGCGAAGTCGACGGTGGTGTAGCTGTTGTCGATGATGTCGGGGCGCTCGCCTTCGTAGAGCTCGTCGAGATGGTTCACGTCCATGGCCCCCGAGCAATAGACGCGCACGGGCTCGGACCGGACGATCAGCCGCATAAGATCGAAGAAGTGGCAGCATTTCTCGACCATCGTGCCGCCGGTATTGCGGCTGAAGCGATTCCAGTCGCCAACCTTCTCCAGGAAGGGAAAGCGATGCTCGCGGATCGAGAGCATGCGTAGTGTGCCTGTGCGCCCGGCATGCACCTGCTCGATGAATGCCGCCGCGGGAGGCATGTAGCGATACTCCATCGCGGTCCAGAACACCTTGTCGGTCTTCGCGGCGCGCTCGACGATCCATCGGGCGTCTTCGATCGTCGTCGCGAGCGGCTTCTCGCAGAGAATATGCAGGCCAGCGTCAAACAGCGGCTCAAGGACCGCGCGATGCGTGAAGTTGGGGCTCGCGACGATGACCGCGTCGATACCGCCCGCGGCGGCCAGCTCAGCGCTGTTATCATATGCCCTCACACCAGCCGCGCGCCCGCCAAGCGCGGCCTTCGCCTCAGCCAGCGAGGTACCTGTGGGATCGGCCAACGCCACCACCTCGGCGCCCGGCGTGATCGCGAGATTGTGGATATGCTCAACGCCCATCATCCCGCTTCCGACCAGACCGTAACGAACGGGGTTTCCCATTGGCGATTTCCTTGATTACTATGATATCGATGTCTGACCTTGCTTTCTCACCCGAATCCAGACCGCTCGGCAAGAGCGGATTGACCGTCAGCCCGCTTGCCTGGGGCATGTGGCGCTTCAGGGGCGACGATGTCGCCGCCGCCCGCAAGCGCGTGGAAGCCGCGCTCGACGCCGGAATAACGCTCTTCGACACCGCCGATGTCTACGGGCCTGACAATGGCGAACCTTTCGGCGCCGCCGAGGTGCTACTTGGTCGCGTCTTCGCCGAGGCACCCGAATTGCGCGAGCAAATGACGCTGGCGACCAAGGGCGGCATCGTGATCGGCACGCCTTATGATTCGAGCGCACCCTATATCGAAGCGGCGATCGATGCCTCGCTCAGGCGCCTCGGTGTCGAGCAGATCGACCTGTGGCAGATCCACCGGCCCGATATCCTCACCCATCCGCACGAGATCGCGCGCGCGTTCGAGACGGCGCATGAAAAGGGCAAGGTCCGCGTCTTCGGCGTGTCGAACTACACACCGAGCCAGGCCGCCATGCTCCAGCATTTCATGGATCGGCCACTCGTCAGCCACCAGCCTGAATTTTCTCCCCTTACGCTGGCGCCGCTCACAAACGGCCTCATGGATCAGGCCATCGCGAACGACATGGCGGTGCTCGCCTGGTCACCGCTCGGTGGCGGCAGGATCGCCGCGCCGCTGACGCAAGCAGAGCACGCTGTCGCCATGCTCCTCGATGCCAAGGCGCAAGATTACGGCGTCTCGCGTACGGCGGCTGCCTACAGCTGGATCATGGCGCATCCCGCGCGGCCGATTCCGATCGTGGGATCGCAACAGCCCGAGCGGATTCGGGAAGCGGCTGGCGCGCTGACGCCGCGCTGGACCCGCGCCGAATGGTACGCGGTGCTCCAGGCATCGATGGGGGAGAGTTTGCCATGACGCAATCGTGCGAAATCAGCTGGTTTTCTGCTCTGTGCGACGATGATTATGAATTCCTCGGCGTTCCCGATCCGTTGCTTCGATCGAGCTGGGAGCATTGCCGCGATATCGTGATGGGTGCCGAGAGCGGTGGGTTCGACAACATCCTGCTCCCTTCGGGCTATGCTCTGGGCATCGATACCACCGCCTTCGCGGCGGCCATCGCGCCGTTGCTGCAACGCATGCGGCTCCTGATGGCGGTGCGCATCGGCGAGTCCTGGCCGCCCCAGCTCGCGCGCCAGATCGCGACGATCGATCAGATGCTTGGCGGCCGGCTCACGGTCAACATCATCAGTTCGGATCTGCCGGGGGAAACGCTGCCTTCGGGCCCGCGCTACGCACGCACGGTCGAGGCGATGCACATCCTCAAGACCATGCTCAACGGTGAGCCGCTCGACCATGATGGCGAGTTCTGGAAGCTCAAGCTCGATCCGCCGCGTATCCGGACCGTGTCAGGCAAGGCACCCTTGCTCTATTTTGGGGGGCTGTCCGAGGATGCCCGTGAGGCCGCGGCCAAAGGCTGCGACGTCTACCTGATGTGGCCGGACAAGGAAGATGTGGTGAAGGCCACCATCGCCGATATGCAGGCGCGCGCGGGGAAGCATGGGCGCAGCCTGCGCTTTGGCTACCGCGTCCATGTCGTGGTGCGCGAGACCGAGGCCGAGGCGCGCGCCGCCGCCGACCGTCTGCTCTCGAAGCTCGACGCCGAGGCGGGGGCGGCCATTCGCGCCCAGTCGCTCGATTCAAAGTCCGCGGGCGTGGCGGCGCAGGCGGCACTGCGCGAAGGCGCCTCCGATGACGGTTATGCAGAACCGCATTTGTGGACAGGCATCGGTCGCGCGCGTTCGGGCTGCGGTGCTGCGATCGTTGGCGATCCCGATCAGGTTCTCGCCAAGCTCCAGGCCTATCAAGCGATGGGGATCGAAGCGTTCATCCTGTCGGGCTATCCGCACGCCGCAGAAGCGGACCTCTTCGCGCGCTATGTACTCCCGAAAATGAAGCATGGGCCGCTGATCCAGATGACGCAGGCAAATTGAGGGAGCGTGAGGTTGATTTGGGGGGCGCAATGACGCGAAGATTTGAGACACCGTGACTTCGGTCGCTGTGACAATAGGCGCGTTTATGAAGCCGCAATCTCTTGGATCGCGAGCAATAGACTCTTTCAGTCCTACAGCGGTTCCTTAGCGGATGGCGTGGCTAGGGATGGTGAAACCTACCGAGTAGGCGAAGGAAAAAATTTGAACAAAACGCAGGTTCCGAGACGTCGGCTTTCGGGAGGTCCGTGGTCGGTTTCCTATGTCAGAAATGTGGGCGCTTGCCGTCGCGGGTGGCGATGTGTCGGAAGTGCTTCAGTTTGGAGAAGAAGCGCTCGATCAGGTTGCGCTCGCGGTAGAGGCGCTTGCTGAAGCAGGGCTTCCATTTGCGGTTGGACTTGGCCGGAATGTTGGGCGTGGCGCCCTGCTCCTCGATGAGGGTGCGGATGCGGTCTGCATCATAGGCTTTGTCGGCCAGCACGATGGTGCGTGGGCCCAGCCGATCCAGCAGCGCACCTGCAATCTGCCCGTCGTGCGCCTGGCCCGCGGTCAAGCCGAGCCGGATCGGGAGCCCTTGCGCATCGACGATGACGTGGATCTTGGTTGTGAGCCCGCCGCGGGAGCGACCGAGACAATGATCTCGATCCCCCTTTTTGCCGTCGCAGCCTGCTGGTGCGCCCGGACGGAAGTGCTGTCGATCATCTGGATATCGCAGTCGTGCGCGATCACGCGCCACTCAAAATCGGTCAGGTCATATCGGCTCATGCCGACCCTGAATCAGAAATCCCTCACGCTGGGAATCCCGTTTATGGGTTCACGGCCTAATATAGATAGTTGTATCAAATATATACGTTCTGATTTCCAGAAATTTACCCCTATTTATCCCTGCCTCTTGCCGGTCCGGTGATCGCCCTTTGTCCACGGCGCTGATGTCCCTCGGCACCATGTTCGAAAGGCAAGGATCATGATAAAACGACACCTCGTCAGTGCGCTGGCCATTCTCGCAGCCACGACCCCGGCTGCCGCCTATGTGCGATGTGCTCCGACCGCTCCGGCCCAGGCCGCATCGGTGGTGCCTGTCATCGACTACAAGAGCACCACGATCGACGGCGTGAAAGTGTTCTACGCCAGACGTGCGCGAACAACTCGGCTTTGCTGACCGTTTCACCGGCTCGGCGCACCAGTAGCGTCAGAATGTCGAAAGCCCGGCCGCCCAGAGTGACAGTTTCACCGCGGTGCAACAGCGCCTGGCGGTCCCGTATCAATTCGAAATCGCCGAACTGAAAAGATGATCGTTCGGCGTTCAATTGGTATCGCCTTTCGCGTGACGCTGCCCAATATCCTGGAAGCTCATTTGACTTTCGTAGCGCGGTGCACGCACCATCGCCAGCAATAGCGGATCAATTCCCTTGCTATTGCCTGTATATGAGCGGTGCCTTGCGGGCGTCGTCCGCCGCAAGCTTCTGGGCAGCAACGAGGCTGCCACAGGGTTTTACGTCCCGACATGGGTGCCCTTGCCGAACGCAGAATCGGGGTATTTCGGGCAGGTGAACGAATGGCCGCTATCCGGGATGCATTGAGGCGCTCTGAACGACCGCTATGCCGGCGGGTCTCGACAGTCCGGTTAGGGCGAAAGGCGTGCGAGCCGCATTTGTTAAGGTCACAATGGTAATAGCCGCGCAGGATTATTGGAGTGACTGAAGTGCAGATCGATCAGAACAGATGGAACGCGGTCTGGGCGGAAGATCTCGATGTTCTGCGGAACCTGAGGAAGGACGGCGACAATCCCTTGGTCCCGCGCGAGATTGATGTCTCCTTTCGGGGGCCGCTTGAAGCGTTGAGGCGCTTGCGCGCTGTCTGCTCGGATTTCGGGTTCGGGGTCGTGTCCCTGATGATGGTGTAGCTCGGTGGGAGCGAAGCTGACCGGCCGCGCGCTACCCATATGCGCTGTAGC
>NZ_JAKVIO010000091.1 GCF_022601895.1 Sphingomonas sp. LaA6.9
TCTAATCCTGTCGTCGATCCGGGAAGAGCAGCTCGGGGAGCCCTTTTCCTTCTTCGCGATGACGCCAGTAGGCGTCGCTGTCACCGCCATTGGTCTCGTCTATCTGGCAACCATCGGTTGGAGGCTCGTCCCACGGCGAAGCGGGAGCGCAAGGGGTGTGGATCCCTGGCGCGTGTTCGAGCTTGCCTGGCCGGCACGTCGGCGCGCCGGCCAAGTGCCATTGCAGACAGTCTTGCGATCTGCGGGGGCAAGGCTGCTCGGGGTGTTCCGCCAAGGGGCCGCGCTCGCGCCGCACATGAGGATACGCCCGGGCGACCGGCTGTTGCTGTTGTCGCGTTGCAACCAGTGGGACGTGGCCGAGCAGGCCGGCCTCGCTCCGACCGTCGCAAAGGGAGCCGCGACCGACGCGGAAACCGCGCGCGTCGTGGTGGCGCACGGCTCGTTCCTTGTTGGCCAGGGGTATGAATCGGTGCATCTGCGCAGCGAGGGGCGGATCGACGTCGTCGCGGGCGGCCCTCGGGCCGCCCGCCTGCGCCAGCCGCTCGACCGGCTCAGGATCGAGGCGGGAGACCAGCTCTATGTGCGCGGACCCGCAGTCGCTCTCGCGGCCTTTCTCCCGAGGGCGCGATTGCTTGAGATCGACAGGTTCGACCCCGCCCCCCCTGACTGGATCCGCGCGTGCGTGACCGTTGCCATTTTTGTGGCTGCGATCGCGACGACCGTGTCCGGTCTGGCACCGCCTGCGCTGTCTTTCTTTGGCGCGGCGGCACTCGTGGCCGCATTGCGATTGATCCCGACCGAAGAGATCTACCGGTCGATCGACTGGCCGGTGATCGTGTTGCTTGCCGCGATGATCCCGGTGGGCGGCGCGTTCGAGAGCAGCGGAGCGGCCGATCTCGTTGCGGCATGGCTGGGCAACGCGCTGAGTGGGACGCCCGTATTCGTAGCCCTGGCAGCACTCTGTGGCGCGACATTGCTCCTGTCGATCTTCCTCAACAATGTCGCGACCGCGGTGATCATGGGGCCGATTGCCGTCCATTCAGCCACGCTTCTCGGCATTGATCCCGATGCGGCATTGCTGGCAGTGCTGATCGGGGCCTCCTCCGATTTCCTGACGCCCATCGGGCACCAGAACAATCTGCTCGTCATGGGGCCGGGCGGATACCGCTTCACCGATTATGCGCGTGTCGGAACAGCGCTCGCCGCCTTGACGATCCTGACGGCCGCGGCCGTTCTCGCTGCCAAATCAGGCGTTTAGATCGGATAATGGCTGACCGTCAGCCCGTATAGGTTGCACTGCTATTGCCCAGATTTCCGGGTGATCACGGTCACTGGCTATGGGGTAGGTAAAGCCCGGTTCGCCAATGTTGGCGAGGCAAGCCTTTACGATTTCGATGGCTTTTGTCTTGTCCATCGTGGCCGACATTTCGGCCGTTCAAGCCTTCATCCAGGCCACGTAATAGCTGTCATCCATTCATCAAGCTCTGACGCGACGCTCCCACAATTTACGGTGGACGCGGCCACTGTGACGTGCGGGTAGCACCTACGGTGTCACATAAGTTGGGCACAGCGTGCAGTTTACTGTAAGGGGCTCTCCTCCCCCAGCGACCAACGACGAGACAGAGATAGATTTGATGCGAGGATTCAAGGAACCGGGCTTCAACGACCGGGTTGCTGCCGCAAACAGCGCCAAGGCCAAGGCTCTGGAGATGCTGAAGAACAAGCCAAAGCCCAGCGAGGCCGAGCTCGCCGACCGTGCCGAACGCCGCCGCGCCAAGGAAGCCGCTGAAGCCGAAAAGCGCGCTGCCGCCGAGGCGGCTCGCGAAGCCGAGAAGGCCGCGAAGGAGCAGGCCGAGCGCGCAGCTGCCGAAGCCGCTGCGGTCGCTGTCGAAGAGGCCCGTGCTGCCGCCGCGGCTGCCCGGCCGAAGGTGCCGACCGCCGGAGAGCTCAAGGCTGCACGCGACGCCCGTTACGCTGCCCGCAAGGCGCGCAAGCGCTAGGTTGTCGGCCCCAAACTTCCCGGCACGGGGCGGGTGCGGAGCGGCTAAGAAATCGCGCTTTTCCGCCACGACGACCGTGTCTTCATGACCGTGCTGGGCCCCCGAGCTGATGAGCAACGGAGTGCGGCTCCGACTTCGCTGAGCGGGCAGAGCCTCGCGTGGCTGTCAGGGACGAGGCACCCGCACGTGCCGATCGTCGGCCCCGGCAAAGGCTAACAGCGTGCCTGCGCGTTATCCGACTGCCATCGGCCAAAGTTTGGCACCGGCTTCGGCTTCCGCCGCCAAAGCCGTCATCCTGAGCTCGATTCCGGCTGCCTGATTCCTGCCCTCCGTTCAGATTGAGAACCATGACCGGTTTTGGGAGATGCCCAGCGGCGCCAGGATGTCAGCCTTGTCGTGGAACGCGGACATTAGCCGTCCGAGGCGCTGCTACCCCGCAATCACCTGAACGGGTCGTCTCAACTCGCCGACCACAGCAGCTAGTCCCAATGCAGCAATGATAGGGGTGGCCATGTCGAGGAGAATGGAGGTGAGCTTGAATGCATCCCATGCAAACGGACTGAGATAGAACCTCCAGAAGAGGTCGAAGCCGATAATCGCACAAGCGATGACGGCGGCATTCAGCCACGGAAACGAAGCCGCCCTGACACCTCGCCGCGCGGCAAGAACGACGACCATGAAGAACAGCGCGATGGTGCCAAGCGTCAGAACTGTGCCGACGACGGGAGCTAAGAGCCAACCGTAGAATCCCGGAGAGCTATAGCGGATCGCCGTGAACCAAAGCGCGAAGGCGATGTAGAAGGCGACGGTCAAAGGCTTGCTGCGCATGCTCATGCGTGCAGCATCAGCCATACCTCCAGTGTCGGCAACAGGGTCGGGTCCCGACAGGCCGCTCAAAGGACGAAAATGTGGAAAGCCGCCGTTGGCCCTTTCAGGAGACAGGCGGAACT
>NZ_JAKVIO010000055.1 GCF_022601895.1 Sphingomonas sp. LaA6.9
AGCGTGATCAGCCCGGCCTGGCCGGAGATCGCCGTGACCGTCCCTGCGGACCTACACCATGGCGTGGGACACGATCGTCGATCGAGCGCCGCGGGAGGAATCTGCAATGCTCGCCCGATGGCTTATTGGCATGTATCTCAGCTATACTGTTGCCATGACCACCCCCTACTCTGTCGAACGCCTTGCCTGGAGCGACCCGGTATTGGGCGAAATGGTCTTTCCGGCGGGTGTGATGACGATCAGAAGTGGCTTCGGCTCTGGACTGACGCGTCGGGTGGGAGGCCCCCCCGGCCATCTTTGGGCGATCGGTGACCGGGGACCGAACATGAAGGTCAAGACCGCCGTCAAGCGATATGGTTTGCGAGAGCTGGAGTCGCTGGCGGGGGTGAAGGGCGCCAAGATCATGCCGCGCCCCGACATAGGACCGGCACTTGCCGAATTACGCTTGATGGACGGCAAGGTAGAGATCGTCCGGACCATCCGGCTTGTTGGGGAGGATGGTAGACCGGTTTCGGGCTGGCCAATGCCGTCCAGCGATCACCTGCTCGCAGAGCCCGTGTTCGATATCGCGGGCACACAGCTTTGTCCGGATCCAGAAGGGCTCGATACCGAAGGCGTCGTCGCGTTGGCCGATGGCAGCTTCTGGGTTGGCGACGAGTTCGGTCCGTCGCTTGTGCGCTTGGATGCCCAGGGCACGGTGGTGCTGCGACTTGTGCCCGAAAATATGGAACTCAGCGGCATGAGTTCGGGGCAAGCTGTACTTCCCGCCATCGCTGGGAAACGGCATCTCAACCGCGGCTTTGAGGCGCTGGCTCTATCGACTGACGAAAAATGGCTGTTCCTTGTGTTCCAGAGTCCGCTCGCACATCCCGACGAAGCAATGCACAGGAAGGCGCGCCATGTCAGGATCTGGCAGCTCGACGCCGCAACTGGAGCCGTTGGAGCGCAATATCTTTATCCGCTCGACCCGCCGGAAACATTTCTTCGCGATCGAGCGCGTGGTGCCTTCGATCGCCAGGACATCAAGGTGAGCGAGATAGCATGGCTGGCAGATGAAGCACTGCTCGTGCTTGAGCGTGGTTCCGAAACGACAAAGATATACCGCTGCGCGATTTCTGAGAGCTACGCCCTGGCGCCAGAGCACCTTGATGTCGACACACGTCCGACCATTGAGCAGCTTAGTGCGGGCCCTGACGAGTTCATGTTGCCCACCCTGCACAAGCAATTGCTGATGACCAGCGACGATGCGTCGGAACTTGCCGCCGATCTGGAAGGTATGATCGTTCTATCGCCGACGGAATTGCTGCTCGTCAACGACAATGACTTTGGGGTTGAGGGTGTGGAAACGAGCTTCTGGAAAGTCATCTTCCATGCACCGGTTCTCGTATGACCATCTAAGCCCGCATTCGCCTACGCAGTGGCGCGCCAAACCGGATGAATGGATGGCCGCTTTCACGCGGCGCAAAAGCGCTCCCGAACGTCGTCTGTGGATGGCTCCCGCGTTGCAAGGGCAAAATACGATGGGTTGACGCTTGGTCGGGTGCAGACTTCTGTCCGGCCTATTGATGCAGACCTGAAGAGGACTGCTGGCCCTGATGGTGTCCGCGAACTGGGTCCCACACTGAGATTCAGGCTGTTGCGCCTTGGACGTTCGCTGGGTTGCGGCGTTCGCTTACAGGTGGCCTGGGTCATCAGTGGAGAGGCACTCGAGTTGCAATTATGCAGCCTCCAACCATCCCCGGTAATGGACTATGCGGCCCACAAAGGGCAGTTCGATCGGAACGTCAAAATGGAAACGGCCATCCTGGGCCCATTCGCGTGCGGTTGATCGGGGTGCCATCCATTTCGGCAACGGTATCGCGCCAATCCACCAGCCCTGCATAATCATGGTAAGCCCGTTTTCGTCGCTTGGGAGGTCAAAAGCAAACCGGAAGGGACCGAAGCGTTCTACGAGCCAGGAGCCCTTTTGACTCAGGTGACTTCGAAAACGCCGAGCGCCAAAATCCCTAGTCCAGCTTTCGCAGCCATGGGCTTCCTGGAATCGAACGTGCAATTGATGATCGCCAACGTCGGGGAAGCCCATGACCCGCGCAACAAGCGTCCCCACCCAGTTGCTTGCCCCGGTGACCTGCGCCCTGCCTGTGGCGCCGCCGTCGCCTTGCACGTCATGTATCGATCGCACTTCACGAGGGAGCTCGGCGTAGCGACTGCCCATCACGCGTTCGTATAGCGTGGCTGGCGCGGGCAACTGTCTGGTCTCGTGGCGAATGGCGAGCTCTCCGAAGGCCTGCGAATAATCGACAAGCGCTAAAGCTTCACCGGCATCGCGAGCGCCCACTGGCTCGATCCCGCCCAGAATGCGTGCCACGATCGGCTCAACCGACAATGTCGGGATTTCCGGACCATCGCCGCGATCGGCAATCAGGGTCCATCGCCGCTCAACTTTCCGCCCTCCCGCCTCTCCAAAGAGCCGAACGATCATGGCTGATCGATCGGTCCCCAAGAATTGCACCAGCGACTGCACAGGCTGGAGCCAACGCGCGAGGGGGGTGAGCGTTCTGACAATTCCCGATCGAACCGCCCAGCTCGCGAGCCAGAGCAACCTGTTCTGAAACCCCAGTTCGGTTCCTGCACGAAATGTGACCGCAGAGCAGCCCCGCAATCGCTTGGGCAGCAATTCCAGATCAGGAACGTCCACCATTGCGACTAACCGATCGGATATTGGGTCAGTGCCGGCACACTCGAACCGCACGGATTCCATTTCCTGCCACCCGAAGGCCCGCGTCCAGCGCTGTCCACGCCAGATTTTCATCGGCATGCCGACCTGTCCGAGGATGGCAGCAGCAACCGAGGGGCCGGCGGTTGCTCTGTTGGAGGCGCTGATCGCCATTTCTACTGCACGTATCCGGTCCATTCCGTGCGCCAGATGGCGCACCGCGGCGCCTGACAATGCGGGCACGCTAGATGCCCCTGACAGTAGGACCACCCCCGAAGCCTTCGCGGCCTCATTCAGCGCGCCGATGCCGCAAACGAATTCCCGACCATCGGCAATGTCGAGATAATGCACACCTGCTGCGATACAGGCTTTGGGGACGGCATAGTCCATCGCCTGGAATGGACCCGACGCATCAACCAATATGGCGGGGCGATGCTCATCAAGGACTGCGCCAATGTTGTTGCGATCGACGGCCAGTGGAATGAGCCCTGGAGTGTTGGTACAGAACGCTCGGGCCTTGTCGATAGAGCGACCAGCGACCAACACCTCATGACCCGCGGATGCCAGTCGCCTGGCGATACGACCACCAAAGCCTCCATAGCCGCCGAGAAGCAGGATCAGGCTCACAGGATGCGCAGCGCTTGTTCTGGAGCGGGGATCCAGCAAGATTGTCGCTTTCCAAACAGCTTGTAACGGTGGCGCGCAATCCAGCGGTAGACGGGATCGCGGATCCAGCGTGGCACTATTCGAAACAGCGCCAGGCTGTTCCAGGGCCTCGCCAACCCCGTCCAAATGAAAAGCACCGCATCGCTGTCGCGCAGCACCCGATCTCCGAGAACAACGATCAGTGTTTCGGGATTGGTCGGATCGATACCGAACCGCTGGTACAGGCTGGCACCGACGTCACCTTGCATAGAGGCCAACAGGAAGCGTCCGGCACGGTCGTGCTTGAGAACGAAAGCCGCATTGGCCGAACATAATATGCACATAGCGTCGAAGACGATGATCGGGCGCTCGTGATGCGCGAGTTCTGTCATGTCGCCTCTGCCAATGTCAGGCGGGTCTGAAGGTCCTTGTCGAGCCCAAGCGGCTCAAGTGGATTGGCGATCAGTCCACTGACCATAGCCGCCTGGATGGCCGTTGCAGGCCATAGCTTTGAAAGCGGGCCGACGATCTGATCGCGGATCAAAGGCAGCAGGCGGCTGTCGGACTGATAGACCGGCGTGAACAAGGCGGTGAGCCACTGATAGGTCAGGACATGGCGTCGTCGCAGTTTGATGGCGAGAGCCAAACCGTCAGTGACGCCCTTTGCCTCGGTCAATCCTTTGGCAAGCGCCCAGGCGTCGAGCAGCGCCATGTTCGCGCCCTGGCCAAGTTGCGGGCTCGCCGAGTGCCAGGCATCACCGATATGGATGAGCGCATGTTCCATTGGTTTCCGCAGGGTTCGATGGGCATAGCTGGCAAAGGTCAGTTGGCTGGCATCGGTGATCTGCGACAATAGCGATGCGCAGTCAGGCCACAATGTGGCGACCTCGTGCTTCCAAGGCTCAATCCCCGCGTCTTGCCATGCTTTCAGTCGATCTGCGCGAAGCGACCAGAAGAAGGCAGCTTTGGGGGTTTCTGCTCCCGGTGGCGTTCCAGTTGGAAGGACCCCCACCATCACGCTCGAGCGAAAATAGCGCTGCTCAAGAGTGTGAACATCGAACCCGGCGCCCTGCGGCCAATCGAGTGTCGCCCACAGCGCACCATAGGCGAGCTCCCGCCCCGTTTGCGGGGCAAGCGGTGTTCGCGTGCCCAGAGTGTCGACGATGAGGTCAAAGGGTCGGCTGACCTTCCCATCGGCAAATCGCAGCTGGCGTTGCTCCCCGGCGCGATCGCTGCCCGCGATCAAATGGGCTGTATGGATGGGAATGCTCTCCCGCACGACCGCGTCATGAAGAACGGAAAACAGGCTTGCTCGATGAATGCCGATTCCAAATGGCGCGCGTCGCCGTGACAGCGCCGAATAATGCACGTCGAGAACCACGCGATTGCCAGCCTTGCCGAAGAGGTGGTCGACACGAGACCCCGCGCGCAGGACTTGCTTCAGCAGGTCCAGTTCAGCGAGTACTGCCATCCCGGTTGGCTGGATCATCAGGCCCGATCCGATCGGCCGTGGCGCTTCGAAGCGCTCGAATAATGTCACGCGATGCCCCGCGCGATGCAGCAGCAGCGCCGTCGTCAGTCCACACGGCCCACAGCCTGCTATCGCAACGTCCAGCCCCCGCATCCGGCTGGTCTAGAACAGGATTGCGTCGGATCCAATGCCGAGGAGGGACATCGGGTTTACCAAAATTCATGTCAGAACCTTGTGGCCCGATATCCACCGCCGCCAGGATCGAATCTGAACGGACGGCAGATTTCGGGTGGTGGATGAGGCGGGCTGAACGACCGGAATGGCGAAGGATTTCGTACGCTTATGCCCCCGAAATCCTTCGCCATTCCTGCCGTTAACAGGCACTGACCGCCGTCCCGAAACCGGCCGTTTGTTCATCAGGGGCCCGCCTGCAGCGATCGGCCGTTATCGGGATCCACAGATACAGCGTCTGAAGACCGAAAAGTCGGGGGAAAGCGGACACTCGTTTCAGTCCAGATCAACGCGGGTCTGAGAAGCGTCGCGGGCTATGCTACGGAGGCCGTCTAAGAAGGAGCTTCCATCTTGAAGCCGCAGAGGTGCTAGGTCTCGGCTATTCGTGAAGACCAATCTGGCTTTCCCCGGCCAACCCGGCCCGCAGCCTTCGATGGCATCCCAGAAGGCGTCTAGATTGCGCCCGAAGGCATCTCCCCCTTCCGGCTGGGCAGCGTCTAGGTAGCGTCCCCATAGCTCGCCCGTTGAAGTCACGCCCCGGCAGTCGATGTATATCGTCTTCATCGTTCCACCTCTCGCCGTCATACTTTCACAGGCAACGGAACGTCCCGTCTGGATGGCTCCCGCGTTGCAAGTCTCACCTTGGCTGCCTCTGCCGGCATATCGGGTGTCTCACCATCGACGATTTGCCGCGCCATGAGCAGAGCGCGTTCAAGCCCGCGCGGGATGTCGATGCCGAACTCGGCACCCAAGCATCGCCCTAGCGCCGCACCTGTTAGTTGCGCACCCCATTGGGCATTTCTTCGTCAGCAAACGCTGCAATCGCGGGCATTCGAGGATCGATCCGCAGCCCCAAGAAGAATCCATCAAACAGAAACTACGTGACTGCGGCTCCCATATCCGCCCCGCGAGCACAGCGCCATTGCTGTGAGCGCCATACCCTTCGTTCCGCCCGAAACAATCGGCAAGGCAAGTGTCGAAGCGCAAGACGGTGCAATCCGACGCGCCCTTGCAACAACAGATCGACTGCGGTGCGAAGGCCAACGAATAAAGTCGGCCGTCGCGCAACCGGATCAAACCCCGTTGCCCCAGCGTTGCTTAAGGACAGACACTGGAGGCTCGTTTGCGCGTCATACTTTTGCTGGTGATTGCAACCCTCGTTATCGGTGTGGCCCTGGTCGTGTCGCGTAGCCGGCCTGTGCCGGCCGAGCCGCCGGCGGCAGCGATTGAGAGCGGTCTGTCTCCGCCTGCCCGAGCGACGAGCCAGCCGCAGCTCACGCCCGACGAACCCCGCCCTATCATGCAGGCGCAGGTCGTTCTCGAACGAATTGGCTTCAGTAGCGGGGTAATCGATGGCAAGGAAGGTAAGTCATTCGCAGCGGCGTTGCAGGGATTTCAGCAATCCCGAGACCTTGAGCCCAGCGGCAAGCTCGATGCGGCGACAAAAGCCGCCCTCTCACCCTGGAACAACATCGCACCTACTCGCATGGTGACAATTCCGGCCGCTTTCGCTCAAGGGCCATTTACGCCTTCGATTCCAGCCAAACTCGAGGAGCAATCAAAGCTTCCGGCGCTTGGCTATCGCACCGTCATGGAAAAACTCGGTGAGCGTTTCCACACCAATGCAGCAACGCTGATCGAGCTCAACTCCCCCGAAACGCTCGTCGGCGCAGGACGGACGATCCGCGTCCCCAATATCGGGAACGACGCAGTCGACCCGGCCAAGGTCTCCGATGTTGCGTGGCGCACGACCTTGGCCAACCTTGGCGTTGGTGCGACACAGCCCAAGGCCGAGAGGCTCGAAGTGGATAAATCGGAAGGCGTGCTCAAGGTGTTCGATGAAGACGATCGACTGATCGCGCAATTTCCGGCCACGATGGGAAGCAAGCACGATCCGCTGCCCATTGGCGAATGGACCATCAAGGGAACGTCCTTCAATCCGCCATTCCATTATGACCCCGAGCTATTCTGGGACGCGTCGGCCAGCGACGACAGGGCAGTGCTGCCACCCGGTCCCAATGGGCCGGTGGGGGTTGTCTGGATCGACCTCTCGAAGAAGCATTACGGCATTCACGGCACCCCCGAACCAGAGAAAATCGGCCGGTCGGAAAGCCACGGCTGCATCCGGCTGACGAACTGGGACGCAGCACGGCTAGCCCTCATGATAAGGCCTGGCGCGACCGCGCACCTCGTCGAGTGATGCGCGCGGGCACTACCTTCGCGGTGGTGGTGACGGCAGTGATTTCCGTGACTGCCACCAGTCTCTTCTGGAACTCTGTGGCGTTACGCAACGTCGCCACCCCAGCACCACCGCCAACACCTGCGGAAGTGACCGACGGTGGGCCGGAACTGAATTTGCCGGTTGTCGGGATCCAGCGCGCGCAGCTCGTCGATACCTTTGCACAGCGCCGAGCCGAGGGGGTGCGAAGCCATGATGCGATCGACATCATGGCGCCCGCAGGCACCGGCGTCATCGCGGCAGCGGCGGGGTGCGGTTGAAAAGCTGTTCGTGAGCGAGGCCGGTGGCAATACAATCTATGTCAGGAGCCATGACGGCGCGCGGATCTACTATTACGCGCATCTCCAAAAATATGCGCCAGGTCTCCACGAGGGTATGAAGGTGACACGTGGACAATCGCTCGGGGCCGTCGGCTCGACGGGAAATGCCGATTCGTCCGCGCCGCATCTCCATTTTGCCTTGCACCGAATGAACCCCGGCGAGCGGTGGTATGAAGGAACCCCGGTCAATCCTTATGCCCTGCTAGCGGGCCCTTAGTTGGTCGCCACCTTTCATCCGGCCATCCGCCAATCGGTCAGTTGCGCAGGCGAAGGTCAGCTCGCGCCGACATTTCCGCCGTTCAACTGCGCAGGCGTCCTTCCCAATTCCGGCCATTGGTCCAACAGCGGCCCGCCCGTCCCGATAGGCGGGCAAAGATCCGTGGTGGATGCTGATGAGCTAGCCGCAGGTGATATGTATCAATGATTGCGTTAGGCCCCGCGACTAACTGAGCGAAGTTCCCGTTTGGGACTGGTCCGGTCTCCCCTTTGACCGGCCCGGTAGAGATGGAGGGTTTACGCACAATCCCCCCCCCCCCCGTTGCGTTGCCCTCCATCTCTCTTTGCGACCGGCAGTCAAACCGGTTCGGATCTTTCGAGACGACGGATAGTCCGGTCCCGCCGACAAACCGGTCGTAGGAGGGGGCTTTTCCTGCTCCTGGTTCCTGCCGATGGTTAAGATTGGAAACGATGTCGGGTTTCGGGGCGCGTCCTGAGGTGGTCGAGCGTCGGCACTGTCGGGGAAAGGGGGCATCCTCAACGGACGATTGTCACTTCGTCCTGTTCCAAGGACGCCAGCGCTTCCTGCCAAGGCACGCCCTTAGTCACCTCACGACGCGAGGCGCTGAAGGCTTCCGTGTCAATGGCTCCCGAGTAGAACCTGACAAATAGTCCCGCATAAGGGAGCTTCAATTCGTCTCGGAGGTCATGGAGGGCGGCGATCCAAAGTTCGAGACTGTCCGAGCCTCCACCGCCAGGCTTCGCATCGGCCTTGCGGCGGTCCTCGATAGCTCGGGCGATTTTGGCACCCGACCACCCCTTGCGCCTCATGCGGGCCGCTTCCTTGGCAAGCTTTTCCTCAAATGCCTCCGGTGTGTCGTGGCGAGGCGCAAGAACGGTGCCGCAGTCACAATGCCCGCGAGTGGTTAGATATTGGCGCTCGCTGTCGCGCAAAACCTTGCGGATCGACGGATTGTCTATCGGGTCCGCTGCTCGACCATGGCGCTCCATCACCGCGCGGACGGCGGCAACGTCATCGGTGGGCGCAATCAATGTAACGAAGTGACACATCGGGCCAGCTTGGCGTGTCTGCCTAATGACCGCAATGTCGTCGGGTCCCGAGAGGCAGCTCAAAGGACGAAAATGTGGAGAGCCGCCGTTGACCCTTTCAGGAGACAGGCGGAACCGCCGGGGGCCGAAGCCGCCGACATAGCGGGCGTTCCGCGACTGATCGGGGGTGCCCGGAAGCAGCCGTTCGTTGTGCTCGAACAGACCAGGAACGAGCAGAGCGCAACGTGTTACTGCGTGCTTGGCGGTAGCTGTCTTGGTTCTGAGGGTCTTACTGATTAATCAGGACAAACCCTGATTCAGGTGCACCCCCTACGTGACTATCCTGCGACGATACCATGGATCGGAGTCGGTCATGCCGAACGGTAAGCCAAACATTCTTGTCGTCTGGGGCGATGATATCGGCCTGTGGAACCTGTCGGCATATAGCCGCGGCGCGATGGGCTATCGAACGCCCAATATTGATCGCATCGCCCGGGAAGGTGCGATTTTCACCGACCACTATGCTCAACCAAGTTGCACTGCGGGTCGCGCCGCGTTCATCACGGGACAATTGCCGATCCGCACTGGCCTCACCACGATCGGCATCCCCGGCAGCCCACTTGGTCTGCGGCCGGAGGATCCAACACTTGCCGAAGTGCTGAAACCGCTCGGATACGCCACCGGTCAGTTCGGGAAGAACCACCTCGGTGACCGCAATGAACATTTGCCGACGGCGCATGGTTTCGACGAATTCTTCGGCAATCTTTATCACCTCAATGCCGAGGAGGAGACGCAGGACGTCGATTATCCCGCCGAGGGGGATTGGGCCGCCAGGCTTGGACCTCGCGGGGTGCTGCACAGCTGGGCGACCGCGGACGATGACGACACGATCGATCCCCGTTTCGGCCGGGTTGGCAAGCAACGGATCGAGGACACCGGGCCCTTAACGCCCAAGAGGATGGAGACGGTCGATGATGAGTTCATCGGCGCCGCATTCACCTTCATGGAAGCGGCGAAGCGCGACGAGAAGCCGTTTTTCGTGTGGCTGAACACGACGCGCATGCACGTGTTCACGCATGTGCCGGCGGAATATCTCGAAAAGGCAAAGCAATTTACCAGCGGCTTCGACGTTCACGGTGCCGGCATGCTGCAACATGACGAACAGATCGGTGGCGTCCTGCAATGGCTCGACGATAACGGTCTCGCCGACGACACCATCCTCATATACTCAACCGACAACGGCCCGGAGCATTCCACCTTCCCGCATGGCTCTACCTCGCCCTACCGGAGCGAGAAGATGACAACATGGGAAGGCGGCATTCGCGTTCCGATGATGGTCCGCTGGCCGGGACATATTCCCCCCGGACGAGAACTCAATGGAATCCATTGCGGTGAGGATGTGTTCGCGACGCTCGCGGCGGCCGCTGGCGCGGGAGATATCAAGGGCCGCCTGGCCAATGGCGGCAAGCTTGGCAGCGGCAGCATTGCCTACAAATGCCATATCGATGGGCTCGACCAGCTCGACTATTGGACGGGCGCCACCGATCAATCGGCGCGGGATATCTTTTTCTATTATGCCGAATCGCACCTCCAGGCGATGCGCTGGAACCAGTGGAAGCTGCATTTTGCGACGCGCAACGGGTACTACGGGACGACGACCGAGCTCGAAATTCCTTGGCTTTTCAACATCCGCCAGGATCCGTTCGAGACCTATGATCAGGCGCCCGGCCCGCGCGCGGATGTCAGCCAACGCAAATCGGGACTGATGAATATCATGCTCAGCAAGATCCACGAGCATCTGGCGACATTCGAGGCCTATCCCCCACGTCAGGCGGCAACGACGCTCAAGATTGACGACATGATCGAGAAGATGACGCGGGTCGGTGGCGGCCAGTGACCGCAATCAGCGGCGAACCGCGCGCGGGCTTAAGTCGCCGACAAACCGGTCGCAGGAGGGGGCTTTTCCTGCTCCTGATTCCTGCCGATGGTTAAGATTGGAAACGATGTCGGGTTTCGGGGCGCGTCCTGAGGTGGTCGAGCGTCGGCACTGTCGGGGAAAGCAGACATTAGCCCGCCTGGTAACGGAGGGCCTCAACGAGCAGAGAAAACGCCGGAGTGTGCTGCCTTCGACTGGGATAGTATAGATGGTAGCCGGGACCGGGAGGGCACCAGTCTTGAAGCACCCTTTCCAAGCGGCCGTCGGCAATGTGATAGGCCACGTAATCTTCTGGAAGATTGGCGAGCCCCATACCATCGACCGCCGCCTGCCGCAGCATGGAAATGTCGTTGAAGGCAATCCGCCCATCGACCCGGACTTTCGGCTGGCGCCCGGCTTTTTTGAACTCCCAGATGTAGTGACCGCGCGTGGGCGATAAGCGAAGGTTTATACATTGGTGGCGAACCAAGTCTTGTGGCACTTTCGGGCAGCCAGATTTTTCGAGATAACGAGGCGAGCCAACGATCGCCGGCCGGAAGTCCGGCGCAATGCGAACAGCGATCATGTCTTTATCGACATGCTCGCCAAGTCGAACGCCGGCATCAAATCCTTCAGCCGCTAGATCCGCCAGCTCGTAGTCAGAAACAATCTCAACTTTCACGTCGGGATAGGTTTGCAAGAACTGAGTTAGGACAGGCCACAAGACTGTTTCGGTGGCGTGTTCGACCGAGGTGATGCGTATCAAGCCAGACGGTTTGTCTCGAAGTTCACTGAGCGCCGCGATGCTCGCGTCCAGCTCGCCGAGGGCCGGCGCAAGCGTTTGCAGTAGTCGCTCACCGGCTTCGGTCGGCGCTACGCTGCGAGTAGTCCGGGTCAGCAAGCGCAGGCCAAGCCGTTCCTCTAATCGCCGCACGATCTGGCTAAGCGCGGATTGCGACATTCCCAACTTCGCCGCCGCCTGAGTGAAACTGCGAGCCTCGGCCACGGCCAGGAAGGCTGTCAGGTCGGCCATCTCGTCGCGTTTCATTCATTACACCAGCTAATGGGTCCATTCAGATTTAAGCGTCTAATCGTCGAATGAGCGAGTGTCTATCTAGGTCTGGACGGTGGGAAATCCTGCCCTCTTCAAGAAAGAGATGACATGACCAAGAACTCGTCGGGCGCACTTCGCCGCCTTCTCCTCAGCAGCTCTCTCGCGGCCTCGGCAATGCTAATGTCCAGTGCCGCCTCGGCGGCCTTGCCCGTGACGCCGACCAGTGTCGGGGCCACCACGCAGATCAATGGCGTCACCGTTGAGAACGTCGCGTTTAACAACAACGGCATCACCATGTCGGGCAACGTCTACCGGCCCCGCCGCTTCGACGCACAGCGTAAATACCCCGCGATCGTGGTGGTGCACCCAGGCGGAGGCGTGAAAGAGCAGACCGCTGGCCTCTATGCTCTGAAGATGGCTGAGCAGGGCTTCGTTACGCTCGCTTTCGACGCCGCCCATCAAGGCGCCAGTGGCGGTCTGCCGCGTTTCATCGACGACCCCATGAAGCGCGTCGTCGATTTCTACAGCGCGGTCGATTATCTGAGCACGCTGTCCTTCGTCGATACCGCGCGACTGGGAGCGCTCGGCGTTCGCGCCGGCAGCGGAGTCACGGTGAAGGCATCGATGACTGACCGGCGCATCAAAGCGCTCGCAATCGTCAGTGGTATCGATTCCGGTGCAGCAGCTCGCAAGGGCTGGGATGGAACAACTCCGGTTGCGACCATGCTCGACACCTTGGCAAAGGTTGGCGCCCAGCGCTCCGCCGAAGCCGCTGGCGCAGCGCCAGTCTACGTCAATTATGTCCCCGCCCTCGGTGACACCAGCGCGCCGCGCGATCTTCAGGAAGCCGCTGATTATTATCTGACTGAGCGAGGCCGCTATCCGACCTCGACCAATCAGATGTTGATGACGAGCGTCAGCACGGGAATGTCCTTCACGGGTTTTGAGGGTGCCGATACCTTCATCACCCAGCCGCTTCTGATGATCGCCGGCAGTGAAGCGGGATCTCTTTGGCACAGCAAAGAGCTGCACGCGAAAGCCGCGTCACGCGACAAGGAACTCGTCATCATTCCCGGTGCCACGCACATGGACCTCTACGACGGTCCCGGGGCGGACACCGCGGCCAGTAAGTTGGCGCCGTTCTTCAAGAGCAGGCTCTGACCTTCAGACGAGGCGAGTTGGCTTGCAAAGATCGCCTTCTGGCCGAGGCACATTCCGAGAAACGAGAATCATATGAAAAAGGCTTCAACACTTGATCCGGCGGGCATCGACCGTCGCCACTTTCTCGGCAATGCGGCGCTTCTCGGCTCGCTCATTCCCCTCGCACCATCGTGGGCGGCGGTCCCTACTTCCAGCGCCGCTCCAAAAACAGGAACTTATACTATGAAGACCCGTAAACTCGGCCGCATGGAGGTGTCTGAACTTGGCGCCGGCTGCATGAGCATCAGTTCAAATTACGGCCCCGCCGCTCCGGGCAACGTGGGGATAAATCTAATCCGCGCCGCTCACGAGCGCGGAGTGAACTTCTTCGACACGGCCGAAGTGTATGGTCCCTATACAAACGAACTTCTTTTGGGTGAGGCAGTGTTGCCGATCCGGAACGAAGTGATGATCGCCACAAAGTTTGGATTCGATGTCGAGGGTTCAGGTGCACCGCTAAGTTCGCCAGCTCGCATCCGGGCCGTGGCTGAGAACTCGCTGCGGCGCTTACGCACTGACCGTATCGACTTGTTCTATCAGCACCGCGTCGATCCCAATGTACCGATCGAGGACGTTGCTGGAACAGTTGGGGACCTGATCCGTGAGGGCAAAGTTCTTCATTTCGGCTTATCCGAAGCGAACGCGACCACAATCCGTCGTGCGCACGCCGTTCAGCCAGTGACCGCTATTCAAACGGAATATTCCTTCGTCGAGCGCGCGCCGGAACGGAACGGTGTCCTGGATGTGTGCGAGGAACTCGGCATTGGCTTCGTCCCTTGGGGGCCTGTCGGAATGGGGTTCTTGACTGGGTCAATGACGCCTAGCACCCGCTTTGATCCGGCTACTGACTTACGTCACAAGTTCCCGCGGTTCTCTCCTGAGAACATCCGCGCGAACTTTCCTATTTTGGAAATCGTCCGTCGCAAGGCAGTGGAGAAGGGCGCGACGACGACTCAGGTTGCCTTGGCATGGCTCCTGGCTCAACGGCCATTTATCGTTCCAATTCCCGGAACGCGGAACAAGGATCACCTAGCCGAGAACCATGGCGCTCTTAATGTTGATCTGACGGCAGAAGACCTTCGCCAGATGGCCGCCGAGTTCGCCCCTTTGACGGTTCACGGCGCGAGCATGGACGCGGACAATATGGCGGTTGTGCAGCGCTGAGCGAATGTCCGCTTTGTCGTCGGGTCCCGAGAGGCAGCTCAAAGGACAAAAATGTGGAAAGCCGCCGTCGGCCCTTTCAGGAGACAGGCGGAACCGCCGGGGCCGAAGCCGCTGACAACTCGGTCATTCGAGACAGGGTTTTGGATTCCCGAAAGCGGCCGTACGTTCAAGTAGACCGCATCGGCATGGGACTGTCTGATGGTCTTCACCAAGCGTCAGCGGGAGCGCGTGATGCGGCGCGAGATCACCTGCAGCGTCCGCATCTGGCAAAAGCCTCATGTGAGGGTCGGCGGTCGCTATTCCTTGGGGCCGGGAGCGATCTGTGTGACTTCTATCCGCGAGATTTGCTTTGAAGACATCACTCCGAAATTGGCGCGGGCGCTCAGGGTTTGAGGGCGTCGTGGACCTATTGAAGGTAGCAAAGCATGGTTCTGGCGAGAATATTATCTCGTAGAGTTCGCGTATCAGGAGTGAGGACATAGGCGAGGCGACAATCCGCCGCGCGTTATGCCGCGAGCTTCATACGACATCGAATTCTTCGCCCATGGCCCCTTCCAGTTGATCGGCTTGGACGCGATGATGCACTCCGAAAACAATATCGGCCGACCCCATCGGTTCAGGGGCGCCGCAGGAGGGCAACCGTTCCGTGGCCGCCATCCGCGCACACGCTGACCACGGCGAACGATCCCGAGGGCATTGCCCACAACTCCTTCACGGCCTGGCTGAGATCCCGCGCCCCCGTTGCGGCAAAGGGATGGCCGATCGCAACCGAGCCGCCATTGGGGTTGACGCGATCCCAGGGGAACTGTCCGAAGTCGAAATCGACACCGGCCCGATCCCGGGTCCAGCCCGGTTTTTCCAGCGCGGCGACGTTCGTCAGCACCTGAGCCGCAAAGGCCTCGTGGATCTCCCACAACGCGACGTCGGCATATTTGAGCCCATGTCGCGCAAGCAGCCTCGGTATCGCGAAGCTCGGCGCCATCAACAGGCCATCGACGGCATGATCGACGGCTGCGATTTCGTAATCGACGAGCTCGGCATGCGGGGTGCCATCCGCCAGTTTCGAAAGCCCGGCCTCTGTAGCGACCCAGCACGCGGCTGCCCCATCGGTGATCGGGGAACTGTTGCCCGCAGTGATCGTGCCCTTGCCCGACTTATCGAAAGCCGGGGCGAGAGATGCGAGCTTTTCCGCCGATGTGTCGGCGCGTGGATTGGCGTCACGACCGATCTCGGGAAGCGTGATCACCAGATCGTCGAAAAAGCCGTTCTGCCATCCGGCCACGGCGCGCTGGTGGCTCTTGAGCGCCCAATCGTCTTGCGCCTTCCGGCTGATGCCCCAGTCCTGTGCCGTCTCCTCCATATGATCGCCCATGGTCCGGCCAGTGATCCGATTGGCCCAGCCCTTGACGGGGAGGACAAGATCGTCGGGCTTCAATCCCTGCAATGCTGCAAGCGCTTCGACCGGATTCTCGCGGAACAGCTTCACAATTCGTTTCGAAGCGTCGAGCTTCAGTCCGATCGGGGGATTGCTCATCACTTCCGCGCCGCCGACCAGCGCGAGATCGGCACTGCCTCCAAGCATCCCCGCCGCCGCGAACGCGGCCACCATGCTGGTCGAACAGGCAAGGACCGCGGAAAAGGCGGGCACCGTCGGGTCGAGCCCTGCGTCGATCCACACCTCGCGCCCGATGTTGCTCCAGCCAAGGCTCGGTATCACTGTGCCCCAGACAAATAGATCGGGGCGTGCGCGCTCGGCCATTGCCTTTGCAAGTGGCACCGAGAGGCTGATCGCATCGTGATCGGCTAGCGCGCCGCCGCCGCGGCCAAAGGGAGTGCGCAAGCCCGAGGCGATGAAGATCTTTTGAACGAAGCGTTGCATGACTATTTCTCCAAATGCTGACACCGCTGCCGATCGGTGCGTGGGTGCGGGTCAGGCTGGCTCCTCGCGGGCACGATGAGCCTCAACGCCGTTCTATCGGAACGGCCGGTGCTGAACTGCGATCATAATTTGCCGCGCCTCTGGTCTTCCCCAATCTTCAGGATCGAGTGATTCCTGAGGTTCTCGGGCTGGACCTTCTCCCAAAGCCCATCCCGGCCAGCCTCGCGCTCCAGCTGATCAGCCCTCCTCAACCACTGCTCCACAGTCCTGATCCTGTTGGGATGGATCTCGTCGAGCAGGGCATAATCGCGCTTGATGATGTTATGCTTCCACTGGTTCCAGAAGCCGGTGAAATTGTCCCGAAAGCTCATCGTGCTCTTGTCGTTGGGGTCTGCGTTATATCCCGCTGGCAGATCGGCAGCCGCCTTCAACGGGCCATTGAAGTAGGTGCCGAGATCCGTATCGATATATTGGGCTGGATGCCCCGTCACCCGCTCGAACGCCGCGGCGAGATCGGCATATTTGATGTGCTCGATCGCCACCTCGAGATCCATGCCGTTTGCGCGTCCCGGGTTGTCGAACAGCCACCGAACATAATAGCCGCAGTCCTCGAGCGCGACGTGCACGACCGCCCCGTCTCCAAGAGGGACTCTCCAGGTCACGATGCCGTCCTCGACGGTTGGTGTCATGGGTGTCCTCGACGAGAACGCCATCTCCATATACGGGCCCGTGGTGAAGAGCGCCGCCCCCATCCGGTCCCGGTTTGCCCGGTTCTGGGAAAGGATCCATTCGCCGATGCGGCCCTTCCCGTCATAGTGACCGGTACGGAAGCTGGAATCATATCCCGCCTTCTTCAGCGTATAATCCAGATTGCCGTAGACGAAGAAGCTGATCCCTTCCTCGAGGGCAATCTCGTAGGCGCGGATCGCCCAGTACATTTCGGTTTTCTCGCCGGCATTGAAGCCGTCGATGTTGATAAAAGCTCCATCGCACGCGCGGAAACCCTCCCGCAGCCTAGCTTCGTCCGCGAACGTACCTTCGAGGATCGTTACATTGCCTAGGTCGACGAGCGACCTGGCGCGGGCCGAGTTGGCATCGCGACTGAGGGCGAGCACGGAATATTTGCCGTCGCCGACGAGGCCGCGGACGACGGGCAGGCCCTGTGCGCCGGTCGCCCCGATGACGAAAATTTTCGAAACATTCTGCGATGACACGGTCGTTGACTCCGTTGATGAATATTCGCGATGCCGGCGGGTACCGGAATGCGCCGCGATGCACCGGACTTGGCTAGTGGCTCCAGACACATTACCTAACTCTTATTATCAGAGTTACAAGGGTGGACAATTCATGCGATCGAAAAGTTTCGAAGGAATGGTGTGCCCCATTGCCGGCGCGCTCTCGGTGATCGGCGATCGCTGGGCGCTTCTGATCCTGCGCGATCTCTTTGCGGGCATTCGGCGTTATGACGACTTCCGTCGATCCTCCGGCGTGACCAACGCAACGCTCAGTGATCGGCTGAAACACCTCGAGGCAGCGGGCCTCATCGAGCGGCGGCTCTATCAGACAGCCCCCGACCGACACGAATATGTGCTGACCTTGAAGGGGCAGGACGTTGCTGTCCTGATGCCCGTGCTCACCGAACTCGGCGATCGATGGGGTGTCTCGGGAGCCTCCGAGCCGCCGCTCTTATATGAGAACCGCAACACGGGCGCCGCCGTGCGATCGAGCTTCGTCGATCAGGAGACGGGTGAGCCGGTAAGCGTGCGCGACTTGCGGGTGAGCGCAGGGCCCGGCGCGGACGATGCCGTCCGGTGGCGGCTGTCTCACAGCCGGCGTCACGATGCCGCGGCTGTCTCTTTGGACTGCAATCCGCCGGCCGTGGCATAGCCGGCGCCGCGCGTCTGACGACCCAATTTGCGTTGAAGTAGCCGCCTTGGTGGAGGCACCTACATGCAAACATAGCCAGAGAACTGCCTGTGAAGCGGATGGCCGCTCTCGCCGACAAATCGGTCGTTCGCGAGGGAGTGTGCAACTCGCGAAAGCGGCCATTGGTTCAGGTTAAGATTGGCCATTCCGGTGCAAGAGCTTCGTGCGTCGCTTTGTGGTGAGCCAGCGACATTAGCGGGGCGATGCCAGAAAGGACGATAAGCCACCGATTTGCGTCTATCCGGCCAACCGACACGACCTCATTGGGATTGTTAACATCCAGAATTTGCCTCGGTGCCTCGTCGATCAGCCCCACGGTTGCAACGAGACTGCATACGCCGCAATAGTCATTAGATCGCGGTCAAGCGTTGATGAATCACAATGAATATTTGCCCGCGATTCCCAATCTTCTCTCCGTTGCCGCTCGTGAGACTGTTCACGCGCGCGAGCGGCAATGATCACACGCCTCCAGCGGAAGGAAATTGATCGCATGTCGCAGGGTAAGATCTTCGTCGTATATGACGACTTCGGAGTGATCCGCGCGACGGCCGTGTCGGCACACCCGAACGCGAAGGTGGCGACCAGAACTGTCAGCGAGTCCATGAGATCGAGCACCCGGGACTGGGTGGGGACGAACTGATGCGCCACCTTATCGACCTGCACCACATGCACAGGTGGCGGACCGGATACAGATGGAGGTCGGTATGAAATCAAGTCCCGACAAGAAGCGCAAATCCTCAACTTCCACGACCGTTGCGTCGTCGCGTGCGAAGAAATCAGCCAGTTCTGGGAACTCCCACACCGGCGAGTTTGCGGCGTTGGAAAAACTTGCCCATTCGGCTCTCAAAAAGCTGCATGCGGATAAAGTCCTGCGTACCGGATCGATCGTGTTTCGAGCGGGAGAAGGTACGACGGAGGGCTTCGCCATCAAGGCAACCGACCAGCGCTTGTCGGTCGAGCGTTCGCTCGGACGCGAGCCCGCCCTGGTCGAGATCATCGGCGATCCGAAGCGGATCGCGGCAGCCCTTTCCGGGCGCCGCGATGCGCGCCAGCTGTTCTTTCTCGGCGGAATCCGAGTGCGGGGTGATATGCACTATCTGGGCGAGCTCGGATTGCGGCTTGGAATTCTGAAAACTCCCATTCTCTAGGAGGCGGGTCATGGCGGCAACTACAGGCCTGGTCCAATATCTGCTTGTTCAACCCGGGGGGACATACGCCTGCGTCTACGTCGGGCCGTCTCCTGCATTTGTCGAAGCGTTTTTCGTGATGCATGAAGCGACAGATACGGCCCACTCTGATGCCTTTAAGGCTAGTATGATTGATGGATTGGCACAGGCGCTCGCATCGAGACGGGAGGTCACCGTCAATCATGGTGACATCGATTCCCGGATCGATTCCCTAGAGCTGAGATAATGGGCGAGGAGAACTAGCGATGGCAGAGTCTCGCGGTCGCATCCTCAGGATCAATTGGCAGGCGAACATATTGTGCGTGCATGTGGGTCGCTCGATGACGAACACCGAACTGTTAACGCTCCAGTTCTTGCCTGAGGACCTCTCGAGCGTGACGCAGTATAAGCGGCTTGTTGCAAAGCTGCTCGCGACCGCGCTCGCAAACAGCCTGGAGGTCGCAATTACCCATGCGGACAGCGATCCGCGCATCGATGGAGTGCTGTTTATCCACGGGAACATTTCTCCCATCGGTCCAGCGATCCGGAATGATCTGTACGCGATCTCAGGCAGCAATATTCCGGCAAGCGCCATGGTCGTGTTCGAGAGCGATACGACCATCGTCGTCGTCGCACCCGACGTCGTGCGTCCGCACTGGCTTTTGCTGGAACAGCTCCCAATGTCGGTGCCGACAGGTCGTTGCGAGGTATTCCTGAGTGCTCCGGGATGGATGTCCGACAGGGTCCCTATCACGGTTATGGAAGGGCCGCCGGCCATCGCGCGTACGCTTTATAGCGGACGCCCCAGTACAACCCCGTATACGATTGTCTTTGTCGCAAGCCCCGCCAGCGAAACCACGGCCGGGGCGATAGTAACTGATGGAATTTTGACCAATCGAGCCGGCTTTCAGGATGTCGTTCGCCACTGCCTCGACAATATGTTCAACGAGAATGAAGATGTACTCAGGATCGATGGATTTGAGCGTCAGGTCCGCTTGGTCAGCATATTCGACACGCTCCAGCCTGGCTCCATCGCGGCCAACACTCTGATAAGACAGGTAGCACCTGACATGACCGAGGCACTGAGGGATCGCATGAACGATTTTGTGCGGCGCTACTGGGAGGACCCGGACATCGTCTTCTGCGTAACTGATTCTGCCGTGTATACGAGGGCAACGGCCTGGCCATCGACCGATGACAATGGCCGCGCAAGCACAGCATTCGCATATGATGGCGTTGCGCGCGCCCACGGACATTTTACCGATATCCCCGGTGCCGCTGCGCTAAGTACGAACATGGACATGACCGGACTGACGGCGATCCATGAATTCCTTCATGCGGCATCGGACTTCAACAATGGCTGGATCGACGACCTTTACGTGGACGATCAGCGCACGGTCTTTTGCGTCAACAAGAAGTTTCGCACTACCGCGGGAAGTACAATCCCTGCCAATTTCGGGACTTACGAGGGCGTCCAGTACGCCTCAGACACGGCGCGCGACGGACTAGGCTATCCCGCAACGTGGCGGCATTATCAAGCTGCACCGCGCAATGCGGCTGTGCCCAATTTAATGGACGACTTTTGGCAGCCCACGACGTCGACTAACTGTCTGCTTGACGGTCTGACCTATGAATGGCTGCGAGATCGCTTGAATGCCAAGATAATGAGATAGGAACCGGAGATGGAACCTTTATCCCCCAAAGCGCGCGAACAACTCAAGCGTGCAAATCCCGGTCTGACCGATGATGACATTGAGCGGTATCAATCGCTTACGAGCCGGCGATTCACGCTCGATCCGCAGAGAGCAGCTGACGAGATTCGCCGCATTGATCTCGAGCGCGAGGAACTGCTGAGGTCCAAAATGCCTGACTTTGCAAATATCGTGAATGCAGTCCGTCAAGCGTCACGGAGCAAGTCGGTGCGCAAGAAACAGCCTCCGCGGGTGACCTTCCGGTAGGAGCTTGCTGAAGGTTTCATTTAGCCGCTACTGGGGCGGCCTTTCCCACGTCGGTATCCGCCGACTAAGCCGTCATTCGATGGGTACGATCCGGAGCCTGATAGCTGCCGTTGGTTCACCTGCATGAGCCGGCTCCGCGGCAATGCGAGGAGCCGGCAAACACTCAGACTTCGGTACGCTCCGACAGGGTCAACGCATCGTCGATGTCCACCCCCAGATAACGAACCGTGTTCTCGATATTGGTATGACCGAGCAGGATCTGTACCGCTCGCAAATTTCCAGTCGCTTTGTAGATGAGCGAGGCCTTGGTGCGTCGCATCGAGTGGGTGCCGTACTCCCGCTTGTCCAGGCCGACGGCAGATACCCACTCATCCACTAAACGTGCATATTGCCGGGTGCTCAGATGGCCGAGATAATCGATCCGACTTGGGAAGACGAAGTCGCGGATGGTGCCGCCGCGTCGCTCAAGCCATGCCGTAAGACTCCTGCTTGCCTCGGACATGATTTCGAATTGCACCGGCCTGCCGGTCTTCTGTTGGATTACGGTCGCGCGATTGCGAAGGGTTCCGCCACTGACAATGTCACCGATCCGGATTTTGACAATGTCGCAACCACGCAGCTTGCTATCGATGGCGAGATCAAACAGAGCCCGGTCCCGCACCCGTTTGTGCTCATCGAGAAAGAAGCGGATGGCCCAGATATCACGCGGTTTCAACGGTCGCTTGGGCCCGACATTTTGACCTGCGTTCCAGGGGCGCCGTTCGTGCACGGCGGGGTCAAGATCTGAATGTCCCATGGTCCGTCTCCGACGGCCGGAATGGCCCCTTCCAGGATACCGGACTTGAAAATTGCGCGCCGAATGTTATAACAGGCGTATGAACGCGCGCCTCAAGAT
>NZ_JAKVIO010000057.1 GCF_022601895.1 Sphingomonas sp. LaA6.9
ATCATCGCCAAATATATCGAGCGCTATCGCTGGATCGCCTATGTCGGCCTGGTCGTGATCGTCTATGTCGCGGGCAAGATGATTTATGATGGCCTGATCGATCCGAATGTGGGCGTGCTCAAGCTCTTCGGCTGAGGCTCAGGGAAGCAGGATTGTCGATCCGATGGTGCGCCGCGCCTCAAGAGCGCGGTGTGCTTCTGCGGCGTCCGCGAGCGCGTAGCGCTGGCCGATATCAACCCTGATCGCTTGGCTTGCGAGCATTGAGAAGAGTTTATCGGCGCCGTCGCGACGCTCATCGGGATCGACTACGAAATCGCCCAGGGTCGGGCGCGTGAGTACAAGCGAACCACGCCGGCTGAGTTCGAGCGGCGCCACGGGGGGAACCGGGCCGCTGGCATTCCCATAGGTCACCATGACACCACGTCGCGCGAGTGAATCGAGGGAAGCTTGCCAGCTATCCTTGCCGACGCCGTCAAGGACGGCGGCGACGCCTGCGCCCCCGGTCAGGGCGCGAACTTCGGAGGCGAGCGTGTCGAAGGGACAGAACAGGGCATGCGATGCGCCCAGCGCATGCACGCGCTTGGCCTTTTCCGGGTTGCCCGCATGCCCGATCGCGACGGCCTGGATGGCCTCAAGCCATTGCACCACGATGCTGCCCACGCCACCCGCAGCGGCATGGACGAGCACGACCTGACCCCTTTTCACGCGCGCGCATTTCTCGATGAGCATCCATGCGGTGAGCCCCTTGAGCATCGTTGCAGCGGCGAGCGAGTCCTCGATGCTGTCGGGCAGCGGGATCAGCGTGGCGGCGGACGCCAGGGAATGGGTGGCGTAGGTGCCACTCGCGGCGAAGAGATAGCCCACGCGGTCGCCTGAAGACCATCCCGTCACGTCGGGACCCATCGCGTCGATCACGCCTGCAGCCTCGCGCCCCAGCCCGGCGGGATAGGGCAGGGGATAGAGACCGGATCGATGATAGACGTCTATGAAGTTGAGCCCGATCGCGGTGTTACGGATACGAACCTCACCCGGGCCGGGTTCGGGCAGCGTGTCGAGTTCCTGGCGCTGGATCGCCTCGGGCCCGCCCGGAGCGCGGACGATCATGCGAAAGGCGGCGCTCACCCCAGGTTCGCGGCGAAGAAGGAGGCGGTGCGACTGTCGGCAAGCTGAGCGCCCTCTTCATGCCGCCGCTCGCCCATCTGTGTCGCGAATCCATGGTCGAGCCCGGGATAATCGAACAGCGTGACCTTGGGGTGATCGTCGAGGCCGTCATGCATGCGCTTCTGGGCAGCGGCATCGACGAAATGATCGGCGGTGGGGATGTGGAGCAGCACCGGATGCGCGATCGCGTGCTTCTCGCCGAGCAGGCCGTCGATCCCCACCCCATAATAGCCGACCGAGGCATCGGTGTCGGTGCGCGCGGCGGTCATAAAGGCCAGCCTGCCGCCAAGGCAGTATCCGACGCAGCCGACCTTCTTGCCGCCCGTCTTCTGGCGCGCCCAGCGGATCGTCGCCTCGATATCCTCGATGCCCTTGTCCTGGTCGAATGTGCCGAGCAGTCCGATCGCTTCCTGGAATTCGGCAGGGACATCGGGATCCAGTTCTACGCCGGGCCGCAGCCGCCAGAAGAGGTCGGGTGCGACCGCCAGATATCCCGCGCTGGCCCATTCGTCGCACTTGGCGCGAATCCCCGCATTAACGCCGAAAATTTCCTGGATGACGATGATCGCGGCACGCGGCGTGCCCTCGGGCTCGGCAACATAGGCGGAGAACTGCGCATCGTGATGAAGCGTGTCGATCGGGATCATGCTGGCCATGGAGTGCCTTTCCGGTTTGCGGGTTGTTCGTGGTTGAGAAGCCATTGCTTGGTGCTGGGTCCGGTGCCGCCGCTATACGTGCCGAGGCGACCTTGCGCCGCTAGAACGCGGTGGCATGGGATAATGATCGGGTAGGGGTTGCGCGCGCAAGCCTGGCCGACCGCGCGCGGTGCCGAACTCAGTTGTCGCGCAAGCGCGCCATAGCTGAGCGTATCGCCATAAGGGATCGCAGCTATGCCGTCGCGTAGCGCCTGCCCACGGACGGTTGCGGCAGGGACAAGCGGCAGGTCGAATTCGCGCAGACGCCCTGCGAAATAGGCGCGGAGTTGCGCCGCCGCTTCGCGGACCGCTGCGGCGCGCGAAGCCGTTTCCGCGATAGTATGATCGGCTTCGATCGTGATGCTTGTGATCGCCGTTTCATCGCCCCGGATTGTCACGATTCCGATGGGCGTTGCGATCCGGTCAAGGTCGGGCGCATAAGTCATGCGCGAAGCGTAGCAGGGGGCCGCGCGGCTGCTCAAGCGGAGAAGCGCCATGAATATCAATGTCGAAGTCGATTGCACGCCCGAAGAGGCTCGGCGCTTTCTGGGTCTGCCAGATTTCACGCCCGTGCACGAGAAATATGTTTCCAACATTTTGGAAGCAATGGAGAAAGGTGTCAGCCCCGAGATGCTCGAAGGACTGTTCAAGAGCTGGGCGCCGATGGGGGAGGCCGGTTTCAGCATGTGGAAGCAGATGCTTGACCAGGTCAGCGGGGCCAGGAAGTAATCTCGGGCGCCATGATCGACACGATCTATGCATTGTCGAGCGGGCAGCCACCTGCGGCGGTTGCCATCATCCGGATCAGTGGCCCGGCTGCTGGCGCTTCGCTGAGCGCGCTCACCGGGCGGATACCGAAGTCGCGCCGCGCGACTTTGGCGCGACTGGTTGATCCCGTCTCCGGCGATGTGCTCGATCATGCGCTCGTGCTGTGGTTCGAGGGGCCGGCCACCGCGACGGGCGAGGATCTTGCCGAGCTGCACCTGCATGGTGGTCGTGCTGTGGTGGCGCGTGTGCTTGCGACGCTCGCGGCCTTGCCGGGGCTGCGGTCCGCGGAGCCGGGTGCGTTCACGCGGCGCGCCTTCGAAAACGGCCGGATCGATCTGGCCGAGGCCGAGGGATTGGCGGATCTTCTGTTCTCGGAGACCGAGCTGCAACGGCTCAGTGCGATGGCCATGGCCGAAGGCGGCCTCAGCGCGCAGGTGACCGCCTGGCAGGAAAGGTTGCTTGGGCTGTCGGCGCGAACCGAGGCGTTGCTCGACTTTTCCGACGAAGGCGATGTAGACGAAGACCTTGACGCGGGCGCCGCACTGGTTGCGGGGATTTCGGCGTTGGCGCGCGAGATGGGCGACTTTCTGAATCGGCCGTCGGGCGAACGGCTGCGCGACGGCATTCGCGTGGCGCTTGCGGGGCCACCCAATGCGGGCAAGTCCACCTTGCTGAATGCACTCGCCGGTCGGGAGGCGGCGATCGTTTCGCCTCGGGCCGGCACGACGCGCGATGTCATTGAAGTGCCCCTCGCGCTGGGCGCACGCCCTTTTGTCTTTATCGACACCGCCGGGCTCCATGCCGGCAGCGGCGACGAGATCGAGACGATCGGGATGGAGCGGGCGCGGGGCGTGATCGACAGAGCCGACATCATCCTGTGGCTTGATGACCGGGGCGCGAGTCCGGCGCCCGATCGCACCATCACCGTTCACGCGCGCGCAGATCTGCCGGGCCGTGACGCGGCGCCTCCGGGGACCGATGTGATCGTGTCGGCGGTGACGGGTGCGGGGATGGAGCAACTCGTCGGGATGCTCACCGAGCGCGCCGATATGCTCCTGCCGAGGCCAGGTGATCTGGCGCTCAATGCACGTCAGCGGGCACTGCTCGACGCATGTGCGGTGGCTCTAGTAGGAAGCGGAAACCTGCTCATCATGGCCGAGAATCTCAGGATCGCGCGGTCTGCGCTTGATCGCTTGACGGGCAGGGCGGGAACCGAAGACATGCTCGATGCGCTGTTCGGTCGTTTCTGCATCGGTAAGTGACCCGCATGTTTCACGTGGAACATTTTGACTTGAGACCTCGTCTCACATAGGCGTTAGCGCGCTATGACGCGGAAATTCGACATCATCGTGGTGGGTGGCGGGCATGCGGGTTGCGAGGCCGCCGCGGCCGCCGCGCGCATGGGCGCTTGCACCGCGCTTGTCACCTTCTCGCGCGACACGGTGGGAGCGATGTCGTGCAATCCCGCCATCGGAGGTCTAGGCAAGGGGCATCTCGTGCGCGAAGTCGACGCCTTTGATGGGCTGATTGCGCGCGCCGCCGATCATGCCGCGATTCATTATCGGATGCTCAACCAGAGCAAGGGTGCCGCAGTGCAAGGGCCTCGCGTCCAGGCCGATCGTCGTCGCTACAAGGCCGCGATCCATGGACTGCTCGATGCACAGACCGATCTGGAGATCGTCGAGGGCGAGGCCGCGGCGTTGCTCTTCGCCGAGGGCAGGGCGGATCGCGTCGTCGGTCTGACGCTCGCTTCGGGCGAGGCGCTCAACGCCGGCGCGGTGGTGCTCGCGACTGGCACCTTCCTCAACGCCCGGATGTTTTGCGGCCCCGATATCAGTACAGGTGGGCGCGTGGGCGAACTCGCGGCGCAGCGGCTCGGCGATCAGCTTCGCGCACTGGACCTTCCGATTGCACGTCTCAAGACGGGCACGCCGCCCCGGCTCGACGGGCGGACAGTCGACTGGGGTGCGCTCGATGAGCAACCCTCGGACGGGCTTGACTGGACGATGTCGGCGCTGGGCGCTGGTCGCGCGGCACCGCAACTGTATTGCGCCATCACGCGCACCAATGCGCGAACGCACGAAATCATCCGGGGAGCGCTCGACCGTTCACCGCTCTATACGGGCGCGATCGATGCGCTCGGCCCGCGCTATTGTCCTTCGATCGAGGACAAGGTCGTGCGCTTCGGCGACCGCGACGGCCATCAGGTGTTCCTCGAGCCTGAAGGGCTCGACGATCATCTCGTCTATCCCAACGGCATCTCGACCTCGCTGCCCGTCGACGCGCAGATTGCGCTGGTTCGCAGTATGAAAGGGCTCGAACTCGCGGAGATCGTCCAGCGCGGATATGCCGTGGAGTATGATCACATCGATCCACGCGCGCTCGACTCCACGCTTGGCGTCCGTGGAGTCGCGGGGCTTTACTGCGCAGGCCAGATCAACGGCACCACGGGATATGAGGAAGCCGCGGCGCAGGGATTGGTCGCCGGAATCAACGCCGCTGCCTTTGCGGGCGGCAGCGCGCCGATGATTCTCGACCGGGCATCGAGCTATATCGGCGTCATGATCGACGATCTGGTGCTCCAGGGGATCACCGAACCATACCGCATGCTTACGGCTCGCGCAGAGTACCGGCTGCGGCTTCGCGCGGACAACGCAGCGTCCCGGCTGACGCCGATTGCGATAGCGCAGCGCTGCGTAGGCGCGGAACGCCGGCGCTGGTTCGACGGTCGTGAAGCCGATCGTGCGAGGGTGCTGGCGGCGCTCAGCAAGGAGTTCACCGCCGCGACACTGGCAGGCGCCGAGATTCGTGTCGCGCTCGACGGTGGCCGTCGCTCGCTCTACGACTGGATGCGTTTTCCCGATATCGGAATTGCCGAGATCGCGCGCGTGTCCGATGCATTTGAGAGCGTCGCGCCTGACCTTGTCGAGGAGATCGCCGAGGACGCGCGCTATGCGCCCTACCTTGCCCGACAGGAATCCGAAATCCGTGAGCTGCGTGCCAATGAATCGGTGCCGATCGATGCGGATCTGGACTATCGCTCGATCGCGGGGCTGTCCAACGAGATGAAGGAAAGGCTCGAGGCGGCGCGTCCGGCCACATTGGCGGCAGCATCGCGGATTCGCGGGATCACCCCCGCCGCGCTGTCGGCGATACTCGTTCAGACAAGACGCCGCGCCGCATGACCGAAGACGAGGCGCGCGCCTGGCTCGATTCCGAAATTGGTGTTTCACGTGAAACAATCGCGCGGATCGAGACCTTCATCGGCTTCCTTTTCGAAGAGGGCGAAAGACAAAATCTGATCGCCACATCGACCCGCGACCATGTCTGGGCGAGGCACATCGTCGATTCAGCTCAGCTGCTGCCATTGGCGCGCGAGGCGGCCGACGGGGCGTGGGTCGATCTGGGATCGGGTGCCGGGTTTCCCGGTCTGATCGTCGCTGCGCTCAGTCCCCGTCCCGTGGTCCTCGTCGAATCGCGGCGCAAGCGGATCGAGTTTCTCGAGCAGGCGGCGCGGTTGCTTGGCGTGACCGCGCATGTCATCGTGCTGGGTGGACGCGTCGAGACGGTACCGGCGCAGCCTGCAGCGGTCATCAGTGCCCGCGCTTTCGCACCGCTTGACCGACTTTTTACGCTGGGGGCGAGATTTTCCCGTTCCGGGACGCTATGGTTGCTCCCCAAGGGCAGGAATGCGCAAAGCGAACTGGAAGCAGCGCGCAACACGTGGCAGGGTGTGTTTCACGTGAAACAGAGCGTCACCGACGCTGACTCGTCGATCATCGTCGCGCAGGGCGTCAAGCGGGGGAAATCATGATCCGGATAGCCGTTGCCAACCAGAAGGGCGGGGTGGGGAAGACCACCACTGCGATCAATCTTGCGACCGCGCTCGCGGCGACGGGCTGGAAGGTGCTGCTGCTCGATCTCGATCCGCAGGGCAACGCCTCGACCGGACTTGGGGTGCACCAGTCTGAGCGCGCGCGCTCGAGCTACGAGTTGCTGACGGGAGACTGCGCGCTTGACGAAGCGGTGATCGCCACCAAGGTGCCGCGGCTGGACCTGATCGCAGCGACAGTCGATCTTTCGGGCGCCGAGATCGAGCTCGTCGAATATGAAGATCGCACGCATCGGCTCGACAAGGCGCTGAACGCGGCCGAAGAACGGTGGGATATCTGCCTGATCGACTGCCCGCCCTCGCTCGGTCTGCTGACGATCAACGCGATGGTGGCCGCGCGTTCGCTGCTCGTGCCGCTCCAATGCGAATTCTTCGCGCTTGAGGGGCTGAGCCAGCTGCTCAACACCGTCGAGCGCATCCGCGCACGCTTCAATCCGCAACTTTCGATCCTCGGCGTCGCACTCACCATGTATGATCGCCGCAACAATCTGACCGAACAGGTCGCCGAAGACGTCCGCGCATGCCTCGGCAATGTCGTGTTCGACACCGTCATCCCGCGCAATGTTCGCCTGTCCGAAGCGCCGAGCTATGGTGTGCCCGCGTTGATCTACGATATCCGCTGCGCGGGGTCGGAAGCCTATATGGGGCTTGCGCGCGAGCTGATCGGGCGTCTGCCGATCAAGGCAAAGGCGGTCGCGGCATGAGCGATGTGGTTGACATGGGCACCCCCAGAAAGCGCCATCATGGGCTTGGTCGCGGTCTGAGCGCCTTGCTGGGTGAAGTTTCACGTGAAGAACCTGTCGCGGCGGCTGCGTCGCGCGCCGGCGGGGTCCAGATGGTCGCGGTGGCGGACATGAAACCGCATCCCGATCAGCCGCGCCAGCATTTCGACGAGGGCGCGCTCGCCGAGCTCGCCGAATCGATCGCCAAGCGCGGGCTGATCCAGCCCATCGTCGTGCGGCCACTTGATGGCGGCTACCAGATCGTCGCGGGGGAGCGCCGCTGGCGCGCGGCACAGCGCGCGCAAATCCATGAAGTCCCTGTGATCGTTCGCGATTTCAGCGATTCGGAGACGCTCGAAATCGCGCTGATCGAGAATATCCAGCGCGAGGACCTCAACGCGATCGAAGAGGCCGAGGCGTACAAGAAGCTCGCAACCGAATTCGGTCACAGCCAGGAGGCGCTGGGCCGGCTCGTCAACAAGTCGCGCAGCCATGTCGCCAACATGCTGCGCCTGCTTGATCTGCCCGCCGCCGTCCGCCAGTTCGTCGCCGAGGACAAGATCAGCATGGGCCATGCGCGCGCGCTGATCACCGCGACCGATCCGGCGGCGCTGGCCAATGAAGTCGTCCGGCGCGACTTGTCGGTGCGCGAGACCGAGGCGCTCGCACGCGCGGCCAGGCCGTCAAAGACGGCTGAAGCGCCGATCGAATACAAGGGCAGCCGCGACAATGCCGATATCGAAGCGCTTGAGCGGCAACTGGGCGATCTGCTCGGCCTCAAGGTCCGCATCGCGCACGGCGTGAAGAGCGGAACGTTGACGCTTGCCTACAACTCACTCGACCAGCTCGACATGATCTGCCAGCGGCTGAGCGGCGAGCGGATCTGATCGGGGTTCTTCGCGGGCAACGGGCCTGATTATGTGTCGTTCGGGCTGTTGGTTCAAACCCCAAGCCAGCGCAAGCCGCCCGGTAGTTCAGCAGCGGCATAGTCCAGCTGAAGCACTCTGCGGCGGCATGGCTCAGCAGCGGCTTCCGAAGCGTGCAGGATCGGCGTGGCGTACAACCAAATGTCCCCGGCATTGGCGAGACATGCCACGACCCCGCACTGTTCCACGACGTCAGGAATGTCCTCCTCACACACGCGACCGAAACGGTGTGAGCCGGGCGCGACCAGCAGCGGCGCATTAGCGGAGCCTACTGCATCAAGGTGGACACGCAGCGTCACCATGCCGGAAAGCAGCTCAAAGGGTGGTGCAACATGCTGCAGGCCGCCCTTTGTCGTCCACGGCCCGAATCCGTCGACGTCCTTTCGCGTCTGGACCACGATGGTGCGATCCTGATGCCATGCCAGCGACCAGTTGGCAGCCGGTGTCTTGTCGAACAGGATCGCGCGAACGGGCCTGCATCTGGGACCCAGCACCTGCGCTGCAACCGCGCCGACGGCGCCTGACGGGGCTAGGAGCGCATTGAGTGCTCTTATGCCATGGAGGCGTATCCCTGCGCGATCGGACGGAAGATGCGCCAGCGCGTCGCTAATATCGGGCAGCGCCGCCCAGACGGCGCCTGCGAAACGCGCCGCTCCATCCGTGACGAAGGTCATCATATCGCATGGCGCGCTCGAAATCCGGGGCATGGTACCGGCTGGGCTTCTACCGCGCCCGTGCCGCGGCGCGGCTGATCGCGATGAATTCGGACTCGACCGCTACCGCGCCAAGCGTACCCGAGGCCTTCACTGCGCGTTCTGCGTCGAGCAGGCGGGTGAGCGCAATGGCGAGGCGATCGCTGCGCCACAGGCCGATCTGGCGCTGCACGGTCGCTTTTTCCTTCCAGAACACCGCCTTGCCAGCGCCAGACGCCATGACGGCGTCTACGCTGCTGCCCTGATCCACGTCGCTGCGGAGTTGCGCGAGGAGCAGCGCGCGCTTCAGCACCGCGCGGATCAGCGGGATCCCCTCTATCCCCACCGCCGCGAGGCGCGCGAGCTCGCCGCCGACGCGATCGGGATTGCCCCCCATCACCGCGTCGACGAGCCGGCCCATATCGCCCTCATCGGCATCCGCGCCGAGCGCGTCGATCGCGGCATGGTCGAGCTCCGCCGGGCGCTCGGGCGCGGCGTCGAGATAGAGCGCGAACTTGCGGATCTCCTGCGCCAGGATCGCGCGATCGCCCCCGGCCGCGGCGGCAAGGCGCCTGGCGACGTCGTTGGACGCGATCCTGAGCCCTTCGTCGCGCGCCATCGCGGCCGCGAGCCGGTCAGCGTCCTGCCCCTCGGGCGCATAGCTTGCAAAAGCCAGGATCGCCTGCTGATCGAGCGCATATTTGAGGAAAGCGCCCGTCGCGCGGAGCGTGCCCGCGATCGCGACCACGGGATTGCCCGCCTGCGGCGCCTCGACCAGCGCCTGGACCGCGGGGAGCGCGTCGTCGGCATTGGCGAGCGTCAGCCGGATATGCCGCGCACCGCCGAACAGCGAGATTGATGCGGCTTCGTCGGCAAGTCGCGCGGGATCGCCCTTGAGCGTAGCCGAATCGAGCTCGATCCGCTCCGCTTCGGGACCCATCGCGCGTTCCAGACGCTCGGCGAGCGCGCGCGAGCCCGATTCATCGGGCCCATGGAGCAGAAAGAGGCGGATATCGGTCGAAGGGGCGTCAAGCGCGCGCTCGATCTGGCCCTTGTTGGCCTTCACGGCGTGCCCGCGGCCGGAGCATCCTTGGTGCGCTGGGCGAACAGCGCGAGCCGCGCGACGATCTGGTCGGCGACCACCTGCGAGAGATTCTCGAGCGCGGTATTCTCGGCCGCGATCGTCGCATATTCCGAGGAAACGATGTCGATGCCGGCATCCGATCCCGCCGTTGCGTCGAGCACCACAGTGCCCTTCTCCGCCTCGACCAGCCGATAACGCGCGCGCAACGTGCGGCGTTCGCGCGAGACCGTGTCGTCGCGGCGCACGCCGAAGCCGATAATCTGATCGTCGAGCTCTACCTCGAGCCGATAAGCTGGGCCGTCCCCTGACATCGCGCCCAGCCTGTCGGTGATGGCATTGTGCACCAGCCAGCCCGCCTTGCCGGGAATCGGCGCGACTTCGACCCGTCCGAGAGTTTGCGCGACCGCGCCCTTCGACCCGCTGCCATAGAGCGGGCGCAGGCCGCAACCCGACAGGGCGAGCGATGCGAGGATCAGGGCTGCGGCGGCGCGCTTCATGCCACCAGATTGACCAGCCGGTCGGGAACCACAATCACTTTCTTCGGCTGCGCGCCATCGAGCTGGCGAACGACGTTGGGCGCGGCGAGCGCCAGCGCTTCCAGCGCATCGCGGGCGGTGCCCTTGGGCACCGTCAGCGTGTCGCGCAGCTTGCCGTTGATCTGCACCGCGATCGTCACCTCGTCGTCGACGAGCAATGCGGGATCGGCCTCAGGCCAGGCCGCGTCGGCGACGAGTCCGTTCTCGCCGAGTTTTGCCCAGCCTTCTTCGGCCAGATGCGGGACCATCGGCGCGACGAGGCGGATGACGGTACGGATCGCCTGCGCGCGCGAGGCGGAAGGTTTCGCCTTCTCGATCGCGGTGACGAGTTCGTAGAGCTTGGCGACCGCCTTGTTGAAGCCGAGATCCTCAATGTCCGCAGCAACGCCCGCGATGGTCTTGTGGAGCTTACGGTCGAGGTCCCGATCGTCTCCGGAAACCGCATTACCCTCGGCAGCCTCAAGCCCGTCGATCAGGCGCCACAATCGATTGACGAAGCGCCATGCACCCTCGATCCCCGCTTCGGACCAGGGCAGGTCGCGCTCGGGGGGGCTGTCCGACAGCATGAACCAGCGCACCGCGTCGGCGCCGTACTGGTCGACGATCGGGCCCGGATCCACGGTGTTCTTCTTCGACTTGGACATTTTCTCGACGCGGCCGCGCAGGACGGGCTCGCCGCTCGAAATCACGACGATCTGGCCGTCGCGCGCCTCGACCTCTTGCGGAGACAGCCAGCCGCCGTCGGGCGCCTTGTAGGTCTCGTGCGTCACCATGCCCTGCGTGAACAGCCCGGTGAACGGCTCCTTGACGTTGATTTTGCCGATTTTCGCCAGCGCGCGCGTCCAGAAACGCGCATAGAGCAGGTGTAGGATGGCATGCTCGACGCCGCCGATATACTGTCCGACGGGCAGCCAGCTTTCGGCCACCGCCTTGTCGAAGGGCTGGTCCTCGGGCTGGCTCGCGAAGCGGATGAAATACCAGCTCGAGTCCACGAAGGTGTCGAGCGTGTCGGTCTCCCGCCGCGCGGCCTTGCCGCATTTCGGGCAATCGACATGTTTCCAGGTCGGATGCCGGTCGAGCGGATTGCCGGGAATGTCGAAACTAACGTCCTCGGGCAGCTTGACGGGAAGCTGGCTCTTCGGGACGGGAACCACGCCACACGCCTCGCAATGGATGAACGGGATCGGTGTGCCCCAGTAGCGCTGTCGCGAAACGCCCCAGTCGCGCAGACGCCAGACCGTGGTGCCTGTGCCCCAGCCTTCATGTTGGGCGCGCGCGATCACCGCGGCCTTAGCCTCCTCGACTTCCATGCCATTCAGGAAATGCGAATGGACGATCTTGCCGGGGCCGACATAGGCCTCGGTGCCGATTGCCTCGTGCTCGTGTCCCTCGGGGGCCACGACGCGGTTGACGGGAAGGTGGTATTTGCGCGCGAAATCCAGGTCGCGCTGGTCGTGGGCGGGGCAGCCGAAGATGGCCCCCGTGCCATATTCCATCAGCACGAAATTGGCGACGTAGAGCGGCAGGTGCCAATTGGGATCGAAGGGATGCTGGACACGTAGCCCCGTGTCGAAGCCCTTCTTCTCGGCGGTCTCGATATCGGCCGCGGCGGTGCCGCTCTGCCGGCATTCGGCGATGAACTTCTGCAGCTCGGGGCTGTGCTTCGCCAGCTCCTGCGCAATCGGATGATCCGCGGCGACCGCGGTGAAGCTCGCGCCATAAAGCGTGTCCGGGCGCGTCGTGAACACCTCGAACCCACCGGGACGCCCGGCGAAGTGGAAGGTGCAGCGCATGCCGACGCTCTTGCCGATCCAGTTTTCCTGCATCAGCCGGACCTTTTCGGGCCACTGGTCCAGCGTGCCAAGGCCGGCGAGCAGCTCTTCGGCGAAATCGGTAATCTTGAGGAACCACTGGCTGAGCTTGCGCTTCTCGACCGGGGCTCCCGAACGCCAGCCCTTGCCGTCGATCACCTGCTCGTTTGCGAGCACGGTCATGTCGACAGGATCCCAGTTGACCGCCGATTCCTTGCGGTAGACGAGACCTGCTTCATACAGATCCAGGAACAGCGCCTGCTCCTGGCCATAATATTCGGGCTCACAGGTCGCGATCTCGCGTGACCAGTCGAGCGCGAAGCCCAGCCGCTTCAATTGTGCCTTCATCGCCGCGATATTGGCGCGCGTCCATTCACCGGGATGGACCTTCTTTTCCATCGCAGCATTTTCGGCGGGCATGCCAAAGGCGTCCCAGCCCATCGGATGGAGAACTTCGTGGCCCGTCATGCGCCGGAAACGCGCGAGCACGTCGCCCATCGTATAGTTGCGGACGTGGCCCATATGGATGCGCCCCGAGGGATAGGGGAACATCTCGAGGACATAGGATTTGGGCTTGGCGCTGGCGTCGGACGCGCGAAAGGTCTCGCGCTCGTCCCAGATTTTCTGCCAGCGCGCGTCAGCCGAAAGCGGATTGAAGCGCGAAGCCATGTGTCAGGCCCGGATCAACCGTAAAGTGCGCTGCGGCGGAGGTCGCGCGCCTTGGTCAGGATGATTTCCTCCAGCTTCTGCACCGTCGCAGCCTGGACCGGGGTGTCGACCCACTGGCCGCCACGGTTTTCCTGGCGCAGCGCCGCGACCTTGACTGCGTCTGCGCGCAGATCCTGATCGAGGATGGTGACGGTCACCTTCATCCGCTCATTGGGCGAGGCGGGGTTGGCATACCAGTCGGTGACGATCACGCCGCCGTTGGAATCGGTCTGGACAAGCGGCATGAACGACAGCGTGTCGAGGCTCGCGCGCCAGAGATAGCTGTTGACGCCGATCGTCGTGATCTTCGACGCCGCGAGATCGTGCGTGCGGGGGTCGTTCTTGGCTGGTTCGATGCCGAGATCCTGTTTCACCCAGTCGACCGTGCCGGCACAGCCGCCAAGCAGGGAAAGAAGCGCGATCGCCGCGACGACGCTGGTCTTGCGAGCCATGAAGAAATCCTTGGAAATATGCTCAGTCGGGGTCGTTATAGAAGCTCGCGCGCACTTGCCAAGCGCGTGTTTTGCGAAGGTATTATGATACCTCTGTGTGCGATGTGCAACATATCGGGGAAATTTCGGGTAGTTCGCTGGAAATTCGCGTGGGGATCATGATATGGGCGAAATGAAGGTTGAGGACTGACAACGGAATCATGAGCGCGAGTCGGGCATCTATGGCGATCTGGGGAGTGGCAATGGCCGCGACCGCGCTGTTGCTCGCGCCCGCAATATCCGCAGCGCGTGAAGCGACGCCGGCCAGCCAGAAACCGCGCGTTTCCTTGACTGCGCGGGGCGGCATTGGTTCATTCACGCCCGCCGCTGCCGATCCGCGGCTTGCTGCAATCCTTGCCAAGAGCGAACTCGCGAGCACCGGATTTCGATTCACACCGACCAGCGACTCGGCCAAGAATCGCCAGGTGACCGTCGCAGTACGGGCGCGCTCGAGCGCCCAGGGCCAGTCGACGGCGCTGCGCGGCGACACCCCGACGATCACTTCGCTCGGTATTGAACCTTCGGTTTATAATCTCGGTGCATCGATCGGCTGGAAGCGTTTTGCGCTTTCGGGCGATGTCGCGCGGATCGACACGGGTCTTGCGCCCGGCAGCCGCCAGACGGTTTCCGCGGGCGCCAGCTACAACGCGCCGCGCTGGAGCGGTCGTGTTCAGGTCGGCGCGGATCGTGGCATCGGTCATCAGCCGCGCTTGATCGTGCCGGAGGCGGCCTATTCGCTCGATGTCGGCGGCAGCTACAAGCTGACGCGCAACCTCGATGTCACTGCGGGCGTTCGCTACCGGCTTGAGGATACCGATCGTCTTGGCACGATCGATGACAACCGCCGCGACAGCCAGGCGGTCTATGTCGGAACCGCCTTCAGGTTCTGATTTTTCGGGGCGTGAGCCCGTCGATCGCCGCCCAGCCATAGCCTCCCAGTCTGTTGGTGACGCGCGCGCGGCGTGAATCCATGCCACCGAGTGCAATCACGGGACGCGGCGACTGACGCGCGATCGTACCGAAGCCGACGGGGCCGAGCGTGGGCGCTTCGGGGTGCGAGCGTGTAGGATATACCGGCGAGACAAAGATCAGATCGGCGCCATCGCGCGTAGCGCGCCACAGTTCTCGTGCGCTGTGTGCGGGCGCTGTGTGCAGGAACTGGCCATTTCCTCGCGCATGTCCGTGAAAGCCGTCGGCGCCCCAGTTGCGTGCCACGCGCGGAGAGTCGGCGAGCACGAGCCAAAGTGCCTTTCGTCGCGCGACGCGTCTGACACGCGCGAAGAGCGCGCGGCGTTCGGGCATTGGCAGTGAATAGTGCCGGAAGATGATCCCGGCGCCGCGTGGCAGTGCGGCGATCGCCGGGAAGAGCGCATCACCTATCCGTTCATCGGTCATCAGCCATAAGCAGGGGTGGCGGCGCGTCATTGCGCTGCCTATAGCAGCGGCCATGTCCGAACAGGAAATTCTCGATGCGGCTGCGCGCCGCGAAGCCGTGCTTGCCGCCATGGCGAAGGCGGCGAAGCTTGCGGGGCGCGAGTCCGGCAATGTTGCGTTGATTGCGGTATCCAAGACGCATGAGGCTGCGGCGATTCGTCCTCTGATTGCTGCGGGACAGCGCGTCTTTGGCGAAAATCGCGTGCAGGAGGCGGAGGTCAAATGGCCCGGCTTGCGCGCCGAGATGCCCCCGATCGAACTCCATCTCGTCGGGCAACTCCAGTCCAACAAGGCCGAGGATGCGGTGGCACTGTTCGATGCGATTCATTCGGTCGACCGGCCCTCGCTCGTCGCGGCGCTGGCAAAGGCGATGGACAAGGCCGGTCGTCGCCCCGACTGCTTCATCCAGGTCAATATCGGTGACGAGCCGCAAAAGGGTGGCTGCGCGATCACCGAACTCCCCGGCCTGCTCGCCGAGGCGCGCTCGGCGACCCTGCCGGTTGTCGGGCTAATGTGCGTGCCGCCGATCGATGTCGAGCCCGCCCCCTATTTCGCGCTGCTGGCCAGGATTGCGCGCGACCACGGGCTTGCCGCGCTCAGCATGGGGATGTCGGGCGATTTCGAAACGGCGGTGACGCTGGGCGCAACGCATGTCCGCGTCGGCACCGCGCTCTTTGGCACGCGCGGGTGAAGTACGAGGCGATCATTTTCGATTGCGATGGCGTGCTGATCGACAGCGAGGTCGTGGTCAACCGTGCGCTCGCGGAGGCGCTGACCGCGCTCGGCCTGCCCACCACGCTGGATCAGGCAATCGCTGATTTCACGGGCCGCAGCACCGAGGAAACCGATCGCATGATAGCCACGCGCCTGGGACGGCCGCTGCCCGACGCCTTTCGAGCGATGGTGCGCGATGCGGTGACCGGCAATCCCGATGCGATCACCGCCGTCGCCGGAGCGACTGATTTCATGGGCGCGCTTCGGCCGGGGCCGCGCGCGGTGGCTTCGTCAAGCTCGCTCAACTGGATTGCGAGCCATCTAGAAAGACTGGGCCTCGCGCGGCATTTCGATGGGCATCTTTATAGCGGGCGCGAGCATGTGACGCGCACCAAACCCGCACCGGACATCTACCTTCACGCCGCAAGTGCGATCGGCGCCAATCCCGCGCAAACGCTCGTGATCGAGGATTCGCCGACCGGCGTACAAGCCGCAATCGCTGCGGGAATGACGGTCGTGGGGCTGTGCGCGGGCGGTCATTGCCGCCCCGGGCTTGGAGACCGGCTGCGCGACGCGGGCGCGCATCATGTGGTCGCCAATTATTCGGAGGTATCCGCGCTGCTTCGCTAGAGCTGGTGTCCCGTCCGGTCGCGCTTGGTGTCGAGATATCCCTGATTATGCGGATTGGGCGCCATCCGGTGCGGCACGCGTTCGACGACGTCGATACCCTCCGCCCGCAAGCGCTCGACCTTGTCGGGGTTGTTGGTCAGCAGCCGGATGCGATCCTGTCCGATCAGGCGCAGCATCTGCGCCGCCACGCCGAAGTCGCGGGCGTCGATCGCAAAGCCCAGCCGCAAATTGGCGTCGACGGTGTCGAAGCCCTGATCCTGGAGGCTGTATGCGCGCAGCTTGTTGATCAGCCCGATGCCGCGGCCTTCCTGCCGCAGATAGAGCAGGATGCCCCAATGCGTCGAGATCTCGTGAAGGGCGCCGTGGAGCTGCGGGCCGCAATCGCATTTCAACGATCCGAGCACGTCGCCCGTCAGGCATTCGCTGTGCAGCCTGACGAGAGGCGGTGTGCCGTCGGGCGTGCCGACGATCAGCGCGACATGCTCTCCCGCCTGATCCGCGCTGCGGAATGCCACGATTTCGGAATGTTCGGCCACCTCTACGGGCAGTCGCGCGCGCGCCGCGATCATGAGCGCGCGCGAATCGTCATAGGCCGCGATGTCTTCGGGGGTGATCGTCACCTCGATCCCGGGCGCGGTATCCGCGAGGAAGAAAGCCGGAAGCAATCCCGCCAGCCGTGCAAGCTCGAGCGCCGCGCCCGCCGCGTCTGAACTCCGACAGGGAAGCGTGCGATAGGGTCCCTTGAGTGGCGTCGCCAGGTCGAGCGCGGGGTCGGCCAGCGCAACCGCACCCGCCAGGTCGATCCACGGCGCGCGCGACACGATCACGGGCTTTTCCGGGGCAGCCGCGTCGATCTGGTTGGCGAGCTTCAGCGTCGCAGCGCGCGCTGCCGAAATCAATATGTCGGCCGTGCCCGCTGCATCGAAGGCCTTGAGCCGCACGTCGTCCGCGGTTTCGATCGACAGAAGCGCGAGCGTGTCCTCCGCATCGCGAAGCGCGACGGGCCAGCCGCGCCTGAGCGCGTCGATGGCGCGGGCGACGGCGCGCGGGTCGCTCAAAAGCGGAACTCCGTCACGATGGGAATGTGGTCGGACGGCTTGAGCCAACTGCGGCAGGCCTCATGGATCCGATGGTCCACCGCCTGCCTCGCGACGTCCTTCGATGCCCACATATGGTCGAGCCTCCGGCCGCGATCGGACGCCGCCCAGTCCTTCGCGCGGTAGCTCCACCAGGTATAGAGCCGCTCGGGCGCGGGAACGAAGTGACGGCCAAGATCCACCCAGTCGTGCGCCGCCTGCATCCGCCCGAGCGTCTCGACTTCGATCGGCGTGTGACTGACGACGTCGAGCAGCTGTTTGTGGCTCCACACATCGCATTCGAGCGGCGCGATATTGAAATCGCCGACGAGCAGCGTGGGCACCGAGAGGTTTTCGGACCAGTCGATCATGCGCGCGAGAAAATCGAGCTTCTGGCCGAATTTGGGATTGAGGTTGCGGTCGGGCACGTCGCCGCCTGCGGGAACATAGACATTTTCGAGCCTGAGGCCGTTTTCGAGCCTAACGCCGACATGGCGCGCTTCGCCATTGGCCTGCCAGTCGAGCCGATCGTCCTCGCGCATGGGAATCTTCGAGACAATCGCGACGCCGTGATGCATCGGCTGACCATGCAGGATCTGATGGGTATAGCCGAGCTGGCGGAACGCGGCCGCAGGAAAGGTATCATTGATCGTCTTGGTTTCCTGAAGGCACAGGATATCGGGTGCTTCCTCGCGCAGAAAGCGCTCGACGATTTCGATGCGAAACCGAACGGAATTGATGTTCCAGGAGGCGATCTTGAGTGTGTCGGACATGCTAGGCCAGTAGCGAAGGTTGCAGCGATTGCCAAATATGGTGGCCGTGGTTCCGAACGAAAAGGCCCCCGCTCCGGGGGCTTGGAGCGGGGGCCAACCTGCGTTCGTCACGCGAGGCGGGACGTGGGGTCACTCCGGCAACAGGGGGAAATCCGGAAAGCGGCCCCACGACCGCAAGGACGATATCTAAAGGCCCCAACCTGTCGCCAATATGAATGAACCTGTCAGCCGCGTGGTCCTTTGGGGCGCGGATCGTTCCAGTGGAATGCATTGTCCGCGACCGCAACGTTGAACTTCTGGTTGTTCAGCCGGATCGTCGTGCGGTTGTTCTGCGAATCGAGCGCCACCCAGCCCTGAAGCATGAGTCCGCCCGGCGCGGAGGCGTTGCGGACAAAGGCCAGTGTCAGTGTGCCATATTCGGGTCGCTTGGGATCGCGCGCCTCCACCACAACGATACGATCGTCGGTGTTGGGTACGATCCTGGCGATGCGCGACAGATCGGGATTGGGGTCGAGCAGCACCGCCAGCGGCGATTTTCCTATCGGCCAGCGCTGCACCTGATTGACCTGATAGTCGATCATCCAGAGCGACTTGCCATCGGCCACGATACGGAGCGGCACACCCTTCTGATACTGGAAGCTCATCTTGCCGGGGCGCTTCATCGTCAGCGTTCCCGCCACCGTCTTGCCCGCGCGGTCGGTCTGGCTGAACCCTGCGGTCATGCTCGAGACCGACCGCAGATGCGCCGAAACCTTGTCGAGATCGCCGGGCGCCGCGATTACGGCGGGCGCTGTGAGCGTGCCGACTCCCAAAGGGATAGTGGTCAGCGCGAGCGCGAGACGACGAAACATGCACAAACTCCTGCGTTCATTTGCCGCGGCTATGCGGGTTCAGGCTTGAATGGCAACTGAACCCCGTTGTTCCTTCCGCCCTGATAGCTTCACGGTCCCATCACCGTGAATCTAGGTCAGGTTCGCCTTGATCCCGTCGATCACGAACTGCGCCGCCAGCGCCGCCAGCAGCACGCCGAGCAACCGCGTGACAACGGTCTCGACCTTGGGGCCTACCAGCCGCATCAACGGACCGGCGGCGAGCAGGCAGGCCAGCGTCAGCAGCAAAATGGCCCCCATCGCGCCGAGTACGACCAGCGTCTCCTCGGTCCCCTTGCTGCGCGCCATCATCAGCATGACGCTCGCGATCGAGCCGGGACCCGCGATCATCGGGATCGCCATCGGGAAGATCGAGACGTCCTCATGCTCGGGGCTCGCCTGCACTTCCTTGGCACGCTCCTCGCGGCGCTGGGTACGCTTCTCGAAGACCATTTCGAGCGCGATAAGGAACAGCATGATCCCGCCCGCAATACGGAAACTGTCGAGGCTGATGCCGAGTGCGCCGAGCAGCTTCTCGCCGAACAGCGCAAAGACGAGCAGGATCAGCGATGCGACGAAGACCGCCCGGATCGCCATCGCGCGCCGCGCCTGCGCATTGGCGCCGGTCGTGAGGCTGGCATAGATCGGCGCGCATCCAGGTGGATCGATCACGACGAAGAAGGTGACGAGCGCTGAGACGAACAGCTCGATCATGCCTGTTTTACCCCCCTCTCAAATCCTGTCGGGCATTCGCCCCCTCAGACGATCACAGTCCTTCGGGCGCCGCAAGCCCCAGCCGCGCATGCGCCGCGACGAGCGTGTTGCGCAGCAGCACCGCAATCGTCATCGGGCCGACCCCGCCGGGCACAGGCGTGATCGCGCCCGCGACCGCGGCGACCTCGGCATAGGCGACGTCCCCCACCAGCCGCGTCTTGCCCGGTTCGCTGCCGGGCACGCGGTTGATGCCGACGTCGATCACCGTGGCGCCCGGTTTGATCCAGTCCCCGCCGACCATCTCGGCGCGCCCCACCGCCGCAACGACGATATCCGCGCGCCGCACGACTTCAGGCAGATCCCGGGTGCGGCTGTGCGCGATGGTGACGGTGCAGCTTTCCTTCAGGAGCAGCTGCGCCATCGGTTTGCCGACGATGTTGGAGCGGCCGATCACCACCGCGTTCAGCCCCGACAGGTCGCCGAGCCGGTCCTTGAGGAGCATCAGGCAACCGAGCGGCGTGCACGGCACGAGCGCTTCTTCTCCCACCGCGAGGCGGCCGGCGTTGACGACATGAAAGCCATCGACATCCTTGGCGGGGTCGATCGCGGAGATCACCGCCTTTTCGTCGATCTGCGGCGGCAGCGGCAACTGGACGAGGATACCGTCGATCATGTCGTCGGCGTTGAGCGCCTCGACAAGCGCGATCAGCTCGTCCTGGCCGACGCCCGGCGGCAGCCTGTGCTCGATGCTTTGCATCCCCGCAGCGACGGTGGCCTTGCCCTTGGAACGGACATAGACCTGGCTCGCGGGGTCCTCACCGACCAGCACCACCGCAAGCCCGGGCGCGCGGCCCGAAATGCGGTGAAAGGCGGGCACCGCCGCGGCGACGCGTTCACGCAGGCCTTCGGCAAAGGCCTTTCCATCAATGATCTGGGCTGTCATGGCGACGCCCTGTACAGTCTCTCAAGCGCCTGCGCCAGCTGTTCGGGATCGCCCGCGATCCTGACCCGCTTCATCCGCGCGGTCTCGCCGCTGAGGATCGTCACGTCACGCCGCGCGAGGTCGAGCGCTCCGGCGAGAAAGCGGCTGAGCGCCTCATTGGCGGCACCCTCCACGGGCGGCGCGCGGAGCCGGATCGGGAGCCAGCCCGCTTTGGGTTCGAGCACCGCATCGCGCGAGGCGCGCGGGGTGACGCGCACCGATATGGTGATCCCGTTCGCGTCGGCGTGCCACGCGTCCAATCAGGCCAGCGAAAACATCAGGTTGGGGATGATGATGTTGCGGATGATGTAGAGGATCAACAGCACGACGAGCGGCGAAAGGTCGAGCGCGCCCAGATCAGGCATGATCCGCCGGATCGGATTGTAGATCGGCGCGGTGATCCGATCGAGCGCGTAGAGCACCGAACGCATGAACTCGTTGCTGGTGTTGACGATGTTGAACGCGACGAGCCAGGAGAGCACCGCCTGGATGACGATGATCCAGGTGAGCACGGTGGCCAGATAATAGACAATTTCCAACAGGATTTGCATGTGCGTCCCCGGCAAAGATTATGGTTCAGTGCCCTAGCCGAAAGCAGGCCCCGGCGACAACAGCCTCAACGATGGACGAGCGTACCCGCGCCGCGGCGCGTGAAGATTTCGAGCAGCATCGCGTGCGGCACGCGTCCGTCGAGGATGACGGCGGCGTCGACTCCGGCGTTGACCGCGTTCACGCAGGTCTCGAGCTTGGGGATCATCCCGCCCGAGATCGTGCCGTCCTCCTGAAGTCCTGCGATCGCCGCCGGATCGAGATCGGTCAGCAGCTGCTTCTGCTTGTCGAGCACGCCGGGCACGTCGGTCAGCAGGAACAGGCGTGACGCCCCCATCGCGGCGGCCACCGCGCCCGCCATCGTGTCGGCATTGATATTATAGGTATGGCCATCGGCGCCAACGCCGATCGGCGCGACGACCGGAAT
>NZ_JAKVIO010000060.1 GCF_022601895.1 Sphingomonas sp. LaA6.9
GTCCATCGACCCGTCGATGGAGACCGTTCTCGCGCGGCAAGCCCAGCAGCTTCCATGCGCCCGCCTTTACCGCGGGCGCAAAAGGCACGCCCTGAACATGCCCCTTTGGATTGACCAGGGTGATATCGTCCGCGCCATAGCCAAAGCCCGCCGGCAGCAACGCCAGTGCCAATGTGCTCTTGCCGGCGCCCGGCGATCCGAAAAGCATCAGTGCGTCGTCGTTGCGGGTAAGGCACGCAGCGTGCAGCGCGATGGCAGGGGGTGCGGCCTCGAGCACCTCTTCGACCAGCAACGCCTTGAGCGCCGGCACCACCTGGTCGGGCGTGACAATCGACATCGCGGGGCCATCCGCGCTCATCAGGACGAACGGATCAGCGCGCGCTATCCGATACTGGCGTTGGCATTCCGCCGCGACCGAACGCAGATGCCGAATGAACGGCGTGATCGCTTCGCTTATGCCCTGCCCCTGGAGCAACAGTGTGATGTCCAGCCCGCCTATCGATATCACCGAACGAAGCCAGTCCGTTTCGGATGTCACGGGCATTTCGGCGACCGCTACACCCGCCGCCGACCACGCCGGCAGAAGCGTCGCTATTGTCGCTTTCGCCGCTGCCGCACCACAGCCGTTGCGCACTAGCTCGTTGAGCAATTCGGCATGCGTGGCGCCGTTTTCCAGCAGGCCTGCGACAAAGGCCGCCGCGTCGTTAAGACCGAACAGCTTTTGTTCGCGCCCGGAAAAGAGCGTGACGCGATCGCCAACACAGTAGAGCGCGGCGTCGTCTGCAAGCCGGAATCGGACCGATAGACAGGGCATCGCCCGCCAGTCGGCGACAGACGCCGGCACCAGCGGATCGCGAGGTTGCTGAGTCACGACTTGCGGCTGCTGCCCGCGCTATATCTTCTTCTTCGGCCCACCCCGATTGCCTGGATTGCCGGGGCCTGTGCCGGGGCCATCGTTGATCGGCGGATTGCCCGGAGGCTGCGGATCCGGACCATTGCCGACGCCGTTATTGCCCTTGCCCCGACCTCCACCCGTCGACTTGGCGATCGCGGGCGACGAAAGTGACGTGGACAGGAGCACGGTCATCGCCGGGGGCACCGTCAGCGCAAATTTGCCGCAGGATTTGAGAAAATCGCGCCGATCGTCACCGGGCGATTGCGCTTCTTGTGGCATCGTCATGGCGCTCTCCTGTACCGAAATACTCAGACGCGCCAATCATTCGCCCCTTGGGAGCATCGTGCAACGTTATAAGCCGGAATAACCCGATGCCGATTTCATACGGAGTAGCGCGAGCATCACGCGAGATCGAAGAGCAGGATCTCGGCGTCGGTAAGCGCTTCGATGACCAGCTCGGATTCCCCCTCGATCGCGGCGCCGTCGCTTTCACGCATTTCCGTATCGTTGAGCGCGATAAGCCCGCGCGCGACCTGAAGCCATGCACCCCGTCCCGTAGCGAGGCGGTGGGTCACGATGGCGCCGTCATCGAGCCGGCCGAGCAGGATCCTCGCATCCTGATGGATGGTGACGGCGCCGTCGTCGTCGCCATCGGCGCTCGCGACGGTGATCAGCTGGTTCCGTTGCTCGGTGGGCGAGAAGCGCTTTTGCTCATAGCCCGGATCGAGGCAGCGGCGATCGGGGATGATCCAGATCTGGAGCAGGTGCGCACGCTCGCTTGCGCTCGGGTTGAACTCGCTATGCCTTATGCCCGTTCCCGCGCTCATGCGCTGGACGTCGCCGGGTTCGATCAGCGCGCCATTGCCCAGATCGTCTTCGTGCCGCAACGTTCCCGAAAGGACATAGGTCACGATCTCCATGTTCTCATGCGCATGTGCGGGGAATCCGGCGCCCGGCGTTATGATGTCCTCGTTCAGCACGCGCAGCGACCGGAACCCCATGTTGCGCGGATCGAAATGATCGCCGAACGAAAAGCTGAACCAGCTTTCCGCCCATCCGCGCCGCGCATGACCGCGCGCGCCCCTGTCCCTGAACCTGATCACGGGCCGGGCATAGCGCAATAGCCTGGCGATCAAAAGCGCACGACGCGATTCGTCAAAGTGTACGGACAATTCGCCGCCCGATGCCTCGCCCCACCCCGTGACGTTAACCATTCACCGATCAACGCCGGGGGTGCGATTGACTCATTCGGGCGGGTTACCCATTTCGCTGCTCAACGAAATTAGGCAAGCGCGAGGTTGCGGGTCAGAGACGGGCCGCGCGCTAGTCGGGGGGCAGTCAACGGCGCTCATTTTTGAGCGTCCACGGGGCCGACCGCACAGATTTGAGACCGAATGTTCAACGCGTTTCGCGTCGGCTGCTTTGCCGCGGCGTTCCTTTTCCTTGCGGCCCTGCTGGCCGATCCTTCGGCGGCGTCGGCAACGGCGACGTCAACGGCCACTGCGGCTTCAACCGCCACTGCGACATCTGCCGCAGCCGTACCGGTGGCCACGACCGCAACCCTATCGACTGCAACCGCATTCAGAACCGCGACAACGCCGCAGAGCCCTTCGCTGCGCGACCTGGTGATCTCCTTCGTCAACTATGGCAATCAGGACGCCGAGCAGGAGTGCCTTGCCGGCGCCGTGTATTTCGAGGCGCGCAGCGAACCGCTCGAGGGGCAGCTGGCGGTCGCCCAGGTCGTGCTCAATCGCGCGGCCTCGGGCGTCTATCCGCCGAAGATCTGCGATGTCGTGACCCAGCCGGCCCAGTTCTCGTTCATTCGCGGCGGCAAATTCCCGCCGATCGACCGGAGCAGCGAAGCCTGGCACAAGGCGCTCGCGATCGCCGATATCGCGCGCAAGAACCTGATCCAGAAGATCGCGTCCAACGTGCTGTGGTATCATGCAAATTATGTCGCCCCGTCATGGGGCCGTCGCCTGACGCGCGCCGCGCAGCTCGGCCGCCACATCTTCTACAACTGAGCCCCAGCACGCCGCTTCGATCGCCGCGATGCAATAAGGCCGGCATGCCCGTGCACGGCGGCCTTACCGGCGACCCATACTCAGCCCTGCTCATTTCTATAACGGAATGAATATCGTCCGCCATACATCGGACGGGGTGCCGCGCGCACATTCTGGTGCCCGATCGCGCCTCACTTGCGCGACGCCGCTTGCGTCGCGCGCGCGTCGTCACTATCAACCGGGCGTCCCGTCGGGATTCTGATGACGAGCATCAGGGCGCTGAAGGGACGAACGCAGACAGAAAAGCGTTTGCGGGTGTAGCTCAATGGCAGAGCAGAAGCTTCCCATGCTTACGACGAGGGTTCGATTCCCTTCACCCGCTCCAACCCTGTCACGCCGCGAAATGCAGACTAGCCTGTCGACTCGCCGCTCAACCTTTGTGCATCGGCGAGCAACAGGCGCAGATTTTCCTCGGCGCTTCGACGTCCCCTGCACTCGCCTTCCACCGCAACGCGCAACTTGATCGCCATCGCCGCGATCGAGGGGGCTGGCGTCGCGAGCATGTCGTCGGCGGCGTCATCGACGATGCCGGCCAACGCGGCGTGGCGCGCGCGCACCGGCTCGAACACGGCACTGGCCTTCTCGATCTGGATCTGCGCGAGCGTGCCCTCGCGCGGCTGATAGTCGCCCGGCCATTTGTCGCGCACCGCCTGATAGGCGCGGCGCGCGGGTTCGAGAAACTCCTGCTCGAAGCCGTGCAGATCCGCCAGCGCCTGATCGAACGCAGCGGTCACGGTCTTCCAGCGGCTCAGACTGACGGGCGCAGTCTGAAAGGCCAGACGCGTCGTGTTGTAGACTTTCATCATCCCACGCTCTCTCAGCTTCCCCATCAGTTGAATAACGACGCGCGCGCGCTGACAATGTTCCCGACCACGCGCACGCGACGGAAAGAGCCGATTGGGCGACCAACACGCTTTCGCATTGGCGTTTGGCCGGGCTTGCGATATGCGATCGGCGACGCGCCGGTGCCCGTCATTGGGCATAATAGGGAATGCGGTGCAAAACCGCGGCTGTCCCTGCAACTGTAAGCGGTGAGCGCGATGGACACGCCCAAGGGGTATCCCCAAGGGCAGCCACTGGAGCCTGTGCTTCGGGAAGGCCGTTCATCGGGCGACGACCCGCGAGCCAGGAGACCTGCCGGCGCGTGTCGCTCTTGCTTTGGCTCAGGGACTGGCCGAGGCACGGAAATCCGTCTGGGCGACGCCAGTGAATGGAGGAGCCGCATGACCGATATCGATACCGAGCAACGCCACAAAGCCAAGATGCAGAAGGTGCAGGCCGCGCACCGTGCGCGCGTTGCCGCCGCAACGGAGGAAAAGGGCCTCGTCATTGTCCATACCGGCCCAGGCAAGGGCAAGACCACGGCTGCGCTCGGTCTCGCCGTCCGCGCGATGGGGCACGGGATGAAGGTGGGCGTGATCCAGTTCATCAAGGGCGCAATGAAGACGGGCGAAAAGGCGATCTTCGACGCCCTTCCCGGGCAAATCGAGTTCAAGCCGATGGGCGAAGGCTTCACCTGGGACACGCAGGACCGCGCGCGCGATACCGAGATCGCGCGCATCGCATGGGACGAGGTCAAGCGCATGCTCGCCGATCCCGCCTATGGCCTCGTGATCGCGGACGAACTCAACATCGTGCTGCGCTATGATTATTTGCCGACCGAAGAGGTGCTAGACGCCATCGCGGCCAAGCCCGAAATGACGCATTTCGTGATCACCGGCCGCAACGCGCCCGAAGCGCTGATCGAGGCGGCCGATCTCGTCACCGAGATGACGCAGGTCAAACACCCCTTCCGCGCCGGGATCAAGGCGCAGGCGGGGATCGAGTTCTAGTGCGCTTCCCGAAAAAGTGGGAACCGGTTTTTCGGTCAGGAAGCGCCCAAGATGTGAAGTCGAGAGCCTTTCTTGTCCGGCAAGGCGCTTCCGCCTTGCCGGGAAAGGCTCTAGTGGCGCGCCGCGAGTTGATCGCGAAGCCGCCGTATCGCCTTCGGGTAGGAAGGCCCGCCGCACACGGTGAGCGCCTGGGGCAGGCTGATGCGCGGGATGTCGGCGATCGCCGCGTGATGGAGCATTTCGGTGCCCTGATCGGCCACGGCTTCGGTCGCGCTCTCGACGATCAGATAGTCGGGGCGCGCAGCCACCATCTCCTCGAGCGACACGCGCGCCAGCGCGGGCTTGCCGAGCTTCGCCGCAAGATTGGTGAGGCCGGTGCGCTGCATCATCTCGTCGACCAGCGTACCCGTGCCCGTCATATAGCCACGGCGCTGGTAATAGGCCGCGACGGGGCGATGAGCGGGCGCGCCGATGGGTGCCACCATCTCGGCCTCCATCCAGCGGAGCAGCGCCTCGCCGCGGTCGGGATGCCCAAGCGCCTTCGCCACCTGACGCACCTGATCGACGATCTGCGACCAGCTTTCTGCGGGAGGCAGATCGAGGAACGTCACATCGCGCCCCTTCAGCAGCGCAAGCGTGTCGTGTCGCTGGTAGGGGCTGGCGATGATCAGGTCAGGCTCGAGCGCGAGCACCTCCTCGGCACTGCCACGGCTGATCGGAAAGCGCTGCGCCTGCCGTGCCTGGTAAGACATTTCGGGATCGCGCGCATTGTGCGTCAGCGCGGTGATCTGTCCGGGATCGGCGAGCGCCATGATATACTGGTCGGCGCACAGGTTGAGCGAGACGACGCGGCGCGGCGCAATCTCCGTGGCGGGCGCGGTCGCAAGGCCGAGTGTCGCAAGGACCGAGGCGAAGAAGCTGGCGATCGTTTCGAACATGGCGCCCTCGTGACGCGAAATCGCTCGACGATCAAGCTCCTCCCCGGAACGGGGAGGGGGACTGGACGAAGTCCGGTGGAGGGGTTGGCGCGACGTTGGGGAGTGCCCGGCAAGCCCCTCCACCATGCTACGCATGGTCCCCCTCCCCGTGCCGGGGAGGATCTGGAGCGATGAACCGCCCTCTCCTCCTCTCGGGCCTGGCGCTTCTCGCGCTGATCGCGGGCGCGGTCTCGCTCGCGATCGGGCCCGCCGATCTGGCGCTGCCGCGCATGATCGCTGCCGCCACGGGGAGCGGCGATCGCATCGCCACGACAATCCTGTTCGAGCTGCGCCTGCCGCGCATGCTGCTCGCACTGATCGTCGGCGCAATGCTGGGCGGCGCTGGCGCGGCGCTGCAGGGCTATCTGCGCAATCCGCTTGCCGAACCCTCGGTGATCGGCGCGTCGACGAGCGCCTCGCTGGGCGCGGTGATCGCGCTCTATTTCGGCTTTGCACAGCTCCACCCCGCGATCCTGCCGATCTTCGCGATCTTTGGCGCACTCGCCTCGCTCGTCGCGCTCTTTGCGTTTTCGGGACGATCCGAAAGCCCGCTGACGCTGATCCTTGCGGGCATCGCGATCAGCACGCTTGCGACCTCGGGAGTGAGCCTTGCGCTCAACCTCTCTCCCAATCCCTTTGCAGCGATGGAGATCACCAACTGGCTTCTGGGCGCACTTGAGGACCGGTCCTTTCAGCATGTCTGGATCGCGCTCCCTTGTGTAACCATCGGTCTCGCGTTGCTGCTGTGGAATGGCCGCGCGCTCGACGCGCTGACACTGGGCGAGGACGGCGCGCGCGCGCTCGGCGTGTCACTCAGGCGGACGCGATTGAGACTGCTCATCGGCGTTGCGATCGGCGTCGGGGGCGCGGTCGCGGTGTCGGGTTCGATTGGCTTTATCGGGCTGATCGTGCCGCATCTCGTCCGCCCGCTGACCGATCGCAGCCCGAGCGCGGTGCTCCTGCCCGCAGCGCTTGGGGGTGCAGCCCTGCTCGCACTCGCGGACATCGCGGTGCGCGTCATCCCCACAACCAACGAGCTCAAGCTGGGCGTGGTGACTGCGTTTCTGGGTGTGCCCGTCTTCCTCTTCCACCTCGCACGGGAGCGCCGGCTATGGTGACCCTTTCCATATCCGCACTGCACGTTTCACTGGGCAAGCGTGCAGTTCTCCAGGGCATCGATGCCGAGCTCGAGGGCGGATCGCTCATCGGCATCATCGGCCCCAATGGCGCAGGCAAGTCGACGCTGGCGCGCGCGATCCTCCACCTCATCGAGCCGATAAGCGGAATGATCGCGCTTGATGGCGCCAATGTGACGACGATGAGCCGCGACGCAATCGCACGGCGCATCGCCTATCTGCCGCAAGGACAGACGCTGCACTGGCCGCTCACCGTCGAGCGGCTCGTCGGGCTCGGCCGCCTCCCCCACCTCGCGCCCTTCTCCCGGCTGATGCCCGCCGACACGCAAGCGATCGAACGCGCGATGCAATGCGCCGACGTCATGGCGCTGCGCCGCCGAAACGCGCTGGAACTGTCGGGCGGCGAGCGTGCCCGCGTGCTGCTCGCACGCGCGCTCGCGGTCGAGGCCGATGTGCTGATCGCCGACGAGCCGCTCGCGGCGCTCGACCCCGGCCACCAGCTTCAGGTGATGGAACTGCTTGCCGCTCAGGCGCATGCGGGCGCGCTCGTGATCGCGGTCCTCCACGACCTCACAATGGCGGCGCGCTATTGCGACCGGCTGCTGCTGATCGACGAGGGCCGGCTCGCTGCCGATGGCGATGCCGATGCGGTGCTGACCGAAGCGCTGCTCGAACGCGTCTATGGCGTGCGTGCCTGGACCGGGGTCGCGGACGGCCACCGGCTGATTGTACCAATGAGCCTCACGGCTTGACCCCCGTCCCGCCCCCGCCTATGCGCCCCATCGCGACAGGTTCCCCGGCAACGGGGATGAAAAGGGAACGGCGTTCGAAACCCCGGCTGCCCCTGCAACTGTAAGCGGCGAGCCATCGCGTCACATGCCATTGGGGGCTTGTCCCCCGAGAAGGCGACGCGAAACGGCATTGACCCGCGAGCCAGGAGACCTGCCTGACGCAGTCGTCCTTCGTCCGGCCAGGGTGCGCCGTACGGGCGGGTCAAAAACCCGAGTGACGACATCGTGGCCGTGCTTTGCGCGGACGCGGTCGGGCGTCTCAAAAGCGCATCGGGCGCGTCCTCAAGGGGCATGGCAAACCATGTCCCAAAGGGGTTCTGACCGATGTTGAAGACGATATTTCTCTCTACCACCGCACTCCTCGCCGCGACGCCCGCGCTGGCGGAACCGTCGCCCGATGCGACGACGCTGCCCGGCGACGCGATCGTCGTCACCGCGACGCGCACGCCCACCGAAACCGACAGGATCGCGTCCTCGATCACCGTTCTGACCAAGGAAGCAATCGACCAGTCGCAGGATATTGGCGTGACCGAGTTGCTGGCGCGCACGCCGGGCATCTCGATCACCCGCAACGGTGGTTACGGCACCAGCACGTCCGTGCGCATTCGTGGCGCCGAGACCGATCATACCGTCGTCGTCATCGACGGCGTCAAGCTCAACGATCCTTCGTCAACGGGCGGCGGGTATAATTTCGCCAATCTGCTGGTGGGCGATATCGACCGCATCGAGATCCTGCGGGGTCCGCAGTCGATCCTGTGGGGCAGTCAGGCGATCGGCGGCGTGGTCAACATCGTCACGGCGACGCCCGACGCGCCGCTCGAGGCGAGCGCTGATATCGAGGCTGGATCGCGCGAAACGGTGAACGCGCGCGGCGGCATCGGCGGGAAGACCGGACCGGTCGCATGGCGCGTGGGGGGGCACACCTTCACCACCGACGGGATTTCGGCCTATGCGCCGGGCACCGAGGCCGACGGCTATCGCAATGTCGGGCTGAACGGCCGCGCCACCGTGACGCTGACCGACAATGTCAGCTTAGACCTGCGCGGCTACTGGACGCGCGGACGCAACGAGTTTGACGGCTTCAATACCGACAGCCCCGAATACGGCATCACCGAGGAGTTCGTCGGCTATGCCGGCCTGAACGTCGCGCTGTTCGACGGGCGTTTCCGCAACCGCTTTGCCTATGGCTATACCGATACCAGGCGCAACAATTTCAATCCCGGCGGCAACCCCGACCACACGTTCGACGCCAAGGGCCGCAACGAGCGGATCGAGTATCAGGGCACGTTTGAAATCGCCCAGGGCTGGACCGCGATCGTCGGTGCCGAAAACGAGCGCTCGCGCTTCTTCAGCGCTTCCCCGCCCTTTTCCGAAGCCGAGGGCAAGGCCGAGATCACCAGCTTCTACAGCCAGCTTTCGGCCGAGCCCCTATCGGGCCTGACGCTGACCGGCGGCGTGCGCCATGACGACCACAAGACCTATGGCGGGCAGACGCTGTTCCAGGCGGGCGCGGTCTGGGCGCTGGAGACGGGCACCATATTGCGCGCGAACTATGGCGAGGCGTTCAAGGCGCCCTCTCTCTACCAGCTCTTCTCCGAATACGGGAACACGACACTCAGGCCCGAAGAGGCCGAAGGTTGGGAAGCGGGTATCGAGCAGCATCTGTTCGACGATGCGCTGACGCTGGGTGCGACCTGGTTCGACCGCGACACGACCAACCAGATCGACTTCTTCTCGTGCTTCGGCACGACGGGCGATCCGCTCTGCGTCAATCCCTACACCGGGCTTTCGCGCTTTGGCTATTACGCCAACACCGCGCGCACCCACGCGCAGGGGATCGAGCTGGGCGCAGCGGCACGCATCGGCACGCGCTTCACGCTGTCGGGCAATTATAGCTGGATCGAGGCCGAGAACCGCGTCGCCGGCGCCAATTTCGGCAACTGGCTCCCGCGACGCCCCCGCGAAACCGCGAATCTCAGCGCCGACTATGACTGGGCATTCGGGCTGTCGACGGGCTTTGCGGTACGCTGGTCGGGCAAGTCCTATGACAACGCTTCGAATACGACGGTGCTCAACGCCTATACGCTCGTCGACCTGCGCGCCGAATATGCGCTGAGCGACAATGTGCGGCTGTTCGGCCGGGTCGAAAACCTGTTCGACGAGGAGTATGAGACCGTGCGCAACTATGGCACGCTCGGTCGCAGCGTTTATGCGGGTATCCGAACGCGCTTCTGAGGAGACAATCCCGATGCTCAAGCCCGTATCCCAAGGCCCCGCGATCGTGGTGTGCAATGCATGCCGACACTCGGCGGAAATGTGGGAGGACGCGGACGGGCGTACGGGTGGTGAGGCGATGGTGGCGGCGCTGAAAAGCGTCGCCACATCCGATCCGCGCTATGCCGGCATCGTGATCGAGGAAATGGCGTGCCTCTTCGCGTGCAACCATTTCTGTACGCTCCATATCCGCGCGCCCGACAAGATCGGCTATGTGCTCGGCCGCTTCACCCCGGATGCGGAGGCGGCGCGCGCGGTGCTCGACTACGCGCTCCACCACGCTGAAAGCGCCGAGGGCGAGGTCGCCTATGCGCTCTGGCCCGAAGGCGTGAAGGGCCATTTCATCGTTCGCTTGCCGCCAGCAGGATTTGTCGCCGTATGAGCTTGTTTCCCGACGTTCGATCCTTTGAAGACGCATTGCTATCTCTTCCTGCGCCCGATGACGCGGCAATCACCGCGGCGAGCGCGCGTCAGGCGCAACTCACCAAGCCCGCAGGATCGCTGGGCCGGCTGGAGGATGTCGCGGTGTTCTTCGCCGCCTGGCAGCAGGTCGAACGCCCCGTGATCGCGCGCGGGCGGGCCGCGATCTTTGCGGGCAATCACGGCATCACCGTGCACGGCGTCAGCGCCTTTCCCGGCGAGGTGACAGTCGAGATGGTGCGCAATTTCGAGCGCGGCGGGGCCGCGATCAACGCGCTGTCGGCGGCGGCAGGGCTTGAGCTGGTGGTCGTGCCGATCGCGCTCGACCGGCCCACGGGTGATTTCACGACCGGCCCCGCGATGGACGCGGACGAATGCCTGGCCGCACTGTCGGCGGGCGCAGCCGTCGTCGAGGATGGCGTCGACCTGCTCGTTCTCGGCGAAATGGGGATCGGCAACACTACGCCGGCGGCGGCACTGGCGGCACGCAGCTTTGGCGGCACGGGCCGCGACTGGGTGGGCAAGGGAACGGGGATCGACGCCGAGGGACTGGCGCGCAAAGAGCGCGTCGTCGATGCCGGGCTTGCACGCCACGCCGATGCGCCGATGACGGCGTTCGAAACGCTCAGGCGGCTGGGCGGGCGCGAGATCGCGGCCATCGCGGGCGCAGTGCTCGCCGCGCGGCTGAAGCGCATGCCCGTACTGCTCGACGGTTTCATCACCTGTGCCGCGGTCGCTCCGCTCGCGGTCGCCAATCGCGCGATCACCGCGCACTGCCTGGCCGCGCATTGCTCAGCCGAACAAGGCCATCAGGCGCTGCTCGACCGGCTCGGTCTCGAGCCTCTGCTGCGTCTTTCGATGCGGCTCGGCGAAGGCAGCGGCGCCGCGGTCGCCACACAGGTCGTGCGCTCGGCGCTGGCCGCACATGCCGGGATGGCGACCTTTACCGAAGCGGGCGTATCCGGGGGGCAATGAGCGGCCTCACCGTCCACCTGCTGCGCCACGGCGCACCCGCGCTGACCGGCAGGATGTTGGGCAGTACCGACTGTGCGGAAACCCCCGAAGGCGTCGCTGCCTGCCTTGAACAGACCGAAGCGCTGGAATTCGCGCGACTGGTGAGTTCTCCGTTGCGCCGCGCGGCGGCCGCGGCAGGCGCGATCGGGGCGCGCGGGAATATCCCGGTCACTATCGACGAACGCTGGCGCGAGATCGATTTCGGCGACTGGGACGGACTGTCGAGCGCCGATGTCGATCCGGCGGCGCTGGGGCGTTTCTGGGACGATCCCGACATGCATGCGCCGCCCGGTGGTGAACGCTGGTCGGCGCTCACCGCGCGCATTGGCGGCGCGATCGACGCCCTCGACGCGGATACGCTGGTGGTCACGCATGGCGGCGCAATGCGTGCGGCGCTGGCTGTTCTGTTCGGCTTCAGCCAGCCGCAGCTCTGGGCGTTCGACCTGCCCTATGCATCGGTGCTGTCGCTGCGCATATGGCCGGGCGTGCCGCGACAGGCACAGATCGTCGGACTGTGGCCGTGAAGCATTTCATCATCGCGCTCCAGTTCCTGACGCGACTGCCCACGCCGCGGATCGGCGCGGTCACGAGCGAGGATTTCGCGGCGTCGATGCGCTGGTTTCCGGTGGCGGGCCTGCTTATCGGGCTGGTGGTCGCCGGCGGCGTATGGCTGGGTGCGCGGATCGATCCGTGGACCGGCGCGCTGATCGCGCTCTGCGTCTGGGTCGCGGTGACGGGCGCGCTGCACCTCGACGGACTGTCCGATCTCGCCGACGGGATCGGCGCAGCGCACGCCAACCGCGAACGGCTGCTCGCCGTCATGGCCGATCCGCATATCGGCAGCTTCGGCGTCGTCGCCATCGTGCTCCAGATCGCAGCCAAGCTCGTGCTTCTGCACGGCGCGATCGTCGCGGAGGCATGGACCGCGATCGCGCTGATCCCCTTTGCCGCGCGAATCGGACCGCTCGTCTGGGCGCGCTGGCTGGAGCCGCTGCACGCGGGGCTGGGCGCGCGATTTGCGGGCGCAATCCGGCCAGTGGATCTGATCGGCTGGGGCGCCGTGCTGGTGGGCGCAGCACTGTTCGCTCCCGCATTGCTCGTCACCCCGCTGCTGATCGCGCATTTCGGGCTTTGGCTGCACCTCCGCCTCGGCGGCGTCAGCGGCGACTGCCATGGTGCGGGGATCGAGCTGGTCGAAACCGGGCTGCTGCTTGCGCTTATCCTGACAGTTTGACCAGTGCGTCGATGTCGAGATGCGTCTCGAGCATGTCGGCAATCTCGTCGAGCGCGACATCGACCGAGACGGCATAGTCCGCGCCCGACGCCTCGACCCCGATCCGCGCAAGCCATGCACGACGCTGTTCGGGATGCGAGAGCAGCCCATGCACATAGGTGCCCGCGATGCGCCCGTCGGGGCTGATCGCACCATCGGTGCGGCCATCGGCGAAGCGGACAAGCGGACGCGCGCAATCGGCGCCGCCGCTTTCGCCCATGTGCATTTCATAGCCGTCGAACGGCGCGCCCAGCGCCTCGCCCGCAACATGGCGCAGCGCCTTTGCGGGCGTGAGCACGGTATCGACATCGAGCAGGCCGAGACCCGCGACGGTGCCGGGAGGACCCTCGATGCCATGTGGGTCGGAAACTCGACGGCCGAGCATCTGGTAGCCGCCACACATACCGAGCACATGCCCGCCGCGCCGAACATGGGCGAGCAGGTCGATATCCCAGCCCTGTTCGCGGACCGCGTCAAGATCGGCGATCGTCGCCTTGGAGCCGGGCAGGACTATCAGGCGCGCCTCGACGGGGATGGGCTGGCCGGGCGGCACCATCACCAGTTCCACGCCGGGTTCGAGCTTTAGCGGATCAAGATCGTCGAAATTGGAGATGCGTGGCAGGATCGGGCAGGCGATGACGACGCGCCCCTCGCCCGCGGCATGCCGCCTTTCGAGGATGACGGCGTCCTCGCTCGGCAGGTGCGCGGCGGGCGCGAGCCAGGGCACCACGCCGAAACCGCGCCAGCCCGAAAGCTGCTCGATCGCGCGATAGCCGTCTTCGAACAGCGCGGGATCGCCGCGAAACTTGTTGATGATGAAGCCGCGGATCATCGCGGCGTCCTGCGGATCGATCACCGCGCGCGTTCCCGCGACCGCTGCGATCACCCCTCCCCGGTCGATGTCGCCGACGAGTATGACGGGGATATTGGCGGCGCGCGCGAAACCCATATTGGCGATGTCGCCCGCGCGCAGGTTGATTTCAGCGGGCGAGCCGGCGCCCTCCACCACCACGAAGTCGCACTGGCTGCGCAGGCGCTCGTAACTTTCGAGCACCTCGCCGAGCAGGCTGCGCCGCGCTTCGCGGAAGTTGGAGGAGCCGAGCGTGCCGCGCACCTTGCCATGGACGATCAGTTGCGAGGTCCGATCGGCCTGCGGCTTGAGCAGCACGGGATTCATGTCGGTGTGCGGCGCGACCTTGCACGCGATCGCCTGCGTCGCCTGCGCGCGCCCGATTTCGCCGCCATCGGCGGTCACAGCGGCGTTGTTGGACATGTTCTGCGGCTTGAAGGGGCGCACCGAATGGCCCCGATTGACGAGCACGCGGCAGAGCCCGGCGACGAGCACCGACTTGCCGACGTCCGACCCCGTCCCCTGCAACATCAAAGCGCCCATGCATACACCCCCGCTATCGCCCATAGCAGCGCACAGGCGTGGCGATAGACCGACAGCGCACACGTCATATCCGTCGCCCCTGCATCCGCGCGGCCATCGCCCAGCCAGGGCTTGTCGTGCGGTACGCCGTCATAGGACACCGGGCCGCCAAGCCTCAGATCGAGCGCGCCCGCCATCGCGGCCTCGGGCCAGCCCGCATTGGGCGAGGCGTGTCGCCGCGCATCGCGCCGCATCGTGCGCCAGCCGCCACGCCCGGCGAGGCAGACCAGCACGCCCGACAGCCGCGCCGGGATCCAGTTGGCGGCATCGTCGAGCCGCGCCGCTGCCCAGCCATAAGCGCGCCAGCGCTCCTCCCGATGCCCTATAAGGCTGTCGGCGGTGTTGATCGCCTTGTACGCATAGAGGCCCGGCAACCCGAGCAGCATAAGCCAGAAGGCGGGCGCGACCACGCCGTCGCAGAAGCTCTCGGCAAGGCTTTCGATCCCCGCGCGCGCAATGCCCGGTGCGTCGAGCGCAGCGGTATCGCGACCCACGATCATCGCGACCTTCTCGCGCGCCTCGGCGAGATTGCCGCCGGCAAGCGCCTGAGCGACCGCGGCTACGTGCTGGTGCAGACTTTGCTGCGCGAGACCGGGAACGGCGGCGATCGCGACGCCCGCCCAGCCCCATTGGGCGAGCCACGCCCAGAGCGCCTGCTCGAGCGCCAATGCCGCGCCGAAGGTGCCGGCAACGAGGATCGCCATGGCCAGAATGCCCAGCCCGCGCCGCTGGCGCTCGGCGCGATCGGGGCGGTTCCACCGTTGCTCGAACGCCAAGATGACGCGCGCGAACAGCCCGACCGGATGGCCCACACGTCGATACAGCGCGTCGGGATAGCCCGTGGCGGACTCGATCGCGAGCGCGGCAAGCGCGGTCGGTTCAACCATGGCGCAGCGCGTGATCGAGGCGCGCGCGCGCGACAGCGTCGGAGGGAAGTCCGATACGCAACCAGCCCGATGCGTGATCGAAGGGCCGCGTCAATATGCCCTGGCGCGCAAGCCGGGTGAACAGCAGGTGCGCGTCGGGCGTCTCGACCAGCCGGAAGAGCGGACAGGCGCCGTGGACTTCGAGGTCATGTGCGCGAAGCAGGACGTCAAGGCTGTGGGCCTCCGCCTCGAGCCGCGCGCGCATTGCGGCGATCCAGGCATGGTCGCGATAGGCGGCGGTTCCGATCGCGATCGCTCCGGCCGAAACGGGCCAGCTGCCCAGCGTCTCGCGCACCACAGAAAGGCGATCCGGAACGGCGCACACGAAACCGAGACGCAAGCCGGCAAGACCGAAGAACTTGCCGAAGGAGCGCATGACGATGACATGGCGATGCAGCGCCGTGGGCAGCGACGGCCATACACCGATCGACGGATCGACATCGGCAAAGGCCTCGTCGATGATCAGCACGCCGCTTGCCGCGGCAAGGCGCGATGCGGCCTCGATGAGCGTTGCGGTATCCCATAGCCTGCCATCGGGATTGTTGGGATTGGCGAGCAGGATCGTGCCGCCGCGACGGGCTTCTTCAAGCAACGCCGCCGCGGTGATCGCTCCACCGGCCGCGAGCGCGCCATGGGTCGCGTAGCCCGGCGCGACATGGCGGATCGGCGCGGGCAATCCGGCCGATGCCAGCAGGCGCAGCCCCATCTCGCTCCCCGGCACGGCGCAGACATGATCGGGCATGATACCAAAATGCGCCGCGGCCGCCGCTTCGAGTTCATTCAGCGCGCTCTCGCCCGGCAAGGCGCGCCAGTCGATCGGGCCTGCACGCGACGCATCCCATGCGTGCGGGTTGATCCCCGTCGACAGGTCGATCCAGGGCAAGGGCGCATCGGGAAAGGCGATGGCCGCTTCGGCCAGCCGTCCGCCATGGGTGCTCCATGCGGCGATGTCGTTGTCCTGAATGGTGGTTTGCGCCATAGCGCCCCTGTTCGCGATCGCCGCGCGACAGGCAAGCCCTAATGGAGTTCGGACCGCGACATGGCAGCGCCCCACCCTATCCGCACCCTGCTCGTTCTTGGCGGCGCGCGCTCGGGCAAGAGCCGCTATGCGCAGGGGCGCGCCGAGGCGCTCGGTCTGAAGCCGGTATATATCGCGACATGCGAGCCGCAGGACGAGGAGATGGCCGAGCGCATCGGGCGGCACCGTGACGATCGTGGTGAGGAATGGACGACCGTCGAGGCGCCGCTGGAGCTTGCGAATGCCATTCGCGTACACGCAGCATCGGACACTTTGCTTCTCATCGACTGCCTGACGCTCTGGGCATCGAACCTGATGTTCGCCGGGCGCGATGCCGAACACGAGGCGGAATTGCTCGCGGTCGCACTCTCTGACGCTGCCGGCCCGATTATCCTGGTTTCGAACGAGGTCGGGCTGGGGATCGTCCCCGAAAACGCGCTCGCACGGCGCTTTCGCGACGTGGCCGGGCGGATTAACCAGCGCATGGCAGAGGTCGTCGACGAGGCGGTATTCGTCGCCGCGGGACTCCCGCTCAGGCTCAAGGGCTGAGTTCGACGACCGCCGCGGCGACCTCCTTGTCGATCAAGCGGCCCATCTGGGCGTGGAAAGCCGGGGCAGCGGCGCGGGCGCGGGCAGCGAGGGCATCGTCGGCATAGAGGCGCCTCAGACTTTCGGCGAAGGGATCTGTGCGGATCGCATGGAGCGGCACCTGACCGCCGAGGCCCAGCTTGACGACACAGTCGGCATAGCCGCGCTTTTCGAGATCATAATGCGTCACCACCTGCGGCAGCCCGCAGAGCAGCGCGGCGCTGAGGAAGCCATGTCCGCCATGCGAGACGAGGATGCGGCTGTCGCGCGCGATCCGTTCGAAAGGAAGCGGCTCGGGCTCGAAGGCGAAGCCAAGCGCGGTCAGCCGGTCGGCAAGCGCGGGCGTGGCGCGCGGCACATGGACGCGCACGGGCAGCCCCGATCTGGCAAGTCCGTCCCACAGCACCGCGTCGGCCATGATCGCCTCGAAGCCATAGACGAAGACCTCCTCACCCTTTCCGTCGGAAATGGCGGGCAGCGCCGAACCGATCGACGGCGCGACGGGGATCTCGCTGCGCGCATCGGCATAGACGTCGATCTCGCGAAACGATGCGACCAGCGAGCGATCCGCGCCAAAGAGCTGCGGCAATGCCGTGAGCGGCGCGCGGCCGGTGGCTTGAAGCGCGCGGTTGGCGGCTTCGAGCAGCGCCGCCTCTTCGAATACGGGATCGGCGCCGGTCAGGCTTGGGAACGCACCCAGACTGCCCGGCACGCGCTCGAAGCTGGTGCCGACCGCAATGCTCGGGATGCGATCGGCAACCGCGCAGAGCAGCGCGGGCGCAAAATCGGCGACCACGACATCGGGGTCAACCGCCGAAAGCAGCGAATCCCAGGCGCGGATCAGGCCGGCGAGGCTCTCCGGCCGATCGAGCCCCAGCCGCGCGAGTATGTCACCCATTGTCGCGACGGGCGGGCCGGTCAGTCGCGACACGTTGACGAACAGCCGCGGCCAGACCGGCGCCTGCCATATTGTCACGCCGCCTGGCAGGATCTCGGCCGCGCCATCGACATTCTGAAGCGCGGCATGGACGCTGTGACCGTCCGCGATCAGTTGCGCCGCGATCTCCGCAAGACGCACGACATGGCCGCGATTGGCGCCGAGCTCCCAGCCGAGGAGTATGCGCGCCAAGCGGCGTCAGATCCCGCCGGGAAAGGGCTCGTGCCCCGCAAGCGCCAGCGCCGCCGAAAGATCGGCGGCACATGCGGCCACGATGGCGGCTTCGGTCGAGCGGATCACGAAATTGGCACCGACGCGGCCATCGCGGAAAAAGGGATAGCTGCCGATCTGGCACCCCTCGTGGCGCCTCTCGGTCGCGCCAAGCAGTTCGGCGACCTCGCTTTCGGGCACCCAGCAGCCGATCGTCTCGGAAAGCATCGGCTTGCCGCCCTCGAGCGTGCCCGACAGCGCATCGAGCATCATCGCGGTGATGTGCGGCACGCCCGCCATGATGAAGATATTGCCGATGCGAATCCCGGGAGCACCCGACATGCGGTTCTCGATGAGGTCGGCGCCCGCGGGCACGCGCGCCATGCGCAGCCGGCCTTCATTGAGACCGCCGCGCGTCGCGTAATAGCCTTCGAGCACCGCGCGCGCCTTGGGATGGATCTCGACACCGATGCCCAGCGCCTCGGCAATCGCATCGACGGTGATGTCATCATGCGTGGGACCAATCCCACCCGTCGTGAAAAGATAGTCATTGCGCGCACGCAACGTGTTGACCGCCTCGACGATCGCCTCGGTCTGGTCCGCGACGACGCGGACTTCGGTCAGCCGGATTCCCTGCAGATTGAGCCAGAGCGCGATCTGGCTGACATTCCTGTCCTGCGTCCGGCCCGACAGGATCTCGTCGCCGATGATGACGAGGCCGGCGGTCCAGATGCGTTCTGATGTCATGCGCCTCCCCTATCACTGCGTCGCGGTGAGTTGAAGCGGCCACGCGACATTGACGCCCGATTGCGGTAAACTCCTGCAATGGCTGGCGGACTCGCGATCGTATTGAGCGGCGGCGGCGCAAAGGGCGCGTTCCAGGTGGGCGTGCTCGACGAGCTTGTCGTCAAACGCCGCATCCGCTTCGACATTTTTGCGGGCGTTTCGACGGGCGCGATCCAGGCGCTGGGCGGCGCGCAGGACGATGTGCCGGGGCTGCTCGCAGCGTGGCTGGCACTGCGCGGCAATGACGATGTCTACAGGCAAAGGCCGCTGGGCGTGGTCGGCGGGCTGCTCGGCGCCGACTCGATCTATGACGCGACGCCGATCCGGGCACGCATCCGCATGTTCGCCGACGAGGCCAGGCTGTCTGCCGCCGGGCGCAAGCTGCTGCTGGGCGTCGTGAACCTTGGCACGGGCCAGTTCCGCAGCATCAACGAGACGGTGCCCGGGATCGCCAACTGGGTCTATGCCAGTGCTGCAATGCCGCTGTTCTTCCAGCCGCTCAGGACGCGCGACGCGGCGGGGCGAGACGAGCAATGGGTCGATGGCGGCGTCCGCAACGTGACTCCGCTCGACGCGGCGATGGAGCTCAATCCGCGCGCGGTGCTGGTGGTCCGCGCCTCTCCGACCCCTGTCCCCGGTCGCCCGCGCAGCTTCGGCAACCTGATCGAGATCGGCCTGCGCGCCGTCGACATTCTGCAGTCGGAAGTGTCGGTCAACGACACGGGCAACGCGATGCTGATCAATGACCTGATTGCAGCGCGCGAAGCGCAGGTGCGCGCGCTCGCACGCGAAGGGCTGACCGGCCCCGCCGCCGCGCGCGTGCTCGCGCCGCTCGATGCGCAGCTTTCGCATTACCGCTTTGCCCCGATCCGCATCATCGAGCCGCCGCGTGAGGTTTCGGACACGCTCGAGTTCAATCCCGCCAAGATCCGTGCGGCGATCGAAGCGGGCCGCAGGGCGGTGTCGGACCAGTGGAGTACGCTCGCACTGTTCCTCGCCTGAAGGCTCGCAAAATCGTCGCGACTGGCCTATATCGGCACCATGACTGAATATGTCCTCGCCAGCGAAGCCAGCGCACATACGCGCTCCCACGCCATCAAGCTCCACGGGCCCGACGGCTTTGAGGGGATGCGCAGAGCGGGCCGGCTGGCGGCCGAGGTGCTCGACGCGCTGGTACCGCATGTGGTGCCCGGCGTCACCACGGGCGAGCTCGACGACATGGTACGCGAGCACATGCTGCGCGGCGGCGGCATTCCCGCGACGCTCGGCTATCGTGGCTTCACGCATAGCTGCTGCATCTCGCTCAACCATGTCGTCTGTCACGGCATTCCCGGCGACCGCGCGCTCAAGGACGGCGACATAGCCAATATCGACGTCACCGTGATCGTCGACGGCTGGCATGGCGATACCAGCCGCATGTTTCTGGTCGGTGATGTCGGGATCAAGTCGAAGCGGCTCGTCGACGTCACCTATGAATGCCTGATGCTCGGCATCGAGCAGGCGAAGCCCGGCAACACGATGGGCGACGTCGCGCACGCGATCCAGAGCTATGCCGAAAAGCACCGCTATGGCGTCGTCCGCGATTTCTGCGGCCACGGGCTGGGCCAGCTGTTCCATGACGCGCCCGAGGTCGTCCATGCCGGCCGCCCCGGCACCGGCCCCGAACTCAAGCCCGGCATGTTCTTCACGATCGAGCCGATGATCAACATCGGCAAGCCCGGCGTGAAGATGCTCGACGACGGCTGGACCGCGGTCACGCGCGACCGCACGCTTTCGGCGCAGTTCGAACATTCGATCGGCATCACCGAGGATGGCTGCGAGATCTTCACGAAGAGCCTGAAGGGGCTGGACCGTCCGCCTTATTGAGCGGCTGGCTTCACTTAGCTTCACACTTTTCTCACAAACGCGCATGTTGATTCGCCCCGTCGCGGTGCACGGCCATGACGGCCGCGTTCAGAACATAACATGAACATTTTGCTGTAGGACAGCCCAGCGCTCCCGCGGGCCGCTGCCGATGCCGGCATCGACGGGCAACCCGACGCAGATTGCCGAGGGCAAGGCGCGCGTGCGCTGAGATTCAGGAAACGCGCAAAGGCGCCGCGCGGTGTCGAATGTCGACTATGGCGGGGGGTGAACTGCCGCTTCGCACCCTCGTCACCCCGGGCTTGACCCGGGGTCCCGCTTTTCACATCCATCGGTGATGGAGCGCGCGAGACAGGGCGGCTGGGTTTACATCATGTCCGATCGCTATCGCGGCACGATGTATGTCGGCGTGACCTCGCATCTCGCGGCGCGTATTTGCCAGCACCGAAGCGGCGATGGTTCGGACTTTTGCGCACGCTATGGGCTGAGCCGGCTTGTCCGGGCCGAGCGCGGCGACAATATCGCCGATTGCATCGCGCACGAAAAACGCCTCAAGCACTGGCATCGCCAATGGAAGTTCGACCTGATCGAGCGCGGCAATCCCGACTGGCAGGATATGTTCGCCTTACTGGCCTGACCCAAAAAAGCGGGACCCCGGGTCAAGCCCGGGGTGACGACAAAGGGAGCGTGTCCTTTGCCGGCGCAGGCAGACGTTATTTGCGCGTCGGCCGCCTAACCCGCATCGGTTTCGTCGCCCGGATTCATGCCCGCGGGGCATCCGCCCATCCAGCGGCCCTTGCTTTGCGAGAGGTCGCCGTGGCGCTTGCCGTCGACGAACGAATAGAGGCCGAGCTT
>NZ_JAKVIO010000062.1 GCF_022601895.1 Sphingomonas sp. LaA6.9
CGGGGCGAGGTTGCATAGCCATATCCGCTCCGCGTTTAACGCCTTTCCTTCAAAAGGAAACCATCACTGCCACCCCACCCCGTTTTTTATCGCCTGCCTCGAAACGGCCGTGTTCGCGCGTGGCGCCACAACCACAGCGCCAGCCTTGAACTCGCCGCAACCAACAAAGCGCTACTGTATTGGATTAAGCAGCGATCGCGTTGCCGATGACGGCGCCACAAGCAGCACTGGAGCGCAGAGATGAGACGGAGAGAGCGCGCTCCAACTCAAATCTGCAATCCAGCGGCGCAGCCGTTCCGATCGGGGCAATATGGTTGCGTAGCCATGCCGCCTTGCTTACTGGCAAGCTAGACGGCCGGTCACTCCACCTTGCCGCCAAGTGAAATCCTGATAATGTCGAGCCTTCGCGAAGGTGCGCACCAGTGCAAAATGGATGTAATGCATGACCACTCTCATAGACTTCGAAAGGCTGGAAGATAATCTGCCGGACTTGCGCAATACATACCGCACGGCAAGCCCATTCGATCACCTCGTGATCGACAACTTCCTGACCGATGATGGGATCAGATTACTACGCGATCAGGGTTTCGAGCGAAACGCATCCACGCAGTCTCGATCTGCTGACTTCATCTTTGCAAAAAATAAAGTGGAAAATCCAAGAATAGAAGAAATCAGCACGATAACGCGACAGCTTCGCGAGGAGCTTTTGTCAGAGCGCTTTCAGAAAATACTGTCTTATATCGCCGACTTGAAACTCTTCGTCGATCCTAGCTTTACTGGTGGAGGCCTTCACCAGGGTGGCAAGGGTTCGTTCTTAGAAATGCATGCAGATTTCACAAGGCACCCTTCCAACAATGACTGGATTCGAGAGCTCAATATCTTGCTCTACCTGAATCCAGATTACGAACCCACCTGGGGCGGCTGCCTTGACCTGCAACACTTGGAAACCAATGAAAAGGCGACAATCGCCCCACTTGAAAACCGAGCCGTCATCATGTTGACCAAGCCGCATACACTGCATGGCTACAAGCCGATCCGTTTTCCCGATGGCCGTTTCAGGACATCGATCGCAGCATATGCCTATACGATCGACGATGGCACGCGCGATGTGCAATATGCCACCACCACATGGATGCCGCAGAACCGGCTGAAACGTATGCTTGCAACTTTTCTCGGCCCACTGGTCGCTTCGAAGCAGAAGCTGCTGGGCAGCCGCACGGCGCGGCGGGCACAACGCTAGCGAGGCGACTGCGAACGAAAGATCGCCGCAACGGCAGATCGGGTTGTTCCGTCGACAATCAGCCTGCTTTACGGTAGGCGGCTGCCCGCGTGCGTGTCAGTATTGGGTCATCTTGAGGTTGGTGTACCGCGTATGAATGCATATGACTCAGAAGCAATGGGCGCCTTGGCCGCTCCCCACGAGGCTTGACCATGCTCTTGACAAAGCAAATTGTCGCGAGACCCGCCTACAATTTCGCGATCCTCAGCCGCTTTCGCTTCCAGCTAATAGTGATGTGGGCTGTCGCGGTCGCCATGCCCGCCCTCTATGTCTATTTTGGCTTCATCACGGTCGAATCGAATCGCGCCATTCTCAATAGCGCCACCGCGGCAGCGTTTGCGTCGATGGCGGGGCTGATATCGCTGCGACGCGTCAAAGATTTCCCGGGAACGCGTTCCTACGCGTTTATCCTTCCTTCCATGGCCGCGACCTACGGCTTGGCGCTCGTTCTCATTTTCGGGATGCGACTTGCCTATAGCCGTATCGTACTGTCGACCAGCTTCGCGCTGGCGGTATTGTCGGCATTTGCATTGGTTTATCTGACCGAACGGCTGGTTAAGTTACTTTTTCACGTCGTGCCGGGCGGGGACGTTAGGTCGCTTAGTGACATTAAAGCCGCCGAATGGGTGATGATGGTAAGGCCCATCGTTCCAGCCGACCCGCGGGCCATACTCGTCGCCGATTTTCGGCACAATCATGACGGCGATTGGGAACGAATGCTTGCTGACGCTGCGGTCAGCGGCCGCACTGTCTATCATTCCAAGCTGTTGAGCGAATCGCTGACTGGTCAGGTGCGGATCGAGCACCTCTCCGAAAATAGCTTCGGATCGTTGCTACCCAATCTTGCCTATCGCAAGATCAAACGCTTGGCAGACCTAGCCGCATGCCTTGCTTTGTCACCGCTATTGCTGCTTCCGATGGCGCTGATCTCTATTCTCATTAAACTGGACTCCGCAGGCTCCGTAATCTTTCGCCAGCAGCGTATCGGCTACCGCGGCCAAGTGTTCGAGATGTACAAGTTTCGAACGATGCGTTCGCGCGAAACTGCGCTCGACGAAAACTCGGCGCGCGAGGACGCCATGACCCGTCACGACGATGATCGCGTCACTCGGATTGGCCGCTTCCTCAGGCGCACCCGGCTCGACGAGTTACCGCAAATCTTGAATATTGTACGTGGCGAGATGAGCTGGATCGGCCCACGTCCCGAAGCTGTTCCGCTGTCAAAATGGTACCAGAATGAGATTTCGTTCTATAGCTACCGACATATCGTCCGCCCTGGTATCAGCGGATGGGCGCAAGTCCATCAGGGGCATGTGACTGACATTGATGCAATCACAACTAAGCTTGCCTATGACTTTTATTATGTCAAATACTTTTCGGCCTGGCTCGACATAGTGATTGCCTTGCGCACCATTCCGACGATGCTCGGCGGCTTTGGCGCCCGATAGCTGGCGCGATATTTATGAGAGACGACTGCAATACCGCACGGATTTCTACAATCGACAGTGCGATGCGCGTCTAACGATTGGATCACAGGAATGAATGCCCCCGCCCCCCTAGCGACCTACGCGTCGCCGCAAAAGACCCCGGCCTCGATGTGGAGCTCCATTCGCATCTTGGCGTTTCCGGTACTGACAAACGTTTGGCTTCTGCTTCTCTACGTTTCACAAAAAGCCTTCGTACTGCCCGGCCTAGTCCTTGTGGGAGCTGGCGACGCCGCATATCGGCGCGACTTAATGACAGCGCTCTTTGTCTCAGTTGTCAGCCTGCTGGTTTATGTGACCCAGTACGCAAACTCTTATGATCAGGTCCATCTATTAGGATTTCTCTTTTTCGCCTGGTCGATGCCACTGATCAATCATGCTATTCGATACGATCCAATACTATTGCGCCGCGTACTGACCTACTTTACGGTGTTCAACGCGGCAATGGGATTTTACCTGCTATATACAAATATTGACCTCTATGGGCTGCGCGGCCTAAATAAGATTGAAGATTCTGTTGGCACTACCCAGCGAGTGTACTTTGAATCCGCGAGCATGGCGGCGGTAATTCTTCTATCATCTTTTCGAAATCGCGCCGTTAAGATTGCAGCGCTTACCTTGGTAATCGCGTTTGTTCTTTTCGTTGCCAAGAGCGTGGTAGTTATAGCGTTGCTTGGACTCAACCTCGCCTGGCCGTATTTTTTGAGAAGCAGCCCCCACGTTAAAGTAGGCGCTGCAATCTTTGCAGTATTTGCGGCAGTTCTGCTTTACAAATATCTCTTTGTTATTCGTCCAGATATAGAACTGAGCTTGCTCGTCAAACAATGGCAGCTTGATGTCATTATTGGCCTATTAGGGGGCAGTTGGTCAGGTTTCGGATGGGGTTTCTTTATCCCTCAACTCGCTTCAGACCGTGCACAACCTTATCAGATCGAGATGCAATTGCCGCTCCTGGTGCTGCAAGTGGGCCCGATCGCTTTGATCGCCATACTGGTGTCCACTCTGGCGCTGTTCTTGTCGGCGGCAGAACAGCGTTTGATGGGATTTGTTCGTTTTGCAGCCTATGCGTTGATTGGATTCAACAATCCGTGGCTGTTCCTCCCCTCCTGGTATCTGACCTGCCAACTATTGTTCAGGGATGACAATGATCCTGACCAAGTCCGCAATGGAGAGGCACAACAGCAGATACGCTAACGAATGCGAGCGGATAAGGTCAAGCTGATCGCCGCAGGCTCGTAAGGTGATACCTGGTCATGCAGATGAGCTTGCACCCGGGCATTCGCGCCTGTAAAATGCGAGGTTTATTCAAATATATAATCAAATACTGCCGAAATTCGATGAACTTAATTTTCGTCATGACCAAACGAAATGATGAGCTTCTCCTTAATTCGCCCCAAATGAGAATAAGGCTAAGAGATTATGCAAAATAAAAAGACTGCTCTAATTACCGGCATAACTGGACAAGATGGATCCTATCTCGCAGAGCTTCTAATCTCGAAGGGCTACACGGTTCATGGCATCAAGCGGCGCTCATCGAGCTTTAACACCAGCCGGATTGACCATTTGTACCGCGATCCGCATGAGCAGGACGTTCGGCTCTTTCTGCACCATGGCGATCTCACAGATGGTGGCAACCTAATTCGCTTGCTGCAGGAGATCGAGCCCGACGAGATCTACAATCTAGCAGCTCAAAGTCATGTCGCCGTTTCTTTCGAGCAGCCGGAATACACGGCCGATGTGAATGCGCTGGGAACGCTGCGCCTGCTGGAAGCAATCCGGGCGCTTGGCTTGACGCGCCGTACCCGTTTTTATCAGGCCTCGACGTCCGAACTTTACGGACTTGTCCAGGAAGTGCCGCAACGCGAAACGACGCCGTTTTATCCTCGCTCGCCTTATGCTGTAGCGAAGCTCTTCGCCTACTGGACAGTCGTCAACTATCGCGAAGCCTATGACATGTTTGCGTGCAACGGGATTCTGTTCAACCACGAGTCACCCGTGCGTGGCGAAAATTTCGTAACACGAAAGATCACGCGCGCCGCAGCGCGTATTAAGCTCGGACTCCAAGACTGTCTGTATCTTGGAAACTTGGACGCCAAGCGCGACTGGGGACATGCACGCGATTACGTAGAAATGCAGTGGCTGATGCTGCAACAGACAGAGCCCCGCGACTTTGTGATCGCGAGCGGCGTACAATACACCGTCCGACAGTTCGTCAACGCCACGTTCCGCGAACTCGACATCGAGCTGACCTGGCAAGGCAGCGGCCTGGATGAGGTCGCACTTGGGCCCGATGGGCGGCAGGTGGTCGCGGTAGATCCGCGCTATTTCCGTCCGACAGAAGTCGAAACATTGCTGGGAGATTCCTCGCTCGCGCATCAAAAGCTTGGATGGGAAGCCAAAACGAGCTTCGACGATCTGGTGCGCGAGATGGTCGCCGCCGATCTCAAGGCTGCTGAACGGGAAAATTTGCTTCGACAACATGGCCTGCACGATTGATCGCTCGGGGGGACCCAGTGACCAACCGACGCAACTTCCTCGCCGGCGTCGCGAGTTCCGGTTGGACGGCCCTCATTGGGCTGCTCGCGGTGCCGTGGTATATCCATTACCTCGGGATCGAGGCCTATGGGATGATCGGCGTGTACCTCACGCTGCAAGGCATATTCCTATTGCTGGACCTGGGCCTCTCTCCAACCGTCAGCCGCGAGGTGGCGCGCTCCATGGTCAGCGGCACAATGCCGCACGCGCGCGCGCTGATAAATTCGATGTCGCTTCTATTCCTCTTGTCCGGCGGCGTTATGGCGGCTGGTTTGGCCGGCCTTGCTCCCTGGCTCGCGAGCAAGTGGCTCAATGCCGGGAGTCTTCCCCTTGATCAGGTGGTGATATCGCTTGCATTGAGCGCCATGACGATCGGCGCAAGGTGGCCGGCGACACTTTATGTTGGCGTGCTGAACGGCGCCCGGCGGGTAGATCTCGTGAGCGGCGTGACGATTGCCAGCACAACGCTCGCGAACGTCGGCGCCGTCGCAGTTCTGGCATTCGTCGAACCCTCACTGCGGGCATTCTTCCTTTGGCATGCGCTTATCGGCGCGTTCCATTCAATTGCAATGCGTGTGGCGGCTCGCCACGTCGTTGGAGGATGGTCTGGCACTGGATTCGACTGGGTGGTCGTCAAGTCAATCTGGCGCTTCTCAGCCGGAATGGCCGCGGTCGCCGCGACAGGCATCCTGTTTTCGCAAATCGACAAGGTCGTTCTAATGCGCACCACGACCCTTGATCAGATCGGACATTATACGATTGCGACTGCGCTCGCCAGCATTCTTTACCGCCTGGTGACGCCAGCATTCAACGTTGTGTATCCGCAACTTTCTGGAATCTTTGAAACCGGATCAACCGCAGATCTGTCTCGACAATACCACGATTCTACTCGTCGATTCTTGACCATTATCTTTCCAGCAGCGATGATTCTTATCGTATGCGCGAGACCCATACTGTCCATTTGGATAAGTGATGAAAATATAGTCGACCAAACATCAACTATTGTAATATTTCTTTCGCTAGGCACTGCAGTCCATTGCGCCATGTATTTTCCCTACGCCTTGCAAATTGCATGCGGCATGACATTTGTCCCACTTTTGACTAATATTATACTGTCAGTTATATTTATACCGGCAGTATTCGTGCTGTCGTCCTGGATGGGGGCAATCGGGGCGTCGATCGCCTGGGTAATACTGCACTTTTTCTATTTTATATTGGGAACTTATTTGACCGACAGATATGTTTTGCCCGGCCAAGGGTGGCCTTGGGTTTTGCACGGCGTTGCCCCCCCTCTTGTAATTTCTACGGGTTTCGGGTTTGCAGCGGCCTTCGTCATGCCGGTGATCGGCTCCGACGTGTCTCGACTATTTTTCGGGAGCATATGCGCGATGGGAGCGCTGGTAATTGGCGGGCTAATGCTGCCTGAAGGGCATGCGGTGTTGAAGCGGGTGACGAGCGGGATGACGCGGAGGTGACAGCGTTCGTGACAGAGAGATTTTACGGCCAGTTCGGCGAAGATCGGATTTTGGCAGATATATTCCAGGGAACTGGGCCTCACACGTGTGTCGATGTTGGGGCAAACGACGGAGTTACGGGAAGCGTAAGTCTGCATTTCGAGAACGCGGGTTGGTCATGCGTGTTGATCGAACCCAATCCCGATCTTTGCGCGCGTTTACGTCGCGAACGGACTGCCTTCCTGTTCGAGGGTGCTGCTTCGAGTACCAAAGGCACGACGACGCTTATGTTGGCAGAGGGCGACGAGTTGGCCCATGCGGTTTCCAGTATCGAGCCGGGCGCCGAAACCAGCATCGAGCGCCTCGGCCTGTCTGCGCGCGCAGTCGATGTCAGAACGGCGCCTTTGGATGATATTCTCGAGGAAGCTGGCGTCTCGGCCGGCGAGATCGCGTTCGTCTCAATCGACGTCGAAGGCCACGAGCTCGCGGTTCTGGAAGGGTTCACACTTTCGCGCTGGCGACCCAGAATTGTAATCGTCGAGGACAACTCAATCCTGTTCGGGAACGGCGTTCGACGCGTTCTTGCTCAAAACGGGTATGTCAGGTTCAGGAGGACAGGCGTGAACGACTGGTACGCCGGTCAGAACGATATCGATATTTCCGGACCGAGACCCGAACATGATTATTTGTCATCGATGGTCCGCGCGCGTGGTCTGATGCTACGCCGACGGTTGTCAGGGGTGCTCGTTTCTGTTCCAGTCCTGGGGCCCGCTTTTGCAAGAGTAATCCGCGCCGCTCGGGGGCGGAATGATGACTGAGACCCATCTTTCCATCTGCATGGCAACATTCAGGCGTGGCGCATTTATCGCTGAAACGCTCGACTCCATCTTGCCGCAGCTCCGCCCTGGCATCGAGCTTGTCATCGTCGACGGCGCGTCGCCCGACAACACCGCTGAGGTTGTCCAGCCTTATCTAAGGGACTGGCCACAACTCCGTTATTATCGGGAAGCTGAAAACTCCGGTGTTGACGCCGATTATGACAAGGCGGTCGGCTACGCACAGGGGCGCTATGTGTGGTTGATGACGGATGACGATCTGCTCAAACCCAACGCAGTCGATCGTGTGCTCGAGCTACTGCTGGCCGAAGATCCAGACTTGCTGGTGATCGATGCGGAGGTGCTCGATGTCCATTGCGCGCAACCGTTGCAGGCACGACGGTTCGGTTTCGCCGGCCTGCGGCGCTATGGGGCAGCGGACAGGGACCAATTGATTGCCGATAGCGGGGATCCCCTCTCGTTCATCGGCGGAACAATCATTCGCCGGCAGCTTTGGATGGAGCGCGATCGCCACAGTTATTACGGATCGCTCTTTATTCACGTCGGAGTCATCTTTCAAAGTCCGATTTCCAACGTCTTGCTATTGGGCGAACCGCTGATCCAGATCCGCTTTGGCAACGCGATGTGGACCGCGAGGAACTTTGAAATTTGGATGTTTATGTGGCCTGAGCTCATCTGGTCTTTTCCGGGCTTTTCGGAGGAGGCCAAGGCGCGAGTGACCGCAGCCGAGCCTTGGCGGATCCCTCGAAAGATGCTGGGGTTCCGCGCCAACGGTTCCTATGGCTTGGCTGAATATCGCAGGTTCTTCGCCCGGCGGCCGGTCGGTATCTGGCGCCTCGCCTTGCTGGCATTCGCCCTGACGCCCGGGCGCGTTGCCAATCTGATTGCCATGCTGCTGCTCCTCATGATGCGTGGGCGCTATCGGCCTGCTTGCTATGCGCTTGCCTGGAACAGCAAATTTTCGATATCGCTCAGCCGCCGGCTGGCTGCGGTGTCGCTCAGGCGACATCCCTCATGAACGGCCGAACAGCGCTCATCTTCGGTGTTTCTGGCCAGGATGGTTCCTATATGGCGGAACTGCTCCGGAGCAAGGGCTATCGCGTCATCGGCACTTCGCGTAACCCACAGATCCTGCGACAGCGCCTCATGGGACAGTGCTGGGACGCCGTTGAGCTGGTCGAAGTCGACCTGCGCAGCACCGAAGCGATCGCGGAGCTGATCAGTCGGGTCGAACCCGACGAAATTTACAATTTCGCGGCCTTCTCGACGGGGTCTGGCATGTACGATCAGCCGGTCGCGATAGGAGATGTCAACGGACTCGCCGTCGCCAGGATACTGGATGCCGTCCAGGACAGCCCCAAGGCCATTCGCTTTTGTCAGGCGTCAAGCAGCGAGATGTTCGGCGCTGCAGGCGTCAGCCCTCAGAATGAGGCGACCGCGTTCGCGCCGCGAAGTCCTTACGGTGCAGCAAAGCTATTTGCGCACAATCTGATCGGAATATCACGCCAGCGACATGGCACCTTCGCCTGCTCAGCCATTCTGTTCAACCATGAAAGTCCACGCCGGGCGACTGATTTTGTTACCCGAAAGATCACCCACGCAGCCGCCGCCATCCACATGGGGACTGCGGTTGACCTCGTACTTGGCGATCTCGAGGCGCGGCGTGACTGGGGTCATGCCCAGGACGTTGTTGATGCCATGTGGCGAATGCTGCAGGCTGCCCATGCCGACGATTACGTTGTGGCGACGGGTCAGACGCATTCCGTCGCCGAGCTGTGCAAAATCGCGTTCGATCATGTCGGTCTGGACTGGACCCGACATGTGCGCACTGATGCCACACTGAAACGCGTTCCGGACAGTATTCAGCTCGTTGGAGACGCTACGCGCGCCAAAGAAAAGCTTGGCTGGGCGCCAAGCATTACCTTCGAAGTAATGATCAAGGAAATGGTGGACGCAGATCTATTTGATATGCAGTCCATATCTGCAAGCAAAGGATTTATTAAGTGACTGATCCGATTAAGGCCTGCCGGATTTGCGGAAACGATAACCTAGTGAAAATACTAGACCTCGGCGTCCAGAAGCTTACAGGTACTTTCCCGCGCCACCCTGATCCAGTCCTGACGGAAGGACCACTAGTGCTGGTCAAATGCTATGGTGAGGATGTATGCGGCTTGGTCCAGCTCGATCGCAGCTATGATCTGGGCGAGATGTATGGCGAGAACTACGGCTATCGTTCCGGACTCAACCAGAGCATGGTTGAACATCTGCGGGGAAAGGTGACGCGTGTCACCGAACTGAATCTGCTGCAACCCGGCGACCTCGTCATCGACATCGGCAGCAACGATGGCACGACTCTTGGTTTCTATGAACCCGCGGGGCTGACACTTGTCGGTGTCGACCCAACGGCGGAGAAATTCCGTAAATATTACCCGGATCACGTCAGCATCATTCCTGATTTCTTTACAGCCAGCCTGATCAGGAACCGCTTGCCGGGTCGTAAGGCCCGCGTCGTGACGTCTTTTTCAATGTTCTATGATCTGGAAGATCCGCTGGCTTTCATGCGTGAAATCGAAGGCATCTTGGAGGACAACGGGATCTGGGTGTTTGAGCAGAGCTATCTGCCGACCATGCTGGCACGCAATTCGTATGACACGGTGTGCCATGAGCATATTGAATTTTATGCTCTCGAGCAGATCCACTGGATGGCGCAACGCGCAGGCTTGGCGATCCGGGATGTGGAATTCAACGACGTGAATGGAGGAAGTTTTTCGGTCACCGTCGGCAAAGCGACCGGCGCTGCCCTACCCGCCAAGATCGTTGAATTGCTCGAAGATGAGAAGCGTAACGGAATTCCGACGCTGGACGTGTACCGTGAATTTGAACACCGCACGGAACGGCTCCGCGCCGAACTGAGGACCTTTATCGAGACTGCCAAGCGCGACGGCAAGGTTGTGGCCGCCTTGGGCGCTTCGACAAAAGGAAATGTTCTTCTTCAATATTGCAACCTTGGCCCAGACACCATACCGGCAGTTGGTGAGGTCAATCCCGACAAATATGGCTGCCTGACGCCGGGTACCTGGATTCCGATCGTGTCACAGGATGAATTGCTGCAACAAAAGCCTGACTATCTTCTTGTTCTCCCTTGGCATTTCCGGGATTTCTTCGTCCGGTCGCGCCAACTGTCCGAATTCACGCTTCTGTTCCCGCTGCCTGAATTGGAAGTCGTGCCACCAAGGGCGTGATGGATCGCCCTTCTGGGCAATTTGTTCAGTACTACTCTGTTGTTACCGAGTTGATGGATGATGATCCGAGTCGTTGTTTGCACGCATAACGGCGTGCAATTCCTGGAAGCGCAGTTGGCGTCGATCATGGGTCAGAACCGCCCTGTTGACGTCGTGCACGTCTTTGACTTCGCATCGGTGGATGGCACTCGGGACCTGCTGGAATGCCTGGCGCAGCGCTGGCCGACGCTGGACGTGCGGATGGTAGCCCATGCGCCCGGGGTCACCCTGTCGTTTTTCCACGCGTTCGCACAGATCATGCCGGAATGTGGAAGCGATGACGTCATATTTCTGAGTGACCAAGACGACATCTGGCTACCCGACAAGACGAACAGGATGCTCGACTGCATGGCGAACGCACGGGCTCAAAGCGACGATCGTGTGCTGGTCTTTCACGATGTACAGATATGCGACGAAATGCTCAGACCAATCCAGCAGAGCTACTATGAAGGCACGTCCTTTCGTTTACCACGAGACTTAGCACCCGAACGCGTACTGATTGCGAACCCTGTAATCGGCCACACGGTAGCGGTGACAAAACCATTACTCAAATTGGCATTGGTTTGCCTGCGACCAGAATATTACGTGATGCATGACTGGGCTCTCGTTCTGCTAGCCACATATACTGGAAAAATTGTGTATTTGAATGACCGTCTTGGACTCTATCGGCAGCATGAGGCCAATATCCTTGGAGCAGGGCGAAAGCGTTCGCTCGCGTACTACATCAAGCGGGGTGCTCAGCTTTCGCGATCTGTTGGCATCCAGACGTCAGCCTTCATCGAAGATTGTCGTTGCGCCCTTGAGAAGGCGGGGATTGCCGATCCTCCCCTCATTCTTCCGGGGCGAGGACCGCTTGCATTGCGGCTAGGCATGGTTATGGCGAGGCAGGGTCATACTCTTGGGCATCGATTGATGTCGATCGTGCAGATTAAGGGCCTGCTGTGGCCCTTCAAATCGGGGCGGCGCGATGGTGACGACGTGGCGGTGCTATAATGTCGGCCAGCACCCTGGCGCCGTCGACAGCGGAAGCACCCGCCCCTTCCCCGCTCCTTGAAACCCCTTCTGTGCGCGCACATGCGCGCGTGGCTGTCGTGGGCACCTGGGGCATTCCGGCACGATATGGCGGTTTCGAGATGCTGGCCGAACAGCTGGCGCACAATATCGACGCTCGCGAGGTGGAACTGACCTTCTATGGCCAGCGATCGGCCTTTACTCCCGCTGAAAGACATGGGGATTTCAACGGACATCGTCGCATATGGCTGCCGTTCTCGGCCAAGGGTCCACAAAGTTTAGTCCACGACGCGTTGCAGCTTTTCCATGCGGTATTTGTGCAGCGCCATAGCCATGTACTTGTCTTGGGCACGTCGGCAGCATGGCTATTGCCCTTCGTTCGACTATTCCGACGACGCCTAAGGATCGTAACCAACATAGACGGGCTCGAATGGCGCCGAGACAAATTTGGTCGCGTTGCGCGCGCGATGCTGAAGAGCCTCGAATCTCTGGCATGCCGATACTCGGACGCTGTTATCGCCGACAACGACGCTCTAGCGCCAATGGTCAGCGAATTGCACAATATTGCCCCGATCATGATCGCATATGGTGGCGACCAAGGCACTCAGTTCGGAGAGGTGGAACCAGATCCGAATGGTTACTTGTTGGCGATCGGGCGTATAGAGCCTGAGAATAATGCTGCAATGATCCTGGCGGGAGCTCGGCAAGCGGGGGGGCATATCGTATTCATCGGCAATTGGACCGCATCTGAATATGGTCGCTCGCTTCTGAAGGAATATGCTGACACGCCCGCGTGCGAACTGCGCTCCTCTGTGTACGATCAGGCTGTTTTGGCAGGCATCCGCGCAGGATCCTCTGTTTATGTTCATGGACATAGCGTGGGAGGAACGAATCCATCCCTGGTCGAGGCGATCTTTCACTCCGACCGCATCCTTGCGTTTGATTGCGTTTTTAATCGCGCAACGCTCGACAACGAGGGCGATTATTTCAGTTCGCCCGAAGAGTTGGCCGAGCTAATCCGCCGCCCACAATCCGGCATGATCGCCCCCCAAGCGCGCGAGCGCTTGCGACAGCGTTATCGCTGGAGTGAGATCGCGGGACAATATGTTGATGTGCTGATCCCCAATTGAGCGTTACTCAGTCGGGCTGCTAGCGGCATTTACGGATGCGCTGATACGTCCAAAAAAAAACGCACATGGACTTCGCCGGGACAATGTCGCTAAGGAACTCACATGGCCGTTCTTTTCCTAGAGCTTAACGAAATCAATTTCGAACAGGTTCTTGCCTATGCGAAAACGGGCAAGCTGCAGACCTTGGCGAGGCTGGTTGAGGCGCACGGCCTTTCCACCACGACCTCAGAAAATCGCTACGAAGAGCTTGAGCCATGGATTCAATGGGTCACTGCCCATACGGGCAAGTCACTAGCGGACCATGGCATATATCGCTTGGGCGACATCGCAGGACAGCCGTTGCACCAGATTTGGGAGGTGTTGGAGCAGCAAGGCATTAAAGTCGGGGCAATAAGCCCCATGAATGCGAGCAACCGTTGTACGGCCGCTGCGTTTTTCATGCCCGACCCGTGGACCACCAGCCCCATCACCGGAGACAGGCTTGCCAAGTTGTATCCGCCGGTAGCAGCGGCGGTAAATGGCAATGCTGATGGAAAGATGTCTGCAGCAACGTTACTGCAGTTGGCGGTCGGCTTGGCAAGCAATGCGAGACCGGCAAGCTATGGCGGCTATATTGCTGATGCCACTGGCGCGGCCCGGGGGCAACATTGGCGCAAGGCGATGCTACTCGACAGATTACTGGCCGACGTCTTTCACACGGAAGTGGCGTCTGCGCAGCCCGGTTTCGCGTCGCTCTTTCTGAACGCCGGCGCGCATATCCAGCATCACTATCTCTTTAATTCGTCTGTTTATGACGGTGACCAGTCGAACCCCGACTGGTACGTAAACGCCGCTGCGGATCCGGTACTGGACGTATATATGCTATACGACGAGATCGTATCTCGCATTCGCAGAGCCTTTCCAAATTACCGGATCATGATTGCGACGGGACTGCATCAGGATCCGCACGACAAGCTCACTCTGTATTGGCGCCTACGTGATCACGCAAACTTCCTGACAAAGAACAAAATCCCGTTCGCGCGTATTGAGCCGCGCATGTCGCGCGATTTCGCTATATTTTGCAAGGATGCCGAACAAGCTCGAAAGGCACAGCACCAGCTCGAAGCGCTGTGCGCATTGAACGGACTTCCACTTTTCTCAGTCGACAACAGAGGCGACAGCCTTTTTGTCGAACTCATTTGGTCATCGGACATCGATGCCGACTTCGTGTACAGCCGGAATGGCGAACACATCCGTGGCTTGCGTCAGGATGTAGCCTTCGTTGCGATCAAAAATGGTCAGCACAACGGGATAGGTTATTTCGTCGATACTGGCCTGAAACCCGCTGAAGCCGGTCAGTTCCCCTTGACCGAAATGCCCGCCCGCATTGCGAACGCGTGTGGCGCATCTTGGGAGGTGGACGACCCCGGCTGCGACACGGAACGGGAGTCCACTTACCGCATGTAGAGCCGCCTTAAGCTCTGGTCTGGATATTCGCACTCTGCAATGTCGCCGGCGAAGGCCCTCTTTTTGATCCGTCGCCCCAAGACTTCGCCAGTGCCTAGCCTGCAGCGCTCTCGATGCGGCGAAGAAGTGCCTGAAAAAGCGCGCGCTCGTCACTGGAGAAATCGGCGACCAGCCACGCTTCCATCGCCAGCGCCTCCGGAGCGATCTCGGCATAGAGACTGCGTCCTGCTTCGGTCAGCGACAGAAAATGTGACCTACCATCCTCTCCATTGGGCGCCGCGGCCACCAGCCCCCGCGCGATCAACGCCTTGGCGGCCCTGCTCACATTGATCTTGTCCATCCGCGTGGCCTTGGTGAGCGCTTGCGGCGTCATCCGCTCGGTTTCAGCGAGAATCGCGATCAACCGCCATTCGGTGATCTTGAGATTGAAGCGCTTGCGATAGGTCTTCGCGATGCGGCTGCTCACCGCGTTTGATGCGACAGACAGGCGATAGGGGAGGAAATGATCCAGCTTCAGCGTCACGGGCGGTTCTTCTCCATCTTCGCGCATCTGAACGCTTCTAGCCGCCCCGCCGATTGACAGAAGAGGGATTCTCCATATAGTTACAAATGAAACTTTCATGACATCGGAGTCGCCCCCATGACCGCGTCCGCCCCCGCCGCCACGCAAGCCGTCCAAGACAACCCGCTCGGTCTCGACGGCTTCGAGTTCGTCGAGTTCACCGGCCCCGACCCGCAGGCGCTTGCGGGTCTGCTGACCGCGATGGGCTTCACCCATGTCGCGACGCACAGGACCAAGAATGTCCGCCGCTATGCGCAGGGCGACATCAACTTCCTGCTGAACATGGAGCCGACGGGCCAGGTCGCCGAGTTCCGCGAGCAGCACGGTCCCTCGGCCAACGCGATGGCGTTCCGCGTGGCAGACGCCGACAAGGCGCTCAAGCTCGCGGTCGAGCGCGGTGCGGTTGCGGTGACGGGCGAGCGCGGCCCCGGCGAGCTCGACATTCCCGCGATCGAGGGGATCGGCGGCGCCAATCTCTATCTGGTCGACAAATATGGCGACGAGACGATCTACGACACCGATTTCGAGCCCGTCCCCGGCGCCACGCCCAACGACAATTCGGTCGGCCTCCACACGCTCGATCATCTGACGCACAATCTGAAGCGCGGGCGGATGAACTATTGGGCCGATTATTACGAGCGCATCTTCAACTTCCGCGAGATCCGCTATTTCGACATCGAGGGCAAACAGACCGCGCTTGTCTCCAAGGCGATGACCGCCCCCGACGACAAGATCCGCATTCCCCTGAACGAGAGCCAGGACGAGCATTCGCAGATCGAGGAATTCATCAAGGATTACAAGGGCGAGGGCATCCAGCACCTCGCGCTCGCAACCGACAACATCTTCGAGACGGTCGACCGCTTACGCGCCAACGGCATCCGCTTCCAGGACACGATCGACACCTATTTCGACCTGATCGACAAGCGTCTGCCCGGCCACGGACATGACGTTGCCGAGATGCGCAAGCGCAAGATCCTGATCGACGGCTCGCCCGAGACGGGCGAAGGGCTGCTGCTCCAGATCTTCACCGAGAACATGGTCGGCCCGATCTTCTTCGAGATCATCCAGCGCAAGGGCAATCAGGGCTTTGGCGAGGGCAATTTCAAGGCGCTGTTCGAATCGATCGAACTCGACCAGATTCGTCGCGGCGTGCTGCCGGCCAAGGCCGAAGCCTGAAAATCAGATTGGAGAGGGAGCGCTAGAATGCTGCAAAAGGTTCAGCGCAACACAGTTAATGCCGAAGCCGGGTATATGCCCGGCTTCGGCAACCATTTCGCGACCGAGGCTGTCGCGGGCGCGCTTCCGCAAGGCCAGAACTCGCCGCAGAAGACGCCCTTCGGTCTTTATGCCGAGCAGCTTTCGGGCACCGCCTTCACCGCGCCGCGCAGCGAGAACCGGCGGAGCTGGCTCTATCGCCTCCGCCCCTCCGCCAACCACCCGCCCTATACGCCTTATGCCGCGCCGCGCACGGATGAACAGCCCGCACTGCCCGCCAGCCCCAACCGGCTGCGCTGGGATCCGCAGCCCTGGCCAGAGACGGCGGTCGATTTCGTCGACGCCATGATCTGCTGGGCGGGCAACGGCTCGCCACTCGGGCAGACGGGGGTCGGCATCCACCTCTACACCGCGACCGCGTCGATGGAGCGCCGCTGCTTCTACAGCGCCGATGGCGAGATGCTGATCGTTCCGCAGGAAGGCGCGCTCGACCTTATCACGGAGATGGGCGTGATCGAGGCCAGCCCCGGCGAGATCGCGGTGATCCCGCGTGGCGTGCGCTTCCGCGTCGAGCTGCCCGAGGGCAAGGCGCGCGGCTATATCTGCGAGAATTTTGGGAGCCCCTTCCGCCTGCCCGACCTCGGCCCGATCGGCGCCAACGGCCTCGCCAATCCGCGCGATTTCCAGACCCCCGTTGCTGCCTTCGAGGATGTGGACGAGCCCACCGAGGTCATCCAGCGCTATGCCGGCAACCTCTGGACCACGGCCTTCGACCATTCGCCGCTCGACGTCGTGGCGTGGCACGGCAATCTCGCGCCCGTGAAATATGATCTGGCGCGCTTCAACACCATCAACACGGTCAGCTACGATCATCCCGATCCATCGATCTTCACGGTGCTGACCTCGCCCAGCGACACGCCGGGCACCGCCAATTGCGACTTCGTGATCTTCCCGCCGCGCTGGATGGTCGCCGAGCACACATTCCGCCCACCCTGGTTCCACCGCAACGTGATGAGCGAGTTCATGGGGCTGATCCACGGCGCCTATGACGCCAAGGCCGGCGGCTTCGCGCCGGGTGGCGCTTCTTTACACAACTGCATGTCGGGCCACGGCCCCGATCAGCCGAGCTATGAGGGCGCGATCAGGGCGGAACTGAAGCCGCACAAGATCGACAACACCATGGCCTTCATGTTCGAAACGCGGCTACCGATCCTGCCCAGCGTGGCGGCAATGCAGTCGCCCACATGCCAGCTCGACTATGACGATTGCTGGACGGGTTTCGCAAAGGCCAGGCTGCCCTGACGCACGTTCCCGTTACGCCATATCGGCGGACGGGCCCGGCAATCACCACTTTCGCGCTCGCAACTAATCCTCGCTTCGCATTTTGCGCCGCCCCCCTATTTCGGGGTAGCCCAATGCCGCGCTTGTACGCGATGCAAGGGCGTTCAATTCTGGGTGGCGATGACAGGTGAAAGCGTGAGCTCCAAGACACTTACCCATCTCGAGCGTCTCGAGGCGGAGAGCATCCATATCATGCGCGAAGTCGTCGCGGAGTCCGAACGCCCCGTGATGCTCTACAGCGTCGGCAAGGATTCGGCGGTGATGCTGCATCTCGCGCGCAAGGCCTTCTACCCCTCGCCGCCGCCCTTCCCGCTGCTGCACGTCGACACGACCTGGAAGTTCCAGGACATGTACCGGTTGCGCGACCGCATGGCCGCGGAAAGCGGCATGGAGCTGCTGGTCTACCAAAATCCCGAGGCGATCGAGCGTGGGATCAACCCGTTCGACCATGGTCCGCTGCACACCGACATGTGGAAGACCGAGGGGCTGAAGCAGGCGCTCGACCTTCATGGCTTCGACGCGGCCTTTGGCGGCGCACGCCGCGACGAGGAGAAGAGCCGCGCCAAGGAGCGGATCTTTTCCTTCCGCACGGCGTCGCATGGCTGGGATCCCAAGAACCAGCGGCCCGAGCTCTGGAATCTCTACAATGCGCGCAAGGCCAAGGGCGAGAGCATCCGCATCTTCCCGATCTCCAACTGGACCGAGCTCGACATCTGGCAATATATCCATCTGAACGACATTCCGATCGTGCCACTCTATTTCTCGGCACCGCGCCCGACGGTGGAGCGCGACGGGCTGCTGCTGATGGTCGATGACGAGCGCTTTCCGCTGGCGGAGGGCGAGGAGCCCGTGATGCGCTCGATCCGCTTCCGCACGCTGGGCTGCTATCCGCTGACGGGTGCGGTCGAGAGCACTGCTGCGACGCTTCCGCAAGTGATCCAGGAGATGCTGCTAACCACCACCTCGGAACGCCAGGGCCGCGTCATCGACAAGGATGGCGGCGACGCCAGCATGGAGAAGAAGAAGCAGGAGGGATATTTTTGAGACGCGCGGGGCGCGTCTCACAAAATAGCCCTGTATTTCTGATCGTCCGGCATTGACCGGCATGACGAGGTTCCAATGACCGAGCCCATTTACCAGACCGACGCCCTCATTGCCGAGGACATCGACGCCTATCTCGTCCAGCACCAGAACAAGTCGCTGCTGCGC
>NZ_JAKVIO010000063.1 GCF_022601895.1 Sphingomonas sp. LaA6.9
TTGGAGTCTGCTCTCGCTCGCCCACGTCATCAATGGACTTACGGCGAAGCCGATTGTTGCGCGCTAGCGGCTGCCTATGCCTATGGCGTGGCGCGCAACCATCCCTTCACCGATGGTAACAAGCGTACCGCCTGGGTACTTGCGCGCCTCTTCCTCACCTTGAATGACATCAGCATCGCCTTTCGACCCGAGGAAGCCATCGACGCGGTTTTGCAACTCGCATCTGGTGAGCTGGGCGAAAAAGAACTGGCTGAGTGGTTCAGGACCAGACAGACCTGACCGCGGACTTTCCGGCCGTTCAGACCACGACAGACCAGCAAACGACGTCAGGTACCTGTCGTGTCACCCTTCGCACCACTTAACGCTTCCCTGAAGGAAAGATATCCACGAGCAGCGAGCAAATCGACACACTCTTGGGCCAACTCGACCGCCCGCCCATCGGCTGAAGCTGCGATTAGTGCGAGTGTCTGTTTGATCTCATCTTCCTTGTAATCGATGCCCCACGGGTCTTTTGAAATGTTGATAAGGTCCCGCAACGCTTCCGCGGTCAGCAATGGCTCGGCTGGAGCAGTCGACGGCAATGAGCCAAATACATTCTCGCGATCCTTAAGTGATCGCGCTTGGGCCACAGTCTCCCGCAATTTGCCGAGCACCCACGCAGCCGGGAACCTTCCCGACGCAAACCAGCTACCAAAATAGGAGAGCTCTTCGGCTTTATCTGATGAGTCCGTTTCAAGGCGGTCGTTCCAAATTTCTTGCAATTGTTCGAGGCGATCCGGCGAAATTTCCAGAGAGCGATCTGCGAGAGTGTTGCCAAGGAATCGAATGGCATTGCCACGTGTGCGGGCGGGGGCTTTCTCCCAGAACTTGCGCAGCAGCGTTCGTCCCGCGTCGTCATCGAGTTTGCCGCGCCAGAAATAGATCATCAGGTGCTCAGACAAGCGGGAAGCCAAATCCCTTCGCTCCCATTCCTCCGGAGTGTTCTCAAGCTTCTCACAAGCAAAATCGTACTCGCCCCTCAACACAGACAAGATTTCGTCGTAAGGTGAGACAAAGAGAATGTAGGCCCCCCAAGCCGCGTACCAATACAACTGCAAGTCCGCTGATTGGGGGAAAATCGCGGCCGCGTTGGCCGATGCCCACTCCTTGTCGATCAGATGCAGCCAAGGGAAAAACTGACCGTAAACCGAGCGAATAGCAGGCGCGCCCTCGCGTTTGAGGTCCAAGTGAACGTCCAATACTGCCCTAACTTCGGGCATCGTATCAAAGCCCTTGCCCCTCTCCCCTTCTTCTAAGTTGCGATTACACCAAAGCGCATATTGGGTGATCGTGTGAAATGTTTCCCCGCGAACCGTATTGAGTGATTGCGTCCAAGGTTCGCTTGCTGCCCAGTCGGTGAAGTCCTCTGAACTTGGATCAGGGTGAGCGCTAAGCTTCTCTAGGATGGCCCAAACGCGACCCCTATCCGCAAACTCCAGGCCATTGTTCCGCAAAGCGGCATCAAGCAGTCTAACGGCCTCAAGCTTGGTGGATGTCCAAGTGTGATCCAGCCTATCGTCATCAGCTCCAGGCTGGTCGTCTTCCTGCTCTATAACCCAATCCAAAAGGTCAAAAACGGAGGCCCACTCCCAACCGCGAGCGTCCCACTTCGACTTTCCAAGACCCGAGAAAAGGTGGCCAGCGTACGTCGGATGAAGTTCCCGGAAGCTAGTTGCGAGAGGGGCAAATCTTGATGGATCGCTGCTCACGACTGCTTCGAACGTTCTTCCCAGACCTGAGCGCGTATCCGCCATCCACTCGGGGGATGGCTCCCAATCCTTCATGAACGACAACAGTCCTTCCGGCGCCATCGCGCGCAGGTCATCTTCTGTCTTCGGGCTAGTGGGCCCGACCCAGCCACCCCTTGAATAGCTCGCGAATGTCGGGTGATCGGGCGGCCCAAGCTCTTTGATGAGCTCTTCGTACTCCCCGGCCAGCTCGTCGGGGATTGCATCATTGAACCAAGCTATCCTGTCACGCTGCCAGTAACGCTCATACTTGCGTACCTCATCCTCAGATGGTGGAGCCCCTTGCTGCTTCGCTACGGCCGCACACCAATCGGTCGCATCTGGGCCCAATTTTATCCATCCGATGATGTGATCGCGGAGCTCTTGCGGGAGGTCAGCGAATTGGGCTGCCAGTAAGCCAGCATATTCATGCTTGATGGCAGCATCATCGAATAGAGTTCTGTCACCGAGCCGCTTCGCGGTCTCTGCTGGGTCGAGCTGGCCGAACTCCTGCAAAAGAAACAATTCTAAACGAATGAACAACGGAAGCTTATGACGGCGTAGTTGGCCCAAAACGGCAGAGAGCTGCCCCGGGTCGGCTCTGAGGATTGACTGAGCGCTACTGACCACCGCGTCGATAAGGTGATCCTCTATTGAATGCCCCAGATTCTGATCATGTTGCTCGATGGCCGGCCGCCAGATGAAAGAATAGTCGCGACCCTCCTTGCGGACCTCGATGGCATCTCGAAGAATGTCATTGAGTAGCGCGAACGCTCCTAGCGGTGCCGCAACGCTAAGCTCAGGAAAGTACTTCTCCAGAAACTTTCCATATTCCCATTCGTCATAGCTTGATGTGTCGTTGGCAAACCGGGTGCCGCGGACTGCCAAAATTGATTTAGCCAGCTTCAGGGCATCCGGCTGCGCACCACCTTTGGCCAGATGCACCGCCAGCTCCCCAAGCTTATCCTGAAGCCGGAACCGATATCGCGAATCCGTCCATTCGAGGACGCGCGACATCGCTGTGGCCGCATCCGGCGCCGGGATAGCCAAAAGCGCTTCCACCAAATCCTCTTGTACCCTGCTATTCGGCGTCTCGGGAAACGCTTTCAAAATGCTCAAAACCAGCTCTGGCTGGTCAGATGCAACCCGGGCTAGGTAACCAGATTCAGGCCATTTCGGCACGGTGATTGTGCCAGCTTCCACATCTTCAATTAGACCAGGTGGGTCTCTGAAGAACCCACGCGCATAAAGCGGCTCCAGCCACAGCGGATTCTTCAACCGATCAAAGAAATAGGCGTAGTGCCCACCGTCGATCAGTTGCCGCACGGCCTCGTCAACTTGCGGGTCGGTTGGCTTCGTCCAAGATGTCATCAAGCGTCTCCAGCCGTGCCACAAAGCGGCGGGCAGTGGCGAAATTATGCAGATAGCCCTCGAAAGCGGCCAATCGAGCCACAAAGGCTTCATCAATCAGTTCAGTGTCTGTTTCTCGCGAGTGCGCAATCCTATGCGTTTCCGTAACCGCCTTAAAATCGGCTGCGATGGTCTTGAGGTTCGATACTGGGCCACCAGACTCAAGGCGGATTTGGCGAAGCATCTCTGCCATTTGATGGACGAGCGAAGCTGTTTTTGCCTCGCTTTTCCCGATGAGGTCTTGAAGCATGCGGGCGGAGTCGGGCCCAATGGTAGCCGGGGTTGTGTTTGGCACCTTGGTGTTGGCGGTTGGATCGGTGGTGGAGCCCTCAGCTTCCATCTTTTTCCCGATGGCTCGCAATTCGGCGAGATAATCCACCCGCTCCGTTTGTTCGCCCACGAAAATGGCCAAAAGCCCCACACGTAGTTCGCGAATACAGTGACCAATGAGGCGCGCCCGTCCGGGAAATTCATCGGCATCCGCCAGCCTACAAAGAGACGCGTAGATTTCCTCGCAGGCGGAGCTCAGTCCGCCGAGCCAAGCTCGGACAACTTGTTGGTCTTCAGCACTAAGCTTTCGCTCCAGACCCAAACGCGGCCCCTTCTGCCCGAACCTCAGTCCCCTCGACCAAGGTCGAGCACGCGCATTATCTGTGCACCGACGGAGTTCGGCGACGGCGCATGTGTCAAGCCTAGTCTCGACGGTTACGGATGGATCCTTCATCCAATAATGCAATCCACCTGCCGGTGGAAGCCTTACTATGCTATTGAAAATATTGGAACGGCAAAGGAGTTCGAACGCTCGACCCCAACTTTGGCAAGGTTGCGCCCTTAATGGCTGCAACTGGGCAGCCGTGCTAACGCGAGCTTCCACCGACTGGAACGGCAGCTTTCCGCCTTCCCGCACTCCTAGCCGCCGTTCCGGATCGTCGACCTTGCGGTCATTCACTGGATCGAATTGGCCGACCTGAACGATCGGCGGCTTACCGCAATCCGTTCCCGATTCCGGACTGTCGGCACTGTCGACGGAACTGCCGCTCGATTGCCGGTATCTGCTGACCGAGGTTTGCTCGATCAAGAAATCTCCGGCCCTGCTCGCTCGCGACCAAACCGCCAGCTGATCCCGTCCGCGCGCATGATCCCCGATGCGGTCTTTCCGAGCCGCCCGTCGAGCGTCGGTCGCCACGGCACAAGCGAAAATTCCCGTGACTTCTCGATCAATACGAACTTACCGCTGACCAACTCCACGTTCCGGGTCAGCCTCCCCGAGATCTCATCGCCAGGTCGTGTGTCGACGAGCGCCTTGCCGAGTTCGTCCGCCAGCCGCTCGCCCACACGCAACAATTCGCGTCCTTGCAGTATCAGGATCGCATTCGCGCGGACACGAACCCGATCGCCGTCAACATCGGCAAGCTGTTGCTCAACAAGCCATTGCCGACGCGCTGCCATCGCGCCTCGCACCTCACGCCCAAAACCGGCGTCGCGTATCGGCGTTGGAAAATCCGATGCCAATTCCCGGTCCAGCCATGTCACGGCGTCAGCCACCGGCAAGTGTTCCAGCTTCGTGGCCGACAGGATCGTGACCTCCACAGGCTGATCACGGAACCGGTGCGCCTCATATTCTGCGGCGCGCTGGACATGGTCGGGTGCGATTGTCCAACTGCCGTCGGGATTGCGCTCGAGACTCCCGATCACCTTGCGCATGGCCTCGAGTCGACGGACATGCGCTACTGCAAACGCTTGGGTCGCGGTCGGATCGTGCCTGAGGTGGAGATCGACCGAATATCTCCCTTCGCTCGCTACCGCCACCGCGGAGACGGTGCGGTCGACTTCGCGGATGCCAAGATCGCGCGCGCCGATCCGGACGATTGCGCCCTCGGGAGTCGGCTCGACCGCATCGCCCCTTCCGATATCGATATAATGCGCACGACCGTCGACGCCGTCGACGATCAGATAGTGCCGGTCGCGGTGCTCGTCGGCCAGTCCGCGCACGACCACCTTTCCGATGACCGGTGAAGACGCGATATCGCCCGGCTCCAATTGGACACGCACCTGCCAGGGGCGGCTGACCTTCCGGGCGGTTAACTCGCGTTGCATTGTGCGGATGATGTCCGCGCGTTCGCCCAAGCGCCGCAGCGCGTCCTCAAGCGCATCGGCGAGCTGCCAGCGCCCGCCACCGATATGCTCGGCGAATCCAAGGCTGCCGAGCTTCTGGAGACGCCCGGCGCGCAGCGATTGCTGGAAAGGATCGCGGTCGCTCACCGTTACAGTGAGATCGGAGTCCATCGACTGAAGCAATCGCCGGTCGATTGCAGTCAGCCGCTCCTCGCCGATATCGTGGCGCAACTTCGCTTCGATCTCCAGGGTAGTGCGCGGGCCGAGATCGAGCGTGACCAATTGGGTCGCCCGCTCGCGAATTCCATGCGCGATATATTCGCGGGCGATGATCAGGTTCTGACCCCGATCATCGACACCACGCAGCATGATGTGGGTGTGGGTATGCGCCGTGTTGAAATGGTCGACCGCGACCCAGTCGAGTTTCGTTCCGAGATCGGCTTCCATCTGAGTCATCAGTCGACGGGTCAGCGGCTTCAGATCAGGATATTCTGATCCCTCTTCAGCCGAGACGATGAAACGGAACTGATGTCGATCACCATCGCACCGCTCGAGAAAGGCCCTACCGTCAGCCTGATCAAATGCGGCTGAATAAAGCTCGCCGGGTGCACCGTCCCGCGTAACACCATCACGCTGGATGTAACGCAGATGCGCGCGGGCGGCCGACAGGCCTTTCGCGCCCAGGCGCACGAGCCGTGTCTTCACAACCGCGCGACGGCGCCGATCTGTGCCAAGGCGATCCCGACTTCCGAGGAGCCGGCCGATGCTAGCTCCGCGCCCGATGCGGCTGCCGTCGAAGCGCCGATTTCTGATCTCGCCTTTCGCCGCCGAGCGTGCTGCGGCCACAACGATCCGCCCGACATATTTGCGACCACGTCCGCCGCCCTTTGCGCGCATCCGGCCGAGCTTGGGCTCGAACTTGTCTTCGCTCATGGTCGGCCGCCAATTTGGGCAGGAGCCTCGCGATTCCGGGCAATAAACGTCAGATTTCCGCCAATTTTCAATGCCGAGTCTCGTAATTCCACACGCCCATCGCGTGAAAAAACGATGTGCAGACAAAGACATAGCAAGGCCGTTTCGGCATTGCCTTTCTCTTGCCGTCGCCCGCTGACCCGTTCCAGCCCCCCAGCTCCCCAGTCTGCGACGGAGTGAAGCTCGATCTGACAGCGACCAATGCTCATTGGCCAGACTTGCGGATGACGAACAAAATGCCCTCTGGCGCGACGTTTGAAATCGCAGCTGTGGCCTCCGAATTCGGCGTTCGACGGACAACAAACAAGGCTTGCGTGATTGTGTCTGTAGCAGCCGCAGACCGCGCAAGCGGGCCAGTCACCGCTGCCAGATAGGCGACGGTTTCAGAGGGCAGTCGACGTCCGGTGGCCAGATGATCGGCATAGCGACCGGGCCCTGCATTGTATGCCGCGAACAGGCCTGGATGCCCGAAGCGATCATACATTTCGCGAAGGTAGGCAGTACCAGCGAGGATGTTGTCGCGCGGATCGTCGGGGTCGCGGCCCAGGCCGTAACGGTTCCGCATGGCGGCCCAGGTCGCCGGCATAAGTTGCATCAAGCCCATCGCCCCTGCCCGCGACCGGATGGGTCGCCCATAGCGTTCCGTCCGCCCTGCACTTTCTGCGCGCATGACGCTGTTGATCCACTGCTCCGGGATTCCGAAACGTACCGATGCCTCGGCAACAAATGGCTGCCAACGGGCGACGGCGTTTGCTTCAGCAGGAGTAGCCACGGCCAGCGCAAGCGCAGCCAATCCATCCTTCAATATGTCCATAGGAGGCGCGCCGTACCGAGAATGTCCGAGGCCGAGGTGATGCCGAAATAGCGTCCGTCGAACGATGCTGTATGCCCGTCCATGAGCAGGAAAAACTCGCGCTGTCGAAGCGTCTTGCACCCGTGCCACCATGGCATGGATCGCCCGCGGGCATCGACGCGAAGGCGCGTCACAACACGCCTGCCATTCACGAAAATGGCGGGGCCTATTCCACAAATCTTGTCGCCAGGCGTTGCCGCGACGCGCTTCACGAGCGGGACATTCTCGGGAAGATAGTGCCGCCAGGCCGCGAGCTTTCGCATCGCTTGTGGCACGCGGGCGATGACCGTATCGCCTCGAAGCACGCGTGTCTTGGGCCTGATGAAGTAGAGGCCGATCGGTGCGCTGGCGCTAGTGTTCCACACGAGACGCGGCGTTGCTGGGACGTAGACCGTGTACGCCAGGAAACCCGCCAGCACGCCCACCGATACCGCGCTGCACCGCAATTGGCTTCGGATGAAACGCATCCGGCGGCGCGCTTCTTGCCAGGCATTGAGCGACAGATCGCCTACACTCGTCGCTTGCCGGCTCATCGCTTTGGCTCACGTGACTGCGCGTTGGACCAGGCGATCAGGTCATCGATATGATACAGATAGCTCTTGGCATGTCGTCGGTAGTTCGGGCCGGTGCCCTTGCCTCTCAACTGCCCCAGATAAGATGCCGACACACCGAGATAGGCCGCGGCCTGTTTTGAAACGAGATAAGGGTTACCTTTGCGCGCGCGCCGTGCGCGCTCAGTTTCGTCGTTGGCGGGATCATCCGGAACCCCGTCCGGCCGAGCCGACAGGTCGCTGTTCCGGGATGTTCTGTCATGGGGTCGCCTTCCTTTGATGGAAATCATGATGTCCTCCGGCAATGTTGTGCCGGATGAAAACAGGCTAAAGTTCCAAACGGTATTCACCCAGTTGGGGGAATTGCATCCTCGGCGCTGATGAGTCCCCAGCGCGCTGCCGTGAGCGCCGCCTGTGTGCGGTCGGCGACACCGATCTTGGTGAGGATCGCGGCGACGTAACTCTTCACAGTCTGGGCTCCGATGCCGATAATCGCGGCGATATCGATGTTGGATTTGCCGCGCGCGACCCAGTGAAGCACCTCGATCTCGCGTGGGCTGAGCTTCACTTCGGACGGCGGAAATCGAGGCCAACCGTGAATCTGCCGCGCAATTTTCAGCGCATGCCCGCCGATCAGTTCTGCAGCTTCCAGTTGCCACGCGCGCAGCGATCGCGTCTTCGGCGTTGCAAAAGAACATGAGCCTGAGGGTTCGAAAGGTACGTTTGCAGGGACGGTGAATCCATGTCGCAGTCCCGCCCTGGCGCCTCCATCCAGAACGGCTCGGTGCCGCTCATGAATCACGAGCAATTTCGGCAATTCGCTCCATTCGAAACCGCAATTGGCGCGCAGACTGGCATGCAGGATCGGATCGTCGATGAAGAGCTTTTGACCGATCATGCGCTCGGCCCAGGCGTCGGGATAATTGTCCAGGCCCACCAGACGCGGTGATAGGCGCTCCAGTCCATGCGAATAGGACAGGGCGAAAAAATCAAAGCCCATTTCACGACTGGCCTCAGCCAGAAGTTCGCCAAGTTCGACCTCGGTGATGCATTTGGCGGCGCGCCGTCGGAACTCCTCGACGACGGCGTTTTCGCGCGGCATAGGCAGCTCGTTCGCTATCTGCCTCCCGTTACATCCAGGAGGTAAGCGCCCGAGCGTCCGCCCATTTCGCTAACAAAATGCGTCGAAAACTGTTGTCCGCTGGCTTAGCTTTTTCGGTTAACCGCTGCCTCTTCCAGCCCGGCGAGGCGCTCGCTGCAGATGATATGCACGATGCGGCCGAGCTCCTCGACGCGTTCGCCGAGCCAGCTCAGTTCCTCTTCGGTGATGCGGTAATGCTTGGAGTATCTCGCCTTCACATAGGCGTCCTTCAGCTTCTCAAACCGCGCGCGATCGCGCTTGGTCTCGCGCGGCCAGGCATCGATCAATCGCCGGTCAAGACGTTCGGCCTGGGTGCGCAGGAAGCCCAGATTGTGCACGTGTGGAGTGTAGAAGGTGACCACGAGCAGCACGCAATGGTAAACGCGTTCCGTCGCCTGATGTAGAATAAATGCGGCCTCTTTCGGACGCTTCTGACGCGCTAGATCGCGGGACGTATTCAGAAATACATTTGCGCTTGGATACCACTCCTCGAAATATTCCTTCGCCATGGCGAGAGCGTCGTTAGGCGTCTTGGGCTTGGGGGTATGAAGCTCGCTGTCTTCGCTCTCGTAAAGCGCGATGCCGTCCTTCGCGATATCCATGAAGAAATACCGTCCATGCGCGAGACCGTCATTCACCTCGCCAAGCGTATGGACGATGAAATTGACCGGAGTCCTGATCGTCTGCGTGATCGAATATTCGCGGATCAGCCGGTCCTCGGCCTTCTCCCAGAACTTGATCGGGTCGGTCAGTCTCTGGTTGTTGACGATGATCAAGAGGTCGAAATCGGACTGGTAGCCCTTGGCGGTGTGCGGCTCGTCGACCCAGTTTCCACGCGCATAGGAACCATAGAGAATGACCTTGAGGATGCGGCCCTTCTTCTTCCAGTCATGGCTCCCAAGCGCCGTTGCATCCTCGAATTCCTCGAAGATGATCTTGAGCACGCGCTCGAGATCGCGCTGTTTGGCGGCGGGAAGATGATCAAGGTACTTGCGCATGGTCATCGATCTTTTCGTGGAGCACCAGCGCTTTGGCAAGGCTGACATGATCCGAAATAATCCGCCCTCGCCGTTGTGCAGCGAGGGCGGATCCAGCGTCAAACATCACGATCAAGTGCGACGGCGAGGTGCAGCAGGGCGGCGGCGATATGCCGTTCGACCTCGTCGACATCAATCCGGAGCATCTTCGCGATGGTCGCGTAATCATGTCCCTCATGACGATGCATGTTGAACACCGTGTAGGTGAACAAGGGCATGGTTGCGGCCGCGCGGTCGATCCGCTCGCCGAGCGAACGGGGCCTGCCCAGGCGGCACGAAAATCGCAGGCGCAGGTGCCGCCAGCGGAGGGTCAGGAAGCCGCTCATGACGCCTCTCCCCTGCCCTTGCCCAGCAGAATGTCGGCAGCCTTGCTTGCCTGGGATGCCGCACGAAAGATCGCGCGCTCGTCGCCCTTGAGCACGTCCAGCCATGCGCCAATGTAATCCGAATGGCGGACGACCGGCTGAATGCGCAGCGCCGCACAGACAAAGGCCGAAGCCATTTCTGCCACCAGTTCCTCGCGGGCATAATCGGGACCACCAAAGGTGCCGCGCTGCTCACGGTTCAGGCGCGATGCATGGCCGGTCCAGTGGCCAAGCTCGTGAAATACGGTGCGGTACCAGTCGAGCGGATGATGAAAGGCGGCCTGTTCGGGCACCTGCACATAATCGGGTCCGGGGGCATAATAGGCCTTGCTGCCACCGACGCGGAAATCGGCACGCGAATTGACGATGATCTCCTCGGCCTCGACATAGATGGCATGCTTCGAGGGACGCTCGGGCAGTGCCGTCACATGCTCGGGCAGGTTCTCGCACTGGTCGATGTTGAAGACGGTAAAGCGCTTGAGGAATGCGAAGGTGCGCGCCTCGTCTCCTTCCTGTGATGCGCGTGTCTGCTCGTCCCTGGGCACAAACTTATCTGCGTAACAGACACTCGTGCCCTGCTCGCCCCTGCGGACATGGCCGCCCAATGCCAGCGCCTGCCGGTAGGTCAGCCAGCGCTGCGACTGCCAGCCAGCTTCAGTGCATGCATGCCAGAGGATCAGCACATTGATCCCCGAATAATGCCGAAGCGTCCCCGCATTGTGCGGGAGATCGCAGATCGCTTCTCCTGCATTCCAAGGCTGCACCCATGGCAGGCGTCCGACCTCGAGTTCTGAAATCACCTTCTGTGTGACACCGGCGTAAAGGCTGACACGATCTTCGGTCGTTAATGTGCGGTGCATGGGTCTTCGCTCCTTTCCTCGCCACCGGACCCGGCCGGATGGCGGGGTGGGCGACAGGAGCGACCGGCAGCCACGCCCTGACAGGACGGGCTGCACCCGAAGGGCTGAAACGAAGAGGAGGACCCGGCACAGCCGGGTTGCAGCACGTCCGGGCGGGGCTAGAGGACGTGACGCCCATCCCGCCTGTCCGAGCTGGACACCAACAGATCCGCGCGGGAGCGCGGATGGTCAGCTGCAATTTAAGCACGCGAAATGTAAGCGACGTTTGCTCCCCACCTTGTTTGGCTGAGTGATTGAGGCAGACACGCAGGCATGGACGAGGAAGCGCTTACGACCGGACTGGACACCCGCACTGGAGTTCATCGGAGCCGGTTCGGCGTCTTGAGGTGCTCAGTGGGATGGCCGGTCGGCGGCGATCATGGAGCTTGGAGCAGAAGCCGGCGATCGTCGCGGAGGCGCAGCATTGCGATAACCTTACGGCGCTTGCTCGGCGGCACGATATCCGGACCTCGCAGCTCTACACCTGGCGCCGCGAGCTTCGATACGCATTGGAAGCACAGCGTGTCTTGACGCAGGCGAAGCCCATGTTCGTACCGGTGGTCGCAGGTGGTGCAGCGCAACGAGGCTATCTCGACGAAGATGGGAGGGCACTGCCCTCCCCGTAGTCTCGGCGCTGGCACCGAGCGACGTATATCCAAGTGCGCAGCGGACTGAGCGAGCCCCACGATCTTCTTTCCAGAGGCACGCATCTCAGGGCGGCCAATCACGCAATGGATAAAGCGAGCGGGTACTACCCGCTCCATCTTCACGCCGTTCGCAGCAGGTAGCTGTGCTGATCGGACAGTACCAATTCGCCGTCCTGATTGTGGACCGTCACATTAGTGGTGACCTCGCCAATATCTCCCATCGGATTCAGCGACACGATCTCCAACGCGGAATACAGCGTGTCGCCGGCATGAACCTCCTTCGAAAACTTCACGGACAGGCCGGCGAAGGCAACAAAGTCGATCCGAAATTGTGCGGCAGCAGCGTCGCACCTGGCGCCGTGAATGCGAGCACCTGAAGCCCGTGGACAACCGGCGCCGGGTGTCCGAAGCGCTTGGCGTAGCTGACGTCGTAATGGATCGGGTGGTTGTCGCACGATACGGTCTGGAAGGCGCAGGCATGAGCGTCGGTCAGCGTGCGGCTGGGTGCACGAAAGATTTCGCCGATCTTCAACTGGTCAAAGCTGCGCTCGGGAATGATGTGCCAGTCGGTGGCGTCGAAGGGGAAGGACATGCAGCGTCTCCTCAGGCGGGGTGGATCATGTCGCGCGCGTAGTCGAGCCCGATGCCGTAGCCGCCACCGTGATCAACCACGATTCCCCGCGCCGCCTCGTAGGTGTCGTCGCGCGTCCAGTCGCGTTGCATCTCCAGCAGGAACTGGAGCCAGGAGGTCATGACCGCACCGGCCTGTTCCATGCGCCGCAGCGCCGCATCGTGGCTGGCCCGAGTCAGGCCACCGCACGCATCCGCCGCGACATATACCGCATAGCCCTCCCCAGCGCGGATAGCACCGAGAAGCTGACGCACGGTCCCGCGCCCTCGCGCATGTTCACCGAGCCTTCGGCACGTTGGCGAGTTGCAGCGTTGAGCCGAGCACCGCGAGCGCGCCCCCGAGGATGGACACCGCACTCCAGCCGCCGACGTTCCATGCCGCTGTCGCCGCTGCGGCACCGCCCGCACCTCCCAGGAACATCGACCCCATGAAGATCGTGTTCAGCCGCGCCCGTGCTTCGGGCCGGAGCGCATAGACGATGTGCTGATTTGAGACGAGCACGCTCTGGACGGCGAAGTCGAGCAGGATGCACCCAACCACCAACCCGACGATCGAGGCCCAAAGCCCAAAGACCGCCCATGAAACCACGGTCAGGATTGTCCCGGCCACGATGACCTTGCGGGGACCGCGCTTGTCGGCAACGCGACCAGCGATGGGTGCCGCAAGGATACCGACCGCGCCAACGATGCCGAACAGACCTGCAACTTCGGCGCCCTGAGCAAAGCGAGGCTCCTGAAGGCGGAGCGCAAGGATAGACCAGAAGGCAGTGAAGGCGCCGAAGAGCAGAGCCTGGGTCATGGCGGCGAGACGCAACTCGCCGAATTCGCGCCACAGATGAACGAGCGAGACCATCAGGCTCTTGTAGCTGTGATCGGTATCGGGATGGCTGCGCGGCAGCGTCAAGGCCATGAGAGCGCCCGCCCCCAGTGCCATGGGAACGCCCAGCCAGAACATGGCGCGCCACCCTTCGTGCGCGCCTACAAAGCCTGAGAGCGTGCGGCTCAACAAGATCCCGCACAAGACGCCGGACATCACCGTACCGACCGTCGCACCACGTTTTTCCGGTGGCGCAAGATGTGCGGCGAACGGAACAATCTGCTGGGCGACCGTCGACGCGACACCGAGCAGCAGCGATGCGACAAGGAGCAAAGCGGCCGAGGGCGCAAGCGCTGCGCCAATCAGCGCGGCCGCAAGGACAAGGAACTGGATCACAATCAGGCGACGGCGCTCGATCAGGTCGCCAAGGGGTACGAGCGCGAAGAGCCCGAGCGCATAGCCCAGCTGGGTGGCGGTCGGCACCAGCCCCGTGATACTGCCGGGCAGATCATGTTCCATGATGCCGAGCATCGGCTGGTTGTAATAGATATTGGCCACGGCAAGGCCAGCCGCGATCGCCATTGCGAACGTCAGGGCGCGGCCAATCGTGGTTGCGTCCTGCGCCTTCGCGGGAGAAATGACTGTATTCTTCATGGGTGAATCCTCAGGGCGCTGCCCGCGCGGGTACCAGGGCACACGCTCGGCGGCCGCGCGGACAATGACGTTGCAGGGAATATAGAGTTATAACGAATTTCGCAGTACCTACCGACTTTGTTATGACAGAATAACGAAAGGCGTTGTAATGAACCTTCCAGATCTCGCGATTTTCGTTGAGGCGGTTCAGGTGGGCAGTCTTGCTGGGGCCGCACGGCGTCTCGGCATCAATGCGATGGCGGCATCGCGGCGGCTGGCGGCGCTCGAGGCGGAAGTCGGCGTTCGACTTGTCCATCGGACGACGCGCTCCCTGTCACCCACCACGGAAGGCGAGGCCTTTCTGCCTCACGCATGGGCGATACTGGACGAGCACGCCAGCGCGCTGGCCGCGCTTCGCCCGACGGGCGCCGGTGTCAGCGGGCTGTTACGGGTTACCGCTTCGGCCGCATTCGGACGAAAGGTCGTGGCGGCGATGATCCCCCAATTTATGCGGGCAAATCCGGATCTGCACGTCGAGCTGCTGTTGACCGACGATCAGATTGACATTGTCGCTCAGGGAATCGACGTCGCGGTACGCATTGCGAAGCTGCGCGACAATCATCTTGTTGCCCGGAGGCTTAAGGACAATCCCCGTTGGCTGTGTGCGTCGCCGGAATATATCGAGCAGCACGGTACTCCCCGCTCGCTTGCAGATCTCGCGGACCATCGTTGTTTGCTGACGACGGGCGCCTCGCATTGGGCTTTCGTCCAAAGCGGAAAGACGGTTCGCCGAAAAATCTCCGGTAATTTCACCGCGAGTTCGATCGAAGCGCTTCATCAGGTCTGCCTTGGCGGTCTCGGCATCGCCAATCTCTCGAGCTGGGACGTCGAGAGTGTGGTAGGCAGCGGTCGCTTGCGGCATATCGTACTTGACGATGCCGAACCCGAGCCGCTCGCAATCTGGGCGGTCTATCCTACGGCTCGCCTGGTGCCGGCCAAGGTCAGGGCCTTTATCGAAGCACTCGAGCGCGAACTTCGTTCGGAAGGTCATCGCGGATAATTGCAGCTTTGACGACCGCGGGTGTCCGCGGCACGTCGCGCAGTGCACCTGTTGCATCGGCAACGGAATTGGCGAGTGCGGGCGAGGCCGGTCCCAGTACTGTGTTCGCCTGCGCCGAGAAAGGGCTGGCCAGGACAATCCATGACGTGGACGTCAATTGCGCGGGGCATGTCGCCAACCGGCGATCCACGCTCGATTTCATTACCCTCTCGGAACCATCTGCCGGACCGGACATTAATAATGCCAGTATCCGCCTTATGCGACATGCGGCTGCATCGACCCTCTTCGGAAGCGAGGTCCAGGATGACGGAAACTGAAACCGGCGCCCACATGGCACAGCCTCTCACCGATCACGAATTCAAGGCCAATATGAGCTCGGTGATCCCTCAGTTGCGTGCGTTTGCGCGCGGTCTGTGTCGCAATCTCGACCAGGCCGACGACCTGGTCCAGGAGGCGATGCTGAAAATGTGGACCGCGCGCGGGAGATTTGAGGCAGGCACCCATTTTCGTGCCTGGGCCTTCACGATCCTTCGCAACCACTATTATTCGGAAGTGCGACGCAATCGCTTCGTCGGCGTTTGGGACGACCTTCTTGCGGACCGTCTGGCATCACCCGCAGGGCAGGACATAGCAACGCAATTCAACGATGTCGTGCGTGCATTGCAGCAACTGCCTGCTCCACAGCGCGAGGCACTGATGCTCGTCGCTGGTGGTGGCCTCTCCTATGAGGAGGCGGCGGTGATCACTGGCGTGGCCATCGGAACTATAAAAAGCCGTGTCGGGCGCGCCCGCGTCGCACTGGAAGCGATCATCGACAGCGGGATTCTGATGCTGAGTCGATCCGACGTTGCGACGGTCGCGGACCCTGTCATCAGTTTTCTCGCCCATGTGGAGGAGATCAAGGCTCGGGCTACAGGCGCAAATGCATCTGCCAGGATGGCAGCATGACATCTGGCTGACACGTGCGACATACGCACCGGGCATTGAAAAATGCCAATGCGTACCTTCAGCTGGACGACAAGACCGCATCCGGCCTGGCCCGTGAAGATCTCCACCTATACCGCGAAACGGCGCAATGACCGATCGCGTGTTGCCGAGCTGGCTAAACCAGTGCGCGCCGCCATCGGCTGCCTTTTGACTGGAGCACTCTGCATCAAAATTCGCGCTGGTCGTGCTCCAGCGCGCACCCTGCAGCAATAAATACTGATTTCGCTCAGTTTCCCGATCAAATCGAGGGGCCGCGCGTTTCTTCCAGATGACGCCTGAGCGCCTTTCCTCCACCGCGGCCGATCGTGGCCGCGATGCTCAGTCTCCTGGCGAGATGCCCAGACGGGCGTGGCGTGATATTCTGATACGAACGTGGAATGAAAGCTCCGCTGACAATATCGGTCTGATCGCAGCGGGCGTCGCCTTTTACATGTTCATTGCCCTTGTGCCGGCGCTTGCGGCATCCCTGATGATTTATGGCCTGGTGGCGGACCCGGAGACATTTGGTCAGCACTTGTTGTCGCTGTTCAGACTGCTTCCCGCACAGGCCGCCACGCTCATTGCCGATCAGTTGATAGAAGCACGACGCACTACGTCTGAGGTCAGGGGCATGGGACTGGCGATTGCGCTTATATTCTCGATATTTGGCGTGGCGAACGGGGCAACTTCGATCGTGGCCTCTCTCAATGTGATCTATGACGAGGACGAAACGCGAGGTTATTTGCGGATAGCGCTCATCGCTCTTGTAATTGCGACCGGATTAGTGGTCCTCGGCGTGGCCGCCACCGCGGCAATCGGAGCGCTTGCCTTTCTGGAAGGCCTCATGCCGGCCGCGCCCTTTTTCCTTTTGTCAGGCATGCGCATCCTGTTCTGGACGACGGCAGCCCTGTGCGCGAGCGGCGTCATTGCGGTCATCTATCGCTACGCACCCAATCGCCATACGGCAAAATGGCGGTGGATCACGCCGGGATCGCTCTTTGCGACATTGTCCTGGCTGGCAGTGACGCTGCTGTTCGGCGTCTATGTCGCCAAACTGTCGAATTACAGTGCCACCTACGGGGCATTGAGTTCGGTCGTCGTGCTGCTGATTTGGCTCTATCTTTCGGCCTATACGTTGTTGATGGGCGCCGAGTTCAATGCCGAGATCGAGCATCAGACTGCGCAGGACAGCACGACGGGAAAGCCCAACCCAATGGGTCGGCGAGGAGCATATGTTGCCGACACGATCGGCAAAATCCCCTGATGCGGCGATACCGGGCTTGTGTGACGCGTGCAGTCCCAAGCGGTTGAAGGAAGATCGCAAAACTCAATTTATCGAATTGAACGTCGTTTCCCACTTCCTACGGATGCGGTTGGCAGCTCAGGGTGAAGGAAGCGCGTGGTGAGGCCGGTTAGCGATGGGCCATGTTCCTGCATGCGGGCGCGACGCAGTGCTCTCGCTGCTCTGTTGCGCGTCCTCAGGCGGGCTTTATCGCGAAAAAGCAGACGACTGAGAAAGCCCTGGGCACGCGTATGATCAGATATACCAGGCTTCAATATTGGAAAATGTTGATCGAGGTTGTAGAAATCTTACCGACCGCGACCTAAAAGTAATTTATCGATGCCACCGCGATCAGCAAGCATGCGTCGGATGTCAGATATTGGAGATCTGTCGCTTGTATCAGGCTGGAGGCTTTCATGCCTTGTGAAAACGATTACGAATACTTCTGCAGGCGGGCCGATGAAGCACTGCAAGCCGCGAGGAACGCAACCGATTCCTCAATCGCTAAGGTTCACCGTAACTTCGCCGCCTGCTACCGCGCAGCGGCCAGCAGGATGGAGCGGGGCGTTTCGCATCGAGAGCTGCAAAACTTCGCGAACCCGCAATCCCGTCAGCCGGCACCGGATCTTCTTCATGGGCGCGTGCGTCGCACGGCGGGGCGGTAACGCCGGTCGCGCTTAGCATGTTTGAACCGTGCGCCCATGACGAGCCCGAAGGAAATCAGTTCATGATCGGTGTAATGACGGACGAGCGAAATCCGCTCGCTGAAAGATTTCGCGCATTTGTCAAACGTCCCGACTTTCCCTGTGTGGGAGCCAAATCCGCCCTTGCACGACAACAAATGCATATCATCATCGCGCGTGACATCACGTCGGGCTGGGATGACTTGAGGATCTACCCGCAGCTTTGCAAGCTTGCGGAAGATTACAAGCGCTCGCCAGCCTTGTTCCAAACGATCGTCGCGATCTTTGAAGAGCCGGGACATCTCGATGAGGAAGGATTTGAAGAGGCGCTCTGGGCGCGCGTTCAGTCGCTTAGC
>NZ_JAKVIO010000094.1 GCF_022601895.1 Sphingomonas sp. LaA6.9
TGCCCGTTGCGGGCCATCCCGATAGCTGCGCCCTTGCCGAAGCCGCCAGCAGCACCCGTGATGAGGATCGTCTTGGTCATTTCAATTCTCCCATGTGATGGACGCCCGATTGCGTCCGATGAGAGAGAATTAGCCGCGACGGAACGGCGCTGCCGTCGAACCGTTGCGGCGATTGTCGCAATATTGCGATCGCAGAACGGCGCGATATTTTTCCATGTAATCAGAGGATTGCGCGCTCGCGCGTGCGCGGGAGTCTACTCATGCCAACCTGTGCGGGTGGCTATCGCAAGATTGCGACATTGGGCGAAATCGCGCGACGGCGCCGGTCGCTTGCAAACCCTAATCTGGCCTCGTCAACCAAGCATGAGGAAGGACACATCATGAAGACCTGGTTCATCACTGGCGCATCGCGCGGTTTCGGATTGCGGATCGCGCGGCTCGCGCTTGCGCAGGGCGACAATGTCGTCGCCACCGCACGCAGCGCCGCCACCGTCATCAAGGCGCTTGGCGAGCACCCCAACCTGCTTGCGGTCCCGCTCGACGTCACCGATGAAGATCAGGCCCGCGCCGCCGCGGCGAGCGCCTTCGAGCGTTTCGGCCGCATCGACGTGCTGCTCAACAATGCGGGCTTCGGTCTGCTCGGCGCGGTCGAGGAAGCGACGGCCGAGGAAGTCGAGACGCTCTATCGCACCAACGTCTTCGGCCTGCTGGCAGTGACGCGCGCCGTGCTCCCCTATATGCGTGAACGGCGCTCGGGACGCATCCTCAACATCTCGTCGATCGGCGGCTATCGTGCGGGCCCGGGCTTCGGCGTCTATTGCTCGACCAAGTTCGCGGTCGAAGGGCTGTCCGAGGCGCTGCATCACGAACTCGCCCCGCTCGGGATCCATGTGACGGTGGTCGAACCCGGCTATTTCCGGACCGACTTCCTCGATTCCTCCTCGCTGACGGTGAGCCTCAACCGCATCGACGACTATAACGGCACCGCGGGCGCGGCCCGCTCGGTCGCGGTCGACCTCAACCACGGCCAGCCCGGCGATCCCGACAAGCTCGCCGAGGTGCTCGTCAAGTTCGTCGACGCCGAGAACCCACCGGTCCGGCTCCCGCTCGGCAGCGACACCGTCGCCGCGATCGAGGCCAAGCATCAGTCCGATGCAGCCATTCTCGACGCGTGGCGCGAGGTTTCGATCTCGACTGATTTCGCGACTGAAGCCGCCACGGCTGTCTGAGCCTTGAAAGCCGGGAGGCGCGCGATCCGCCGCCTCCCGGTTCCCATTTTGTAATGTCCCGCCCGGGCAATGCGCTGGTGCGGAACGGCGGTTTCACTTATAGTCCCGCGCACTGGCTACACGGCTCGCCTTTGAAAGGCTCCTGACTTGGATGGATTGCGCGCAACCTTTGCGAACGGATCTCCCATCGACGGCTTGCTCGACGGCGGACCTACCGACCAATCGGCGCGCGAAATGGGGCGTATTCTTGATACGCCACCGGCGATCGCCGAACAGATCCTGCGCGGTCACACGCGGCTGACCCGTCGCTGGGCGCATGGCGAGCTGCACGACACGTTGCCAGGTCTCGCGACGCATGTCCTCGTGACCTATTATGGCGCGGACGAACAGGATATCGTCTGGCGCACCGGAGGCGAGCGGCACGCCGCACGCACGCGCGCGGGCACAATTACCGTGATCCCCGATGGGCATGACGGGCGTTGGGACATTGCGGGTCCCATCGAGGTCAGCCATGTCTATCTGCCCGATGAGCGGCTGCAGTCGGTGGCCGAGCAACTGACCGACGGCAAATCGATCGAGCTTATCGGCCGCGTCGGTTTCACCGATCCCGTCGCCGGGCGCGTCATGGAAATGCTCGCGCGCGAGGCCGATGTCGAAGAGCCGTCATCGCGGTTGTTCGTCGAACAGGCGCTCGACCTGCTCTGCACCCAACTCGTGCGGGGGCATTCGTCCTTTGGCGCGCTCACCGTCGAGGCACCGCGCCGCGGGCTCGCCGACTGGCAGGTGAAGAAGGTGACAGGTTATATCCGCGAGCATCTGGAGGAGGAGATCGGCCTCGACGAGCTTGCGGCGCAGGTGAACCTCAGCCGCTTCCATTTCTGCACGGCCTTCCGGCAGGCGACAGGACGCACGCCGCATGAATGGCTGGTGGGGCAGCGCATCGCCCGCGCGCGCCAGTTGCTGTCCGATCCCGCGCTGCCGGTTACCGACATCGCTCTGACCGTCGGGTATCAGACGCCCTCATCCTTCGCCGCCGCATTTCGCAAGCAGGTGGGGCTGACCCCTTCCGAGTTCCGACGCAGGCTCTAGCTGTGAGCTTTCAGGAGGTTGTTCATCCGGCGTGACCGGATCAGACTGAGGTTGCGACACTTCAGGTCTGAAGGAACG
>NZ_JAKVIO010000070.1 GCF_022601895.1 Sphingomonas sp. LaA6.9
TCACTGCGTACGGCAGGGGTGGCTCGGGCGGCTCGGGCGGTATCGGCCTCTTTTTCAACGATGGCAGCGCACCGAATACGGTGGTTGTTGGCGCGACAATTCAGGGCGGCAATGGCGGCGCCGGCGGAACCGGTGCAGGCGGCACGGCGCCACATGGCTCGGGCGGCGCGGGGATCGTCGGCGGCAACCTGAACATAACCCTGGACTCCGCCGGAGCGATCGCGGGCGGCTTCACGGGCGGGCAGATCGGCAATGAAGCTTTCCGAGCCAATGCGATCACCTTTACCGGCGGCAACAACGCGCTGACCTCCGACAGCGCCACGCCCAACATCCTTGGCAACATCGCGATTGACGGCGGGTCGCTGGCACTCGTCCAGAACGGCAACGATATCACCCTGTCCAATCAGATCACGGGCAACGGTTCCCTGATCAAAGCCGGCAGCGCAACGGTCTCGCTCACCGGCACCAACACCTATTCGGGCGGCACCACGCTGCTGGCCGGCACGCTCCATCTGGGCAACAACAACGCGATCGGCACCGGCGGGCTGACCGTGAATGGCGCAGCCAGCCTGACGGGCGCGGCGGGTCTCGTGCTTAACAGGGCCATCACGCTCAACAACACGCTCAATTTCGGCGCGGGCGGCGGCGCGCTTACCATCACAGGTGTGATCAGCGGTGCGGGCGGGCTCAGCCTCTCCGGCGCGTCCGGGCTGACGCTCAACGCCGCGAACACCTTCGGAGGTGGTTTCAACCTTGGCGGCGGGTCGTTGATCGTAGGCCACAATACGGCGCTCGGTACGGGCAATCTCACAGTGAACGGTGCGAGCACGCTGGGCGCCAGCACCGCCGTCAGCCTCACCAACAACGTCAATCTCAACGCCGGGCTGAGTATCGGTGGTAGCAGCAATGTGGCGCTCAACGGATCGGTGAATGGCGCGGGCGGAATCACCAAGAACGGCGCGGCCAATCTGACGCTGGGCGGTGCCAACACGTTTTTAGGGGGTGTCAGCCTGCAAGCCGGCAGTCTGACGCTCGGCAGCAACACCGCGCTTGGCCTGAGCCTGTTGACGGTGGGTGGCGCGGCGACGCTCAATGCCAGCGCCGGCATCAATCTCGGCAATGCCGTGTCGCTGAACGCCAACCTTGGCATCGGCGGCAGCAACGACATTGCCCTTGGCGGCTTCATCAGCGGGCCTGGCGCCCTGTCGTTCAGTGGCAGCGGCACGCTGGCGCTCAATGGCAACAACATTTTCGGCGGCGGCCTCAATCTGCTCAGCGGTACGCTCAGCGTCGGCAATAATGGGGCGCTTGGCCTCGGCAACCTTAACGTAAGCGGTAATGCCAGCCTTCGTGCCGGAGTGCCCGGCGTTTCCCTGACCAACACCATCAATCTCGCCGGGGGGACGCGGCTCAGCCTGACCGGGACCAATGCGCTTGTGCTCAACAGCACGATCTCCGGGATCGGCGGTCTGGCGATCACGAGCGGCGCCGTCACGCTTGGTGGCTCGAACATCTTTGGCGGCGGAGTCGAACTGGGCGGTGCCAGCCTGACGCTCGCCTCGAATTCGGGGCTTGGCACAGGCGCGCTTGACGTTACCGGCGCTGCTACCCTCCTGGGCAGCTGGAACAATCTGGGCAACGCCATCAGCCTGGGCTCGGGCGCAGCATTGAATCTGGGGAACGCCGCCAACCAAACCCTGAGCGGCATTATCGGCGGTGCCGGCGCACTGGCCAAGAATGGCACTGGCACGCTGACGCTGACGGGCAACAACTTCTATTCCGGCGGCACGACGGTCAATGCCGGCACGCTGCAGATCGGCAATGGCGGCGTGTCGGGGACGATTATCGGCAATGTCACCAACGATGCCACGATCGCCTTTAACAGCAGCACCAGCTCAACCTATAGCGGTGCGATCTCCGGCACCGGCGCGCTGATCAAGGACGGAACCGGCACGCTGACACTCACCGGCACGCATGGCTATACGGGTACAACGACAATCAACAGCGGCACGCTGCGCGTCAACGGCGCGCTCGCCAGCGGCGCCGTCATCGTAAATTCCGGTGCAACGATTGGTGGATCGGGCATCATCGGCGGCGCGGTCACTATCGATAATGGCGGCACGCTCTCCGCGGGCAACAGCCCCGGTACCCTCACCCTCGGCTTACTCAACCTGAACGCGGGGTCGATCGCGAATTTCGAACTCAATGCGCCGGGCGTGATCGGCGGCACGGGCGCGGGCGGCAACGATCTCGTCAACGTCACGGGCGATCTCACGCTCGGCGGCACGCTGAATGCACAGGCTTCGGCTGCGGGCTATTACCGCCTGTTCAACTATGGCGGCGCGCTTGCGGGCAGCTTCGCTACAGTGAACACGAGCGGAAGTAGCTTCGTGGTCGATCAGGCGCGTGTCGAGACTGCGATTCCCGGACAGGTGAACCTCGCTATACTCGGCGCGGGCCAGAACATGCAGTTCTGGGACGGCATAGACGCTATCGGCAATGGCAGCGTTGACGGCGGTGCCGGCACGTGGAGCAGCGCGGCGACGAACTGGACCGGCCAGCCCGGCCAGGCGGGGGTCAACAGCCAGTGGGATCATTCGGTGGGCGTCTTTACCGGCACAGCCGGCGGCACGGTCACGGTGCAGGGCGCGCAGTCCTTCGACACGCTGCAATTCTCGACAAGTGGCTATCAACTGACCGGGGGTACGCTGGGCTTCGACCCGGCCGCGGGCAGTGCCGCGACGATCCAGGTCGATAACGCCATCTCCGCGACCATCGCCTCCGGGCTGACCAACGGAGCCAGCGGCACCGCGCTGCGCAAAACCGGCACCGGCACGCTGATTCTGAGCGGCGCCAACACCCATAGCGGCGGCACGATCCTTCAGGGCGGCACGCTGCAGGTCGGCGCCGACGGCAATCTGGGAGACGGTCTTGGGGGGATCGTCTTCGAAGGCGGCACGCTGGCCGCGACGAACAGCTTCCTGACCGGGCGTAGCATCGCGCTCAATCTCGACGGCCGGTTCGACACCGCCGCCGGCACCACGCTCACCGCCGCGGGCATGATTTCAGGGAGCGGAAGTCTGATCAAAGCCGGCCTTGGCACGCTCGTGTTGAGCGGTTCAAACAGCTATGCCGGGGACACGATTGTCGAGGCGGGGACGCTGATCGGCAACAGGGACACCATCCGCGGCGCTGTCAGCAATGCGGGCGTGGTCGTCTTCGATCAGGCGAGCGACGACAGCTTTGCGGGCAATATACTGGGTCTTAACGGCGCCCGGGGTGTGGCGACCAAGCGCGGCGTCGGCATGCTGACGCTTACCGGCAACTCCGCAAATGACTGGGTGATCGAGCAGGGTCAGCTCGAGACCGCGGCTTCGCGTTTCATGGGCAACGCCCAGATCGCATCGGGTGCCTCGCTCGGTTTTCTTGATACGGGCGCGGCCAGCTATGCGGCCGTGCTTTCGGGCAGCGGTGACCTCCATCAATATGGTTCCGCCCACCTCACCCTCACCGGCAACAGCGCGGGCTTTACCGGGACCACCACCGTTCATGGCGGCACGTTGCGCGTCGACGGAGCGCTCGGCGGCAGCGTCGCGATCGGCACTGGTGCCTCGCTTGAGGGTTCGGGCCGTATCGGCATGGTGAATGTCTCCGGCTTCGGCGCATTGATCGGGCGTGCGGGCGATACGCTGGGCATGGTCAGCCTGACGCTTGGCAACGATGCCAATGTGGTGGCGCTGCTCGGCACGCCTTCGGCCAACGCGCTGTTCGACGTCACCGGCGACCTGGTGCTCGACGGCAGGCTCAGCGTCACCGATGCGGGCGGCTTCGGCGCGGGCGTCTACCGCCTGTTCGACTATGGCGGCACGCTCATCGACAACGGGCTTGAGCTCAACCTGCTGCCCTCGGGCATCAGCGCCAACGACCTTCAGATCCAGACCGCGATCGCGGGCCGGGTCAATCTCATCTCTTCGGCGGGCGTCGACCTGCTCTTCTGGGACGGCACCAATGCCGCGCTCCACGACAATGGCGTGGTCGATGGCGGTGCGGGCACATGGACCGCTACGGGTCGCGCGTGGACCGACGCCAACGGGCTGGTCAATGGCGCGGTGAAGCCGAAGCCGGGCTTTGCGGTGTTCCAGGGAACCGGGGGCGTGGTGACGCTCGACGACAGTGCGGGCGCACTGTCGGTTGCGGGGCTTCAGTTCGCATCGCACGGCTACAGCCTTGCGGGCGATGCGCTGTCGCTCGGCGGCACTGGCGGGCGCACCGTGATCCGCGTCGGCGATGGTTCGGCAGCGGGCGCTGCGATGACCGCGACGATCGCCTCAGCGCTGACGGGCACCGGCGATCTGGTCAAGGCCGATCGCGGCACGCTGATCCTGACGGGGGCCAACGCCTATACCGGCAACACGATCGTCGAGGGCGGCACGCTCATCGGCAACGCCGCCTCGATCCGCGGCAATATCGCCAATGCGGGTACGCTCGTCTTCGATCAGGCGGGCGATGCGGGCTTTGGCGGCGCCATCGCCGGATCGGGCGGCGTCGACGGCGCGATGGTCAAGCGCGGTGCGGGCAGCCTGACGCTTGGCGGAACCTCGTCGCTCGACTGGTCGATCGAGCAGGGATCGCTTGTCACCTCCACGCAGCGCTTTACCGGAGACGCCACGATCGCGGCGGGCGCGACCCTGCTCTTCAACCAGACCGAGGCAGGCAGCTATGCCGGCACGCTTGGCGGCACTGGCACGCTTGCGATCGATGGCGGCCAGCGCGTCGAACTGACGGGCAACAATGCCGGCTTTGCCGGTGCGTTCGATGTGCGACGGGGGACGCTGATCGCGAGCGGCACGCTCGGCGGCGCCACGCGGATCGGCAATGGCGCCCTTGTCGGCGGCGATGGCTCGCTTGGCAGCACGGTGGTGGCTGCGGGCGGCATGATCTCGCCGGGCAATTCGATCGGCACGCTCAACGTCAATGGCGACATCATCTTCGAGGCGGGCTCGATCTATGCGGTCGAGGTCGATGCGACGGGCGATGCCAGCGATCGCATCGTGGTTTCGGGGCGTGCGATCCTGAACGGCGGCGAGGTCGCGCATATCGGGTTCGATGGCAATTACCGGCGCAACGCAAGCTACACGATCCTGACCGCGGCGGGCGGCATACAGGGGCAGTTCGCGAATGCCACTTCGGACTATGCATTCCTTGACGCGCTGCTCGGCTATTCGGCCAGTGCGGTGACATTGACGCTCCAGCGCAACGATATCGACTTCGCGACCATCGGCCGCAGCGCAAACCAGCGCGCGACAGCAGCCGCGGTGCAGGCGCTCGATTCGGGCAACCCGCTGTTCGAGGCGGTCGTGATGCTCGGCGCCGATCAGGCGCGCACGGCCTTTGAAAGTCTGTCGGGCGAGGTCCATGCCTCGCTCCAGTCGGTGCTGGTCGAGGACAGCCGCTTCATCCGCTCGGCCGCGCTCGACAGGATGCGGATTGCCGGTGCTGCCATCGATGCCGAACGTGGCATTGCCTGGTGGATGCAGGGCATCGGCAATTGGGGCAGCCTCGATGGCAGCGCCAATGCGCACCGGATCAAACATGATGCAGCAGGTGTGCTGATGGGCGTGGACGCGATCGCTGCGGAGCATGTGCAGCTCGGCATCTATGGCGGCTGGCAGAAGGGTGATGCCGATGTCCGCGGTCTCGCTTCAGACGCCGATATCGACAGCTACCATCTCGGCCTCTACGCGGGCGCCGATACGGGCCCCTTGAGCCTCAGGACGGGCTTCGCCTTTGGCTGGCACGATGCCGACATCACCCGCCGGATCAGCTTTGCGGGCTTCAGCGAAACCGCAACGTCCAGCCGACGCTCGTCGACCGCGCAGGGCTTTGCCGAGATCGGCTATCGCCTCGATGTCGCGGGCGCCGCGATCGAGCCCTTTGCGAGCATCGCGCACGTCACGCTCGACAGCGAGGCAGTGCAAGAACGCGGCAATGTCGCCGCACTTGGCATCGCACACGCCACGATGGGCACCAGCTTCACGACGCTCGGCGCGCGCATCACCCAGTCCTTCAGCCTTGGCGGGATGAAAGCCGATCTGCGTACGATCGCGGGCTGGCGACATGCCTTTGGCGATCTTACCCCCGGCGCGCTGCTCGCCTTCACCAATGGTGATCCCTTCAGCATTGGTGGCACGCCCGTCGCAAAGGATGCGCTCTCCGCCGATATCGGCCTCGCCCTCACCCTTTCCAGCCGGGCCCGCCTCGACATCGCCTATGCCGGCGATGTCGCGGCCAGCGCCCAGAACCACAGCGCAAGGGCGACTTTCTCTCTGAACTTCTGACCAATCGAAGCCCGGCCACCCACCGGGCTTCGTTCTTCCCGGGCCTCAACCGATGTCGGCTAACGACCGGCGGGTTCAACTGGTCATCGCAACACCTCTCGTAGTTTATCGACGGGTGTTTCGAAGTCCAAGGTCTTTCGGGGGCGCTGATTGAGGCGCAGGGCAACGGCGTTGAGTTGAGATTGCGTGATGCTGGAGAGGTCAGTGCTTCGAAGGCGGCGCGCGCGGATCGCGCTTCTTCCAACCCCCGTTCCCCTCAGGCGGTGGGACGGCCGAGAAAGGATGCCCCGACTCCGACTGCTTGCTCAAGTGGTGGGAAATGCAAGCAGTGGAGTCGGGACGTTCGGTCACCAGCGGAAAGTGATTCCACCGGAGACCGAATGGGCGGTCAGATTTTCGCGCGCCTCAAGGCCGTAGCCCAGTTTGAACTCGGCGGCGGCGACCTTGCCGATCACCCCGAGATTGGCCCGTCCGGCAGTCCGGCCGGGCTCGGCACCATGTATCGTGAAGGTGCCGACGCCGCCGGTCAGTCCTGAGGAAATGGCCCAGCCTTGCTGCACGAGATCATGCGCTAGCGCGAGATTGGCATAGGGCATCACCGTGCCCCCGCTGACTCCGAATTCTCCGGTCAACTCGACGCCGAAAGCCCCGGTCAGCGCCTCATATTCGGTGCTGCCGACGATCAGTCCTGCATCATCCGCACCCGTCTCGACGAAGCCGCTCTGATTCACCCTCGCATAGTCGAGGCTGACGGTCGGCCGGAGCGAAACGCTGCCCGCGTTGACGGTGGTGCCCGCCTTGACCTCGGCACGGAACTCGTCGGCATCAGTGCGTCCGCTGGCGCGGCGTGCGGTGCCGTTGCCTGTGATGATCGCGCGACGCGTGTCGATCTCGTGTCGCGCATAGCCGAGTTGCGCGTCGACGAAGAGATCGTCCGTGTCGACCATCGCATAGGCACCAAGATGATAGCTGTCGATGTCGCCATTGGCTCCGGTGCCAGCCTGGTTGAAATCAGTGCCCGAATAGCCGCCCGCGATACCGAGCCGGATAGTTTCACCGACCTGCCGATCGGCACCGATGGCCAGGCCCTTGACGTCATAGTCATAGCCCGAGGCAAACGCGCCATCATCAATATCGCCGAAGGTGCCGACGCCCTGCATCCAGAATGCTGTGCCGTGGCCGGCGTCGTCGGACCGCTGTTCGGCATCTGCCAGCGAATAGCCTGAGCGCTCCGCGGTCATGCGGCCCTCGATCAGGCGCGCCAACTGGCGGCCCGCCTGCGCCGCGATGGCGGGAGTCACGCCGTGCACCTCGCCCGAGAAGGAGTCGAGCGCCTGCGCCGCGCGCACGGGGTCGATGACGTTCAGCGAGGCACGCACTGCGGCCAGATCCGAAGTGAACGCGCCATGGGCAAGGAATGCGTTGCGCACAGCGGCCTGGTTGGGCGTCAACCCCGCGATCACCGGGATGATTGGTGGTGTCGGCGTGGGTGTCGGCGTGGGTGTAGGTGTAGGTGTAGGTGTAGGTGTAGGTGTAGGTGTAGGTGTAGGTGTAGGTGTAGGTGTAGGTGTAGGTGTTGGCGTTGGCGTTGGCGTTGGCGTTGGCGTCCCCGTACCTGTTCTGGTGACATTGACGGAGACCTGATTGGCCTGGCCGTAGTCCATAACGTAGGTGAACATCAGCCCTTGCTGCGCTAATGTCTGATCAGGGTTGACCGCTGCGAACTGGCCGCTGACCCCACCGTCCGCGACGAGGAAGGTGTAGGAACCGAGCGTCGCCGCATCGAGCGGGATGAACTGCACTGCGCCATCGAGACGCGCGGTGCCCTCAATATCGAGCAGATCCGAAATGCCGGGTGCGCCGAGTTCGATATCGAGCCGGCCGCCCGCAGCCTGCGTGAAATCGCCGAACACCGTGAGCGTGCCGATCGAGTTGCCCGGCGCGACAATGCCGCCATTGGTGAGATGATGGCGGGTACCAGCGGCGAAGAGCGAGGCACTGCCAACCGCACCGCTGCCCATCAACGTCCCGCCCGTCTCCACCGATATATTGCCGATATTGGCGCCGTTCAGGCTGTAGATGCCCGTGCCGCGGATGGCCGTGACGCCGTGAAGCGCGCTGCCAGCGGCCAGATGGAGCGTCCCCGCGGTGACGCGCGTCCCCGCGGTGGTATCAAGACTGTTCCAGATACCGGTCAGCGTCGTGGTGCCACCACCGTTCTTGAGCAGCGTCTCGACGCCCGCGAACTGCGCCGCATCCCACGTCCCGCTATTGAGCCCGAAGGTCAGCAGGTCGAATCCCCCGCCCGCGTCGATTACGCTGTCCGCGCCCAGTGCCGGCGCAGGATCCTGGGCGGTGTTGGGGCGGATGGTGATCTCGTCGTCGCCCGCGCCCATCGTGACATTGCCGTTCATGATGCCCGCGAAATCGAAAACGTCCTTGTCATCGCCCAGGTCGACGGTGCCGGTGAGCGTACCCGACAGCGCCAGATGATCCTCGCCCGCGCCGGTCCTCACATTGCCGCTGAGCGAGGCGCCTGCGCGGTTGTTGATGTCGTCATTGCCCACTGCGGTTTCGACGTCACCGTTGATGACGCCGTCGTTGGTGATGTCGACGCGTTCGGCGCCCGACAGGTCGAGCGCGCCATGGATCCGTCCGGCATTCTCCACCACGATCGTGCCGGCGCTGCCCACGCTCACCGCGCGGACATTGGGGTTACCCGCCTGCCCGATGGTGCCGGTGGCTTCGTTGCGGAGCGTGCTGGTGTTACCCGGCGCGCTGGCGAAGCGGATGATCGGTGCATTCTGGCCGCCCGGCGCATTGGGGGTGTTGATCAACCCGGCGTTCGTCAGGCGGTTGCTGCCCCCATCCATCACAAGCGCAGGGGCATCGGCAGCGAGATTCACGATGCCCGCACCCGCCGCCACCGACACAGCGGCATTGCTCCCCGCCGTCCTTATCAGCGCATCGGGCGATTGGAACTCAAGCACGCCCTCAACGCTGATCGTCAGGTCGGGCGCCGTGAACAAATAGGTCTTATCGACCGGCGGTTTGCAGATCACCGTCTGCCCCGCGGCGGGGCTTGAGGGGGTGCAGGCGCCCGGCATGGGGCCGGTCCCGGTCTTGACCACGTTCACCACGGCCTTGTCAGCCTGATAGTCCACGGCATAGCTGAAGAAGAGTCCGGGGGCCCCGGCGCCGCTCGTGACCTGATCGAACGCGCCGCTCCGCGCGCCATAGGTCATGAAGGTGTAGGCGCCCGTCCCCGCCAGATCGAGCGGGATGAAGTTGACCGTGCCGGCAAGCGTGGCAGTGCCGCCGACGGCCAGCAGATCCGACGTGCCGGGCGCGCCGAGCTCGATGTCGAGCCGGCCCGTCGCGGTCTGGATATAGTCGCGTGCCAGCGTCAGCGTGCCGATGCCCTGACCCGGCGAAACCACGCCCGCATTGGTGACGATCGCGTTGTCGAGCGTGACGTCGCTGATCCGGCCGATGCCCCCGAGCGTGCCGCCCTGCGCGATGTCGATATTGCCGATATGGACGCCGTTCACGATGTAGGTTCCGAGATCCAGAACGACCATGTCGCCGAACAATTCATTGTCGACGCCTTCGGCAAGAGTCAGTGTCCCGCGTGCCACCTCCATGCCTGCCGAAAAGGCGCCCCAGCCACCCGTCAGCGTCGTAGCGCCGTCACCGTCACGGACCAGCCGCTCGAAGCCCTCGAACTGCGCGGCGTCCCAGCTTCCGCTGTCACCGGAAAAAGTCAGCCGGTCGGCATCGCCGCCCTCGGCCTGGATGCGCACCCCCGCTGCGAGCACTGGACGCCCGTTAATGTAGAAGGCGTCGTCATCCGCACCGAGCAGGACGTCGCCGTTGATCGCGCCGCCCTCAACAAAGAAGAGATCGTCGCCATCCCCCAGATTCACGGTGCCATTGACGGTGCCGTGATTGATGATCCGGTCGACACCGGTGCCAAAGCTCAAATTCCCGTTGATCGTGGCGCCGCTGGCATTGTGGAGGCGGTTGCCCGGGCTGGCCAGCGAGCCGTTGCCACCGCTTCCAAAGGTGATGCCGCCATTGATGCTGCCGCCGGAAAGATTGTCGAGGCGATTGTCGCCGGCGCCGAACTGAATGTTGCCGGTTATCGTGCCTGCATTGCGAACGACATCGTCCTCTGCAGTCAGCCATATATCGCCTTCGATGACGCCGGGTCCGGCAATAGGGGCTCCTTCGCCCTCGACACCGTTGTAGACCGCCTTGCCTTCACCATCCTCCATCCGGACGTCACCATGAATGCGGCCGCTATTCTGCACGACGACATTGCCCGAGTTTCCGGACAGGATGGCGCTTGCCCCGTCGGGCATGCCCGCATGGCCGATGACGCCGCTGGCGTCGTTCCTGATCGTGCCCGTCGTTCCCAGGCCAGTGTTGAACGTGATGACGGCGCCATTCGCATCAATGTTCGGCGTGTCAATCACGCCGTTGTTGGAGAGTTGATTCTGTCCGAGCGTCATCACGACCGTCGATCCCGTGCCGGAATTGGTCAGCGAACCGCCCGTGCGGTTGATCAGCGTGCCGCCTCCGCTGAAGGCCACCGCGTTACGCGAACCGAAGATTTCGGCGGCATTGTCGAGCGTCGAACCCACGCCAAGCTGAACGCCGATGCCATCGGATTCCGCGCGGATCGATGCGGTCGACGTGATGGTGCTGTTCGCGCCGACGACCACACCAAACCCCTGGGCTCCAGTATTGCGGATCGACGCGCCGACACCACCATGCGTGATGGCGCTGTCGTTACCGACCGATATAACGCGCGAATGCTGCCCCTCTGTGGTGATGCTGCCATGATTTTCGATGGTCGCGGAGCCCGCCACCACGATGCCATGCGCGCCCGTGCCCGCCGCCGCGGAGATCGTGCCGTTATTGACGATCCGGCTCCCCGCGCGCAGCCCGTCGACGCTGACCGCGTGCAAGCCGGTGACATTGCTGCCTGTCGCTGCGATCGTCCCGTTATTGGTGATGTTGCCCGTATCTGTGCCGGCGCTGAGCCCTATCCCCGTCGCAGCGCTGATCGTGCCGTCGTTGACGAATATGTCGTTGCCCGAGCCGATATTGGTCGCCGGGCTGGTCCCCGTGCAGTTCACGGTCGTCGTGCCGTCGGTTGCCGTTGTGGTCGAGCAGGCGGCGTAACCCGTCTGGCTGTTGAAGAGAACAAGGCTTCCGCACAAGGCCGAAGCACAAAAAAGCGTACGCTTGCCGATCATATGTTCATGCCGGCAAATGCCGGCCCCCATGGATAAGTTGTTATGAGAATGGCGACCGAAGGGCGTTTGACTGCTTCGGGCAGGACCGGATCGCGTAGACCCCGATCAGGCTGTTTTCTGCAAATTATCAACCAGTGCAGATTGCTGTTTTCGTTCCTCCGGTTATGCGTGCAACGTCCCTTGTCTGTGCGCGCCATAGTCGGACGAACGAACATCGCGCCCCCTACGAACGTATAGGGCAGTATAAATTTTTTCGACTAGATGCCCGCGGCTGAAGTCATTTGCGCGTCACGTGGCGCGCATTGCATCTTTCGGCCAAAACATCGGGTGTCAGCCAAGTAAAACCAGAATTACATTATTGATTTTACTCGTAATTCATATGATGTTTGGCATCTTCGTAGCCCGTGATCGGTCAACCATGCGTTCTATTTCAGGTACAAGCGACGGCGTTCAGGCCATCATCGAAGCGATCTATGATGCATCGCTTCATCCCGACGGCTGGGCCGGCGTCGTGCTCGCGCTCGAAGATGTGCTCAAGGGGCCGACCGCGCTCATTATCCAGCGGGACAAGCCGGTCGGCGTGATCGCAGCCGCCTCGGCCGCCGAGGAGCGGCATGTCCGCAGCTATCTCGATCACTACTGGTCGGGCGATCGCGCGATGCTGCGCATGAGGATCGCACCGGTGGGAGAGATATTGCGCGACAGCGAGCTTGTGACCGACGCCGAGCGTGGCCGGCTTGAATTCTACAACGACTATCTTGGCGAGATAGACGCGCATCGCGGGATTTATGCATCGCTGCTGAAATGTGAAGAGGAAACGGTCACGCTGGGTACGCATCGCCGTCGCTCGCAGGAGGATTTCGATCAGGACGACAAGCGCCTGCTCGGCCAGTTGCTGCCGCATCTGAGCAGGAGCCTCAAGATCCGCCGCCGGATGGAAGGCATCGCCCTTCAGCAACGTTTCTCGGCGCAGGCGCTCGATCACACCGCGATCGGGCTCGTCATCGTCACGCGCGACGCCCATGTCCGTTATGCGAACCCTATCGCCGAGGATCACCTGCGTGGCCGTGGCCTCGGCGTGAATCGCAATCGCCTCCACGCATCGACGCCTTCGGCCACCCGCGACCTCCATGCGGCCATCGCTGGCGCAGCAGCGCGTCCGTGCGGTGTGGCAGCATCGGTCACGATACCCTCGGCTGAACCATCGGAAACGATCCATGTCGT
>NZ_JAKVIO010000010.1 GCF_022601895.1 Sphingomonas sp. LaA6.9
TTAATACCCAAAACACAACACTCACAGCCCCTCGGCAACCAAGCCCAGGGGCTTTTTTCATGGCACCAGCACCCCACGACCGACAACAATACGCGGCGGCCAGAACGCCATAGGACGCCGCCGACAGGCCGTGCACGCGGAACGCGACAAAACTGTCTGCTACAACAAGGCCAGCAAGGTACCGGTGAGTGCAATTGGCGCCCAAAGGCCCAGAGCCAGTTCGCGCGACCTCGACATCAGCAAGACCAGCGCCAGCCCGCCAAGCGACAACAGGCCGATCCAGGCAACCATGCCCTGATATGGACCAAATCGCATCCAGGCGAGCACTGCCGACAGGATAAGCAGCGCGATCCCCGCGACGATCGCCGCGGGGCGCGGGATAGCGCTGCGCAGCGGCCGTGCCGGACGATAGCGCCTGCTGGCGAGGGCGATATTGGCAAGCCCGGCATAGGCGATAAGGGCCGATTCAAGCGGCATCGACTACCTCCCTGCTGGCCGTTGTGACCGGTCGCCGTAGCGCTCTGCCGCGCGCCGGCGCTCCTCGCGCGATCGCAACGCGCCAGGCGGCAAAGCCGAGAGCCGCAGCGATCGTCAGCGCGACTATATCGAAAGCCATGAACAGTTCGTCGCCCGCCATGAGCGAGCGGATGAAGGCGCGATCGGTGGTGAGCGCGTTGACCAGCGGGATTGCGGCAAATGCGGCGGCAGACGCCGTCAGCGTCACGATCCAGGCGCGGCGGACCGAGAGCAGTACCGACAGCGATGCGAGCCCGAACCATGTCCAGAACATCGCGGCAACCTCGATGTCGGCACGCCCCGGCAGATCGGCGGCAAGCAGCCGATTGGCGAGCAGAAATGCGGCGAGCCCGGCGGGCAGGCAGGCGATCGCGCCGATATTGAGCCTTTCCACCACGCGAAATCCGAAAAAGGGCCTTGCGCCCGGCTTACGCCGTTTTGCCGTCCAGAGCACAAGGCCCGTTCCGACCATGGCCGTGCCTGTCAAACCGAGGAGGAAATAGGTCCAGCGCAGCGTCGGTCCTGCAAAGACGCCAAGGTGCAACCCGAGCATCACGCCGGCGGTGGTGATGGCAGGGCCCGGCGCCGGCGAGCCAGAGATTCTCCGTCCGTTCACGGCCGAATAGGTGACCGACTGGCCGCGTGCGTTGAGCGTATCGGCGTTGCTGCGGATCAGCGTCACCGTGGCGGCCATATCATTGGGATTCTGCACGACGATCCGCGCGGGCTGTCCGCCTGACCATTCGGCGGTCGCAGCGGCGGCGAGGCGCGATATCGGGATCATCGGTGCGCGCACGCCCGACGGCTCCTGCTCGGCCTCCATGCCGAAGGCCTCGGCGCTGAATGCGGGCGGCGACGCGTAGTTCGCGGCGATGGGCCAAGGCATGTACATCACCACGAGCGTGATCAGCCCGGTGTAAGTGATCATCGCGTGAAAGGGCAGCGCCAGCACTGCCGACACATTGTGCGCGTCGAGCCAGCTTCGTTGCCCTTTGCCCCATCGCAGCATGAAGAAGTCGACGAAGATGCGCTTGTGCGTGATTACGCCCGACAGGATCGCGCCCAGCATGAACATCGCGCACAGTCCCGCCAGCCAGCGGCCCCAGGGATGGGGAAGCTGGAGCTGGAAGTGGAAGCGGTAGAAATGCTCGCCCCCGCGCGTGTCGCGCGCCGTCAATGGCGTGCCCGTCGCGGGATCGAGGCGCAGTTCGGGCTTGCGCGGTTTGGGCGGCGCCTTTGGATCGGGATTGGGCCGCGCACGCGTGAATATGCGCGTCGTCGTCGTTCTGTCGTCGGGAAGGTAAATCGTCCATTGCGCGTCGTCGGGCGCTACCTTCTGCATGCGCGCGATAGCGGTTTCGGCGGCGCGGGTTGGCGATACCTGTGCGGGACGCAGTTCGGGCTGCATCCAGCGCGTGATCTCGGGCCGGAAATAGCTCGCGGTCCCGGTCAGGAACATCGCGAACAGGATCCAGCCCGCGACCAGCCCCAGCCATGTGTGGATCCACGCCATCGACTGGCGGACGCCATTCCCCTTCATGGCCGGACACCCAGAATCAGAACCGCGCCGATCGAGAGCAGCGCCGATCCCCAGACGACGCCCGCCACACGCCCCAGTCGCGGCTCGTGAAACGCCCAGAGGCCGAGGCATGCATAGATCAGGAAGGAGAGGATCATGCCCCAGCCGGTCGCCTCGGCGCGTGCCACGGGCAGCAGCCGCGCCATGAGGCTCGCCAGGCCCGCAGCCGCGGCATAGTTCCCGATCAGCGCAGTCGCGGAGCGCGCCGCAATCGCCAGTCTTCCTGCTCGTGTTCGCCCGAGCGTATGTCCAGCCACGGCCAATCCCTTATTGCAATCGACTTGCAACTAACACTTATTCGCCCTAACGGCAATTGCGAATCGGTATCAATAGCAAAGGGGTGCAAGATGCAAGTCGTTAACCGGCGCGGAAAAATTCTGGTGGGATTGTCGCGCGTGGCGCTGATCACCTCGGCGCAGACAGCGCCGGTGCCGGCATTCGCGGAAGGTGCCGATGACACTATCGCCAATGACACCATCGTCGTCACCGGCGTGCAGGAAAAGGGCACCGGCTCGGGCACCAAGACCGATACGCCGCTGATGGAAACGCCTCAGAGCATCACCGTCATAGACAATGAGGAGCTGACGCGGCGCAACGCGCTGTCGATCAACCAGGCGCTGACCTATGTCGCGGGTGTTTCCCCCAATCAGCGCGGCGGCATGGTGACGCGGTACGACCAGCTCATCCTGCGCGGCTTTGCGCCCGGCCTCTATCTGGACGGAATGCGGCTGATCGCAGGCCCCTATTCGACGCCGCAGATCGACTTCAACCGCGTCGACCATATCGACGTCGTCAAGGGGCCGGCCTCGGTGCTCTACGGCAACTCGACGCCCGGCGGCCTCGTCAACCTGACAAGCAAGCTGCCCGAGGCCGATGCCTTTGGTCGTATCGAACTGCAGGCGGGCAATTACGACGCGCTGCGTGGCGCGATTGACGTCAACCAGCCACTCGACGCTGACGGACGCCTGCTCTTTCGCGTCGTGGGCGGTTGGCAGAAGAGCGACGGCCTCACTGCGATGACCGAAAGCGAGCGCTATCACGTCAGCCCGATGCTGACCATTGCGCCGGGCCCCGACACCAGTTTCACGCTCGTTGCGGGCTATCAGCATTCGCCCTCGGGCGGCGGCTATTCGGGCGTGCCAGCCTATGGATCGGTGCTGCCCAATCCGGGTGGCGAATTGCCGCGCGACATCAATACCGGCGATCCGGGCTATGAGCGCTACAATCATCACCAGCGCTCGATCGCAGCCTTTTTCCGCCACGATTTCAACGAGCACCTGACCTTCCGCTCGAACGCGCGCTTCCAGAACAACGAGCTCAGCTACCGTCAGCTCTATGTCGCCGGGTTCGCGACGACGGGCACGGGCGTCAACCGCAATAGCAACTATTCGATCATCACGCGCGGCGGCGGCGGGGCCGACGAGGATTATGACACGCTGACGCTCGACAATCATCTGAACGCGAAGTTCGCGACCGGTGCGCTTCGCCACAACGTGCTGGTGGGCATCGACTATCAGAACATCACGGGCGAGAATGTCCAGCAGTTCAACACCGGGCAGACCGCCAATCCGGTGACGAGCATTCCCAACCTCAACCTGTTCAACCCCGTTTATGGCGGGACGTTGCCGAGCTTCGACCTGACGGCTCTCTCGGCGGGTTATGTCAACACCTATGGCAAGCGCAATCAGGTGGGCATTTACCTGCAGGACCAGATCGCCATTGGCCGGCTGCAGTTGATCGCAAGCGGGCGCTATGACTGGTACGATCAGACCACGCGCAACAAGAAGATCGCGGCGGGCCAGCCGGGCGCGGTGACGACGCTGTCGCAGACCGCCTTCACGATGCGGCTCGGGGCGCTCTATGAGTTCGAGTTCGGCGTCTCACCCTATTTCAGCTATTCGGAATCCTTCGAACCACAGGCGGGACAGACCTGGGACGGCATCCCGTTCGACCCGGTCACCGGACGGCAATATGAAGCCGGCGTGAAGTTCCAGCCCAAGGGCACAAACGCGATCTTCACCGCCTCGGCCTATGACCTGCGGCGCCAGAAGGTACCCGTGGGCGATCCTGCCGCGGGCACCGGGGGAATCCCGACCAATGCCCAGATCCAGATCGGCGAGGTGCGCGTGCGTGGCGTGGAACTGGAAGGTCGCGGCGAGATTACGCCCGGCTTCGATATCGTCGTCGCGGGCACCTATACCGATGCGATCATCACCAAGGGCGCGCCCGCCATCGCGCCGACCGCCACCAACAGCGGCACGCCGACGACCACGGGCACGCGCCAGCTCGGCACGCCCGAATGGCTCGCCTCGACGTTCCTGTCCTATGATCTCGGACGCAACACCGGGATCGAGGGGCCATTGGGCGGCCTTACCTTCGGGGGTGGCGTGCGCTATGTCGGCGGCTCTGACGGCACCACCAATTACGCGGTGATCAATGGCGTCACGACCTTCCAGCGTTTTCACACCGACGGCTTCGTCCTGGTCGACGCACTGCTCGGCTATGACCTCGGTCGGGTGAGCACGGCGCTCGAGGGCGTAAGCCTTGCGCTCAACGCCGCCAACCTGTTCGACAAGCGGCACGTTAGCGCCTGCCCCTTCCAGAACAGCTGTTATTTTGGAGCGGGCCGCACCGTGATGGGCTCGGTGCGCTTCGGTTGGTGATGCAGCCATCGTCTTGCCGTGACTCGGCCAAGCCAGACACCTGAAATCCTGATTGCGACGGCTGCTTTTCAGCGTGAAAGCTCGAAAAGCAGCCGTTGATCGCAATCAGCTGCGAAAGCCCACCTTGTCTCTCGCAGCGATGGTTGGCGCAGGGGGCAGCCGGCGTGAATCCTGACCTATCGAACCCCTCGTCCTTTTGACGCTTGCGGCCGTCCGATTTCGCCTGAAATCGCTCACGCGAAGCGTGAGACTTGTCCAAATCGGTCAAGTCATCCAGGGTCGGCCCCACTAGCGTACCCGGCTGACTGCTGTCTCCGGATGCACATCAGGCTGCAGAGCAGCGACCCAGAGCTTCGTCAAATGGGCAGCCGGAGCGCAAATATGACAGGAGAAGATGTGTGACAACGCCGACGCTCGATTGCTCTGATATCGATCGGTATCTGGGCAAGCCAATGCAGCCCGCCCGCATGGTGGAACCTTTCGCCAACAACGACATCCGGCGCTGGGTGCAGGCGATGCACTATCCCAACCGCCTGCACTATGACGCGATGTACGCGATGCAGAGCCGCTTCGGGCAGCTGATCGCACCGCAGAGCTTTCCGGTGACGATGGACGACGGGCACGGATCGGCGCCATCGTGCATCGGCCTGATCCCCGATTCGCACATGCTGTTCGGGGGCGACGAATGGTGGTTCTACGGCCCGCGCATCGTCGCCGGCGACCGCGTGTGGAATGAGCGGATCCCGTTCGACTACACCGTCAAGGAAACCAAGTTCGGCGGGCCGACCTGTTTCCAGCGCGGCGACAATTTCTACTACAACCAGCATGGCGATCTGATTGCCAAGCAGCGCTCGACCTCGATCCGCTACAGCCAGGCCGCCGGCCAGTTGAACACGCCGACCGACAATCAGGACGATCCCGTCTGGACCGACGACGAACTGGAGGCGCTTGAGGCGCGCAAATATGAGTGGATCAAGATGCTCCACGATCTGGGGCACTCGGCACGCTATTGGGATACGGTGAAGGTCGGTGACACGCTGCCCGAGCGCGTGTTCGGCCCGCATTCGATCGTCAGCTTCACCACCGAGTGGCGCTCCTACACCTTCACCCAGTGGGGCTCGATGCACCGCCGCACCGATCTCAACATGGCCGAACTGGGCTTCACCGGCCCGATGGCGGGGCCGGAGCAGGACCCGACCGAGGAGGCGAACAATCCCGAGAATACCGACGGCGCCTATATCGGCCCGTCGCGCGGCCATCTCTTCCCGCGCTGGGCGCGCTTCATCGGCATGCCGCGCGGCTATGGCTATGGCGCGTCGATGGGCGCGTGGATCACCGACTATTTCTCGGGCTGGGCCGGCGAATGGGGCATGGTCCGCCATTCTGCTTGCAACTATCGCAGCCCGGCGCTGACAGGCGATATCACCATCACCACCGGCAGTATCCTCGACAAGTTCGTCGACGAGGCCGGCCGGCATATGGTGCAGGTCGATTGCAGGATGACAAACCAGTCGGGTGCCGTACTGGCGACCGCCAAGGCTGAAATTGAACTGCCGAAAAGGCCGGCCTGATACGACCCAAGCGAGCGGATGAGCGTCCGCTCGCGCCTTCCTGTCGGATCGCTGCGGTTCAAATACTGACCAAATGCAGCGTCGGCTCAGCCGTTCTGAAGACGGCGCTCGGCGCGGATTCGTGTCGGTGAAACCGAAAACCAGCGGTTGCAGCTCCGTGTCATCACCGATTGCTCCGCGAAGCCCAGCTTTTCGGAAATAGCGGCAAAATCCAGGTCGGTCTGCTGAAGATAGTAGAGCATGATGTCGCCGCGGACCTCGTCCTTGATCTGTTGAAACGAGGTTCCCTCCGCCTTGAGTCGCCGGTGCAGAGTGCGCGGATGCAGATTGAGATCCGCGGCGATGTGCTCGTTCGAGCACTCGCCCGTCCACACCCGCTGCATGATGAGCCCGCGCGCCTGCGCATGGAGCGGGGGATGTCGCCGCGTGAATTCGCGGTCGATAAACGCGGTCACCGCGGCATAGGCCTTTGCGTCGGGATCTGTGATCGCACAGGCCAGATCCTCATAGGAAAAGGTCACGCCGTTTTCATTCTGGCCAAAATGGACATCGCATCCGAAAGCCTGGCGGTAAGCTTTGAGCGATGACACGGGCTGATGCCGGAAGTGGACACGGCGTACCTGTGCGCGTCCTCCTGTCAGCTCCATCGCCGCGAGATGGCCGAGCAACAGCATCTGCTCAATCGCCTGACCCTTGTTCGGCATGCGGTCCAGCAGGATGTCGTGCCCGACAAACACGTGCTTCACCGACGGGAAATGCCTCAACCAGACATGCACCGCGAGGCTGTGCGCGTAGCTGTGCTTACAGGCATAATCGAGCGCCTCGCCGAACGTTCGTGAATAGCGCATCGCAAAACCCAGCGGCCCGAACATGCTGCCGCTTTGACGCTTCGCCAGTCGCATCCCGAAATCGGGACAATCGAGTTCGGTGGCCGCAAGCTCGAGAAGATGGACCATCTGCCGGTAGCTGATGGCGGGCTCGACCTCCGAGAGTGCCCCTGACCCGAATCCGGCCTTCCGGAGCATGGCTTGCAGGTCGCCGCCCAGCTCGGCGACGAGATCGGGGAAGAAGCGCAGCACTCTTGCGTGCACGACGTCGAAATCCTCGCTGGACCGGGATCTTTCTTCGACCGGCGACCTGGGCACACTTGCGTGCACGACGTCGAAATCCTCGCTGGACCGGGATCTTTCTTCGACCGGCGACCTGGGCACACTGTCTCCTGATATCTGCGCGCAGGAGCGCACGAGCGCACGCGCATTTTCGCGATGCGCTAGCGAGCGCAAATGTCCGAAAAGATCAAGCGGTCATCGCCGTTCCGCTCGACCTCGGCGATGACCAGCAGATCACGGACCAGTGCTCTTGGCAGGGTCCAGCACATGACTTATGATGCATGAAGCATCAGGAGTGAATGATATAATTACTGCAAGCCAGCTTCGTGCCGCACGGGCGCTACTCGGCCTCGACCAGCGTCAGCTCGCCGAACGCGCTGGCGTGTCACTCCCCACAATCCAGCGGATGGAGGCCTCGGACGGTGTGGTGCGAGGGGTGATCGATACACTGATGAAAGTGATCGAGGCGCTGGAATCGGCGGGGATAGAACTTATTGGCGAGAACCAGCAGAGCGCCGGGACCGGGCGGGGCGTTCGTCTGCGGGAGCCGGCACCGCGGCCACCCAGGGAAGGCTGAGCGGCGATGCCGATGTTCGACACGATGGCCGATCGGCTGAATGCGAGACGGCGGGACAGGGTGCGCGCCCCGCGCGAGCCAGGCGGTTTCACGCCCAAGCTCCTGACCGTGTTGCGCGAGGGTTATGGATTTGATCGCTTCCGCGCTGATGTCGTTGCGGGGTTGACCGTCGCAATCGTGGCGCTTCCGCTCGCCATGGCGCTTGGCGTGGCCTCGGGGGCGTCGCCCGACAAGGGGCTCATCACCGCTATCGTGGCCGGCCTCTTCATTTCGTTGCTGGGTGGCTCGCGCGTCCAGATCGGTGGGCCGACGGGGGCGTTCGTCGTCGTCGTTTTCAATGTGATCGCCGCGCATGGCTATGACGGGCTGATGCTCGCGACATTGATGGCGGGCATAATCCTGATCGCAGCGGGCTACATGCGGTTTGGGCGGCTCATTCGCTACATCCCGCATCCCGTGATCACCGGTTTCACGGCCGGCATCGCGGTGATCATCGCATCGAGCCAGATCAAGGATTTCCTGGGGCTCGCCGTCGTTGACGTTCCCGCGGACTTCATCCCCAAATGGATCGCCTATGCGCGCGCAGCGGCCACGACTGATCCGGCAACCGCGGGCATCGGTCTGGGTGCGCTCACACTGATCCTCATGCTGCGCCGTTTCGCGCCGAAGCTTCCCGCCTATCTGATCGTGATCGTCCTCGCGTCTGTCGCAGTGACGCTGTTCGGCATAGCGGTCGAAACGATCGGCTCACGCTTTCCCGACATGCCGCACGGGCTCCCGATGCCGACTTTGCCCGCCTTTTCGCTTACCAAGGTCCAGGAAGTCATGCCCGCGGCTTTCACCATCGCCTTTCTCGCGGGGATCGAGGCGCTGCTTTCCTGCGTCGTTGCCGATGGAATGACAGGCTTTCGTCACCGCTCCAATCAGGAGCTGGTCGGTCAGGGCGTGGGCAATGTCGCCTCCGCTCTGTTCGGCGGGCTTCCCGCCACCGGTGCGCTCGCACGCACGGCCACCAATGTGAAGGCAGGCGGACGCTCGCCCGTATCGGGAATTTTTCACGCGTTGTTCCTGCTTGTCTTCGTGGTCTTTGCCGGCAAGCTGATGGCCTATGTGCCGCTTGCGGCGCTTGCGGCGGTCTTGCTGATGATTGCCTGGGGGATGAGCGAGGCCGAGCGTTTCGTGGCGCTTCTCCGCATGCCGATTGGCGAGCGGGGCGTGCTCATCCTGACTTTCCTGCTCACGGTGCTCGTTGACCTGACGGTCGCGATCGGCGTCGGCGTCACGATTGCGAGCCTGCTTTTCATGGCGCGGATGAGCGAGACGGTGACCGTCACGGCAACGCGGATCGACGAGAGTGAGGACGCGGCGCAGCGCGACCGGTTGCCCGAGGATGTCGAGGTGTTCCGGATCGCGGGGCCGTTTTTCTTCGGCGTGGCCGGGGAGTTGCTCGATGCGCTCAAGCGAATCGGTCGCCTGCCGCGCGTCATCATCCTCCGCCTGGAGCTCGTGCCCTATCTCGACGCGAGCGGTGTTGCGGCGCTGCAGGAGTTCATCGCGCAGGCGCGTGCCGACGGCACGGTGGTGATCCTGTCAGAAGCCCGGAGCCAGCCCTTTCGTCTGCTCAAGCGCAGCGGGCTTGGCCGATCGACCGGCGTGGTGCGGCATGCACGGAATTACGATGCCGCGCTCGTTCTGGCTCGAAAGCTGAGCATCATCGACTGACAGAGCTTGCAGCCCTCGGCTGCCAGTTCGGCGGAGATCGGGCCCTTCACCCAAATGTAAGGGGTTGCGTTATCATCAATACTTCCATTAATCTGGATACATGGATAATGAGTCGGCGATTGGCGCGCTCGGTGCGCTCGCACAAGGGACGCGCCTCGATACATTCCGCCTGCTGGTGCGACATGAACCTCATGGCATCGCGGCGGGCGAGATTGCCCGGCGGATCGACGTGCCGCAGAACACGATGTCCGCGCACCTTGCGATCCTTGCGCGCGCTGGACTCGTCCGGTCCGAGCGCCAGAGCCGCTCGATCATTTACCGCGCCGATCTGGAGCGCCTGCGCGAGTTGACCTTGTTCCTGATCACCGATTGCTGCGGTGGCAGTGCGGACGCGTGCGCGCCGCTCATCGCCGAGCTTATTCCATGCTGCCCCGACATGGTGGCCGTGCCGTGAATACCGAACGCCAGCCCAAGGGCGAGATCGGGAGCGATTTCGGGCGTGCAGACATCAATTCCCAGACGGAGCCTCCGGCGTGAGCGACATCGACATCATCATCTACCACAATCCCGATTGCGGCACCTCGCGCAACACGCTGGCGATGATCCGCAATGCCGGCATCGAGCCGCATGTGATCGAATATCTGAAGACGCCGCCATCGCGCGCAATGCTCGTCTCGCTGGTCGCGCGGATGGGCCACGGGCCGCGCCCGCTGCTGCGCGAGAAGGGCACGCCCCATGCCGAGCTCGGGCTCGGCGACGAGACGCTCTGTGATGAGGCACTGATCGACGCGATGATGGAGCATCCGATCCTGATCAACCGGCCGATCGTGGTATCGCCGCTTGGCGTGAAGCTCTGTCGCCCGTCGGAGGAGGTGCTCGATCTGCTGCCGGTCGCGCAGCAGGGCGCCTTCACCAAGGAGGATGGCGAACATGTCGTCGACGCCGCGGGCAACCGCGTCTCGCAAGGCGCCTGACATGGCGACCGCCGCTTCCGCAGCCCCACCCGCGATCAGCAGCTTCGAGCGCTGGCTCTCGGTCTGGGTGGCACTGTGCATCGTCGCGGGGATCGCGCTCGGCTACGCCTTTCCCGGCCTGTTCGCGCTGATCGCATCGGCCGAGGTCGCGCGCGTCAATCTTGTCGTCGCGGTGCTGATCTGGCTGATGATCATCCCCATGCTCCTGAAGATCGACTTCGGCGCGCTGGGTTCGGTCAGGCAGCACTGGAGGGGGGTCGGCGTCACGCTCTTCATCAACTGGGCGGTCAAGCCCTTCTCGATGACGCTGCTCGCCACCTTTTTCCTCGGCTGGTTGTTCGCGCCTTTGCTGCCCGCGAGCGAGATTTCGTCCTATATCGCGGGGCTCATCATCCTTGCCGCCGCACCCTGCACCGCGATGGTCTTCGTCTGGTCGAACCTGTGCGAAGGCGAGCCCAACTATACGCTGAGCCAGGTGGCGTTGAACGACCTGATCATGGTGTTCGCCTTTGCGCCGATCGTGGGGCTGCTGCTCGGCGTCGCCGCGATCACCGTGCCGTGGAACACGCTGCTCCTGTCGGTCGTGCTCTATATCGTCGTGCCCGTCATCATAGCGCAGCTGGTCCGCCGCAATGTGCTTGTGCGCGGCGGGAAGCCAGCGCTCGACCGGCTGCTGGGGGGGCTTGGACCGGTCTCGCTGGTCGCGCTGCTCGCCACGCTCGTGCTGCTCTTCGGCTTCCAGGGCGAAGCGATCGTCGCGCGCCCGCTCGTGATCGCGCTGATCGCGGTGCCGATCCTGTTCCAGGTTTATCTGAACGCGGGGCTGGCCTATTGGCTGAGCCGCCGCTTCGGCGTCGCATGGTGCGTAGCGGCGCCCGCCGCGCTGATCGGCGCATCCAACTTCTTCGAGCTGGCGGTCGCTGCCGCGATAAGTCTTTTCGGCCTCAATTCGGGGGCCGCACTCGCGACCGTGGTTGGTGTCCTCGTCGAAGTGCCGGTGATGCTCTCGGTCGTCAGCCTCGCGAAGCGGACGCGGCCATGGTACGAACGCGGGGCCGTGGCTTGACCGTGCTGCAGGGATTGAGGCTTGATCCCGCGAATCTGGGTGAGCTGGCGAACGCGCTCGCGGCCGAGGGGCTTCCCGTCGCTGACCTGGCCGAGCCCGGGCGCATCTTCTTCCGCTTCGATGACGGGACGCTGGCGGGCTATGGCGGGCTCGAGGGCACGGGCGCCGACCGGCTGCTGCGATCGCTCGTCGTTCCTTTCGGCCGGCGATATGCCGGCGTTGGTTCGTCTTTGCTTGCTGCGCTCGAAAAGGAAGCGGTCGCCCTCGGCGTCGCGCGCCTGCATCTGCTCACCACCACCGCCGCGCCCTTCTTTCGCGCGCATGGCTATGTCGACGCACCCCGAGCGGCCGCGCCTGCAACCATCGCGGCCTCGGCCGAGTTCACGGCGCTCTGTCCGGCAAGTGCCGCCTATCTCATCAAGACACTGGAAAACCGATAATGCGCCTTCGCACGCTTTCTGATCCGGATGGCCTTCCCAACCTCGACGACCGATTTGCATATGGGCGCCCCGCGTTCGGCCTCGGCGCCGTTGACCCGGCCCCGCGCATCCTGTTGCTCTATGGTTCTTTGCGCGAGCGATCATTTTCGCGCCTGGCCGTGGAAGAGGCTGCGCGGCTGCTTCAGTATTTTGGTGCCGAGACGCGCATCTTCGATCCTTTCGACCTGCCACTGCCCGATCAGGTCCATGGTGACGATCATCCGGCAGTCCATGAGCTGCGCGAGCATGCGATGTGGTCGGAAGGCATGGTCTGGTGCAGCCCCGAGCGCCACGGCCAGATCACGGGCATCATGAAGGCGCAGATCGATCATCTGCCGCTTGAAATGAAGGGCATGCGCCCGACCCAGGGGCGCACGCTGGCGGTGATGCAGGTTTCGGGTGGCTCGCAGTCGTTCAACGCGGTCAATACGCTCCGCCTGCTCGGACGCTGGATGCGGATGTTCACGATTCCCAACCAGTCGTCGGTTGCGATGGCGTGGAAGGAATTTGACGAAGCGGGTCGCATGAAGCCCTCGAGCTACTATGACCGCATCGTCGACGTGATGGAGGAGTTGGTGCGGTTCACCGTGCTGATGCGCCCCCACGCCGTCCAGCTCGTCGATCGCTACTCCGAGCGCAAGTCAGCCGGCCTTGTCGTCGATCCCGCAAGGGACCTGTCCAGCGTGGCCATAACGGGCAGGTAAGCCGGGGCACGATCTCTCCGCCGAAATGATCGACAACCCGATTCGAACGCCGTCGCCGGCGGCAGCAGCGTTCGCGTCGTCAATGGGCGTTCGACCAGGTCGAGAGGACGACCTCCCGTTCGGCTTGGTCCTCGTTTTGCAGTGTCAGTGTCCAGTTTCCCCTGGCGATCGGGTGGGCGACGAAGAAGGATCGAAAGATCTGGCTGGCTTCGGGCGTGCCGGTCAGGCTGGTGCCCATAACCGCGCCCTTGTCGTCGATCAGCGTCGCCGACACCATGTTCGCGGCGACGAACGTCAGGCCGAAGTTCCGTGCATCTTCGACCGGGAGGGACACCTTCATGGTCTCGCCCGGAGCAAGCCGCACGATCTTCGCGAAATCGGGCGCTACCGAAACGGAGCCTGTCAGCTGCTCAAGAGACACGAGCAAGGCGAGACTGGCAGGTGCAGCGGCGAGCCCGCCCGCGGCTCCGCTGGATGACGGCTTCTGCGCGGATGGATTGCTGCCCGATTTCTGCTTGTCGGGCCCGATCGCGATGCGCGGCCTGACAAAGGACGAGAAGACCGAGGCGGTCGCCATTTTGATGTGAATAACGTCCTGCTGCGCATTGTCCTCGATCGTCCAGGTCGCAGACGGCACGGTGACCACCCCGTCATTGCGGTCGAACATATAGCAGACGACGGGCAGCGGGTTTCCGGCGAGGATCGAGAACTCCACGCCCTTGCGGTTGGTGTGCTCGGAGTTGAACTGCGCCACCACGCTCGGCCGCAATTCGCGCAGCGCGTTCATCGTCCGGTCGGTCGTCTCCAGCGGCGCGCTGATCAGGTCGGCGCAGCGGCTGCCCATATTGGGCGTGCCGAGCATGACGAGATGCGACACCTGCGGCTTGCCATCGGGATAGACCGGCATCGCCGCGTGGATGTAGCGCCGGCTGATCAGCCCGCCCATCGAATGCGCGACGAGATCGACATGCCAGGCGTTGCGGTCCTTCTGGGCATAGTTGATGTAGCTGCGCAGCTCACTGGCGTTGTCGGCGATCGTGTTGGTGGGCCCAAGATTGCCGACGAACTCGCCGGTGCTCATCTTGCCGTGCTCGGCCTTCTGCCCGACCGGGAAGGCTTTCCAGTCATAGCTATGGGCGCTGGTCAGGATGTTCTGCCAGCTTTCCCACGCCGTCCAGTTCGACCACAGACCATGCACGAGCACGACCGGCCTGGGCGCGACCTTCAGGTTCCTGGTCGTTTCGTCGACCGTCTTGCCCGAATCCACGACCTCGGCCTTGATGCGCTGCGTCGTCCGCGGGCGCCCGTCATCGTACCAGGCATAGCCCGAGCTATCCCATTCGAACGTCACTTCGCGCTCTTCGCCGGAGGGCACGGTGACCGAAAGCTCCTCGAGCAACCCGTCGGGGCGTGCGCCGTCCCATCTGTCGCCCTTATAGGTGTCGCGGAACTTGATCGTCGCTGATTTCTCTTCGGGACCGTCATTGGCGACGACCGCGGTGATCTGGACGAGGTTGCCGTCGATCGTGCCGGTCTGCTCCGGAATTTCCTGCCATTCGCCCCAGTTGGGAAAGCGCATATGCTCGAACTTGACGTCGACCAGGCGCAGCGCACCGCCGCAGCGGCGCAGGTTCCAGCGAAGCGTCTCGGTCACGTTGTAGGCGGTGACCGAATGGCTGCCCGCGAGCCGGTCGGGGCTGGACGGGTTGAACCGGTCTTCGCCGCTGCTGGAAAAGCGCACCCCGTCGATCGTCGTCGGCATGTCGGCGATATTGTTGCTCGTGCCCTGTCTGGCAGTGCACTGGCCGCCGAAGCTCGACGAGGTCGATCCCGATACGGTTCCCTGCACCTCGGGGAGCCGGACGCCAACGCTGTAGGTGCCGTCCGAATCCATAGTGACGTCGACATCGGCGTCCAGCCCGCTGCCACTCGCCCGGGTCTGGCTTTGCGTGATGAAACTGCCCGACATCGAGCGCGGGGTGCGCTCATGCGGGCAGACATAGCGATCCTGCGCGGATTTGGTCTCGGTCGAGACAGAGTTCAGGCTGATATTCGCCTTGCCGGCGCTGACATCGGGATCCGGCGTCTCGCGGACCGCCACCTGCGCGGCATAGTCATAGGTCATCGACCAGTTGGTGGTTTCGTTGCCCTTGCCCGTAACGCGTTGCTCGGTCCTGGAGTCGCTGTTGGACTGGGATCGCGTATATTGCACCGATCCCGTCCAGCCGCGCGCACATCGCGCGGCGGACCCCGACGCGCTGGCCGTGACCGGGATGGCCGCGCCCGACAGCATCAATCCGATCGCGAGTGCCGGCAAGGTGCGCGCAACGATCATCCATATCCTCCAGTTCGTGCTGCGGCGCAGATTCGCAGATACGCCGCGCTGGCGAAGGATGCGCCCCCGGGTCCGCGATTAGTCGCGGGGCACGACGGCGCATCTCACATGCTGCCAATCCGGGGGGCTGCGCGACGCAAACGTTGCCCGGCGATGAGATCCGTCCTGGGTGCGACGAGGCCGTCCGCAAAGGACCTCGCGCGCGATCATCAGGACAGTCCGGGCAGCTTCAGCACCGCCCGTACATGTGCGGGACGGAGATGGCAGCGTGCATGACGTTCCTCAGCTGTTGTGGCGTGCGTAGACGCGCCGACCGGCCGGCCCGAACGCAATGACGTCATAGGCCTGGGGCCGGACGCCAGCCACTTCCATGCCGGGAGAGCCGAGGGGCATGCCTGCGACCGCCAGCCCCTTGATCCCCTTGGGACGCTGAGCCAGCACACGCTTCATGTCGGCGATCGGCACATGTCCCTCGAAGACCATGCCGTCGACAATGGCCGTGTGGCACGACGACAGATCCGCCGGCACACCGCGGGTCTTCTGAAACGCAGCGCGCCGTTGATCGTCGATCATGGTGACGCGCCGGCCGAATTGTTGACGGACCTGCGCGGTCCATTTTTCGCAACAGCCGCAGCCTGGGTCGCGATGGACGAGAATGTCGCTGGCGGCGATCGCAGCGGCAGGCGCGCCAAGCGCCAGCAGCGCGGCCAGGAACGTCGGCTTCTTCATCCAGCATCTCCCTTTGATCTTCGGCTTCTCAAAACCAGGCGCGCACGCCGACGACGAAGCTCGTGGCCTCGACATCCTCGCCTTCAGCGCGCGCGAACCGCGCCGTGTCGCCGATCCGGCGGTCCCACGACACGCCGATATAGGGCGCGAATTCGCGTGCGATCTCGTAGCGCAGCCGCAGGCCCAGCTCGACGTCGCTCAAGCCGGAGCCGATGCCCGTTTCGGGCACGTCCTGCGCGGCGAAGTTGAGTTCGGCACGCGGCTGCAGGATCCATCGCTGGGTGATGCGCTGGTCGTAATAGCCTTCCAGCCGGCCGAGCACATCACCCTTGTCCGAGACGAACAGCGCGCCTTCGACCTCGAACCAATAAGGCGCCAGGCCCTCGAAGCCGATGGTCGCGTAGGTGCGCGACGGATTGGGCTTGATGTCGTAGCGAACACCCGCCTGAACGTTGAAGTAAGGGCCGATCGCACGGGCATAGAGCGCCTGGATCTCGGCATCCTCGACGCCCTCGCCAAAAGCGCCGGAGCCCTCGGACTTCACGACCAGGCGGTTGATGTCGCCACCGAACCAGCCTTCGCCATCCCAGCGGAATCCGTCATGGCCATTTTTGACCTGATATTCCGCGAGGTTGAACATCAGCTGCGAGAACGTGCCCCCGCCATGCTCCTGGCGGAGCTGCCGGCGCGAGCCGGACATCGCCGCCTCGCCCCAGACGGTATCCGCATAATTGGGCTCGGACGCTGCCGGCGCCGGCGCTTCGCCCGGGGCAAGCGCGGTGCCGCCCGTGCCATGGCCGGACATCTCCTGGCCGCCCGTTTGCCGCATCGTCGACATGTCGTGCCCTGCATGGGGATCAACTGGCAGCGTGTCGGCCGGTTGCGGTGGAGCATTTTTGCGGGCCGGCGTGGGGGTGCAGTGCCCCATGGCGGCGTGCTCCGGCGGGCAGTCCGCCTGTTCCTGCGTGGCCGGCTTCGCAGGCGCCATGTGCATCTGGCCATGGTCCATCGTCTGCGCCCCGGCAGGGGCGGCGACGGCCAGGAGCGAGCTGCCTGCGAGAAGACGCAGCACCTTCATGCGCCTTCTCCAAGGCGCGGCCGGACGGTCACGACCTGCATCATGCCGGCATGCATGTGGTAAAGCAGATGGCAGTGAAACGCCCAGTCCCCGACCGCATCGGTGGTGACGTCGAAGGTCACCTTGCCGCCCGGCTGGACCTGCACCGTGTGCTTTCTCGGCGCATATTCACCGTGACCTGTCACCAGCTCAAAGAAATGGCCGTGGAGATGGATGGGGTGTCCCATCATCGTGTCGTTGACCAGCGTGACACGGACGCGCTCGTCCTTGAGGAAGGGGATAGGCTCCTTCACCTCGCTCAGCTTCTCGCCGTCGAACGCCCACATATAGCGTTCCATATTGCCGGTGAGGTGGATTTCCATCGCGCGGTCGGGCGCACGGACGTCGGGATTGCGCCCGAGCGCCATGAGGTCGCGATAGACCAGCACCTTGTGGCCCACATCCTCGAGCCCCTGTCCGGGTTCGCCGGTGCGATCGACGGGCATCGGCGAGATCGACTGGACAGTGGGCGTGTCCTTCACGGTCGGCGCAAGCGACATGTCGCGCATCGAATGCTTCATCCCGCCGGCGCCATGATCCATGCCAGCCATTTCGGCGCCGCCTGCCGGCATGGCATGCCCCATTGCCGCATGGTCGACCGCCGGTTGCGCGGGCGTGCAATGACCCATCGCGGCATGTTCCGGCGGGCAGTCCCCTGCGGCGGGCGTGGTACCCGTCTGACCATGGTCCATCCCGCCCATGCCCATGTCCTTCATCGTCGCGAGCGGGCGCGGGCGGAGCGGAGGAATCTCGGCGGCCATGCCCGCGCGCGGCGCGAGGGTCGCGCGCGCCATGCCTGACCGGTCGACGCTCTCGCCGACGAGCGTATAGGCACGGTCGTCCGTGGGCTGGACGATGACGTCATAGGTCTCTGCGACGGCGATCTGGAATTCGTCGACCGTGACCGGCCTCACATTGAGACCGTCGGCCTGCACGACCGTCAGCTTCAGACCGGGAATGCGCACGTTGAACGTCGTCATCGCCGATGCGTTGACGAAGCGCAGACGGACGCGTTCGCCCGGGCGGAACAGCGCGGTCCAGTTGTCCATCGGGCCATGGCCGTTGACGAGGAAGGTGTAGGTCGATCCGGTCACGTCGCTGACGTCGGTCGGGTCCATCCGCATGCCGCCCCACATCATTCGCTCCTTGAGAGGCTGGTCCTTCCCCTTGAGAAGCCCTGCGAGCGTCTGCTTCTGGTAATTGAAATAGCCGCCCTGCAGCTTGAGCTTGCGGAAGATCGCATGCGGATGGAGCTGGCTGTGGTCCGACAGCACGATCACATGCTCGCGGTCGGACTGGATGGGATCATCACCGGCGGGGTCGATGACGATGGGCCCGTAATGGCCCATCTGCTCCTGAAGACCCGAATGACTGTGATACCAATAAGTGCCCGCCTGCTGGATCGGGAATTCATAGGTGAAGGTCGAGCGCGGCTTGATGCCGGGGAAGCTGACGCCGGGCACCCCATCCATCTGGAAGGGTACGAGCAGCCCGTGCCAGTGGATCGAACTGTCTTCGTCGAGATCGTTGGTCACCGACAGGCGGACCGTGGTGCCTTCCTTCAGGCGAACGAGTGGCGCGGGCACGGTGCCGTTGACTCCGATCGCATGGCTTTCGCGTCCGTCGATCATCATCATCTGATGCGCGATCCGAAGCGAGATGTCGGTTCCCGACACCGTGGGCAGCGGCTTTGCGATCCCGGCCGACACCGGTTGGGCCCAGGCGGGGAACCAGGCCGACAGCGCGGCCGTGCCGCCTGTGAGCGCCGCGCCGCGCAACAGCGTCCGGCGATCGAGCATGGATAAGGTCATTTTTGTGCGGGCGTCCCTGAACGTTGCGTATGTCCCATGAAGACCAATACGCAAGGGCGCGTTCAATCCCTCAACATTTCTTCCAGTTTCTTCCGCGCGCGATAGAGGCGGGTCTCGACAGTTTTTTCACTGACACCAAGCACTTGCGCTGTTTCGGCCTGCGAGAGGCCCTCGATCATGCGCAGCACCAGCGGCTCCTTCAGCGACGCGGGCAGAGCCGCGATCGCCTCGGCTGCACGGGCCAGTTCTCCCCGGTCGGCCAGCGCGACGTCGATCGGAACCGCGGTGTCCGCAACCTGCTCGGCATCGCTGATCGGTGCGGCAAAGGTCAAAAATCTGCGAACGAGGCGTCGCCGTGCCCAGTCATGGCATTTGTTGAGCGCGATGCGCGAGATCCACAGGCGAAAGGGTCGTGACCCATCATAGCGCGCAAGTGCCGAAAAGGCAGCGATGAAGCTGTTCTGGGTGACGTCGAGCGCCTCGTCAGCATCGCCGATATTGCCGCGCACCAGCCGGTATACCGCATCGCGATGGCGCCGCATCAGTTCGGCATAGGCGGCCTGCCGCCCCGACAATGCGAGCGCTGCCAACTCGCCGTCCGAACGATCGGCAAGGTGTGGCGTCACCGGTCCGCGGCCGTCAGCGCTTTCACCACGGCCTCGTCGAACCTGGCGGCCTGGTCGGGCCTGAGCACGCCGCGCATCGCAAAGATGTGTTCGAGCGTCTCCTTCTGGAGCTGTCCCATCGCCGCATGCGAACGATCGACCGCCGCGCCGACCTTCGGCCCATATCCGCGTTCGGCCTCGATGGCTTCGGCGAGGCGCGCATTGTCGGCCCGGAGTTCGAGTTCGAGCGCGCGACGCCGCACCGCGAAACGCTTCTCGATCAGCTCGATCTTTGCGTGCTGGGCGGCATCGAGTTTCAACTCCTGGTGCAGCAGTTCATGAAGTTCGTTCTCGACCGGTCGTTCGGGCACCACGAATTCGCGGCCAACGATCACGCCCGCGATCGCCGCAACGAAGGCGATCACGGCCATGAGGACGATATATTTATTGTTCCGGGTCATTCGGTGCCGAGCAGCGTCGAAGGCGCAAGCTCAGACGGAGCCCCGAAGGGCGAGATCGGTGCTGCCCTGGCCGGCGCGCCAGGCATTGCGGAGCCGGCCACGCCGATGATGAGCGCGAACGCGGCCGCCATGCCGAGCCCGGTCGCGCCCGGTGTCGCAGGTGCGTTCGCTCGCGCCGCCAGTTCGCTGAAGACGGCGGTGTCGATCGTCGACAGCTCCGGATGAACCGGGCTTTGCGCCAGGCGCGCCAGCATGGCGTCAATGTCGGTCATGCATCATTCTCCCGTGCATCATTCCCTATACGCAGCCGCAGCGATTTTCCCTCACCGGGCTTTTGCGAAATGTTCTCGAGGGATCGGCCCCCGGCCTGCGTATTGAGCATATCGCCCCTGAAGGAGATACCAATGAACTTTGCGCGTACATTCATCGCCTCGGCCTTGCTCGGTGGTCTGGCCATGGCCTCGCCTGCGCTTGCGCACCCCAAGCTCCTGTCGTCGCAGCCGGCGGCGAACGCCACCGTCAGCAAGCCGACGCGCATCACGCTCGCCTTCAGCGAAAAGCTGGTGCCGCAGATGTCGGGCCTGAGCGTTGTGATGACGGGCATGCCCGGCATGGCCAATCATGCGCCGATGAAGATGAGCGGCTTCAAGACTACGGTCTCGCCCGACGGCAAGACGCTCGTCGCGACCTTCGCGCGTCCGCTGCCCGCAGGCACCTATCAGGCAGAGTGGCATGTCGTCTCGGCCGACACGCACCGTGTGGAGGGCAAGGTCGCCTTCACAGTGAAGTAAGCCGTGGACGATTGGCCGGTCATCATCGTCCGCTTCGGGCTCTTCGCCGATCTGGGGCTGTTGTTCGGCATCCCGCTGTTCGGGCTTTATGCTATGGGCGGCCGGGCGGATCGACATGACCTCGTGCCGTTTCGATCGCTGATCCCGGGTCTCGCGGTCGGTGGCATCGGCCTCTCGCTCCCTGGCTTTGCACTCCAGGCCGCGGCGATGGCGGGAACGCGACCTGAGGAGGTGGATAGCGCGACGCTCGCCATGCTCGTGACCGAGACGAGCCTTGGCTGGGCGCTCATCGCACGATTGGCTGCGCTGCTTGTGGCGGCGGGATGCGCCTTTGCGTTCGCGGGACGGCCGGCTGCGGCCCTGACGATTGCGACGGTTGCCGGAGCCATCGCCGTCGCAACGCTCGCCTGGTCGGGGCATGGGGGCGCGACCGAAGGTGCCTTGGGCATCGTCCACCTGCTTTCCGACATCCTCCATCTTCTCGCGGCGGCCGCGTGGCTCGGGGCGCTTCTCGTCTTCCTGATCCTCGTGGTTCGCCATCGCACCCGCGAGGACGCCGGAATGGCCCGGCTGGCCCACCGCGCACTGGCGGGATTTTCGGTCGCAGGCACGATCATGGTCGTGCTGATCATGGCAACCGGGCTGGTGAACGGTGTGTTCGTTGTCGGGCTGGCGCAACTCCGGGACTTGCCAGCGACGCTCTATGGCCAGCTCCTGCTCGTGAAGCTGGCGTTGTTCGCAGCAATGCTGGTCCTTGCCGCAATCAACCGCTTCCATCTGACACCGACGTTTGAAGCCGCGATCGAAGCGGGCGACATGCGAGAGGCGATATGGCGATTGCAGCGCAGCCTCGCGGTGGAGACCGGTTTCGCGCTGTTGATCCTCGCGCTGGTGGCCTGGCTCGGGACGCTCGCACCCCCGGCGGCCGCGGCATAGCGCGGCCAAGTGGAATCGCTCTTGACCCTGACATGATGTCAGACCCTAGATCGGTCCGCGTCGAAAAGGAGAAGAGCAATGACCGATTCGAAACCAGCGACGCACTCCACTGCGCATGGCGGTTGCGGCGGGCACGATGGTCATGCCGCGCACGCCGTGGCGCACGATCCGGTTTGCGGCATGACCGTCGATCCCGAACAGACCCCGCACAATGCCCGCCATGCAGGAAGTATCTATTATTTCTGCTGCGCCGGATGCCAGGCCAAGTTCGTGGCCGATCCCGGGCGCACATTGTCCGACAGCCGCTCAGAGCCCGCTGAGGTGCCGCCCGGCGCAATATGGACCTGTCCGATGCATCCCGAAATCCGGCAGGATCATCCGGGCGCATGCCCGATCTGCGGCATGGCGCTCGAGCCCGAAATGGTCAGCGCCGATAGCGGCCCGAGCCCCGAACTTGCCGACATGTCCAGGCGATTCTGGGTGGCCCTGGCGCTGACCGTCCCCGTCTTCCTTCTCGAAATGGGCGGCCACCTCATCCCCTCGCTCCATCATCTGGTGACGCCAAGGGTATCGACCTGGATCCAGTTCGCGCTGGCCACCCCCGCGGTGCTATGGGCGGGCTGGCCGTTCTTCGAGCGCGGCGGGGCTTCGGTCAGGACGCGCAACCTCAACATGTTCACGCTGATCGCAATGGGAACGGGGGTGGCCTGGGCCTACAGCGTCGTCGCCACCCTCGCTCCCGGCATCTTTCCCGCTGCCTTTCGGGCAGCGGATGGATCAGTTGCCGTCTATTTCGAGGCGGCGGCGGTCATCACGGTGCTCGTGCTCCTTGGTCAGGTGCTCGAACTTCGTGCCCGCGAAAGGACATCGGGTGCGATCAAGGCGCTCCTCAACCTCGCGCCCAGGACCGCGCGCCGTATCGGTGCGGGCGGGGACGAGGAGGAGATCACACTCGACCTGGTCGACGTCGGTGACCGGTTGCGCGTCCGCCCCGGCGAGAAGGTGCCGGTCGACGGCGTTGTGGAGGACGGGCGCTCGTCGCTCGACGAATCCATGGTCACCGGGGAATCGATGCCCGTCACCAAGTCCATGGGCGACGTCGTGATCGGTGGCACGCTCAACCAGACCGGCGCGCTCGTGATCCGTGCCGACAAGGTCGGACGCGACACGCTGCTCGCGCGGATCGTCCAGATGGTCGCCGAGGCGCAACGCTCGCGGGCGCCGATCCAGCGCATGGCGGACCGCGTATCCGGTTGGTTCGTGCCGCTGGTACTCGGCGTGGCGGTGAGCGCCTTCATCGTCTGGGGCATATGGGGGCCGGAACCGCGCTTCGCGCATGGTCTCATCGCCGCGGTGGCAGTCCTCATCATCGCCTGCCCGTGCGCACTGGGGCTTGCGACGCCCATGTCGATCATGGTGGGCGTGGGGCGCGGTGCGGGCCTTGGCGTGCTCATCAAGAATGCCGAAGCGCTCGAGCGCATGGAGAAGGTCGACACGCTCGTCGTCGACAAGACCGGTACGCTCACTGAGGGACGCCCCTCGGTCACCCGGATCGTTGCGGCCGAAGGGTTCGAGGAAGGCGAGGTGCTGCGCCTGTCCGCCGGCGTGGAGCGCGCATCCGAGCACCCGCTGGCACTCGCGGTCGTAGCTGCCGCAACCGACCGGAAGATCGCGATACCCGATGTCGCGGAATTCGACTCACCGACCGGCAAGGGCGCCCTGGGAACCGTCGAAGGCAAACGGATCGCGCTCGGCAATGCCGCCTTCCTCCAGGAAATGGGGGTCGACACATCGTCGCTCGAAGGTCAGGCCGATGCGCTTCGCGCGGATGGAGCCACAGCGATCTTTGCCGCGATCGACGGTCGCGTTGCGGGAATCCTCGCGATCGCCGACGCGGTCAAGCCGACGACGCCCGAGGCGCTCGCGGCTCTGCGCGAGGCGGGCATTCGCGTGGTGATGCTGACCGGCGACAATCGCACCACGGCCGAGGCGGTTGCGCGGCAACTCGGCATCGAGGAGGTCGAAGCCGAAGTGTTGCCCGATCAGAAAAGCGCGGTCGTCGCGCGTCTGAAGGCCGAGGGGCGTGTGGTCGCGATGGCAGGCGACGGCGTCAACGACGCGCCGGCGCTCGCGGCAGCGGACGTCGGGATCGCGATGGGTTCGGGCACCGATGTCGCGATCGAGAGCGCCGGCGTCACCCTGCTCAAAGGTGATCTGAACGGAATCGCGCGCGCCCGAAGGCTCAGTGAGGCGACGATGTCGAATATCCGCCAGAATCTCTTCTTCGCGTTCATCTACAATGCGGCAGGTGTGCCGATCGCCGCCGGGCTGCTCTATCCCGTCTTCGGCATCCTGCTTTCACCGATCATCGCTGCAGCGGCGATGGCGCTCTCGTCGGTGAGCGTCGTCGCCAACGCGCTGCGTCTCAATCGGGCGTCGTTGTGAACATCGGGGCGGTGTCGGAGGCGAGCGGCGTCTCGCAGCGGATGATCCGGCATTACGAGAAGATCGGTCTCATCCCGGCACCGCCCCGCCGCGACAGCGGCTATCGCGACTATTCGCAAGCCGATGTCTACCGACTGCGCTTCATCGCCAATGCGCGCGATCTTGGCTTTCCGATCGAGGAGCTCCGCGCCCTGCTTGGACTATGGTCGGATTCCGCTCGCGCCAGCAGTGAGGTCAAGCGGCTCGCGCTTGCCCGGGCCGAGGAGCTGAAGCGCAAATCCGAAGCGCTCGATGCATTGCGCAGGACGCTCGTCGATCTCGCCGAGCGGTGCCATGGGAATGAGCGGCCCGAATGTCCCATCATCGATGCGCTTGCGGCCCGTTGACCATGAAGTGGTCCGCGACGCTGTTGCGGTTGCCTGGCAAGCGACATCGGCTCTAGCCGACTTGCCCGGCCCCGCCGGGCGTTGCATTGTCAGCGCGTTCTAATTCCGGGAGGAATGAATGAAACGGCTTATCGGTGCTGTTACGATCGCGATGTCGATCGCGATTTCGACATCGCCAGCGCAAGCGAAATGGATGGATGGCAATGAACTGCTGGCCATTTGCGACAGCTCTGACAGCGCCGACAAGATACAGTGCATGGGCTATATTCAAGGGGTGCTGGATGCGTCGGATTCGTCGCTCGGCTCGAAGGAAATCCCGCCGGTCGACACGCCCGACAACGTTACCGCCGGGCAGTTGAAAGATATTGTGATCGCCTATCTGAAAGCAAATCCGGAAAAGCGGCACACGCAAGCCTCTGATCTGGTGTTTACCGCTTTGGTGCGCGCATTTGGCCAAAAATGACCTGGCCCCGAATTTTCCCAATTGTGCCGAGAGACAACAATTGGGCCGCGAGCAGCGGGAAGCGCCTCGTCTCTTTCATAGGGTCTCCCGGTCTCTTTCCTTTCGGCGCCTTGCCACCCGCATCGCTCCCTGCGGCGGTGCAGAGGACCGAACCGCCGAATGCGCGGTGGGTAAGAACGGCGTCAGTCATAGAAATGGCGCTCCTCTGCGATCTGGCCGCCGCGCACGGTGTAGAGGGCGATTTCGGTGAAGGGCTGGCGCTCGCCGCTGGCGCGGTCGACGATCACCATGTCGAGAAACAGCGCGAACTGGTTGCCGGTCACGAACGGGCCATCGATGCCGATTTCGTCGATTCGGGAGCTGCCGAAGCGGGCATTGCACTTGATCCGCGCCGCATCGATTCCCGCAGCCGTGGCCTGAATGCCGCCGGGCAAGGCAGCCGGTTCGATGCTGGTCACGTCCGGCGCCCAATATCGATCCCCGGCGGCCTCGAACCGGCCCGCGCGCAGCATTGCGGTGAAATCGCGGGCGATCTCTTCGATGGATGCCATGGCCGCCTCCCCGGACATTGGTGAACGTGGCAGGCGGTGCGGGGGTATGTGCCGCCTGCCATGATCCCGGAATGGATCCCTATTTCAGGATCAGTTCCTGATATTCGGTGCTGCCGAGCTGTTCGCGCATCTTGCCGCGCTCGCCCGAGGCCGCGACCGCCTGGCGATCGTCCTGCGACAGCAGGGCGTTGACCTTTTTCCGCATCGCTTCCTGCTGCGCGGTGGTCTGGTAATCCTTATATTCGACGACCAGGACCAGATCGGGCTCGCCGGCGCGGGGGTTGTTTGTCGCCAGCACATGATAGTTGACGACCACGCCTTCGGTCTTGCCCAATTCCTGGATCTTCTTCCAGCTGGTCGCCAGCCAATCCATGTAATTTTCGAACTGGCCGGGCAGCACGTCGATGCGACCGACCTCCCAGACCGTACCGGGCTTGTAGCTCGATTCCTGCGCCAGAGCGGGCGTGACCTGCGCGGCGGCGATCAGCATCGCGGCCCCGGCAACGAATGTTTTCATCATCGTCATTGTCTCCTCCTCTCAACCTGCCGCCCGGGTTCGGGCGGCCATTCACGAACGAGCTAGGCCGGCACGGCGCCTGCAGAGATGTCCCGCATGCGCAGTTGATGGCGCAGAAGCAGGATCAGCGCCGACATCAGCAGCGCGATGAGCGAAAAGGCGATCAGTGCGAGCTGGAAGCTGCCGGTCGCATCCCTGGCCGCGCCCCATCCATAGGGGGCGACGAAGGCCCCGATCTGAGAAATGGTGTTGATCGCCGCCGCCCCGATGGCGAGCTCGCGCACATGCAGAGCTTCCGCCCAGCCCGACGACGTCAGCATCGGAATGGCGAAACACAAGGTCGCGAAGGCGAGATAGGCGATGCAAACCAGAAGCGGCGACGGCGACAGGCCCATGACCAGCACCGCGCCGGCGAGCATGATGCCGCACCAGAAGGCGGCACCCCAACGGTCGCCGCGGCGGTCGGCATGGTTGCCGAGCACAAAGATGGCTGCCGCGCCCGAAAGACCGCCGAGCGCGACCAGATAGCCGATCGACCTGGTATCCAACGGGGTCGCGTCATGCAGGATCAGCGGTGCGTTGAGGATCACCGTCGTGATCACGCCAATCAACAGAAAGCCGATCGCGCCGAGCAACAGGACGCGCGGATTGCGGAATGCAGCCAGGACATTGTGCCCCATGGGCGCGCCGATCCGTGCCTGTTCGCGCGCCAGCGCGGTATGGATCCACTCCTTTTCGGCCGGCGTGAGCCACGCCACCGTTGCCGGTGCATCGGGCAGGTAGCGCAGCACCACCAGTCCGAACAGGACGGTCGGAAGGCCCTGCACGAGGAACAGCCATTGCCAGCCATGCAGTCCGCCGGTGCCATCAAGCGCCAGCAACCATCCCGACATGCTCCCCATCGCCACCGATGCCAGCGGCGAGGCGATGAAGAAACGGCTGACCGCGCGGCTGCGATGGCAGGGCGGAAACCAGCTCGCGAAATAGAAGATGACGCCGGGGTAGAACCCGGCTTCCGCCACGCCGAGCAGGAAGCGGAGCGCGTAAAATTGCAATGGCGTCGCGACGAGCATCATCGCCGCGGAGAGCAGTCCCCATGTGATCATGATCCGCGCAATCCATTTGCGCGCGCCAAAGCGCACGAGCATCAGGTTGGACGGGATTTCGAATAGAGCGTAACCTAGGAAGAACAGGCCGCCACCGAGACCGTAGATCGTTGCGCTGAACTTCAGATCCTCGTTCATGTGCGCCGCTGCGAAGCTGACGTTGACGCGGTCCATATAGGCAAAGAGATAGGCGACCAGGATCAGCGGCAGGATGCGCCAGAACGCCTTGCCCATCGCCGAGCGTCCTATCGCCGATACGTGCCTGGGGTGGTCCGCCGCCATGACCTTCTCTCCGGTGCAGACACGGTTTCCCCGTCGCCGGAACCGGGGGTTTCCCGGCTCGCGCCAGCCGTTTCAAAATGTCTGCGATGTCCGCCGCGGAGTGTGCGTTTCCGTAACGTCAGCCGTCAACCGCGCCTTCGTCAATAAAGCGTCAATCGGGCGTCAATTCGATGAGGATGGCGGCGTTTCCACGCGATTGCCGGGCGATGGCAACAGGTCGGGCCAGCCATATTTGTCCCACGCGGCCGCCATGCCGATGCGCTGGGCAAAGGGAATGAATTCGGGGTGCTGCCAGATTCGCCGGATCGGATCGACATCGGCCCAGATCGACAACAGGCATAGCGTGTTGGCGGGCGTGATCGCCCTGCCGACCGCATCGAACAGCCGTTCGGCGTGGCCCGTGAAGATCGCGGGCAAAACGATCGTGGGATCGGCGGGATCGTGCAACTGCGTCTGCAACATGTCCAGCATGGCGCAATAGGTCGCGCGATCCTCGTCACGGCCACTGCACACGCCCCTGGCAGCGACCTGCCAATAGGCGTCCATCACGGCCGGAGGCATCGGCTCGGTCCCGGCCGGCGGGAAGATGACCTTGTTCAGCAGCGCCCGGGTTTGCTGATATTGCGCGACGGCAAGGTCGTGCTGACCCGATGCCGCGGTTGCCACCGCAAGCCACATCGAGGGAAAGCCAAGATCGACCACGCGCTGCCCCGCCTCGATCGCCGCATCGATGTCGCCCAGATTGAACTGCCCGACCGATCGCAGGTTGAATTTCCTGCCATCGACCGGATCCTGATCGATCGCCGCCTCGACATATTGCATCGCTTCGGAGGTTCGTCCGCAATACAGCAGGAACGAGCCGAGCCGCATGCAGACCGCCGGATTGTTGGGTTCAAGCCGATAGCCCCTGAACGCCAGATCGAGAGCTCCGACGATATCGTTCCGGGTCCACTGATGGACCCCCAGCAGCGAATAGGCGTAGCCAACGCCGGGGGCCAGGCCGATCGCGGTGCGCGCGCAGTCTGCCATGCGTTCTGATTCCGCGGCCCGGTCGAGGCATGGCGTATAGACCGCGATGAGCTGATGCGCTTCGGCCAGCGCGATCCACGCTTCGGCAAATTGGGGATCGAGCGCCACGGCCTGCTCGAGCAGGCCGACCGCAGTGCCCAGCACCCCATCGCCGAACACCCGCGCGCTCAACGCGCGGCCTTGCAGGAACAGGTCGTAGGCTTCCTTGCTACGGGTCATGCCGCGCGCGGGCGGCGACGCCATCGCGATACCAAGTGCATTGCCGATCGCACTCGTCACGGCCTGCGCCACGGTTGCCTGCAGCGCGAATATTCCGTCGAGCGATCCATCGTAGCGCTGGCCCCAGCTCTCGAAACCCGTCGCGCCGTCGATCAGGTGGATATGGATGCGCAACTTTTCGCCTTGCCGTTGAACCGAGCCTTCGATGAGGTGCGATACGCGCAATGCTTTTGCGATTTCGGGCGGCGCCAACGGCGAGTCCCTGAAGTGGAACGAAGAGGTCCGCCCGGCGACCAGCAATTGCGGCACCTGACCAAGTGTCGTGATCAACTCCTCGGCGAGGCCGTCGGCAAAATATTCCTGCGCATCGCGCGCACCGACGGACTGGAAGGGCAGGACCGCGATTCGCGTCCGGTCGCCGCCCGCTGCAGCGATTGCGACCGGCGGCACACCAGAGCTTCGCATGGGCCAGGCACCGCGCAGCCGTGCGTGCATCTCCCGGTTGCCCGCGCGTTCCAGCGCGGCCAGCGCCGCCTCCACTATGGCGTGCAGCCGCTTCTCGGAATCGCCGCTTCGCCGCGCAAGCCATTGGTTGAACAGGCCGCCAAAGTCCATCTGGTCGAGAACCGGTTTCGTGCCGATGGCATGGAGTTGCTCGATGGCGCCCGCAAAATCACCGCCCGCCAAAGCGGCCTCAAGCGCATCCAGATCGGTCAGGATCGAACCGGGACGAAGCGCGACGCTGTTTCGCGAGACATCGAGAATCTCGGCTCCGCGTGGAGCGAGCAGCTTCCCGAGATCGAGCAGACATTGTCGCAAGCTCGCTCTGGCATGCGCTTCGAAGCGGCCGGGCCACAGGAGCTTGCTCAGGAAATCACGTTCAATCGCTTCGTTCCGGGCAAGGCACAGCATCGCGAGCAAGGCGCGCGCACGACGGTTGGTGATGATGATTTCGTCGTTGTCGGCGGTGCGGAGCTGGAACGTGCCGAACAATGTGGCGTAGGCCGCCGGCTGGATTGGGCCTGGTGCCCCCACCTTTTCCATTTGCCAGATCCCACCCTCCCGGCCAATGCCTGTCACTAGCGCAGGCTCGACCGAACCGGCAATCGCAATCTCTCGCGGTCTCAATCCTCGAAGCGATGCGACGACAGCTCTGTGGGTCGTCATGGTATCCCTGACAGTGAAAGAACGGCGCGCGATGCCGGGCGAATCACGACACCGGGAACGCCAAGCCCTTCGACGCGGAGCTGGAGGCGGTGAACTGCCATCACAATTATGTGACGCGCGAGAACCATTTCGGCGCGAACGTGCTCGTCACCCGCAAGGGGGCGGTGCGCGCGGCGATGGGCGTGATGGGGATCATCCCCCGCTCGGTGGGGGCGCAGGCCGACCTTGTCGAGATCGTCCACACATTGAAGCAGCTCGTGTGCGTGAAAGGCGAAGAGCCTTTTCGCACACCACAGGGGATATCACGATCATAATCGATGGATCCGAAGGGGAGGGCGGAGGCCAGATCGTCCGCAATGCCTGCGCACTGGCGCTGGCCACCGGCCGACCAGCTTCTGCTGCCATTCGCGCTGGCGGGCGGAGGGCGGTTCACGACCGTCAAGCCGAGCCAGCACGCGCTGACTGCGGCCGATGTGATTGCGCTCTTCACGGACAGGCGATGCTCGTTCGAACAACAGCCGGACGGCGTGCATCTGGTGTCGGTGGCGTAAACCGCGATGAGATCCCGTGCGGCGCGCTGCACGGGATCTGCACAGGATCGAGACGGTTTGCGCGCACGTTGCCCGCACGCATTTGGGATTCGATCGGGCATATCTCTCCGGGTATCAACCGGGGAGAGATTTGTGGCCTCGATTTTGTTGCCGCCGCGGCGGCTCACATTTGCTTTCAAGGTCTGTGTCGCGGTCGCGCTTGTCGTGGTCGCGGACATACTGTTCTACCAGCGTCAGCAATTTGGCGGGTTCATCGGCCTGTTCGCGCTCATATGGCTCGTCGGTACTGCGTTCTGTGCCCCTGCGCTCTGGCGGCGTAGAAGCGCATGGATCGCGGCGCTGTGCGCGGTGCTGGCGGGCGGCGCACTGGTATTCGATCCCAGCCTGCTGGCCTGGACCTTGTTCTGGACCGCGCTCAGCATGGCGGCACTGCTTCCGGCGACCGGGCGGTTCGACGATGGCTGGCGATGGTTTCAGCGCCTTTTGATTCATGCCGTCCGCAGCATTGCCGGGCCGATCGCAGACGTCTTCAGGCTTCGACGGATCCGCCGCGGTCGGCGGGTGATGTCGGCGGTTGTCGCCATGTTGCCGGTGCTGGTTCTACCGATAGCCGGCAGCGCCGTCATTCTGCTGCTCTTCGCGCTGGCAAATCCGGTCATCGGCGACGCGCTCGGCGCGATATCGCTACCGGAATTCTCGCCGACCACCATCGCTCGCTCGCTCTTCTGGGCCATACTCTTCACGCTCGTCTGGGGGACGCTGCGTCCCAGGCGAGCATCCCAGCTGCTTGCCACGTTCGATGGCAGCGGCGATGTCACGCTGGCTGGCGTAAGCCTTGGATCGGTGACGCTGTCGCTCGTCCTCTTCAATCTGCTCTTCGCGCTGCAGAATGCGCTCGACATCGCCTATCTGTGGGGTGGCCTGCCGCTCCCCGATGGCATGACGCTGGCCGAATATGCGCATCGCGGCGCCTATCCCCTGATCGCGACCGCGCTTCTCGCCGGGCTTTTCGTGATCGTGACGCTGCGGCCGGGTTCACAGACGGCGGCCAATCCGCGCGTCCGCCGGTTGCTCGTTCTCTGGATCGCGCAGAATATCCTCCTCGTCGCCTCCACGATCCTGCGGACGCTCGACTATGTCGACGCCTATTCACTGACGCGCCTGCGCATTGCGGCGCTTGCGTGGATGGGGCTGGTTGCGCTCGGCCTGGTCCTGATCTGCTGGCGGATGCTGAGGGGCAAGAGTTCTGCCTGGCTCATCAATTCGAACCTGATCGCCGCGGGCTCGCTACTCATGGCATTCTGCTTCGTGGATACCGGCGCGGTTGCCGCGGCGTGGAATGTGCGCCATGCCCGTGAAGTCGGCGGCAGGGGAACGGCGCTCGATCTCTGCTACCTGAACGCCCAGCGCGGTTCGGCGCTGATTTCGCTCGTCGAACTCGAGCAGCGCAGGCTCGCCCCTCAATTCGGGGCTCGCGTCCGCGCGGTGCGCCATCGGGTGATGGCCGATCTGGCCTATCAGCAGAACAATGGCGGCTGGACATGGCGAAATGCCCAACGCCTGGCTGCAGCGCGCCAACGTATCGGCCAGCAACCCGACATCCCGGTGCCGGGCCAGCGCGATTGCGCGGGGCGCCTCATGCCGCCGCCCGAACCGCAGTTGACGCCGGATGAAGCCGAGACACCCTCCCCCGCGACCCCACCCGCGCCGTTGACACCGGAAGCGCAACGATGATCATGTGTCCCATGCCCCGCAAGATATTGATCGTCGACGACGATCCGCACATTCGCCAGCTCCTTGCCTTTGCCTTCGGCAAGGCCGGGCTCGAGGCTCTGGAAGCGCGTGACGGCGAGGCAGCGCTGGAGGCCGTGGCGGCGCACGCGCCTGATCTTGTCGTGCTCGACATCAACATGCCCCGCATGGATGGGCTCGAGGTCTGCCGTCGGCTGCGTGCCGAGGGCGATGTACCGATCCTCTTCCTGTCGTCGCGCGACGAGGAAATCGATCGCATTCTCGGGATCGAGCTGGGCGGCGACGATTATGTCGTGAAGCCATTCAGCCCGCGCGAGGTGGTGGCAAGGTCGATGGCAATCCTGCGCCGGACGGCGGGGCATCCGCCCAAGGTGGAAGCCGCGCTCGTCGCGCGGCACGGGGACCTGTCGCTCGACGCCGAGGGCTGGCAGGCACGTTGGCGCGATCGCGAGGTCACGCTCACCGTGACCGAGTTCACGATATTGCGGACGCTGGTTTCGATGCCCAACAAGATCTTCAGCCGTGATGCGATCATCGATCGCCTGCACGGACCGGGTTTCGCGATCACCGACCGGACGATCGACAGCCATGTCCGCAACCTGCGACAGAAGTTCGCGTCGGCGGGGTGTGACGATCTGATCGAGACGCGCGCCGGCATCGGCTATCGCCTCGGGAGCTGCACCGGCTCTGCCGCATGATCGGACGCTTCAAGTCTTTCGTGAAACGGCACTGGCCCGTGCTCAGGCTGCGGACCATCATCTTCGCAATCCTGTTGTTTGTTGCCGCACTGCCCGGCATCAGCGCCCTGTTCCTGCGCGTGTACGAGAACACTTTGGTCCGCCAGACCGAAGCCGAGCTCCTTGCCCAGAGCGCTGCGCTCGCCGCTACCGCCCAGGCGCTGTGGCCGCGCGGCACGCCGCCGGCATCAGATCGCGCGCGGGTGGTGGTCGATGCCTCGCCGCAGTGGACGGCGATCGATCTGCGGACGTCCGATATTCTGCCCGAACGCCCGGGGGCAACGCCAGCTACCTTGCCACCCGACCAGGACGCGCAGCGCGTTGCGCAGCTGCTGGCCCCGATCCTCGAGACGACCGAAGCCAGGACGCTTGCCTCGATACAGTTCATCGATCGCAACGGGGTGGTCGCGACCGGTTATGAAGCGGGCGGCAGCTATGCGGCCTTGCCCGAAATTACGTCGGCGCTTGCGGGCAGGCCGGCAACGGTCTTTCGACGCAACGGCAATTACCGTCCTCGCTATTCGTTCGAGTGGCTCAGCCGCGCGTCGGCGCTGCGACTGCATCATGCCCATCCCGTGATTGTCGGTGGGCAGGTGAAGGGCGCGCTGCTGCTCTCACGCTCACCGCGTGCATTGTTCCGTGGACTGTACGAGGATCGCGGCAAGATCCTGCTGGGCGTGGTGGCGATATTCGGGCTGCTCGTCCTGCTCTCGGGCGTGCTCTCACGCGCCATCGTCCGCCCGATCGAAGCGCTCAGCCGGGCCACGCGCGATGTCGCGGCCGGGCGCGGCAGCGTCCCGCCCGACCCGGACCTGTCGGTGACCGAGATCCGTGCGCTCTATGAGGACTTTCGTGTCATGGCCGAAAGCCTTGCGCATCGCTCGCGCTACGTGCGCGATTTTGCCGCGTCGGTAAGCCATGAGTTCAAGACGCCGCTCTCGGGCATTCGCGGTGCGATCGAGTTGCTCGAAGACCATGGCGAGAGCATGACGAGGGCCGAGCGTGGTCAGTTTCTTGCCAACATATCCGCCGACGCCGATCGCCTCTCGCATCTGGTGGGGCGCCTGATGGAACTCGCCCGCGCCGACATGCGCGTGCCCGATTCGAACTCGCGCGCCGATGTGCTGCAGGGTCTCACCCGCGTGGCCGACGGTTTCCGCACGGAGTCGTTCCATGTCGATATCCGACAAAGCGTGCCGCTTCCCAAGGTGCGGGCCGAACCGTCGACGATCGAGGCGGTGGCGGCGACGATCATGGAAAACAGTCGTCAGGCCGGCGCCTCGACATTGACCATCGCCGGTGCTGCCGATCGCGACTGGGTCATCATCGACTTGCGCGATGATGGCCCAGGCATTCCCGCAAGCGACCGGGAACATATCTTTGCCCCCTTTTTCACCAGTAAAAGAGAGGCGGGCGGCAGCGGTCTCGGGCTCGCCATTGCCAGGTCGCTCGTTGAGGCAAGCAGGGGGCAACTGCTGCTGGTTCCATCGGCAATCGGCGCGCATTTCAGCCTTCGATTACCTTCCGTTTAGGCCATCCGTTGTTGGATGCACGTCCCAGCGGCGAAGCGCCGCCCTTCCCGCTGTCGGCGGCGTTCAATACTCGATGCTGGAACTGCGGCGGCGCTCGGATGCGGGGGCCGGGCTGTTGCCCTCGGTGCGGAAGATAGATCGGAGGCCAGCAGAGCTTGCGGGGGGCAATGGCAAATACCCGCCGCGCTGGCTTCGGGGAGGAAGCCAAGTTCGACCAATATCTTCTGACCACTGTTGCGGATCGGGGGACTTTGTCCCCTGCGCCCCCGATCCGCATCCCCTCCCAGTATCCCCGCCACATCCCCCAAAATGAATTCCGAGTTCGTTGCGCGGTGAGCACGCCAACGGGCACGCCATGTCAGCGCTGCGGCAGATTGGTGCGCGGCAAGCAGAGCTTATGCGGTAGACACTGCCCGCCGCGCTGGCATTGCAGGAAGACAAAATGCGGCGAGCCGATCCTAATAGGGGGAAGGATAAACCCGTCGTATGTCGTTCTGCGTCTCAACTGTGAAAGCGAATTGCGCGGCGCGCCTTAACATAGGTCAGCCTTTGGCTAGGCGAATTGCAATTTCCACCGCGCGGGCCGCTCACTCCGGTCGAGCGAGAGGTGTGACGCGGATCGGGGAAATTTCAACGAGGGGATTTGCCCGGCCCGGTCGGTGTATATCCAAGGGCGCCGGGATGCCGCCCGCGCTGCGGGAGCGCCCGCCCTCACTGACAGTCGGCGATATCGTCGACGGTGACGCCAAGCGCCGCCGCGACGCGCTCAAGCTCGTAATGTTCGAGAATGTCGTCGTCGGTGGCGATCGCGTGAAGCTTGGCGACCGGCACATTTGCAATTACCGCGATCTCGTCGAAGCTCATCTCGATCTCGTCGGCGAGAACGGTAAGCCAAGGCGCGCCGTTGACGATGCGGGCGTGACAGTCCGGGTTGATCGGCATTTGCGAGCCTTTCGAATCGCCAAAGCGCGATGATCCCGCTTCGAGCTCGGACATTCAACCGCTGGGCTGGATAATTCGGCGCTCCGAAGTGCGCTGTCCTAAAAGCCCGCACCTGTCCATGATCGCTTGCATGCCCGAAGCGCGCTTTGTCTTTCCCGAGTACTCCCGCCGATCCGCCGCCGTATCCCGGCGGGCGAGCCCTGGCTTTGCGTTTGGCATCAGCAGAAGGCGCGATCGTCGAGCGCGATCACGCGGAAAACCAAATCCCGCTCGACGACCTCATTTCAATGACACAAGGCGCGATCGAGCCCGACGCCGATCAGCCAGGGGCGAGCGCGGCCGCGCTCGGCGTGACGGTCGCGGAGATCGGGAGGAGCCGCATGCGGCCAACGCCAACGCGACGCGAAAGCCTTCGCGTTATTGCGGTGCCATGAACCGCTTTGCAGAAGAAAATTCGGCGCGCCAATGTCCGATCCGCGGCACAGACACACTGCTGCATACGCTGCCCAAAATACTGGCTATATCTGAGGGAGCACATAGCGAGCCTCCGTTCGAAGCGGCAGCTCTGCAATAGCATCCGCTCACCGGCGATCGTGCCGGAACGTGGGCGATGACGGTGACCAGAAACTGGCGCATGACGTTTGTAAAGATCGATGACCGGACGATCGCCGATGTCGATTTGGAGGATTATCACTGATGGCTCTGACTATGCACCCCTCGCTTGCCGTTCACCCGGGCGACTGGCTCAAGACGGAGATCGTCGAAGCGCACGGCGTTGGCATCAGCCTGCTTGCCGAGAAGTTTCATGTCAGTCGCCAGGCGTTGAGCGCGGTCCTGAACGGACGCTCCGCTCTCAGCGCCGACATGGCGATCCGCTTCGAGAAGGCGTTCGGCGTGAAGGCCGACACGCTCATGCGAATGCAGACGGCCCATGATCTGGCGGTGGCCCGTGCGCACCAGGACGAAATCAAGGTCGACCGGGTCCTTGAAGCGGCCTGAAGAATAGGCTTGCCAGCAAGACCGAGTCACATCGAGCGATGAAACCCGATAACGTGCAGTTCGTCTCAAGGATGGGAAGCGATAGGTTGGCGCCGTGTCCGTTCTGCGGCTCCATCGACATCGGCTTCTATGAATATCATTATGCACAGCATTTCGCCGTTGCCTGTGGCGCGTGCGGTGCTCAAGGCCCGAGCAGGCCCGAGAGAGACGCGGCAATCGCACTCTGGAACGGCCGACCGTAAGGCGTGCCGGGATCGGCCTGGCTTTATCTTCTCAATGAAATCGGAACCACCTCACCGCGGCGCCGATACAAGTCCAGCTGGTCTGACCACCATTGCGCCATTTTTACGCGCTCCGGCCAATGGGCGCCGCGATGATAGGCGGCCCGCACGCGATCGCTGTCCTTGTGCGCAAGTGCGCGCTCGATCGCATCCGGATGCCAAAGACCTGACTCGTTCAGGAGCGTGCTCGCCATCGCGCGGAAACCATGGGCGGTCATTTCCTCTTTCGAATAGCCGATCCGGCGGAGCGCGCAGTTGATTGTGTTCTCGGACATGGGTCGGTGAATCGAATGAATTGCCGGAAATACAAATCGACCCGGACGCCCCAGCCACCGCAATACGTCGAACAGCTCCAGTGATTGCCTCCGCGATGCTCGTGCAGGGGTATTGGCCAAGCGACAATTTGCGCTCCACGCCTCGGCAGTGATATTTCAGTCGCCAAAGTTTGGACCCTGAGGCCTGGACGAGAACGTAAAGTCCCTGGCCGTCGGCAAGCTTGTAGGGCCTGTCTGATGGCGCGGCATTGAGATTGTCCGAATCTTGCAGTTTCATAGCGGGGCCACGAAATATTATTTTCCTCGCGGCCCCCAATATGGCCCCAAATGGCCCCGGATTGGGGTGGATTTGGGCGGACAAAATGGATGGCCAACTGCTCCGAAACTAGCAGATTTCTGCGATTTTTCAAGGTTTTGGAAGTGGTGGCTGGTGCCGCTTACAGGACTCGAACCTGTGACCCCCGCATTACGAATGCGATGCTCTACCAACTGAGCTAAAGCGGCGCGCGCGCTCCATGAGGAGCGTTTGAGCGGGGTGCGCTTACCAGCGCATCGGACTTTGCACAAGCGGGCAACGCCAAAGAAATCGCTGGCCCGGCTTAACCCGGTGTCAACCATGTCGGTGCACAATATGGCAGTTCGGCGGCTGCCGTGGGGGGCTTGAATGGACAGTTTACGCGGTTTTGACGGGGAAGAGGCGATCGTCGACCATGACGATTCGGACCATTCCGGCGTGGAAACCCCGCTTGCGATCGGCGCGGATGAGCGCCGGATGCATGTGCGCGCCTATAACCACTGGGCTTCGCTGCTGTACGGCCGCGCCTTTCCCTCGATCGAGGATCTCGAGCCCGACGCGGTCGAGGATTTCGGGCCGCATAGCGTATTGCTCGATTTCACCGCAGGCGCAGAGGCGCCCGCGATCGCCTATCTCGGTCACCGGCTGCGCCGCGAATGCGCGCTCGACGAGGGGATCGACTCGGTTGCCGACGTGCCCAGCCGGTCGCTGCTGTCGCGGCTGACCGATCACTATCTCCAGATCATCGCCAATCGCGCGCCGATCGGGTTCGAGGCCGAGTTCATCAGCCAAGGGGGCGTCAACACACTCTATCGCGGAATTCTGATGCCCTATTCGTCCGATGGCGAGACGATCGACTTCATCTATGGCGTGATCAACTGGAAGGAGCGTGCAGATCCGACGCTCGAGGCCGAGCTGGTGCTCGAGGTCGAGCAGGCGATACTGAGCGCGCCGCGCGCCGCCGAACATGCGCCGGTCTGGCCCGACGAGCCCCTCGGGGCCGATGCGGACGGCGGGATCGAAGACGATGAGATTCTCGATCTCGACATGCCCGTGATCGACGAGGATGCCGGGCTTGCCGATCTGCTCGACGCCGCGCGCCAGGGCGCCGACGCGGTGCGCGTCGCCGATGGCCGCAGCCGCGCCGCACTCTACCGCGCGCTCTCGCTCGCCTATGATTTCGCGCTGGTCGCGGCGGCGCGTCCGCAGGAATATGCCGAACTGCTCCAAGATTCGGGGCTCAAGGCGCAGGACCGCGCGCCGATGACGCCGATCGTGAAGCTCGTCTTCGGTATCGACTATGATAAGACGCGCCTGACCGAGTTCGCGGCCGCGCTCGCGCATGGCCGGCGCGCGGGGCTGGGTGTCGGCGAGCTGCGCGATCTGCTCGAAAAATTCCCGGGCGGGCTGAAAGGCATCGTCAGGGCCGAGCGTGCCGCGCGTGCGCCCGCGCCCCGGCCGCCGCGCGACGAGGCCGCCGCCGAACAGCTTCGCCGGATGGCGCCGCAAGCGATCGTCGAGCTCGATTCGGGCGATGGCGAGTTCGTCGTGCTGGTTGCCCGACGTGTGAGCGAGCGCGGGCTCGCGGTCCTGGGCGCCGTGCTCGACGACGCGCTTGTCGCACGTGCCATGGTCAAAGCCGCCAAATAACTGCCCTGACGGGTTGAGTTTGCGATCCGTCAGGCGTAGTTCCGCCTTATAATAATATTGCGCGGCTCCGTTTCGTGGGACCGCGGATTTGCAGGCGGAGATACATGGCGGACTCGAGCGATTCGCAACCCGAGGCGCGTGCGAAGGCATTTTGCGCCCCGATTTCAGCAGCCCTGGTCGAGGGCGCATTGCCCGGAGAGATTCAGGACTTCGGCAAGAAAATGCGCGAGGAGGCTGCCGCCTTCATTGCCGGGACCGCTTTCGTCCGGCGGCAGGACACACCCGCAATCAGCCTCGAATCGATCGGCGCCGACGACGATAGCGGCCTGCGCCGCATGCGGCTGGCGGTGATCAACCGCGACAAGCCATTTCTGGTCGATTCGGTTGCGGCGACGGTCGCGGCGCATGGGCTCGCGATCGACCGTGTGCTCCACCCGGTGGTGCCCGTCGCGCGCGACAAGGACGGCGCGCTGGTCGCGATCGGCAAGAAGGCTGGCAAGGACGCCGAGCCCGAATCGATGATCTATATGGAGATTGAGCGTGCCGACGCGAAGGATCGGCGCGCGCTTGTCGCCGCGATCCGCAGCACGCTCACCGATGTCCGTGCGGCGGTGCGCGACTGGCCGAAGATGCAGGCGGCTTTGCGCGCCGATGCCGAAGCGCTGGGCGACAGCGAGGGCGGGGCGCTGCTCCACTGGTTCCTTGACGGCAATCTGACGCAGCTGGGACATGAGGTGCGGCTGCGCGACGGCACGACCGAGTCGGCGCTGGGTATCGCATCGACCGCGGGCGACGAAACCCCGACCCTCGCGGACTCCTCGCGCGAGCGGGCATTCAAATGGTTCGAGACCAAGGGCAATTCCGCGCCGCTGATGCTCAAGTCCAACCGCCTCGCCACGGTGCATCGTCGCGTGCCGATGGACCTTGTGATCGTGCCCGTGATGAAGGGCGGCAAGATCGTGGCGATCTCGATCCATAGCGGGCTCTGGACCAGTGCCGCGCTTGCGGCTGCGCCGGGTAAGGTTCCGGTGCTGCGCGCGGGGCTTGCGCAGATCCAGCAGAAATACGGCTTCAGCGCGAGCGGCCATGCGGGCAAGGCGCTGGCGCATGCGCTATCCGAGCTGCCGCATGACCTGCTGATCGGCTTCAAGCCGGAGGCGCTCGAGGACACCGCGCTCACCGCGATGTCGCTCGCCGACCGGCCGCGACCCGCGATGATGCTGCACCGCAGCCCGCTCGGCCGGCATCTGTTCGTGCTGGTCTGGTTGCCGCGCGACGAGGTCTCGACGGGCCGGCGTACCGCGATCGGCGAGATGCTGAAGCGTGCGTCGGGTGCCGAGATCCTCAACTGGGCACTCGAACTCGACGACAGCGAGGTGGCGCTGCTGCGCTATACACTCGATCTGCGCGACGGTGGGCAGGTGCCCGATGCCGCCGAGCTCAATCGCGAACTTGTCCAGATGGTGCGCGGCTGGGTGCCCGGCGTCGAGGCAGCGCTCGCCGAACTGGGTGAGGGGCAGCGTGCTGCGCGGCTTGCGATCCGCTACGCCAATTTCTTCCCCCAGGCCTATCGCTCGGCCTATGGCGCCGCTGAGGCCGCGCGCGACATTCTGCGTCTGCGCGATCTCTCGAGCGAGGGGCATCGCGGCGCGCGGCTGTTTCACCGCGAGTCCGATGGCGAACGCAAGCTGCGCCTCAAGGTCTATCATCTGGGCGGTTCGATCCCGCTTTCGGACATCGTGCCTGCGCTCGAGAATTTCGGCTTTCGCGTGCTCGAAGAATTGCCCACCGCGCTCGACGGCGGCTTCGGCTATGTGCACGACCTGTTGCTCGAGGCTTCGGGCGGCACGACCGCGAAGGATATGCTGGCGCGCGCCGATGTGATCGAAAGCGCGATCGCGGCGGTGCTCGAAGGCCGCGCCGAGAACGACTCGTTCAACCAGCTGATCGGCTCGGTCGGGCTCGATCCATCCGCGGTCGTGCTGTTCCGCGCCTGGTTCCGCTATCTGCGCCAGACGGGCATGTCCTATGGCCTCGACACCGTTGCGGGCGCATTGCGCCGCGCGCCGGTGGTGGCCAACCAGATCATCGCATTGTTCAACGCGTTCCACGATCCCGCGCAGGCGAGCGAGACCGCGGCCAGGGTTGCGGGCGAGGCGATCGATGCCGCGCTCGCCAAGGTCGCGGCGATCGACGACGATCGCATATTGCGGCGCATCCGTGGCGTGGTCGACGCGACGCTCAGGACCAATTTCTTCTCGCACGCGGCGCAGGAAGCGCTGGCCTTCAAGCTCGACAGTGCCGCCGTGCCCAACCTGCCCGCGCCGCGTCCGTGGCGCGAAATCTGGGTCTATAGCCCCCGCGTCGAGGGCATCCATCTGCGCGGCGGCCCGATTGCGCGCGGCGGGCTGCGCTGGTCCGACCGGCGCGACGACTTCCGCACCGAGATCCTCGGGCTGATGAAGGCGCAACTCGTCAAGAACGCGGTGATCGTCCCCACCGGCGCCAAGGGCGGCTTCTATGCGAAGCAGCTCCCTTCGCCGGCTACGGACCGCGACGCCTGGCTCGCCGAGGGAACCGAGAGCTACCGCATCTTCATCCGGACGTTGCTGTCGGTCACCGACAATATCGTCGAGGACGCGGTGGTGCATCCCGAGCGCGTCGTGATCCGCGATGGCGAGGATCCCTATTTCGTCGTTGCCGCCGACAAGGGCACCGCGAGTTTCTCGGACGTGGCCAACGCCATCGCGCTCGAACGCAATTTCTGGCTGGGCGACGCTTTCGCGAGCGGCGGTTCGCAGGGCTATGACCACAAGGGCATGGGCATCACCGCCAAGGGGGCCTGGGTTTCGGTCACGCGCCACTTCGCCGAAATGGGCGTCGACGTTCAGAAGGATCCGGTGACCGTCGCGGGCTGCGGCGACATGTCGGGCGACGTGTTCGGCAACGGCATGCTGCTGTCGAAGAGCCTCAGGCTCGTCGCGGCGTTCGATCACCGCCATATCTTCCTCGATCCCGACCCCGATCCCGCCGCGAGCTGGAAGGAGCGCGCGCGCCTGTTCAAGCTCCCGCGCTCGTCCTGGGCCGATTATGACGAGAAGCTGATCTCGAAGGGCGGCGGCATCTTCCCGCGCACGCAAAAGGAGATTCCGCTCTCGAAGCAGGTCGCCGCGCTGCTCGGGCTCGATGCCAGGTCGGTCGATCCTTCCACGCTGATCGCGGCGATCCTGAAGGCGCCCGTCGACCTGCTCTGGTTCGGTGGCATCGGCACCTATATCAAGGCGCGCGACGAGAATAATGCGGAGGTCGGCGATCCCGCCAACGACGCGCACCGCGTCAATGGCGAGGAGGTTCGCGCCAAAGTGATCGGTGAAGGCGCCAATCTGGGCGTCACACAGGCGGGCCGTATCGGCTTTGCCGAAAGGGGCGGTCGCATCAACACCGACTTCATCGACAATTCGGCGGGCGTCGATTGTTCGGACAACGAGGTCAACATCAAGATCCCGCTCAACCGCGAGATGCGCGAGGGCCGTCTCAAGTTCGACGATCGCAACACCTTGCTCGCCAGCATGACCGACGATGTCGCCGCGCTGGTGCTCGAAGACAACCGCCTCCAGACGCTGGCACTTTCGCTCGCCGAACGCGGCGGTGCGGACGCGCTTCCCGCGCAGGTCCGTGTCATCGAGATCATGGAGACGGCGGGCCGTATCGACCGCGCGGTCGAGGGGCTCGAAAGCTCCGACGATCTCCTGCGTCGGGCGCAGGACGAAAGGGGGCTCACGCGCCCCGAACTCGCGGTCATATTGTCGCACGGCAAGCTCGCGCTCCAGAGTGCGATCGAAAATACGGCCATCACGGGGGATCCGGCGCTGACGCCGCTGCTCCGCGCCTATTTCCCCGGCGCGATGCAGAAGCGATTTACCGCAGCGATCGACGCGCACCGGCTGCGCCCGCAGATCATCGCGACCAAGATGGCCAACCGCGTCGTCAACCGGCTCGGCCTCGTCGCACCCTTCGAACTCGCCGAGGAAGAGGGCGTGTCGCTCTCGCAGGTCGCTGCCGCCTATTTTGCGGCGGACATGATCTTCGGGCTCGAGGGCGTGATGGAGATGATCGAGAAGGCGGCATTGAGCGAGGAGAACAGGCTGGCGCTGTTCGATCTCGCCGCGGCGGCCGCGCGCCTCCATGTTGCCGACCTGCTGCGCATCACCAGCGCCGAAGCGCAGCCCGGGACGGTCGCCGAGCGGCTCCGTAGCGGCGTGAAGCGGCTCGATCAGGCGCGCGACAAGCTGCTCAAGGCCGAGGCGCGCACGCAGGCGAACACGCTGCGCGCGCGCGTCGAAAGCCATGGTGCGCCCGGCGCGCTTGCGGACCGCATCGTCCGGCTCGACGAACTCGACGGCGCGGTCGGCATCGCCGATCTGTGCGAGACGCGCGGCTTCGATGTCATCGCGGCGACGCAGGCCTATGTCCGGCTCGGTGAAGCGCTGGGTATTGACTGGGCCAAGGCCGCTGCGCTGCGCTGCATCGCCGTCGACCAGTGGGAGCGCCTGCTGATCGCCGGCCTCAGCAGCCATTTCGAGCAGCTCCGCTTCGACTTTCTCGCAAAGATCGGGGGCAACGATCCCGAGAGCGCGGTCGAGCAATGGATCGCCGCCAATGCGCCGCGCGTTGCGCAATTCCGTGCGCTCGTCGAGCGTGCGCGCACCGCGGCTGTGCCGACTCCTGCGATGCTCGCACAGATCGGCGGACAGGCGCGCATGCTGCTGTTGCGCTGAGCCAGCCTAAGCGCCCCCGCTTGCAGAAGAACGGGGGCGCTTTACTGTTGTAATTGAGAATCGTTCGCGTTATGCGGCGGCGCATGAGAGATGGCGCCGAAGTGACCGCGATTGATCGCCCCGCGTCCCTGCGCGCCGCGCCCAGGCGCGGCCGCAAGACCTTCTGGCTCAAGCAGTTGCACACCTGGCACTGGATGAGTTCCGCGATCAGCCTCATCGGGCTGCTGCTTTTCACGATCACGGGCTTCACGCTCAACCACGCCGCCGAGATCGAGGCGGCCCCCGTCATCACCGAGCGCAATGCGCAGCTCCCCGCCGACCTGTTACCGCAGATCGCGCCCGACGACGCGTCCGACGCGAAAAAGCCATTGCCGCCCGCGGTCGCGGCGTGGGTGGGCAAGGAGTTCGGCGTGAAGTCGGGCGGCGACGCCGAATGGTCGGCTAACGAAGTCTATCTCGCGCTGCCGCGCCCGGGCGGCGACGGCTGGGTCGCGATCGACCGCGCTTCGGGCGCGATCACCAGCGAAAACACCGATCGCGGCTGGATCTCCTATCTCAACGATCTTCACAAGGGCCGCAATTCGGGCGCCGCGTGGAAATGGTTTATCGACATATTTGCGGCCGCCTGCCTGGTCTTTGCGATCACCGGGCTGGTCCTGCTTCAGCTCCACGCCGCCAAGCGCCGCAGCACCTGGCCGATCGTCGGCTTCGGGCTGCTGATCCCGGTGCTAATCGCCGTCATCTTCATCCACTAGGGGTATATATATGCAGCTTACCCACCGCATCGTGCTCACGGGCGCCTCGCTCGGCGCAGCGCTTGCCCCGGGTGTCGCGCTCGCGCAGACGATGGATGTCAGCATCGCCATCCCTCGCCTGACGGTCGCCGAATATCATCGTCCCTATGTCGCGGTGTGGATCGAGGCGCCGGGTGCGCCCGCCAGGACGCTGTCGATCTGGTACGATTTCGACATGAAGGGCGACGAGGGCACCAAATGGCTGCGCGACGTGCGCCAGTGGTGGCGCGTCTCGGGTCGGAGCCTCAAAATGCCCGCCGACGGGATCACGGGCGCGACGCGCGCGCCGGGCACCCACAAGATCAGCTTCACCAATGGACGCGGGGCGCTGGGCACTCTCGCGCCGGGCAATTACACGCTCGTCGTCGAGGCGGCGCGCGAGGTTGGCGGCCGCGAACTGCTGCGCCTGCCCTTCGCCTGGCCTCCCAAACCGGGCCAGACCGCACGCGCGGCGGGAACATCCGAGCTCGGCGCGGTCAGCGTCGCCTTCAAGCGTTGAACAGGGGAAGAAAGATGAAGAAGACCGTCGCACGCACGTTTTCTGCCGCCGCGCTGCTCGCAGCACTGGTGACGCCCGCAACGCTCAACGCGCATCGGCAGTGGATGCTGCCCTCGTCGACCGTCGTTTCGGGCGACGATGTCTGGATCACCGTCGATGCCGCGGTCTCCAATGACCTCTTCTATTTCGAGCACCAGCCGCTGCGGCTCGAGACCATCAAGGCATGGGCGCCCGATGGCAGCGAGGTGAAGATCGAGAATGGCGCGACGAGCCGCTATCGCAGCACCTTCGACGTGCACCTGCTCCAGAAGGGCACCTACAAGATCGCCGATGCGCGCACGATGGTCGGCGGCACCTATATGCTCGCGGGCAAGCAGGAGCGTCTTCCCCGCGGCGTGACCGCCGACAAGCTGGCGACCGCCATCCCGGCGGGCGCGACTGATGTGAAGATCAGCGAGAGTCAGAACCGCAACGAGATCTTCGTCACCTCGGGCGAACCCACTGACACCGTGCTCAAGCCTTCGGGCAAGGGGCTCGAGCTGGTCCCCGTCACGCATCCCAATGATCTGGTCGCGGGTGAGGCTGCGACCTTCCGGTTCGTGATCGACGGCAAGCCCGCCGCCAATCTCGGCGTCACCGTGATTCCGGGCGGCATCCGCTACCGCAACGACCTCAAGCAGGTCGATCTGAAGACCGACGCCGAGGGCAAGGTCACGATCAACTGGGCGGAGCCGGGCATGTATTGGGTCAACGCCAGCGCGACCGACAGCAAGACCAGCGTGCCCGCAGCCACCGAGCGGCGGCTGGGCTATGTCACCACGCTCGAGGTGCTCGCCCCCTGAGCGCCGAAGCCGCCCGCGTCCTGATCCCGCTCACGCTCTCCCCCGCCGCCTTTGCCACGCGCGAGGCGAAGGGCCGGGTCGTGACGCTTCAGGGTTTGACGATGGGGACGAGCTGGTCGGTCCGGCTCGTCGCCCGGCCGTCTGGCGTCGCCGATGCTATGCAGGGCATCGAGCGAGTGCTCGACCGCGTCGTGGCGCAGATGAGCAACTGGGAAACCGGCAGCGACATCAGCCGCTTCAACCGCTCGACGCCGGGCACATGGCTATTGCCGCCCCCCGAGTTCCTGACGGTGCTCGACGCCGCGCTCGAGATCGCGCGGCTCAGCGATGGCGCGTTCGATCCCGCAATCGGCGCGCTCGTCGATCTCTGGGGTTTCGGGCCCGCCGGACCGCGCAAGACGCCGCCCGCCGACGACGCGGTCGCCGACGCGCTGGCCCGCTCGGGCTGGCGGCGGATCGAACATGACATGGCCGCGCTGCGCGCTCGCCGCACTGCCACGGCGGCGCTCGATTTTTCAGGCATCGCCAAGGGCTTCGCCGTCGATCGGGTTTCCGAATGGCTGGCGGGGCAGGGGCTCGTCCATCATCTTGTCGAGATCGGCGGCGAACTTCGCGGATCGGGGCTCAAGCCCGATGGCCAGCCCTGGTGGGTCGATCTCGAAGCGCCGCCGGGGGTTGCGGTGCCGGTCAACCGCGTCGCGCTCCACGGATTGTCTGTCGCAACCTCGGGCGACTATCGCCGCTGGTTCGAACATGATGGTCGCCGCCACGCGCACAGCCTCGATCCGCGCACAGGCCGACCGATCGCAAACGGCGTGGCATCGGTGACGGTGCTTCACCCGAGCTGCATGCTGGCGGACGCATGGGCGACCGCACTCACGGTGCTCGGCACGGAGGCCGGGCTGGCGCTGGCCGAGGCGCAGGGACTGGCGGCACGCATCATCGAACGCGCGGAGCAGGGCGTGCGGGAATGGCATTCGTCCGCGTTCCGGGCGATGGCGGGCTGAGCCGTAAGCGCGTAGTCACCAGGCCGCGAGATCACCCCTCGCTGTTCAGTCTCTCGGCCAGTTGCGCGATCTCGTCGGGCTCGAGGATCCAGGTGCGCGTTTTCCTGCCTTCGCGGTGTACTGGCACGGTCAGCAATATCCGGGCCTGCGCCTTTGCAAAGGGTTTGAAGATCGCGAAATGCATCGCGCAATCGCGGATCGTCCCGATGAAGGGCGCCTTGCCGTCGAGATCGATCAGCGTCGCGGGTTGATCCCAGGGGATTGGGGACATGTGCTACCTTCCATTTTCTGCCCCCTCTCAAAACACCCGGAGCGTTTCGGAAGCAAGCGCGGCGTCGCTCAGCTGTCGGCCCAGCGCCGCAGCAGATTGTGGTACACGCCCGTCAGCTGGATGATCGCGGGATCGGTCTGGCCGCGATCCTGCGCGATCGTCTGGATCGCGGTGTCGAGTTCGAACAGGCTGCGCCGGGCCTCGCCGTCGCGCACCATCGACTGGATCCAGAAAAAGCTCGCGATCCGCCGCCCGCGCGTCACCGGCTCGACCTTGTGCAGGCTGGAGGCGGGATAGAGGATCATGTGCCCCGCGGGCAGCTTGACCGCCTGCGCACCGAACTGGCCCTCGACCACCAGCTCGCCACCGTCATAGGCTTGCGGGTCCTCGAGGAAGAGCGTCGCGGAAAGGTCGCTGCGAATGCGGAAATCGGTGCCGCGCTGGATGCGCACCGCATTGTCGACATGCACGTCAAAGCCCTGACCGCCCTCATAGGAATTGAACAGCGGCGGGAAGATTTTGAGCGGCAGCGCGGCGGCGATGAACAGCGGCACGCGGCCGAGCGCGTCGAGAATGATCGCACCGGCTCGCCGTGCCGCGCCACTGTCCTCGGGCAGCTGGAGGTTGCGCTTGGCGAGCGCCGACTGGTGGCCCGAGGTGGCGTTGCCGTCGATCCAGTCGGCCGCGTCGATCAGCGCGCGAACCTCGGCGAGCCGCGCGGCATCGAGCACGTCGGGGATCTGGATCATCATGGTCTTGTGCCTCCCTCTTTACCGGCGTGTACGGCCGTGACGGGGATCAGGCAAATGGCCGGCAGAGAGGGGATCCGCCGGCCATGCCCCCTGTTGGCGTCAGAAACTGTAGAACAGGCTCAGCACCGCCGAACGGTCCTCGCCCGGCATAGCCCAGCCGCCGCTCACTGCGCCTGTCGTCGCATTCACATTGTTGCGGATGCCGGTGAAGTAGCGCTCATTGGTCAGATTGGTGACGTTGAGCTGCGCGGTCAGGCCGTTGTCGAAGGCATAGGACAGGAACGCGCGGTGGGTCAGATAATCGTCCGACCGAAATTGAGCGGATTGCAACGCGGTGCGCTGGTTCAGTGCGAAGCTGCCCTGATAGGTAAGGCCATAGCCGATCTCGAGGCCGAAGGGCAGTTTATAGGTGGTGAACAGGCTGCCCGAATGCTTGGGCGTCTGGATCAGCACATCACCACGCTGCGGATCGGTGGCCCCGGCATCGCGCTGGAAATCGGAGATGCTCTGCAGCACCTCGCTGTCGAGATACGTATAGTTGGCGAAGATCGTCCATTCGGGCGTGATGTTGCCCGTGGCGCCCAGCGCGATGCCGTCGACGCGCGAGCGGCCATCGAGCACCTGAAGCCCTGCGGGCAACGACGGATCGTTTGAGGGGACGCGGAAATTGCTGCGCTCGTTGCGGAAGAGGGCCGCATTCAGTTGCAGCGTGCCTTCAAGCACATCCGCCTTGGCGCCGACCTCGTAGTTGCGCGCCTTTTCGGGGGCGACCGCGCAGGGGTCAGCCGCGCCCGGTGTCGCGATCACGCCGCAGCCTGCGCGCACTGTGGCTGAAGACGGCGTCTTCGAATTGCCATAGGCGGCGTACAGGCTGACACTCCGGGCGGGCTTGAACACCGCGCCGAAGCGATAGGAGAACAGATCCTCGTCGCTCACCTGCAGCGCCTGCTGCGCGGGCGTCAGCGGGGTCGTTCCCGCCGGATAGAAGGCGAGCGGGATATTGCGGAATTCGCCGCGATTATTCTCGTAGCGAAGCCCGGCGTTGAGTTCGAACATCTCGCCGATCTCGAGCGTGTCGAAGGCATAGACGGCCTTGTTGCTCGAGTGACTCTTCGACTTCGAGGTGACGGTGAAGTTGATCGGCCCCGTATAGATGGTGGCGGGGTTCGCAAGGTTGATCGGCGGCAGCGTGACCGCCGAGCCGTTCGCGTTGCGCGGCAGCGACGCCTGGGTGATGCTGTAATCTTCCCGGGTGAACGACGTGCCGACAACGAGCGTGTTGCGCAGCTTGCCCTTTTCGCCCGAAATGACGCGCAGATCGGTCTGATTGTGGAGCAACTGGTTTTCCTGATCGCGCACAAGCCCGCGAGGACCAGAGGGATTGAAGAAGCCGGGCGCGAGGCCCGCGGGGCAGGCAAGCCCGACGGTCGCGGTGCCGTTGGCGCCCACTGGCTGCAGTCCCGTCGTCGAAAGGCAGAAAGTGCCCTGCGGCGCGCTCGTCTGGCTGTACTGGCCGACGCGTTGCCAGCGGGTCAGGTTGCGGATCGAGATGGTATCGCTGAACTCGTGGCGGAAGGTGGCGGTGAGGCGGTCGACCGTGATTTCCTGCTCATCGAGATTCTCGATGCCGAAATAGTCGCTGTCATTCACTTCCTCGAGCGGGCCGTCATTCACGAAGCTCTTGAAATAGGGGACGCCATAGATCGGCGTGTTATCGTCGCGCTGGTGGACATAGGCGAGCGTCAGGCTGGTCGGGCCGTCGATGCCCAGCGTGATCGAGGGCGCGATGCCCCAGCGCTTCAATTCCTCGACGTCGCGGCCGGGAATGTCGTTGCGGTGGTACATGGCGTTGAGCCGCACCGCGATCAGATCATTGACGCGCAGGTTGCTGTCCACTGTCGCGCGATAATAATTGTCCGTGCCGATCGCCGCCTGAAGGATCGTCAGATCCTCGGGCTGGGGCACCTTGGTGACGAGGTTGATCGTCCCGCCGACCGAGCCCGATCCGTTGAACGCCGAGTTGGCGCCGTTATAGACCTCGATCTGCTGCAGGTTGAACGGGTCGGTGCGGCTGTACTGCGCGCTGTCGCGCACGCCGTCCTGCGTCAGGTCATTGTTGGCCGAATAGCCGCGCAGGTTGATCGAGTCGCCATAACCTCCGCCGCCTTCGCCTGCGCCGAAGGTGATGCCCGGGATCGTCGTCAGCGCGTCGCGCAGCGTCAGCAGGTTCTGCTTGCGCAGCGTCTGGTCCGAAATCACCGTGATCGTCTGCGGCGTGTCGAGCAGCGGCGCGGTCGCCTTCGGTGACTCGACCTCTGCGCCCGGCTCGCCTGTTACGATGATGACGCGCTGCTCGGTCGGGTCGATTGCGGGGGCATCGGCCGCGTCCTCCGCCAGTGCGGGCGACGTGAGGAATCCGACACACGCCATCGCGAGAAAGGCGGGCGATGCGACACTGGATGCGGGCTTGGACGAAGACTCGATGGACACGGCAATAGACCCCCTTTGTTGTCGGGGGTGCTGCTATTGAGAGCCACTCGCATTGTCAATGATATTGCGAGCCATTCTTAATACTGTCGCAAATTAACCCAGCGCCTCGACCATCTCCGCCAGTTCCAGCCAGCGTTCCTCGGCCGCATTGCGTTCGACGCGCGCCGCGTCGATCGTCCTGGTAAGCTGCTCGAAAAGTGCAGGGTTTTTCACATAGAGATCCGGATCGGCGAGCGCGGCCTCATCGCGCGCGATTGCCGCCTCGATATCCTCGATCCGGCCGGGCAGAAGGTCGAAATCGCGCTGATCCTTGTAGGAGAGCTTGGTGCGCTGCTGCGGCCTGGGCTGTTCCACATTCGCCGCGGGGGCCTTGCCGGCCTTTTTGGGTTCGGCGCGCGCAACGCGCTTGGCTTCCCAATCGGCATAGCCGCCCGCGACCACGTCGACCTTGCCCGAACCGTCGAGCCCGAGCGTCACCGTCACGGTACGGTCGAGGAAGTCGCGGTCGTGGCTGACGATCAGCACGGTGCCGTCATAGTCCGCGATCACCTCCTGCAGCAGGTCGAGCGTCTCGAGGTCGAGATCGTTGGTCGGCTCGTCGAGCACGAGCAGGTTGCTCCGCCGTGCGAACTCGCGCGCGAGCAGCAATCGCGATCGCTCGCCGCCCGAAAGCGTGCCGACCTTCGCGTCCGAAAGCCCGGGCTCGAACAGGAACTCCTTGAGATAGCCCTGGATGTGCTTCTTGACGCCGCGCACTTCGATCCAGTCACCACCCTCTGCGAGCACGTCGCGCACGCGCTTTTCGGGTGCCATCAGGCTGCGCTGCTGGTCGATGATGACGCCGTCGAGCGTCTTGGCGAGTGTGACCTTGCCCTCGTCGGGCGCAAGCTCGCCGGTCAGCAGCTTGAGGAGCGTCGTCTTGCCCGCGCCATTGGAACCGACGATGCCGATGCGGTCGCCACGCTGCACCTTGAAGCTGAAATCCCTGATGACGGCGCGTTCGCCGAAGCGCTTGGTGACGCCCTCGGCGGTGATGACGCTCTTGGTCCGGACGTCGTCGCTCTCGATCGCGAGCTTGGCCGCACCCTGCGGGCCGATCATCGCGGCGCGCTGCGCGCGCATCTTGTGCAGTGCCTCGAGCCGGCCCTGATTGCGCTTGCGCCGCGCGGTGACGCCGCGCGCAAGCCAGTGGAGTTCGAGCTTCAGCTTGGCGTCGAGCTTCTCGGCGGCGCGCTCCTCCTCCGCGTAAACCTTCTCGGTCCACGCATCGAAGCCGCCAAAGCCGATCTCGTTGCGCCGGATATTGCCGCGGTCGAGCCACAGCGTCTGCCGGGTCAGCCGCGTCAGGAAGGTGCGGTCATGGCTGATCGCGATAAATGCCCCGGAATATCGTCCCAGCCAGTTCTCGAGCCAGTCGATCGCAGCGAGGTCGAGATGGTTGGTCGGCTCGTCGAGCAGCAGCACGTCGGGCTTCATCGCGAGCGCCCGCGCGATCGCGGCGCGGCGGCGTTCGCCTCCCGACGCGGTCGCCGCCTCGCGCGACAGGTCGATGCCGATCTGGTGCGCGATCGCCTCCACCTCGTGCTGTTCGGGCGCGTTCTCGCCCCCCAGCGTGAAATCGAGCAGCGTCGCGTGCCCCGCCATCGCGGGTTCCTGTTCGAGCAACACGACATTGGTGCCGGGCACGATCGTGCGCCGGCCCTCGTCGCAGTCGATCGTGCCCGCGATCAGCTTGAGCAGCGTGGTCTTGCCCGCGCCGTTGCGGCCGATCAGAGCGAGCCGGTCGCGCTCGCCGATGAACAGGTCGAGCCCGCGGAACAGCCATCCGCTCCCCTGGACGAGGCCGAGATTTTCATAGGCAAGAACGGGGGCGGACATGGCGATTCTCTGAAATGCTGTGGATGACGCAGGGATGAAGCGGCTATTCATGGCCTATTCAACGCTTTCACCCTATGCCACAAGCCCATGACGACGATGAACCGCCTCTTTTCCCCGCTTGCCGCTGCCATTGGTGCGACACTGCTGATGGGGTCCGCCGCCGCTGACGCACGCCGTGGTGACCAGGATTCGGCCTATGAGGCGCGTCAGAAGGGGCAGGTCATGTCGCTCCGCGAGATCGAATCGCGGGTGCTTCCCTCGGCGCGCGGCGCAGAGTATCTGGGACCGGAGTTCGATCGCGCGCGTTCGGTCTATCGTCTGAAATTCCGGCGCGACGTCCAGGTCTTCTGGGTCGATGTTGACGCGCGCAATGGCCAGGTCATCGGCCGTTCGGGCCGCTGAGGCATCCAGCCCAAAGATGTGAGTGACCGGGCCATTTTGCCGGCCCAGGATATGAAGGGGAATGCATGCGCGTTTTGATCGTTGAGGACGAACCGAGCCTCGGCCAGCAGCTGCGCCAGACGCTCGAGGGTGTCGGTTATGCCGTCGACCTCGCCACCGACGGCGAGGACGGCCATTTCCTTGGCTCGACCGAAAATTATGATGCGGTCGTGCTCGACCTCGGGCTGCCTGAGATCGACGGGCTGACCGTGCTCGACCGCTGGCGCAAGGAGGGCAAGGTGATGCCCGTGCTCGTGCTCACCGCGCGCGACAGCTGGTCGGACAAGGTGGCGGGGCTCGATGCGGGCGCTGACGACTATCTCGCCAAGCCCTTCCAGTCCGAGGAACTGATCGCGCGGCTCCGCGCGCTGATCCGCCGCGCCTCGGGCAATGCCTCGTCGGAGCTCATCGCGGGCGACGTCCGTCTCGATACGCGCTCGGGCAAGGTCACGCTTGCGGGCACGCCGGTCAAGCTGACCGCGCAGGAATACAAGCTGCTCAGCTATCTTCTCCATCACAAGGGCAAGGTGGTCAGCCGCACCGAGCTGATCGAGCATATCTACGATCAGGATTTCGATCGCGATTCGAACACGATCGAGGTGTTCGTCACGCGTATCCGCAAGAAACTGGGGGCGGACGTGATCTCGACGATCCGCGGGCTGGGCTACAGCCTCGACGACCCACTGGGCTGAGCTGGACGGCGCCGCTCAAGCGCGGCGCAGCCCGCCTTCGCAATGACCGAAGTCCTCCAGATCACCGAAACGTCCCCACGCAAGCGCCGCACCACCGGATCGCTCACGCGCCGGATGATCACGATCGCGGCGCTCTGGATCCTGTTGCTGCTGGTCGGCGGCGGCCTCGCGCTCGACCGCGTGCTGACCAGCGCGATCACACGCAATTTCGACGCGCAACTCGAATATGTGCTGCGCTCGATGGTCGCATCGGCCGAGATCGGTCCCGAAGGCGAGATGCGATTCAGCCGGGCGCTTGCCGACCAGCGTTTTCTTGAGCCCAATTCGGGTCTCTACTGGCAGGTGACGGGCAAGGGGTTCGAGCCCTTTCCGTCGCGTTCGCTCTGGGATCGCCGGCTCGCGACGGGACCATCGCATACCGACAGCGACGCCCACGCCTATGACAGCCGCGAATTTCCCGATGAGGCGCTGCGTGTTCTCGAGCGCGACATCCGGCTGCCCGATTCGTCCATCCTCTGGCGCTTCCAGGTCGCCGAAAGCCGCGTCGGCCTCGACGAGCAGATCGCGGTGCTGCGTCGAACGCTGGTACGCAGCTTTGCGCTGCTTGGGCTGGGGCTCATCGTGCTGGCGGGGCTCCAGACGCTCTATGGGCTGTGGCCGCTCAACCGGATCAGGCAGTCGATCGGCGAGATGCGCGCGGGGCGCGCCAATCGCGTCGAGGCATCGACGATGCCCAACGAGGTTCAGCCCATGGTCGAGGAGCTGAACGCGCTGCTCGAGCATAATGAGAAGCAGGCCGAGGAGGCGCGACGTCACGCCGGGAACCTCGCGCACGCGCTGAAGACACCGCTCACCGTGATCATGAACGCCGCGACCGCGCAGGCGCCCGATCTTGCAGACACCGTGATACGCGAAGCGGCGACGATGCGGCGCCAGGTCGACCACCATCTCGCGCGCGCGCGCGCCGTCGGGCGCCGCGGCCATGCGCATAGTCGCGCGGAGGTCTGGCCCAGCCTCGAATCGGTCGAGCGCGCGGTCGGAAGGCTCTATCCCCATGCCCGTTTCGACATGGATGGCCCGCGCGATCTGTCGGTGCACGTCGAGCGTCAGGACCTCGACGAGATGCTCGGAAACCTCATTGAGAATGCCGCCAAATATGGCGGGGGCAGCGTGTTCGTGACAATCGCGCTGGCGGGGGATTTCGTCGAGATGCTGGTCGAGGATGACGGCCCCGGCATTCCCGAAGAGGAGCGCCAGCGCATTTTCGATCGCGGGGTGCGGCTCGACACGGGGAAACCGGGGACGGGGCTCGGCCTCGCCATCGTTCGCGACGTCGCCGAGATATACGGCGGCAGCGTCTCGCTCGAGGAAAGCGAGGATCTGGGCGGGCTGCTTGCGCGTCTGCGCCTGCCGGTGGTGGCGTGACACCGCTGATCCGGCGGTTCGAGCCTCGCGATATTGTTGCCGCCTACGCGCTCCAATGCGAGGCCTATCCCGATGCGCTGCACGATTCGCCCGCGGCGTTCATGAGCCGTCTGGACTTTGCAGATGGGCTGAGCCTCGTGGCCGAACATGATGGCGCCTTGACGGGCTATATCCTCGCGCATCCCTGGCCAGCGGGCTCGCCGCCGCCGGTCGATGCCATCCTGACGTGCCCCGCAGGCCCCGGACTGGTGCACTATGTCCATGACATGACGCTGGCGCGCGGGGCGCGCGGATCGGGGCTTTCCCGGCAGCTTTTCGAGGCCAGCGCGGCGCGCGCCCGCGAAATCGGGCTCGGACGCGCCGAGCTTGTCGCGGTTGGTGGCGCCGCCGTGTTCTGGGTCAGGCTCGGCTTCATGCCCGTGGATGTTGGCGCCGGCCTGCGCCGGAAGCTGAGCGCCTATGGCACCGACGCGGTTTACATGGCGCGTTGAGCGCCTGAATCAGCCGCGCAGCCGCTCGTGATGGCGGATGACCTCGTCGATGATGAAGCGCAGGAACTTCTCGGAGAATTCGGGATCGAGATTGGCGTCCTGCGCCAGTTTCCTCAGCCGCTCGATCTGGCGCTCCTCGCGCCCGGGATCGGCGGGGGGCAGGCCGTTCTCCGCCTTGTAGCGGCCAACCGCCTGCGTCACCTTGAATCGTTCGGCGAGCATGAAGACCAGTGCTGCGTCGATATTGTCGATGCTCTCGCGGTAACGCTTCAGCCGGTCGTCACTCATCCACAGTCTCCTTGCTCGCGCGGCTTTTCGTTGCATGGCTCTACGAAAGCAAGGCCATATCGCTTGCATAACGCGGTGCACGGGGCCAGAGCCACAATGTCATGACCGCAACGATTCACCGCCTGAACCCGTCCGGCCGCGTGCCCTCGCTCGAACCGATGATGGCGCTCGTCGCCAACGACATGAATCAGGTGAACAGCGTGATCCTTGCGCGAATGCAGTCGGACATTCCGCTGATTCCCGAACTGGCCGGCCATCTGATCGCGGGCGGCGGCAAGCGGATGCGGCCGATGCTGATGCTCGCCTGCGCGCGGATGCTCGACTATACCGGCACGCGTCAGCACAAGCTCGCCGCCTCGGTGGAGTTCATCCACACGGCAACGCTGCTGCACGACGATGTTGTCGACAAATCGGACCTGCGTCGCGGCCGCCGCACTGCCAACCTGATCTGGGGCAATCCTGCGAGCGTGCTTGTGGGCGATTTCCTGTTCAGCCGCTCGTTCGAGCTTATGGTCGAGGACGGCAGCCTGAAGGCGCTGCGAATCCTGTCCAATGCCAGCGCGGTCATCGCCGAGGGCGAGGTCAACCAGTTGACCGCGCAGCGCCAGGTCGAGACGGGCGAGGACCGCTATCTCGAGATCATCGGCGCCAAGACCGCCGCGCTCTTTGCCGCCGCGTGCCGAATCGCCGCCGTGGTTGCCGAACGCCCCGAGTCTGAAGAGCTCGCGCTCGACGCCTATGGCCGCAATCTCGGCATCGCTTTCCAGCTCGTCGACGACGCGATCGACTATGCCTCGGACGAGGAAACGATGGGTAAGGGCGTGGGCGACGATTTCCGCGACGGCAAGGTGACGCTGCCCGTGATTCTCGCGCATGCGCGCGGCAGCGCCGAGGACCGCGCCTTCTGGCGCGATGCGATGCACGGCCACCGCATCAGCGACGCCGATCTCGCGCACGCCAAGACCCTGCTCGAACAGACGGGTGCGCTGGCCGATACGCTTGAGCGCGCGCGCCATTATGGTCAGCGCGCGATCGACGCGCTCGGCAGCTTCGGCGCCAGCCAGGCCAAGGCGACGCTGGTTGAGGCGGTCGAGTTCGCGATCGCGCGGGCCTATTGATTCTGCTTCCGCTGGACGGGCGGGGCCGATGACGCTTCCCATCCACGCCATCCTGCCCGATCTGCTCGCGACGCTGCGCGCGCAATCGAACGCGGTGCTCGTTGCCCCCCCCGGTGCGGGCAAGACCACTGCGGTCGCGCCGGCATTGCTCGATCAGCCATGGTGCACCGGACAGATCCTGCTGCTGTCGCCCCGCCGCCTCGCCGCGCGCGCCGCCGCCGAGCGCATGGCGATGCTCGCGGGCGAACCCGTGGGCAGGACGATCGGCTACGCCACGCGCATGGACAGCAAGCAGTCCGCCGCGACGTGCGTGCTCGTCCTGACCGAAGGAATCTTCGTCAACCGCATCCAGACCGATCCCGAACTCGTGGGCGTCTCCGCGGTGCTGTTCGACGAAGTCCACGAGCGCAGCCTCGACAGCGACTTCGGCCTCGCGCTCGCACTCGATGCGCAGGGTGGACTCCGCCCCGATCTCCGTCTCGTCGCGATGTCGGCGACGCTCGACGGCGCGCGCTTCTCGGGCTTGATGGGTGACGCGCCGGTGATCGAGAGCGAGGGGCGCAGCCATCCGCTCACCCTGCGCCATCTCGGCCGCCGCGCCGAGGCGCGGATCGAGGACGAGATGGCCGCCGCGATCCGCCGCGCGCTCGCCGAGGAACAGGGCGGTGTACTCGCCTTCCTCCCCGGCGTCGCCGAGATCGAGCGCACCGCCGAACGGCTGACCGGGCTGCCGGGCGACATCGACCTGCACCGGCTTCACGGCACGCTCGACCCTGCCGCACAGCGCGCCGCGATCGCCGCCGCGCCTGCGGGCAAGCGCAAGCTGGTGCTGGCCACCAGCATTGCGGAGACCAGCCTGACGCTCGACGGCGTCCGCATCGTGATCGATTCCGGACTGGCGCGCCGTCCGCGCTATGACCGCGCGGCGGGCGTCACGCGCCTTGTTACCGAGCGCACCAGCCAGGCCGCCGTCACGCAGCGCGCGGGCCGCGCCGCGCGCCAGATGCCGGGCGTCGCCTATCGTCTCTGGGAAGAGGCGGCGACTGCGGGGCTGCCGCCCTTCGATCCGCCCGAAATCCTCGAAGCCGATCTCTCGCCGCTGCTGCTCGATTGCGCACTCTGGGGCGTCGCCGATCCCCGCACGCTCGGCTGGATCGATCCGCCGCCCGAGGCCGCGATCGCCGAGGCCCGCCGCCGGCTGCAGAGCCTTGGCGCGCTCGACGGCGATGGCCGCCCGACGCCGCACGGTGCGGCGATCGCGAAGCTCCCGCTGCCGCCGCGTCTCGCGCACATGCTCGTCGAAGCGGGTACGCGCGGCTGGGGGCGCCTCGCGGCACGCGTCGCGGTATTGATCTCGGAGCGTGGGCTCGGCGGCACCGACGCAGATCTCGAACTGCGCCTGCGCCGCTGGCAGGGTGAGCGCGGGCAGCGTGCGCAATCGGCGCGCGGCCTCGCCGAACGCTGGCAGCGGCTCGCGGGCACCAGCGCGTCACAGGATGACGGCGATATCGGTGCCTGTGTCGCATTGGCCTTTCCCGACCGGCTCTCGAAGCGCCGCGATGCCGATGGCGCCAACTGGATTTCGGTCGGCGGCCGCGGTTTTCGTCTTGATCCCGCCTCGCCGCTCGCGCGCGCCGAATGGCTCGCGGTCGCCGAGATACAGGGCGCGGCGTCGGGCGCGCGAATCCTGTCGGCCGCGCCGATCGATTTTGCTGACGTCGAGGCGCTGTTCGGCGATCGCATCGAAAGCGGCGCGCACTTGACCTTTGATCCCGCAACCGGGGGCGTGAAGGCGATGCATGGCCGTTGGCTTGGCGCGATCCAGCTCGCCAGGGGGCAGGACGCCAGGGCCGATCCCGCCGCGATCGCCGCAGCGCTCGTCGAGGGCGTCCGCAGCCATGGCCTCGATCTGCTGCCATGGAGCGAAAATGCCCGGGCGCTGCGCCGCCGTGCCGCATTCGCACGGGCGCACGACGCGGAACTCGCCGATCTCTCGGACGAGGCACTTCTCGCCACCCTCGACGACTGGCTCCCCGCGATCGTATCGGGCAAGCGAAGGCTCTCCGACATTGATCCCGCGGCGCTGTCGGGCGTGCTCGACATGTTGCTCGGCTGGGACGGGCGAAAGCGTGTCGATGCGCTGACGCCGCCCGAGTTCACCACGCCCGCCGGCAGCAGCCACGCGATCGACTATGCGGCGGAGGGCGGCCCCACCGTCACCGTGCGCGTCCAGGCCTTGTTCGGGCTGGCAACCCATCCCGCAGTCGCGGGCGGACGCGTGCCGCTCGTGCTCAGCCTCACCTCGCCGGCGGGCCGGCCGATCCAGACGACGCGTGATCTGCCCGGATTCTGGGCGGGAAGCTGGACCGATGTCGCCAAGGAGATGCGCGGACGCTATCCCAAGCACCCCTGGCCCGACGACCCCGCCGGGGCCAGCGCGACGCTCCGGACAAAAAAGGCCGATGCGCGTGCGCGGTCGTGACGGCGCACTTGACGACTCTGCCGCGCTTCGGGCACTGGACGGGCGCTGAAATCAGGGAAACGGACATGGCCGCGCGTATCTACCAGACCCCCAAGAATGCGATGCAGTCGGGCAGGGCGCTCACGAATCGCTGGGTGCTGGAATTCGAGCCCGCAGAGGCCAAGCGCGCCGATCCGCTGATGGGCTGGGCAGGCTCGGGCGACACGCGCGAGCAGGTGAAGCTGTATTTCGCCGACGCCGATGCTGCGAAGGCTTATGCCGAGCGCCAGGGCATCGGGTATCATGTCGTCGCCGCGCCCGAGCGCAAGCTCAAGCTTCAGGCGTACGCCGACAACTTCCGCTAAGCGGCCTCAGGCCGCGGCGCGGCCGGTTTCCTGCAACCAGGCCTCAGGCCGCGGCGCGGCCGGTGTCCTGTAGCCATGAACGCGCCTGACGCTGCGCCTCGGCGATTTCCCAGCCGCTCATTTCGTGCGCGATCTCGGCGCGGCATTCCTGCCCGCGCACATTGCCCTTCAGCGCGGCAAGGTTGAACCATTTGTGCGCCTGGATCAGATCGACTTCGACCCCGCCGGTTCCCGATGAATAGGCGATGCCAAGATCGAAACATGCCTTCGAGTCGCCGCGGACCGCATCGCGCATCCGGCTTTCGGTCAGCAAGGCCTCGCTGCTAAGACTATGAGCCATTTCCCCAACCCCCATTTGACACTTCTGTCACTGGGAGCTTCGGCGAGAGGGTTTAAAAAAGTGGTTAACGCAAATCAGCTTTGATTTGTGTCCAGTTCAATAACCATGTTTTCAATGAGTTACTCGACAGGCAAATTGTCGATCAGCCGCGTGCGCCCGATTCGCGCGGCCGCAAGAAGCCGTGCGGGTCGATCAAATGCCGACAGTGGCACGAGTGTTTCGGCATCGTGGAGTGCTACATAGTCGATCGGATCGAAACCTGCCTTGGCGAGCATTGCCCTGGCCTTGGTCAGCGCCTCGTCAACGTCTCCGCCCGCCGCGATGGCGCGTGCCGCCTCACCGAGTGCGCGGGGAAGCGCGCGCGCGGCCTCGCGCTCCTCGGGCGACAGATAGACATTGCGCGATGACAGCGCGAGCCCGTCTTCCTCGCGCTGGGTAGGCACGCCTTCGATCTCGATGCGGAAATTGAGGTCGGCGACCATGCGGCGGATGACCGCGAGCTGCTGGTAGTCCTTTTCGCCGAACAGCGCGATGTCGGGCTGGACCTGGTTGAAGAGCTTCGAGACGACCGTGGCGACGCCGTCGAAATGCCCCGGGCGCGCGGCGCCGTCGAGGTGCTCGCTCACGCCCGATACCGAAATATTGGTGGCATAGCCTTCGGGGTACATGACCTCGACCGGGGGCAGCCACAAAAGCGCACAGCCCGCCGCTTCGAGCAGTGCGGCATCCGCATTTTCCTTGCGCGGATAGGCGTCGAAATCCTCATTGGGGCCGAACTGCTTGGGATTGACGAAGATCGATGCGACGACTCGGTCCGCCCTGGCTTTCGCGGCCTCGATCAGCGCCAGATGCCCCGCATGCAGCGCGCCCATGGTCGGCACCAGCGCAATGCGGTGCCCTTCCGCCTTGAATGCGTCTATTGCTGCCCTCAGAGAGTCGAGATCACGGACCGTTTGCACGCTGCCTTTGCCTCCGATATTGCCGGAGGGCTGCTCTTAGGGGGGCAAGGTTGCATTTTAAAGGGGCGGAAATTCTGCATGGCGGTCAATGGCGTTCATCTGATTGTGTTCGCGAACGAAAAGGGCGGAAGCGGTAAATCCACCAGCGCCGTCCATACCGCGATCGGGCTCGCAAAAGCGGGGCGGCGCGTGGCGGCGCTCGATCTCGACGGTCGGCAAAAGACGCTGGCACGATACCTGGAGAATCGGCAGGACACCGCAAAGCGGCACCTGCTCGGGCTCGACATCCCTGCGTTCGACGTGGTGAGCGACGGCAGCCCCGACACCTTCGAGACCAAGCTCGACACGCTGACGCGCGGCGTCGAATTCCTCGTCATCGACACGCCGGGCCGCGACGATCCGCTCGCACGCGCCGCGGCGAGCAGGGCGGATACGCTGGTCACGCCGATCAACGACAGCTTCATCGACCTCGACCTGATCGGGCAGGTCGATTCGGAAACCTACAAGGTCAAGCGGCCGAGCTTCTACGCCGAGATGGTGTGGGATGCGCGCAAGGCGCGCGCCAAGGCCGATGGCGGCACCGTCGACTGGGTGGTCCTGCGCAACCGCCTCCAGCACGTCGAGGCGCGCAACATGCGCCGCGTCGGCGACGCGCTGGCGGAACTTTCGAAGCGCGTCGGCTTCCGCGTCATTCCCGGGCTCGGCGAGCGCGTGATCTACCGCGAACTTTTCCCCAAGGGGGTTACGCTGCTCGACCTGCAGGAGCTCGGCGAACTCGGCATCAGCCATATCGCAGCGCGGCAGGAACTGCGCGAGATGATCTCGGGGCTGGCGCTTCCCGAAGCGACCGCGAACGCCGCCTGATGGCAAAGCTGATCCTCCTTCTCGGGATCGTCGCGATCATCTGGCTCTGGTGGAAGGGGCACAAGGCCGGCCCCGCCATGTCGCCAGAGGAGGCGCGACTGTTGCTGGGTGTCCAGCCGGGCGCGGCGCCCGACGAGATTCGCGCGGCGCATCGCCGGATCATCGCGCGCGTCCACCCCGACGCAGGGGGCAGCGAGGAGCTTGCGAGAAAAATTAATGCGGCGCGTGACCTGTTGCTCAAGTCGGGCGTTCAGGCACCGTCCCAAACCGACTGAACCACGGAGCCTTTGATGAGCCATGTTTTCGACCCGACGACGCTGCGCGAATATGACATTCGCGGAATTGTCGGAAAGACGCTGCACAAGGACGACGCTTATGCCATCGGGCGCGGCTTCGGCACGCTTGTCCGCCGCGCCGGCGGCACCCGCGTCGCGGTCGGTTATGACGGCCGCGAATCCTCGCCGATGCTCGAGGCGGCGCTGATCAATGGCCTTACGACAAGCGGCGTCGATGTCGTCCGCGTCGGCCTCGGACCCACGCCGATGCTCTATTATGCCGAGGCCGTGCTAGAGGTTGATGGCGGCATTCAGATAACCGGCAGCCATAATCCCGCCGATTATAACGGCTTCAAGATGGTGCTTCAGCATGCGCCATTTTACGGCGAGGACATCACCCTGATCGGTGCGATGGCTGCGCAAGGCGACTGGCTCGAGGGCGCGGGCACCGTCTCCGACGTGGACATCATGGACGATTATGTCGGGCGGCTGCTCGCGGGCTATGCGGGCGGCGCATACCGGATCGGCTGGGATGCGGGCAATGGCGCCGCGGGCCCGGTGATCGAGAAGCTCGTCAAGCTGCTTCCGGGTGAGCATCATCTGCTGTTCACCGATGTCGACGCGAATTTTCCGAACCATCATCCCGATCCCACCGAGGAAAAGAATCTCGCGCATCTGAAAGCGCTGGTCGCCGAAAAGAAGCTCGATTTCGGCGTGGCTTTCGACGGCGATGGCGACCGGATCGGCGCTATTGACGGCGAAGGCCGCGTGATCTGGGGCGATCAGCTGCTCGGCATTCTCGCTGAACCGGTGCTGAAAGCGGTTCCCGGCGGCACGATCATCGCCGATGTGAAGACCAGCCAGGCGCTTTACGACCGCGTCGCCGAACTGGGCGGCAAGCCGCTGATGTGGAAGACCGGCCATTCGCTGATCAAGGCCAAGATGAAGGAGGTCGATTCGCCGCTGGGGGGCGAGATGAGCGGCCACATCTTCTTCGCGTGGGACTATTACGGCTTTGACGACGCGATCTATGCGGCGGTGCGGCTGATGAGCGCGGTGCGCCAGTCGGGCAAGTCGCTGACCGAAATCAAGGATGCGATGCCCGACATGGTCAACACCCCCGAAATGCGCTTCCAGGTCGATGAGAGCCGCAAGTTCGCGGTGGTCGGCGAAGTGCTCGCGCGACTGAAGGCCGACGGCGCCGAGGTCAACGACACCGATGGCGCGCGCGTGAATACGCCCGATGGCTGGTGGTTGCTGCGCGCGTCGAACACGCAGGACGTGCTCGTGGCTCGCGCCGAGGCGAAGGACGAGGCGGGACTCGAGCGCCTCATGGGCCAGATCGATTCGCAGCTGGCGGCGTCGGGCATCGCACGCGGGCCGCAGGCGGGGCACTAAGTCTGTCGGGATGACATCGGATTATCGGATGATTGCAATTTTTGCATGTCCACCGATGTCATTCGCACTTGCACAATATCATGCTGCAGTGCACATAGAGCGGGCCTTTCAGGCATCCTCTCCTAAAAACTTTCCAGGTCGTCCTTTCAGGGCGGCCTTTTTTTGGCTGAAGTCTGGCCTTGCAGCCTGTGCGCAGAGCCCCCTTCACAACCCGCAACCTGACGGTTCGGCCCGGTAAACCCGGTCGGTTCGATAGAGCTAATCTGTCAAAACTGTCCGCGCGGCCGACAAATATGTCCTGCTGATCGGAACTGCCGTGTCATCAACCAGCCGGGCAATTGCTCGTCCGGGCGATCTTTCCACCGCGCGAACACCGTTTTTGGCGACCCACCAGCTACGGTGCACGCGAAGGCCCAGCCGGGGATCGATGATCGCCGCCGCGTCCGCCAGCCGCATCAGGACCAGTGCCGAGCCGTGGAGAGTATGCACGCGCACGTAATGATCCTCGGCTTCAAGCGCGAGTATGTCCCGGCGCAAAGCAACCGGAAGCTTCGACACGAACTCGGACGGGTATTCGGGAGCGGCGGCTGGCTGTTCCGCGGGTGCGGCCACAGCTATCTGGTCGTCCGGCATCTGGTCGTCCGGAGATATGACGCGGGCAATCAGCAGCTGGACCAGCGCCACGTACGGGAACAAGGCGAGCAGTTGAACGGGACTGAACGTTCTGCCTGGTCGGACCACCCCCATGGCCCACGCCACAAAGAACGTCATGGGCACCGCGGATGCGGCTGCCACTGCGACGATCCGTGTTGCCGTTCTCCTGCCCGGCGAAGTGGAAGGAAGGACTCGCCCCGCGGCAGCAGCGGCTCCAAAGCCGACGAGTGCGATGATCATCCAGAAAGGATATCTCACGGCCGGGCCGAGAGATGTTTGCGATCCGAATGGACCCGTCACGCCAAGCAGCGCGCCAAAAGCGACGGCGCTTAGCGGCCCCCGCCACTTCCCCATCATCCGCCATTCACGCATCGCCAACTGCATCGGTCCACCGGTCACGAAATTGCGGAAGCTATTCACGATTTTCGCCATTGTCGACAGGCATCACGACGCGTCAACCGGCCAGCACAAACGTCCAGATGTTGGCATGGAGAAAACAATGAAACGGATTATCGCTGGTGTGGCATTGGCATTTGCAGCTGTTCCGGCGGCGGCAAGCGAGCCCGTAAACATGCGGTTTGAGTGCGGCGCGGGCGCCGCTACGACAGGCGGCGAGGCCCCGAACCTCCACGGCAACTGGGATTTCCTGATGGATGTCGGGGGAGAGCCCAGTTTCGGCCTTATGTCGATCGGCTTTGTCGGCAACGCCTATGGCGGATCGCTCACGCCGGTGAGGACCGCGCCCGTTGTCGTGCGCACAATCACCCTGACCGGCAACAGCATCCACATGGCTGTCGCCTCGCGCGAGGGCGATGTCCTGTTCGACGGCACGCTCTCGGCCAAGGGCGACCGGATGTGCGGAACCGTTACCTATCATAGCGGCCGCAGCTTCCCGATGGTGGCGCACAAGCGGCCTTCAACGTACCAGTCGCAGCCTCAGGCTCAGCGGGCGCGGTAATCGGCTAAACGGGCGGGCGGCGCCAGACGCGCAGAGCCTCGCCGCGGAACAGGTGGAGAGTACGGCGGCTGATGAGGTGTGGCTGGGTATAGAAGGTGATCAGATTCTGGCTTCGAGCGCGAAATCAACAGCGACGCATTTTTGCGGCTGCCCGATCCGATAGCGCCCGATACCGTCACGCTCTCCATCCCGGCTTGGGCGGGTTCCGACCGCTCACCAGCTGACTTATGTGACGAGCAACAACGAGCGTTGTGGCTACTGCCATAATGTCCGAAAAGTCGTGGTTAGTTGCCGTTCCCGCCGGAGCCCAATAGCCTAGACGCGAGTATCTCGCAGCTTTGTTCTTTTAGGTCGCAGAGCTTGGCTACGGGGAACATTTGCAGCTTGGCGGGATCGCTCCCCACATAAAGCGCGTTCGCATCCGCAGGAAGCCATGGAGCGGTATAGGAGACGCCGGAAGCGAGCTTTTGCGCGTGTGGTGGTCTTGGAACGCCGCTCTTGATGAAATCGGCATACACAGTCGCCTGCGTGTCGTTTTTCAAAGTCGTCGCCGGACCGCACCCGGCGAGAGCGGTACAAACCGACAGCCCAATTACCCTGAACCACCCCATCATGTGGTGAACCTGCCATCTGAACACGACGTCCACAATGTCGGCGCTTCCAGTCCTTCAAACTTATAACTTCGCGCCCCTAATCGTCTTCGTCGTCATAGCCGGCAAGATCGAGCGCGCGCGCCTTGATCTGGTGCGTCTGGCACCAGTGAACGAGTGCATCCTCGCGGCCATGCGTGACCCAGACCTCGCGCGGTGCGATCTCGGTCAGCGTGCGCGTCAGTTCGTCCCAGTCGGCATGGTCCGACAGGATCAGCGGCAGCTCAACCCCGCGCTGCACCGCGCGCTGGCGCACGCGCATCCAGCCCGATGCCATGGCGGTGATCGGATCGGGCAACCGCCGGCTCCAGCGATCGTTGAGCGCGGACGGCGGTGCGATGACGATCGCGCCGCGCATTTCGTCCTTCGAGGCGTCGGTCGCGGGGCGCAACTCTCCCAGTCGCACGCCATGTGCTTCATAGAGGTCGCACAGCGTCTGGAGCGCGCCGTGAATGTAGATCGGATCGGCATGGCCCAGCGCGCGCAGTTCCGCGATCACGCGCTGCGCCTTGCCCAGCGCATAGGCGCCGACGAGAACCGAGCGTTCGGGATTGGCGCGCAGTGCGGCCAGCAGCTTGTCGATCTCGTCATGCGTTTCCGGATGGCGGAAGACGGGCAGCCCAAAGGTCGCCTCGGTGATGAAGACGTCGCATGGCACGGGCTCGAAGGGTGCGCAGGTCGGATCGGGCCTGCGCTTATAGTCGCCCGAGACGACGATCCGCTCGCCGCGATGATCGAGCACGATCTGCGCCGAGCCGAGCACATGACCCGCGGGCGCAAACGTCACGTCAACGCTGCCCATTGCCAGCCGCTCGCCATAGCCGACCGCAATGCCCGGTTGCGCTCCGTAGCGCACCTCCATGATCGCGAGCGTCTCGCGCGTGGCCCACACTTCGCCATGCCCGCCACGCGCGTGATCCGCATGGCCGTGCGTCACGAGCGCGCGCGGCTTTGGGGTCGAAGGGTCTATCCAGATATCGGCGGCGGGCACATAGATGCCCTCCGCATGGGGTTCGATCCAGGATCCGGGCCGCGTCACATCGGCCTATATCGGGTCGCCCCCGGCATTTTCCAGCGCATTGCGCGTGGCGACCCATCCACCTGCCGCGCCCGCCGCGATCTTGGTGCCGTAGGACAGCGCCAGCATGCCCCAGGGAATGCCCACCGGACCGGCGAGCGAGAGCAGTAGCAGGAAGTCGATCACCGTATAGGCGATACCGACCATTGCACCCGCGCGCGCGCCTTCGCCCGCGTCCATGTCGCGCGCCATGAGCCAGCCCATGCAAAACAGGATGGGCAGACCCGTCACGACCGCGATCAGCGGCGCCGATCGAATCGCATAATCCTCGTAGAAGGCCAGTTCCTGTCCGGGTGCGATCACCGCCGAATAGAGCGCCACCCACACGATGGTGAAGAGAACGCCAAGTAGCATCGCCGCGATGGCGAGCACGATGGCACGAAGGACTTGTCGACCCGTCAGCATGGCGCTTGTCTAGAGCCTGATCGGTTGAGGAGGAAGCATTTTGTGCTTCCGCCGATGCCGTGAATCAGGCTCTCGTCGGGCATGCCGTGCGATATGGACAAGCGGCGCTATCGTCTTTCGCCGTCACGATTATAGTGGCGCGCGATGACGCCCCTGCCGCCCGCGCTGACAAAGTGGTTTACCACGCGCGGCTGGGCGCCGCGGCGGCACCAGATCGCAATGCTCGATGCCGCGCGCGCGGGACGGCATGCATTGCTCGTGGCGCCGACGGGGGCGGGCAAGACGCTCGCCGGCTTCCTGCCGACGCTCGTCGATCTGATCGAGGCCCCGACCGAGGGGCTCCACACCCTCTATGTCTCGCCGCTCAAGGCGCTTGCGGTCGACGTGCAGCGCAACCTGCTCAATCCGATCGGCGAGATGGACCTCGACATTCGCGTCGAGACACGCACCGGCGACACTCCCGCCGACCGCAAGGCGCGCCAGCGCGTGCGACCGCCGCAGATCCTGCTGACCACGCCCGAATCCCTGAGCCTGTTGCTGAGCTATCCCGACAGCTTCCTGATGTTCGAAGGGCTGAAGACCGTCGTCATCGACGAAGTTCACGCCTTCGCCACGCAGAAGCGCGGCGACCTTCTCTCGCTCTCGCTGTCCCGGCTTCAGGCGATCGCGCCCGCCATGCGCCGCGTGGCGCTTTCGGCGACGGTCGCCGATCCCGACGGCTATCGCGGCTGGCTGGCGCCCCATGGCGATATCGACATGGTGGCCAGGGTCACCGGCGATCCCGGCGCCGAGCCCGATATCTCGATCCTCCTGCCCGAGGACCGCGTGCCCTGGTCGGGTCATTCGGGGCGCTACGCTGCCGAACAGGTCATGGCCGAGATCGAGACGCACCGGACCACGCTCGTCTTCTGCAACACGCGCTCGCTCGCCGAGCTGATCTTTCAGGATCTGTGGAAGGTCAACGAGATGAAGCTGCCGGTTGGCATCCACCACGGTTCGCTCAGCCGCGAAGCGCGGCCCAAGGTCGAGGCGGCGATGGCCGACGGCAAGCTGCGCGCGCTTGTCGCGACCGCGAGCCTCGACCTTGGCGTGGACTGGGGGGATGTCGACTGCGTGATCCAGATGGGCGCGCCCAAGGGATCGTCACGCCTGCTCCAGCGCATCGGGCGCGCCAACCACAGGCTTGATGAGCCGAGCGAGGCGGTGCTCGTGCCCGGCAACCGCTTCGAATATCTCGAGGCGCGCGCGGCGCTTGACGCGGTCGAGGCGGGGGAACTCGATACCGATGTTTTCCGCCCCGGCGCGCTCGACGTGCTCGCGCAGCATCTCATGGGGTGCGCCTGCGCCGCGCCCTTCGATCAGGATGCCATGCTGGACGAGGTGCGTTCGGCGCTGCCCTATTCGGCGCTCGACGCCGAGACGTTCAGCCGCGTGCTCCATTTCGTCGAAAATGGCGGCTATGCGCTCAGGGCCTATGACCGGTTCCGGCGGCTCGCCCATGCGCCCGATGGCCAATGGCGCGTCACCCATCCCGATTTCGTCAAGCAGCACCGGCTCAATGCGGGGATTATCGTCGATGCGCCCTTACTCGACGTACGCTTCAGGAACGGGCGCAAGCTGGGCACGGTCGAGGAGAATTTCGCGGCCTCGCTTTCGACGGGCGACACCTTCTTCTTCTCCGGCCTCAGCCTCGAGGTCGAGAAGATCGACCAGACCGATCTGATCGTGCGCGCCACCACACGGCCCGCGCGTGTACCGACCTATATGGGCGCACGCATGCCGATCTCGACCAACCTCGCCGCGCGCGTGCAGGCGCTGATCCATGACCGCGACGAATGGGCACGGTTTCCCGCCGATGTGCGCGAATGGCTCGAAATCCAGGACCATCGTTCGCGGCTCCCCGAACCCGGGCGCCTGCTCGTCGAAACCTTCCCGCATGAGGGGCGGCATTACATGGTCGCCTACAGCTTCGAGGGCTGGAACGCCCACCAGTCGCTCGGCATGCTCATCACGCGGCGGATGGAGAGTCAGGGGCTCAAGCCCATCGGCTTTGTCGCCAGTGATTATGCGCTCGCCACCTTCAGCCTCGAGCGCGTGACCGACCCGCAAGGCCTGTTCTCGCCCGACATTCTCGAAGACGAGTTCGTCGAGTGGGTGCAGGGATCGCACCTGCTGAAGCGCGCCTTTCGCGAGGTTGCGGTGATCGGCGGCCTCGTCGAGCGCCAGCACCCCGGCAAGAGGAAGACCGGGCGGCAGGTGACCTTCTCGACCGACCTGATCTATGACGTGCTCCTGAAATACGAGCCCGACCATCTGCTGCTCAAGGCCGCCTGGGCCGATGCGCGCGCCAGGATGACCGATGTCGGACGCCTCGCCGACCTGCTCGAGCGCGCCGCCGACACGATGGTGCATGTCGATCTTGATCGCATCACGCCGCTCGCGGTGCCTGTGCTCGTGCTGATCGGGCGCGAGCATGTCGCGCAGGGCACTGTCGACGATGCGCTGCTGATGGAAGCCGAGCACCTCGCCGCCGAAGCCATGCGGCTGGATTGAAGCGACTGGCGGCGCAGATTTCGACGAAGGCGCGAAATCCGGCGCTCAATGCGGACTCCATGGGCCGTCGCGGCCTTGCCGCCCTGCGGGCAGAGGCGTAGTCTTTGCAAAACCGCCCCTTGGAGAGGGTCCGCCATGCACAAGTTCTCGCTGCTCACGCCTTTGATGCTGGGCGCCATATGGTTCGCCGCCGGGGGCGCAGGCCAACCGCCCGTAACGCCCCCGCCCGCCGACGGGGCGAGCGAGACGGTCGAGATGGGTGAGGACCGCGCCAAACGCATGACCGTGCCCGTCAGCATCGGCAACAAGGGGCCCTATCACTTCGTCGTCGATACCGGCTCCGAGCGCACCGTGATCTCGCGCGAGCTTGCGGGCGAACTCGGGCTCGCCGCGGGGCCCGTCGCGCGGCTGCATTCGATGACGGGTGAAGATGATGTCAGCACCGTCATCATTCCTCAGCTCGGCGTGAACCGCGACAGGATGCACGACGTCCGTGCGCCGGCGCTCTCGCGCGCGGATCTGGGCGCGGTGGGGATGCTCGGGATCGACAGCCTCAGGAAAAACCGCGTGCTGCTCGATTTCCGGCGGCAGACGATGACGATCGTGCCGTCCGAAACCCCGCTGGGGCGCCGCGATCCCGACGAGATCGTCGTCACCGCGAAGAGCCGCTTCGGCCAGCTGATCCTCACCAATGCCGAGGCCAACGGGCATATCGTGAATGCCATTGTCGACACGGGGTCGCAGATCACGATCGGCAACATGGCATTGAAGCGCAAGCTTATGCGCGGATCGCTCCACGGCAAGCCCAAGACCATAGAGCTCATCGGGGTGACCGGCGAGACGATGATGGCCGAATATATGTTCGTCTCCAAAATCAAGATCGGCGGGGTGACGCTGACCAACCTGCCCATTGCTTTCGCCGAGGTGCACCCTTTCGAGAAGCTGGAACTGACGCGCAAGCCCGCGCTGATGCTGGGGATGAACGCGCTCAAGGCCTTCGATCGCGTGTCGGTCGACTTCGCCAACCGCAAGATCCGTTTCCTGCTGCCCGAGGGCGGCCGGCGCGATGACGAGGTCATGCTGGCGATGCGCATACAGGGCCGACCCGGCTCCTGATGCTGATCGCCGACAGCTGGGCCGAACTGTCGCTGCGCATGGGGCTGGCGACGCTGGTCGGCGCGCTGCTCGGACTCGACCGCGAACTGCGCGGAATCGATGCCGGGATACGCACCAATGCGCTGGTTTCGCTCAGCTCGGCAATGGTGATGATCTGTTCGCTGCTGCTCTATGATCAGCTCCATGCGCTCGACGAGACCAACAAGACCGATCCGCTTCGCGTCATTCAGGGCGTCGCGCAGGCGATCGGCTTCATCGCCGCCGGACTGATCTTCGTGCGGCGCAACGACGTTCACAACGTCACCACTGCAGCCAATCTCTGGGTTGCCGCCGCGGTCGGGATCGTTGCGGGGCTTGGCCAGTACAAGCTGCTCGCGATCGGCACCGCGTTCGCCATATTGCTGCTCGTTTCCGAACCGCTGTTCCACCGGCTGCGGCCCGACCATGGTGATCGCGACACTGACGAACCGGCGAAGTGAGGCGCTTGTGCGCGCGGCATGACGCGCGCTACACGGGGACATGGTTCCCTTTTCGTTCGCAGGGCATGAGCTTGCCGCACTTCCCCAGGGCGCACTGTTCTGGCGCGCGCGCAGGGCGCTGCTCGTCGCCGACCTGCATTTCGAAAAGGCGAGCTGGTTCGCCGCGCGTGGCCAGATGCTGCCGCCCTATGACTCGCTGGCGACGCTGTCTGAACTCACAGCGCTTGTGGCGGCAACGGGCGCGCGCGAGGTCTGGTGCCTCGGCGACAGTTTTCATGATGCCGATGGCGGCGCGCGCCTGTCGGGCGATGCGCGCACGGCGCTGCGGCGCCTGACCGACGCGACGTGCTGGACATGGGTGACGGGCAATCACGATCCCGCGATCACGCCCGGCCTTGGCGGCAATGCGGTGGACGAGGCCGAAGTCGATGGGCTGGTGCTGCGCCACGAAGCCGATCCTGCCGATCCGCGCCCCGAGCTTTCGGGGCATTTCCATCCCAAGCTGCGCGTGCGTGTCCGCGGGCGCAGCGTCGCAAGGCGCTGCTTCGTCGCGACGGGCGCCAAGCTGATCCTGCCCGCCTTCGGCGCGCTGACAGGCGGGCTCGACGCGGCGCATCCCGAGATCCTCCGCGCGCTGGGCGGCCCCGCCGAGGCGCTGGTCCCCGTCGAGGACAGGCTGCTGCGTTTCCCGCTCGCGGCGTGACGTGAGACCGGTGCGGGCCAGCGACCCGCAGGCGCAGGAATGACGGCTGGCTCGGGGCGGGGCGCCCGCGCCCTAGAATGGCGTGCGCTAAACCTGACGCGTTACACAGAGTACCCCGGCGAAGGCCGGGGTCCAGGGGCGCAGGCTGCTGTGTGCGTGACTGCTGGGCCCCGGCCTTCGCCGGGGTACTCTGTGCATGATTCCGACTTTGCGCTCGCGCTCTAGAAAAGGATATTGCCTCGCGCTTCGATCGGTTTGAGTTCGGTCTTCTCGCCGAGCATGTTGCGCATCTCGATCTCGATGCGCCGCGCGATGGACGAGATCGGATCATCGTTGGCGCCACCCTCGAACGGATTTGAGGAATTCTCTCCGACTTTTTCCAGCGAAACAAAGACCCATCCGACGACCACGCTGAAAGGGACATTCAACCAGACCGCCCAATGGCCGATTGCGGCAGTTTCTCCCAGTTCCTGGGCGTAGGTAAAGAGACCGAACGGGACAATCGCGACAAAAATAACCAGAAGAAACACGGCGATTGAATAGTAGTTTCTCGCATATGGATAGTTTTTCAACCGCATCAAGCCACCCTGCAATCGAACCATGTCGTCGAGTGCGGAAGACAAACCCATCAGCACAAATTCATTGATCAGATTCTTGTTGTACAGATCGTTGATGGATTCATATTGCCATCGGAGAATCAGTGATAATTTTTCGCCATTATAGGTCATGACCTTCTGGACGTCAGTGTCGGACAAATAGGTCTTCAGTTCATCCTCAAGCGCTGCCCCGCTTTCCGGCGTCGGAAACGCGGCAAGAAATCGGGCATTCCCCCGCTCCGACATATTTTCCCAGGACTTCCTTCCGCGCAGGAAGAAGCGCAGCGCAGTCAGCCAGGCCAAATGGCGATAATATAATTCTTTCAGATCCGGGCCGGGATGCGCGGCATCCAGATTGCCGAGCGCGGACGTCAGCCTGTTGGCGAAGATGAAGCTGTTCGAATTGAGTTGACCGGCAAGCCCAAGGGCTTCGTTGAAGCGCGAATAGCATTGCGCATTCTTGAAGCCGATAATGATTGCCAGCGCCGATCCGATGATCGCGAGAACGGGGGCTGGCATCGTCAGAAAATTCCACTGCGAGACGTGCAGGAACAGTGTGACGAATAGAGACCAGCCGATCAGATAGAGGGCCTCCCGACCCGTCCAACCGACAAATTCGGTGAATTTATACTTCTTGCCGAGATGCATGCGTCAAAGAGTGCGCAGGTTTGCAGCTCTGCGCAAGCGCGTGTTTCAGCGCGCCAGCGAAGGATAGCCCGCGCGGAAGGCCGCGAGCTTGGGCTTGTCCCAGCGGACGATGTAGGGATGGTTCGGATTTCGCGTCATGAAATCCTGATGCCAGGCCTCTGCGGCGTAGAAGCGGCCGCTTTCGATCTTTGTCACGATCGGGCGCGGGAACGCGCGGGCGGCGGTCAGTTGCGCGATATAGGCGCGCGCCACGCGCATCTGGTCGGCATTGACCGGGAAGATCGCGGAGCGATAGCTGGGGCCGCGATCGGGGCCCTGGCGATTGAGCTGGGTGGGATCGTGCACGACCGAGAAGAAGACGCGCAGCAGCGTCGCATAGCTTATCTGCGCAGGATCGTAGACGATCTTCACCGCCTCGGCATGGCCCGTCTTTTCGCCGCTCACCGCGCGGTAATTGGCGGTCTCGGCGGTGCCCCCGGCATAGCCCGAGGTCACGCTCTTCACGCCCTTCACATGCTCGAACACCGCCTCGACGCCCCAGAAACAGCCGCCCGCGAGGATCGCGGTCTGCGCGCCCCTGGCGCCCGTCGCGTCCATTGTCGCGCGCGGGATCGCAACCGCGCGCTCGGCGCTCGCGGGGGCGATCATGATATGGGGCCAGGCAAAGCTGGCCAGCGCCAGCGAAAGCGCGGAAAGCGGAAGGGCTGCCTTTGACAAACGCATCGCTACAACCTCGTTGCCGACGATAGCGCAGATACCGACGAAGGGACGAAAAGGTTACGTACCCGCCCGCAAAAAATTTCAGGCGATGCCCGCTGCCGCCTTGATCGCTTCGACGAATGGCCAGGCATCGGCGGGCTGGAGCGCGACGATCGCAACGGCGCCAATTACGAAGCCGCCGGCGAAACGCTGGAACAGTTCGGACTTGAGCATCGTGATCATCATCTTCTTCCCTTGGCGTTCGCTAGCGCCAAATAGTTACGAATCGTTACGCAGCCCTGGATGCCACCGCGCAAATGACGCCGCAGTGAACGGGATCACAGGCTTTCAGAAAGGTTTTGCGACGCCCCTTGCGTCGCGTGCCTCTCAGCTCAGCGCCGCACAGGCTTCCTGAATGCGCGAACATGCCTCGGTCAGCACGCTTTCCGAGGTCGCATAGCTGACGCGGAAGGCGGGCTCGAGCCCGAAGGCAGCGCCGTGTACGGCCGCAACCCGCGCGTGATCAAGGAAATAATCGATCAACACCGCATCGTTTTCGATCAACTGCCCCGCGGGAGTCTCCTTGCCGATCAGTCCCGACACGTCGGGATAGACATAGAAGGCGCCTTCGGGTGTCGGGCAATGCACGCCGTCGATCTGGTTCAGCATCCCGATCACGAGGTCGCGGCGGCCCTTGAACGCGATGTTGCGCTCCTGAAGGAAGCTCTGGTCGCCATTGAGCGCCGCGGTCGCCGCGGCCTGTGCGATCGAGCAGGGGTTGGAGGTCGACTGCGACTGGAGCTTGGCCATCGCCTTGATCAGCCAGGCGGGGCCGCCCGCAAAGCCGATGCGCCAGCCCGTCATCGCATAGGCCTTGGAACAGCCGTTGACGGTCAGCGTGCGCTCGTAAAGATCGGGCGCGACCTGCGCGATCGTCGTGAATTCGAAATCGTCATAGACGATGTGCTCGTACATATCGTCGGCCATCACCAGCACGTGCGGGTGGCGGCGCAGCACGTCGGCCAATGCTTCCAGCTCGGCGCGCGTATAGGCAGCACCCGACGGGTTGGAGGGCGAATTGAGGATCAGCCATTTGGTCTTCGGCGTGATCGCCGCGTCAAGCTGCGCGGGCGAGATCTTGTAGTTCTGCTCGGCGCCCGCCTTGACGAACACGGGGGTGCCGCCGGCGAAATTGACGATGTCGGGATAGCTCACCCAATAGGGTGCGGGGATGATCACTTCGTCGCCCGGATCGACGCTCGCGACCAGCGCGTTGAACAGCGTGTGCTTGCCGCCGACATTCGCGCTGATCTGCGCGGGCGAATAGTCCAGCCCGTTGTCGCGCCTGAACTTGGCCGCGATCGCGTCCTTCAGTTCGGCGGTGCCGTCGACATTGGTATATTTGGTCTGCCCCTTGCGGATCGCCTCGATTGCGGCGTCCTTGACGAAATCGGGGGTGTCGAAATCGGGCTCGCCCGCGCTCAGCCCGATCACGTCGACGCCCGCGCGTTTCAGCTCGAGCACGCGGCTGGTCATTGCCAGCGTGGCAGAGGGCTGGATGCGGCCGAGCGCGGCGGAAGGCTGAGACATTTTCGGGGCTCCCTGATGGACGCCCGCGTCCTTAGTCCCGCTCGTGCTGCGCCGCAACGGGCGGATCCCCAAGAATTTCTATTCAGGCATCCGCAGCGGGGCTTGCAAGCCGTGCGGGCAACAGGCCGCGCACCGCATTGCCGATCCAGAACGATCCCGAAAGGTCGGCGGGGGTCAGGTCGGCCTCGATCGCGCGCCCTTCGTCGATCAGCGCGCCGCGCAGCACGCCGGGCAACAGGCCGCGCGACAACGGCGGGGTCAGCAGCTTGCCGCCGCGTTCGACGAAGATGCTGGTGAAGCTGCCTTCGGTCAGGAAACCCGAAGGATCGCGAAAGACGACCTCGAAGCTGCCCGCAGCGCTGCGCGCCTGCTCGTGGAATGCGCGATCGCTGGTCTTGTGCCGCAGCCGGAAATCCGACGGGTGGACGGGGAGCGGCACGATGGAGACCGCGGCGGGGCCCTGGGGGGCGCGCGGGATCGCGCGGATCTCGACCGCGAGCGCGCCGCTGCGTCCCAGCATCAGCCGGACGCGTGCGGGCGCGCGCAGCCGGAAGGTCGCCGCCTGCAGTTCGTTGCGCGCGGCGTGGTGGTTATAGGCAAAGCCGAAAATTTCGGCGCTGGCGCGCATCCGCGCGAGGTGCCGCTCGAGATGGAGCACCCCTTCCGAAGGGTCGAAACCCATGGTCTCGACAATGTCGAACCCGCTATCCGCCCCGTGCACAAACGCCCCCTTCGCCAGACATTCGCTCCATTCGTCGTCGCTGCGCGAATCCGCCACGATCCCCGATCCCAGCCCCATCACCGCACGCGTCTCCTTCTCTTTTAGATGAAGCGTGCGGATCGCGACATTGAACGCGGCATCGTCGTTCGGATCAAGCCTGCCGATCGCGCCGGTATAGGCATGGCGTGGTCCCGCCTCGACCTCGGCGATCACCTCCATCGCGCGGATCTTGGGCGCGCCGGTGATCGAACCGCAGGGATAGATCGCGCGGATCACGTCGACCGCGCGCTTGCCCGGCGCAAGGCTCGCGGTAACCGTGGAGGTCATCTGGTGGACGGTGGGATAGGTCTCGACCTTGAACAGATCGGGCACTTGCACCGATCCCGCGACCGCGACGCGCGACAGGTCGTTGCGCAGCAGGTCGACGATCATCAGATTCTCGGCGCGCTGCTTGGGATCCTCGCGCAGCGAGCGGATCGCGGCGGCATCCTGCGCGGTCGTCTTGCCGCGCGTCGCCGTCCCCTTCATCGGGCGCGTCGTCAGCCTTCCGCCCTGCAACGCGAAGAACAGCTCGGGCGAGAGCGAGAGCAGCCAGTCATGCCCCGTGAAGACCACGCCGCCATAGCCCGCCTGCGCGCGCTGTCGGAGCTTGGCATAGAGCGCCAGCGGATGGCCAAGCGTCTTCACCTCGGCCTGGAAGGTCAGGTTGGCCTGATAGATATCCCCCGCCGCGATATAATTCTGCACGCGCGCGATCGCGACCTCATAGGCGCCACGCGTGATCAGTGGTCTCGGGGGCGATGCCCAGGCGCCCGCCGGATCGGGAAGCAGCGCGGGCACGGCATCGGGCGCGATCGTCTCATAGCGTTCGAACAGCCCGAACCAGATCAGCGGCAGGTCGCCACCCGGATGCTGGAGCGCGCGCAGCCGCGGTTCGAGCGCATGGCCGAGCTCGTACGAGAGGAATCCGACGGCATGCAACCCGCGCACCTGCGCCGCCTCGACCTTTTCGAGCGCGGCGCGCACACTGCCCGCACCCTGCGCGGTGACGGTATCGACCGGCGCTGTGTAAAGGCGCGCAGGCGCCGCACCCGATGCGCGCGCATCGTCGAGCAGAACAAACGGTTTGGTCGTATCCAACGCCATGTTCATGCTGTTGCCTCGAATGGCGCCCCTCCGTAAAGCACAAGTAATAAAATTGCGGAGGATCCGATGCGTTTCATGTTGTTTCTTGGCGCTGCACTATTGCCCCTTTCGCCGGTCCATGCCGATGCCGAAAGGCCCGCGGCGCTGGTCGCCGACGGCATTCCTGCAATCCCCGACGCGATCGTCGCCGAAACACGCCCCTATATGGAATTCCGCACCGCGGGCTTTTCGGGCTGGAACCCGCTCGACAAGTCGATGCTGATCGCGACGCGCTTCGCCAACACCGCGCAACTCCATGTCGTGAAGGCGCCGCTCGCCGCGCGCACGCAGATCAGCTTCGAGGCCGAGCCCGTCGGCGGTTCCTGGTCGCCAAAGGGCGACGTACTCGTCGTCCGCAAGGACAAGGGCGGTGACGAGTTCTTCCAGCTTCATACGCTGAAGGATGGCAAGCTCAGCCTCATCACCGACGGCAAGAGCCGCAACGAATTCGGCGCGTGGAGCAAGGACGGCCAGTGGGTCGGCTACAGCTCGACGCGGCGCAACGGCACCGACAGCGACCTTTACATCGTCGATCCGCGCGACCCTTCGACCAATCGCCTCGTCGCGCAGGTCAAGGGCGGCGGCTGGCAGATCGCCGATTTCACCCCCGACGGCAAGAAGGCGGTCGTCACCGAATATGTGTCGGTCACCAAGTCCAACCTCCATTTGCTCGATCTCACGACGGGCAAGTTGACGCCGGTCGGCGATCACAAGAAGGCCATTGCCTATGGTGGCGCCGAATTCGCGCCCGATGGCACGCTCTGGGTAACCTCCGACGAAGGCTCGGACTTCCAGCGGCTTGGAACGGTCGACCTCAGGAACGGCAAGTTCACCGTCGTGAGCAAGGACCCCAAATGGGACGTCGACAGCTTCGACATCGCTGACGATGGCAGCTTCATCGCCTATGTCACGAATGAGGCAGGCGCCAGCCGCGTCAAGCTGCTCGATCCCCGATCGGGCGCGGTGCGCAGCGTCGACGCGCTGCCGCTCGGCGTGATCGGCGGCGTTCAGATCGCCCCATGGGGCACGGTCGGCCTCACGCTGTCTTCGGCCCGCAGCCCGGCTGACGCCTATGCGATCGATCCGAAGACGCTTGCCGTCTCGCGCTGGACGCAGAGCGAGACGGGCGGGCTCGATCCCAACGTCAATGTCGAGCCCGAATTCGTCGAGGTGAAGAGCTTTGACGGCGAGCCAGTATCAGGCTTCCTCTATCGCCCCGACGCGAAGAAATTCCCGGGCAAGCGTCCGCTCATCGTCAACATCCATGGCGGGCCCGAGGGCCAGTCGCGGCCGGGCTTTCAGGGCCGCAACAACTATCTGCTCAACGAACTGGGCGTTGCGATCTTCTACCCCAATGTCCGCGGCTCGACGGGCTTCGGCAAGCGCTTCGTCAGCCTCGACAATGGCCCGTTCAAGCGCGAGGATTCGGTGAAGGACATCGCCGCCTATCTCGGCGTGCTCGAAAAGGACGCCGCGATCGACCCTGCGCGCATCGCGGTCACGGGCGGCTCCTATGGCGGCTATATGTGCTACGCCTCGGCGATCCGTTACGGCGCGCAATTGAAGGGCGCGAACTGCGTCGTCGCCATCTCCAACTTCGTCACCTTCCTCGAAAACACGCAAAGCTATCGCCGCGACCTGCGCCGCGTCGAATATGGTGACGAGCGTGATGCGAAGCAGCGCGCCCAGCTGATGGAGATTTCGCCGCTGACGCGCGTTGAGGAACTCAACATCCCGCTGATGGTGGTGACGGGGGGCAACGATCCCCGCGTGCCCGCGTCGGAGGCGGACCAGATCGTCAAGGCGGTCCGCGCCAAGGGCGGCACCGCCTGGCATCTGCTCGGCCAGAATGAGGGGCATGGCTTCGGCAAGAAGGAAAATGCCGATTACCAGTTCTGGGCAAGCCTGTTGTTTTGGCAACGGACGCTGCTCGCGAAATAAGCGAACGGGCATCAATCCCCGTTTGGGCTGAGCCTGTCGAAGCCCTATCTTGACCTTTGGAACAAAAAGAAGGGCTGGGCTTCGACAGGCTCAGCCCAAACGGCTTTGGAGTGCATAGTACATGGTCGCGAGCACATTCGACCTCTTCAAGATCGGGGTCGGTCCCTCAAGTTCGCACACCATGGGGCCGATGAGCGCCGCCGCGGATTTCGTCGGGCGCCTCGCAGACACCGGCATGCTTGTCCGCGTCGTGCGCGTCGATGCCGCGCTGTTCGGCTCGCTCGCGCTCACGGGCAAGGGACACGCCAGCGACCGTGCGGTGCTGATCGGCCTGAGCGGCCAGCGCCCGGCCGGCATAGATCCCGATGCCGCCGACGCGCTGGTGGCAACGATCCGCGAGACGAAGCGGCTGGCGCTGGACGGCAGCCACGAGATCGGTTTTATCGAGGATCGCGATCTGCGCCTGCTCCAGCGCGAGCGGCTCGCCTTCCACTCCAACGCCATGACCTTCACCGCCTTCGAGGCGGACGGTGCGCCGCTCGCGCAGCGCACCTATTATTCGATCGGCGGCGGCGCGATCCTCGATGAGGATCAGACCAACAAGAATGCGCCCGATGAAGGCGGCTGGGATGTTCCGCACAATTTCCGCTCGGGCGACGAGCTGCTCGCGATCGCCGGACGCACGGGCAAGAGCTTCGCGCAACTGATGCGCGAGAACGAGGAAAGCGCGCTTGCGCCCGAAGAAATCTCGGCGCGCTTGAAGGCGATCCGCGATGCCATGTCGGCGTGCATCGATCGCGGCATCGCCTCGGGCGGCATCCTGCCCGGCGGATTGAAGGTCAAGCGCCGCGCGCCCACCATCTATCGTACGCTGATCGAACGGCAGGAACGCGCGCTCGCCGATCCGCTGGCCGTGATCGATTGGGTCAACCTCTGGGCGCTCGCGGTCAATGAGGAGAATGCGGGGGGCGGCAAGGTCGTGACCGCGCCCACCAACGGCGCAGCGGGGATCATCCCCGCGGTGCTGCGCTATTATGAGCGCTTCGCGCCCAAGGCCTGCAGCAATGGTGTCGAGGATTTCCTGCTGACCGCCGCCGCCGTCGGATCGCTGTTCAAGGAGAACGCCTCGATCTCGGGCGCCGAGGTCGGCTGCCAGGGCGAGGTCGGCGTCGCCTGCTCGATGGCTGCCGCCGGGCTCGCAGCCGCGCTCGGCGCCAGCCCCGAGCAGATCGAGAATGCAGCCGAGATCGGCATGGAGCATAATCTCGGCCTCACCTGTGATCCCGTGGGCGGGCTGGTGCAGGTGCCGTGCATCGAACGCAACGCGGTGGGCTCGATCAAGGCGATCGAGGCCGCGCGGCTGGCGATGCTCGGCGATGGTACGCACCGCGTCAGTCTCGATCAAGTGATCGAGACGATGCGCAAGACCGGGCTCGACATGTCCGAACGCTACAAGGAGACCGCGCTTGGCGGCCTTGCCGTCAATGTGGTCGAGTGCTGAGCGGATCGATACGGGCCCAGGGGGCGCTGGTTTCCGACGTGCCCGCTCCTCCGGATAGCAGCCGCTGTCCTACAGATGCATGTTCCTGCTATGTTCGCGAAGGGGCCGTCTGCATGTCCCGGCGGCGGAGAGAGGCGGGATGCGCGTTTGTGAGAAAACTGTGAATCTAAGTGAAGCTAAGCGCGACCGTTCAGCTTCCCGGCTGGATATAGGGTACGCGCGCGAACAGCTCGCGTTCCCATTGGCGCGGGTCGTTGACGGCGCGCGTCTCTGTGTCGAAAACCATCGTCGCGCGTTCCGGCAGCGCATAAGCGGGCCAGTCGGGAAGGCGCGCGTGACCGGGGCTTCCGCTCCGTGCCAGCGCGGCGAAGGCCGTCATCATCTGCGCGCTCACGCGCTGCGCATCGGCGCCCGTCCCGGTCAGCGATCCTTCGGCGTCGAGCGTGCCGAAGACGAGCGGGATGTCATGCGCGTGCGGTGCGCCGCGCTCGGGGCGGGTCGGCGACCGGAAATCGAGCTGATAGACCCAGGTGCGCGCGGCGCCCGCCCGCGCGCGCGCATCGGCCTCCTCGACCTGACCGCGCCAGCTTCGCCCGGATGTGGTCGCGGCATAGAAGATGTCGGCGGGCGAATATGCCGGATAGCGCTTGCGGAATTCGGCCACGACCCATTCGGGCAGGATATCGACCTTGAGTTCGGGCGCGATCCGCTCCGCGAGATTGTCCCAGTTCAGGCCCTGCAGCTTGGGGCCGTCGGGATCGATAAAGGCGCGCGTCTCGTCGCGCGTGTTGCCGAGGATCATCGGCATCGCGTTGGACTGCGGATTGGGATCGGGCCAGAAGGGGTGGCGCGTGAGCCATTTCATGTCGAGCACCGGGCCCATATAGACGCCGCCGCCAAGCACCGGATCGGTCGCCTCGAGCGCTTCCACAAGCCGCTCGGTCGGCAGGTCAAGCAGCGTGTCGAGGCTGGTCTCCGCCATACCCAGCGCGGCCAGGTAGGCGCGTGCGCGTGCGGTGGCATTGAGTGGCCCCGATGCGGTCACCTGCTGCCCGCTCATCGTCGCAGCAGCGTGGAACAGGCCCTTTGCGGCGGGCATCCCCATCATCGTCGCGATCTTGGCGCCGCCCCCCGACTGGCCGAACACCATCACGCGACCGGGATCGCCGCCGAACGCCGCGATATTGTCGCGCACCCATTGGAGCGCGAGGATCAGGTCGAGCTGCCCGGCATTGCCGCTATCGGCAAACCGTGGATCGAGCCGCGCAAGGTAGAGATAGCCGAGCGCGTTGAGCCGGTGATTGACCGTGACGACCACCACGTCCTCGCGCGCCGCGAGATGATGCCCGAAATTGAGCGGGTCGATGACGCTGCCCGTCGAATAGGCGCCGCCATGAATATAGAGCATCACCGGGCGCTTCGCGCGCGGATCGGCCTCGGGCGTCCAGATGTTGAGGAACAGGCAGTCCTCGCTGGTGCGCGCGTAACGGTCGCCCTTCTGCGGGCACGACGCGGCGAACTGGGTGGCCTGCTGGATCGTGCGGCTGACCCTGGGCGCAACGGGCGCGCTGAACCGGTTTTTGCGCGTGTCCTCGCCGTAGCGGATCCCGCGAAAGACCTTGATGCCGCTTTCGTCGAGCCCGGCATACCAGCCGCCGGACGCGCGCACATCGGCAGACGTACGCGCGGACAGGATCGAAGGCGCGATGCCGAGCGCTATCCCGCCGACCATCGCGGCGCGGCGCGTGACCTTAGCGTCGGACATCCAGTTCGCCGGACAGGAAGGCGTCGATATCGGCGCGGCCGAACAGGCTGGCATCGCCGGGCAGCGAATGTTTGAGGCAGGTGAGCGCGAGCCCTGCACGCACCGTCCAGTCGAGATCGGCGCCGATATGCAGCCCGTGCAGCACGCCCGCGGCAAAGGCGTCGCCCGCGCCGATCCGGTCGACGATGCCCGCGACGACCACCTCGTCGGTCTGGTGTTCGCCCTCGCGCGTGTCGATGCGCGCGGCGATGCGGTGCCGGTCCGCGTCGTCGACATGGCGCGCGGTCGATGCGATCAGCCTGAGCTTCGGAAAGGCGGCAAAGGCGGCCTCGGCCGCCTCGCGCCGTCGCTCGGGGCCGTCGCCGTGGAAGGTCTCGCCAAGCAGCAGCGATACGTCGCGGTGATTGCCGAACAATATGTCGGCATGGCCGACCAGCTTCGTCAGCACCGCCTTGGGGTCGCTGTCCCAGCTCTCCCAGAGCCGCGCGCGGTAATTGCCGTCGAACGATACGGGCACGCCAAGCGCAGACGCCGCCTCGGCCGCGGCGATCGCGGCAGCGGCGGTCGCGGGGCCAAGCGCGGGCGTGATCCCCGAAAGGTGCAGCCGGCTTGCGCCCCTGAGCAGTGCGGGCCAGTCAAAGGCGTCGGCGGGCGCCTCGGCGAAGCTCGAACCCGCGCGGTCATAGACCACCTCCGACGCGCGCAGGCCCGCCCCGGGGGTCAGGAAATAGAGGCCCATCCGCCCTTCGCGACGCTGCACCGCGCTGCAATCGACACCGTGGCCGCGCAGCGCCGATACGGCCGCCTGTCCCAGCGGATTGGTGGGGACCGCGCTCACCATCGCGGTCTCGTGATCCAGCCGCGCCAGTCCAACCGCGACATTGGCCTCGGCGCCGCCGACATGCACGTCGAGATGGCCCGATTGCAGCAGCAGTTCGCGCCCCGGCGCGGTCAGGCGGAGCAGCAGTTCCCCGAAAAAGACGATGCGACCGGCCAAGCTGTCCCCCCTGTCGTATCAGCGCGCGAGCCAGCCGCCGTCCACGGCCAGCACATGGCCCTGGACATAATCGGCCGCCGGGGACGCCAGGAACACCGCAGCGCCCCCCATGTCTTCGGGGCGGCCCCAGCGACCCGCGGGAATGCGCTCCATGATCTGGCGGTTGCGCGTCTCGTCGTCCTGGAGCGCCGCGGTGTTGTTGGTGGCGATATAGCCGGGCGCGATCGCGTTGACGTTGATGCCCTTGGCCGCCCACTCGTTTGCGAGCAGCTTGGTGAGACCGCCAATGCCGCTTTTGGAGGCGGTATAGCTCGGTACGCGGATGCCGCCCTGAAAGGTCAGCATCGAGGCGATGTTGATGATCTTGCCGCCGCCATTGGGGATCATGTGCCTTGCGGCGGCCTGGCACAGGAAGAACACCGATTTGAGGTTGGTGTCGATCACCGCGTCCCAGTCTTCCTCGGTGAAATCGACGCTGTCGGCGCGGCGGATGATGCCCGCATTGTTGACGAGGATGTCCAGCCCGCCGAGCTTGTCGAGGGTTTCCTCGACGACACGCGCGACGGGTTCGATCGTCGACAGGTCGGCGCTGATGATCTCGGCGCGCCGTCCCATCGAACGAACCTTGAGCACCGTTTCTTCGGCGGCCGAGCGTCCCACCGCCGCGATATCTGCGCCGGCCGCGGCAAGCGCGAGCGCGATGCCCTGGCCGATGCCCGTATTGGCGCCGGTGACGACCGCCACCTTGCCCGAAAGATCGAACATGCCGCTCACGCCAGCTGGCAGATGTCGAGGACGTTCATGTCGGTATAGTCCTGGTTCTCGCCCGCCATCGCCCAGATGAAGGCATAGGCCTTGGTGCCCGAGCCCATATGGATCGACCAGGGCGGCGAGATCACCGCTTCCTCGTTGGCCATCACGATGTGGCGCATGGCTTCGCCTTCGCCCATGTAGTGGAAGACGCGGTCATTCTCGCCGTCGAGCTCGAAGTAGAAATAGATCTCGCTGCGGCGCTCATGGATGTGCGGGGGCATGGTGTTCCACACGCTGCCGGGCTTGAGCACGGTCAGCCCCATGACGAGCTGCGCGCTGTCGCAGACGCCCGGAATGACGAGCTGGAAGATCGTGCGCTCGTTCGATTCCTCGAGGCTGCCGCGCTCGAGCGCATTGGCGTCGGCGATCGAGAGCTTGCGCGTGGTGAAGGCTTTGTGCGCGGGGCAAGACGCAAGGTAGAAGCGCGCGCCTTTGCCCGAGAACACCACGTCCTTGGCGCCCATCGTCACATAGAGGCAATCCTTGTTGCTCAGCGCGAAGCTCTCGCCATCGACGGTGACGGTGCCGTCGACCTTGCCGACGTTGACGATCGCCAGTTCGCGGCGCTCGAGGAACGGGTGGCCCACGGCCGAGGGCGGCTCGGTCTGTGCGGGCAGCGTCACCGGCGTGGCCTCGACCTGCACGCCGCCGATGACGAAGCGATCAGCATGGGTGTAGTTCAGCACGCATTCGCCCGCGCGGAAGAGGTTCGAGATCAGGTAGCGATCGCGCAGTTCGTCATTGGAGACGCACTCCATCATGTCGGGGTGCGTGGCGTAATAGGTACGGTCGAACATCATCTACTCCATTGGGCGATCGGTTCAGGCTGCCGCGGCAGCCGGAAAAAATGCGGGGTCGTCGAGCTTGTAGGCCTTTCTGACGAGGCCATAGGTGAGCTCATGCGCCAGCTCGGCGGCCTCCCAGTCGGCAAGCCGGTGCTCGGCCACCAGCCGCGCGAGGAAGGCGCAGTCGACGCGGCGCGCGACATCGTGGCGCGCGGGGATCGAGAGGAAGGCGCGCGTATCGTCGTTGAAGCCGACGGTGTTGTAGAAGCCCGCGGTCTCGGTCGTCATCTCGCGGAAGCGGCGCATGCCTTCGGGGCTGTCGTGGAACCACCAGGCGGGGCCGAGCTTGAGGCACGGATAATGCCCGGCAAGCGGCGCCAGCTCGCGCGCATAGGTGGATTCGTCGAGCGTGAAGAGGATGATCGACAGCCGCGTCTCGGTGCCGAAACGGTCGAGCAGCGGCTTCAGCGCATGGACATAGTCGGTGCGCATCGGGATGTCGGCACCCTTGTCACGGCCATGGCTTTCGAACAGCCGGTGATTGTGGTTGCGGCAGGATCCGGGGTGGATCTGCATCACCATGCCGTCCTCGACGCTCATCGCGGCAAGCTCGGTGAGCATTTGCGCGCGGAACAGTTCGGCGTCGGCGGGTGTCGAGTTGCCCGTCACGATGTGGCGGAAAAGCCGCTCGGCCTCGTCGCTGGACAGGTTCGCGGTGGCGGCGGTCGGGTGCCCGTGATCGGTCGCGGTGGCGCCCGCTGCGCGGAAATCAGCGCGGCGCTTGCGATGCGCGGCGAGATATCCCTTCCAGTCATAGACATCTTCGCCCGTCAGTTCGGCAAAGCGCGCCATGGCGGTTGCGAAATCGTGATGCTCGGGATCGACGACCGCGTCGGGACGATAGGTGGTGACCACGCGTCCCTTCCAGCCCGACGCGCGGATGGCGCCGTGATGGTCGAGATCCTCGTGCGCGCCCTCGGTGGTCGCAAGCAATTCGATCCCGAACCGCTCGAACAGCGCGCGGGGGCGAAAGGCGGGTGTCGCCAGCGCTGCGCCGATCGCATCGAAATGCTGATCGGCGGTCTCGGCCGACAGCGCGGTGTCGAAGCCGAAGACCTCGGCAAACACATGATCCAGCCACATGCGCGACGGGGTGCCGCGAAAAAGGTGAAAATGCGACGCGAGCACGCGCCAGGCGTCGCGCGGGTCGGTTGCCGGCGCGCCATTGCGGTCGGGCACGCCCAATGCGTCGAGCGCAATCCCCTGGCTGTAGAGCATGCGGTAGAGATAATGGTCGGGCGCGAGCAGCAGTTCGGTGGCGTTGCTCCACGGAGCATCGCTTGCAAACCACGCGGGGTCGGTATGTCCGTGCGGGCTGATGATGGGGAGGCTGGCCACCTCGCGATACAGCGCCCGCGCAATGTCGCGCATGCGCGCATCCGCCGGGAACAGCCGGTCGTCGTTCAATTGCAGCGGCCTTTTCATCGCTCTCCCGAGTCCCTTGTGCGGGCCTGAATGGCCTAGTGGTAACCGGTGTCAGAAAATTCTTCAAGGCCCGAAAAACGGGACCTGCCATTGTTCCGTTCAATCGCCATTGGGCGGCGCCGCGACCGAGGCGCGGCGGATCAGCGAGGACAGGAACATCGACGGCTCGGCCTCGGCATTGCCCTTGCCCGTCGCATCACCGACCAGCTTCAGCGCGGCCGAGCGCGCCATGGTCGCGATCGGCCAGCGTACCGTGGTGAGTGGCGGCCAGATATGCGCCGCGATCGGATTGTCGTCGAAACCGATCACCGACAGGTCGCGCGGCACTTCCAGTCCGCGCTGCCGCGCCGCATGGATGACCCCCGCCGCCATTTCGTCGTTCGACGCAAAGATCGCGGTGGGGCGGGGGAGATGGTCGAGAAGGCGGTCGCCGCCGGCGAGGCCGGATTCGAAGGTGTAGTTGCCTTCAGCGATCAGGCTGCCGGGCAGCGCGATCCCCGCGGCCGCGATGGCGTCCTCAAATCCCTGGCGCCGCTCCTGCGCTGATCGAAAGCCGTGGGGGCCGAGGACCAGCCCGATCCGGCGATGCCCGGTTTCGATCAGATATTCGGTGGCGGCGCGTACGGCCTCGCGATCGTTCGAAGCAACCATGTGTTCGGCGGTATCGAGCTCGGCCGAGCCCATGCGCACATAGCGGCAACCGATTTCGTCGCACAGCCTCGCGAGCTGGTCGTTCTCGGAGATCGGGGGCATCAGCATCACGCCAAACAGCCGCTGCCGCTCGAGGAAACGACGAATGTCGTCCAGCATCGTCGTCGAGCCGCGGTTGACCGGGTGGATCACAAGCTCGAACTCGGTTTCGCGCAGGGTTTCCAATATGCCCTGCTGCACGCTCAGCACGGTTTGCGCGGTCGGGTTGTCGTGAACGAGTCCGATCAGGAAATTGCGCCGGAGCGCAAGTGCACGCGCCTGAGGGTTCGGAATATAGCCGAGCTCGTCTATGACACCGAGCACGCGCTTGCGCGTGTCGTCATTGAGGAGTGGCGAATGGTTGATGACGCGACTGACGGTCTTCTTGGACACGCCGGCAATACGGGCAACATCATTGATCGTCGGTTGTGCGCTCTTTTTCATGGGCATTGGCATAGCTCTAAGTCCCGCGCGCGCCAATCGCCCCCGACGGGAATTGCTTCGTTCGCTGACACCGGTTACCAAAGAGATGAGGAGAGGATCAAGCCGTGACCGAATCTGCGATCATCAGGATTACGCCCGAGGACAGCGTCGCAACCGTGTTGCGCGATGTTGCGGCAGGCGAATTGCTGACGATCGGCGAGGCGAAGCTTGTGGCGGCGGAGGCCGTACCCGCCGGACACAAGATCGCGCTGGCACCGATCCGCGCGGGCGAGCCAGTGATCAAGTTCGGATATCCGATCGGCACGGCGAGCGCCGCGATCGCCGCGGGCGACCACGTTCACAGCCACAATCTGGCCACCGCGTTGACGGGCGCGCGCGACTATCGCTTCGTGCCCGATACCCGTCAGCCGGCGAAACCAGAGCAGCCGGCACGCGGCTTCGAGGGATATGTGCGCGCCGATGGCCGCGTGGCCACGCGCAATGAGATATGGATATTGCCGACTGTTGGATGTGTCGCGCGCACCGCCGAGAAAATCGCGGCGATCGCGCATGCCCGGCATCGCGGTGCGGTCGACGGCATTTACGCCTTCACCCATCCCTTTGGCTGTTCGCAGCTTGGCGATGATCTGGAGAACACCCGTTCGACGCTTGCAGGGCTCGCAAGCAACCCAAATGCGGCGGGCGTCCTGATCGTCGGGCTCGGCTGCGAATCCAATCAGACCGCCGCGCTGCTCGACGCGATCGCTCCCGAAATCCGCCGCAATGTGCGCGTGCTGGGTGCGCAGGAGGCAGGCGACGAGGTGGCGGAGGGCGTTGCGCTGGTCGATGCGCTCGTCGCGACCGCGTCGCTCGCGCAGCGCACCACGGTCGCGCTCGACAAGCTCGTCATCGGCGTGAAATGCGGTGGTTCGGACGGCTATAGCGGGTTGACCGCCAATCCGCTCGTGGGGCGCATCAGCGATGCAGTCACCGATGCGGGCGGTGGCGCCATCCTGACCGAAATCCCCGAGATCTTCGGCGCCGAGGAATTGCTGATGCGCCGCGCGGCCGACAAGCATGTCTTTGGCGCGACCGTGGCGCTGGTGAACGGCTTCAAGCAATATTTTCTCGCGCACGGCGAGCCCGTTTCGGAGAACCCCTCGCCCGGCAATATCGCGGGCGGCATCACGACGCTTGAAGAAAAGTCGCTCGGCGCGGTGCAAAAGGCGGGGCACGCGCGCGTCACCGATGTGCGCCTCTATGGAGAACGCATACGGCGTTCAGGGCTGACCCTGCTCGAGGCGCCCGGCAATGACGCGGTGTCGTCGACTGCCCTCGCTGCCGCCGGCGCGACCATGATTCTGTTCACGACGGGGCGGGGGACGCCACTCGGCTTTCCCGTGCCCACGATCAAGATCGCATCGAACAGCGAGCTCGCCCGGCGCAAGCCCGGCTGGATCGATTTCGATGCGGGCATCGTGCTCACCCGCGGCTTCGATGTCGCGACCGAGGCGCTACTTGATGTCATGCTCGCTGCGGCGTCGGGCGCGCCGACTGCTGCCGAGCGCAATGATGAGCGCGAAATTGCCTTGTGGAAGCGCGGGGTGACGCTGTGAAACGGCTCTCGCTCGCCACGCTTGCACAGCTGCCGGCCGCGATCGGTCGCCCCGCATATCATCCCGCGTCGATCGCGACGGGCATCGTCCATTTCGGTCCCGGCGCCTTTCATCGCGCGCATCAGGCCGATTATTTCGACCGGCTGCTAGCCAGCGATCCGCGCTGGGGGATCGCCGCCGCGTCGCTGCGTACGCCCGACACGATCGAGGCGCTGGCGCGGCAGGATGGCCTCTACAGCCTGTCGATCCTCGACGAGGCACCCTCGACGCGCGTCATCGGCGCACATCGCGCCTGGCTGGGACCGCGCGATTCCGAACGGCTCGCGGCATTACTGGCCGCGCCCGACACGCATATCGTGACCACGACGGTGACCGAAAAGGGCTATTGTCTCGACGGCACTGGCGAACTCGATCTCGGTCACGGCGACATCCTCCACGACATCGCCAATCCGGCCACGCCGCACAGCGTGATAGGGTGGCTGGTGAATGCCCTGGCCGCGCGACGCAGCGCGCAATTGCGGCCCTTCACCGTCCTGTGCTGCGACAATATGACCGGCAATGGCGCAAAACTGCGCGCGGCGGTGCTCGCGCTCGCCGCACTGCGCGACGCCGACCTGTCGCGCTGGATAGCCGATAGGGCGCATTTTCCCGACACCATGGTCGATTCGATCACGCCGGCGAGCGACGCAGCATTTCTCGACCAGACGGCGGCACGGCTCGGCGTAGTGGATGACGCCGCCGTCCAGCGCGAAGGCTTTGCCCAATGGGTGATCGAGGGGGGGCCGATTTCGGGCGAGCCCGATCTCGAGAGCGTCGGTGTCATCCGTTCATCGAGCGTCGCGGGCTATGAGCGTGCGAAGCTGCGCATATTGAACGGGGCGCACAGCACGCTCGCCTATCTGGGCCTCGCGCTGGGCCATGAAAGCGTGCGCGAGGCGATGACCGACGCGGCGCTCGCGGCATTTACGGAACGCATGGTGCGCCAGGATGTCGTGCCGGGCCTGCAGCGCGTGGAGGGACTGGATCCGGGCGCTTACACCAGCGCAATATTCGCGCGCTTTCGCAATCCTGCGATCTGCCACCTGCTGTCCCAGATCGCGTGGGATGGGTCGCAAAAGCTTCCCTATCGCCTGCTCGACACGATCGGCGAGGCGCGACAGGCGGGGCGGCCGATCGAGCGGCTGGTCGTGCCCATCGCGGCGTGGATGGCCTTTGTGCATGATCGCGCGCGGAGCGGCGTTCCGATCGTCGATCCGCTGGCCGATGACCTGCTGGCGGCGGGCGGATCGGCTGAAGGACTGGTCGAACGTCTGCTCGCAATCCGTGCCATTTTCCCGCCTGCGCTGGCAACCGACCCCGAATTTCGGGCTGCGGTCTCGGACGCTTTCGATGCGCTTGCGAAGGGCAGGATCGCAGAGCTTCTCGCGCGCTGAGCCCTAGTCCTCGATCCCGATCTCGGCGGTCAGAACGACAGGTTTTCCGCGCGGAAGGCTGACAGGCGTCGCGCCCGGCCAGACACAATTCTGCATGCTCTTCTCGCGCCGGAGGATCCATGTCGAAATCGGCTTCCCGTCGACCGAACACCGCATCGTGATCGCACGGGGCAGGGACGGGTCGGGAGAATCCCAGGTGAAGCGCATCAAGGGCCCCGCCGCGACCGCCTGCCGCCGCGCTTCGACGGGCGTCGCGCCGCTTTCGAAGCGCAGCTTCTCGGCATCGCGCAACCGAAGCGAGATGCCGCCATAACCCTTGTCGTCGGCACTGCCGCCGAGCGCGAGGCCGTCAACCAGCGCCGAGAGCGTCACGCGCAGCGAGAGCCCCTGTGCGGTGGCTTCGATTTGCGCGTGCTCGCGCAGCACTGGGCGTCCCGCGACCACCCAATCGGTCGTCATGCTGCCCCGCCGGCCCTGATCGGTGACCGCGCTCGCAACGGGCCTGAAAGTCATTCCCGTCAACAGCCACCCATCCTCGCTCTGTACGCCGTCGAGCAGGATCTGGTGCCAGGCCCAGAACAGTCCGCGATGATGAATATGGTCCGCGGGATAGATCTCGGTCAGCACCGTCCCGTTGCCACTCAGCAGCGGATGCACAAATCCCGCCGGCGGCGTCGCCTGCACAGATGTCAGCCGGGGATCGGGCGCCGCGAGCGGGACGAGCTGGGCGACGCGTCGGCCATCGCGCTGCAGCCATAATTCGTCAGGCACCGAAAGCGGCGGCGTATTCGCGCACGCGGACAGCGCAACTGCGCCGAGAGAGGTCACACCGACCCGCCATGAAATGGGCTTCATCGCATTGCCTTCTTGCCAATGACACCGGTTTCCAATACGTCAGTGAGAAGCAATCGACAAGCAGTCAGGGGAGTAGCCGAGGGTGGAAGAAACGCAGGCCGGGATTGAGCAAGACCGGATCGCCGAGGCGTTTGTGTCGGCACGCCGCGCTGCGCGGGGTCTTGCCGACTATCCCGGAACCATCCCTGAATCGCTGAAATCCGCGTATTCAGTGCAGGATACGGCAATTCGGCTCCACGGCGACTCGGTCGCGGGGTGGAAGGTTGGCCGGATCATGCCGCCGCTGGACGCGCAGTTCGGTGCCGATCGACTCGCCGGACCGATCTTTGGCGCGACGGTATTTTTCGATCAGGTTGGGAAACCGGTTTCCATGACGGTCTTCGAAGATGGCTTCGGCGCGGTCGAGGCCGAATATCTGTTGCGCATCGGCACCCAGCCGGACCCCGCGAAGCGCCAATATTCGCTTGAGGAAGCTGCCGATCTGATCGACGCCGTTCATGTCGGGCTCGAGATTGCGAGCTCGCCGCTCGGCGCGATCAACGATCTTGGGCCGGCGGTCACCGCTTCGGACTTTGGCAACAATAATGGCCTGGTCGTTGGCGCGGAGGTCCTGGACTGGCGGAGCGCCGGGTTCGCGACCTGGCCCGTCACGCTGACGATCGACGGTGTAGTGGCGGGCACGGGACTGGCGGAGACGATGCCCGACGGTCCCCTGGGCGCGGCCCGCTTCCTGTTCGAGCTGATGGCGCAAAGGGGAATCGCGCTCCAAAAAGGCCAATGGATATCATCGGGCGCGGTGACGGGGGTTCACCGCGTGGCGCCGGGTGCGTCGGTTGAAGCGCGCTTTGGCGCGGACTATGCGGTGCGCTGCACGATAGAGGCAGCGGCCGCGCGATAAACGGGAGAGAGTGGATGACCTCGATCGAGGCAGATGGTGTCGCAAGGGCGGCCGCGCGTGCGGGCCGCTATCGCTGGGTAATCGTCGGGCTGCTCTTCGCCGCCACGGTCATCAACTATATCGATCGCCAGATGATCGGCGTGCTCAAGCCGACGCTTTCGGCCGAGCTCGGCTGGACCGAGACCGATTTCGCCAACGTCATCTTCTGGTTTCAGGCGGCCTATGCGATCGGTTACATCGGCTTTGGCCGCATCGTCGACGTCGTCGGCGCGCGCATGGGATACGCGGTCGCCTTCGTGATCTGGCAGGTCGCGCACATCGCGCATGGCGGCGCATATTCGGTAACGCAGTTCGCGATGGCGCGCTTCGGCCTCGGCATCGGCGAGGCGGGCAATTTCCCCGCAGGCATCAAGGCGGTCACCGAATGGTTTCCCGCAAAGGAACGCGCCTTCGCGATCGGCGTGTTCAACGCCGGCGCCAATGTCGGCGCAATCATCACGCCGCTGCTCGTGCCATGGCTGACCATCGCCTATGGCTGGCGCATGGCCTTCGTCATCACGGGGCTCGCCAGCTTCGTCTGGCTCATCGCATGGTGGCTGATGTATCGCCGCCCGCGCGAGCACAGCCGCGTTTCGACGCAGGAACTCGACTGGATCGAGCAGGATCCGGCAGACCCCGTGGTCGCCATCCCCTGGAAGACGCTGATCCGCATCAAGGAAACCTGGGCCTATGCGCTCGGCAAGTTCTTCATCGATCCGATCTGGTGGTTCTTCCTGTTCTGGCTGCCCGGCTATCTCGGCACGCGCTACGGGCTCGACCTGCTCAGCTTCGGTCCGCCGCTTGTTGCCATCTATCTGTTGTCGGATGTCGGCAGCATCGCGGGCGGCTGGATGTCGTCGCGGCTGATGAAGGCGGGACGCAGCGTCAATTTCGCGCGCAAGGCCACGATGCTGGCCTGTGCGGTCGCGGTGGTACCGATCTTCTTCGCGCAGAATATCGACAATCTCTGGCTCGCGGTGCTCGTGATCGGTATCGCCACCGCCGCGCATCAGGCGTTTTCGGCGAACCTCTATACGCTTCCTTCCGACCTCTTCCCCCGCGCGGCGGTTGGCTCGGTTGTAGGCATCGGCGGCACCGTGGGCGCGATCGGGGGGATGATGATGGCCAAATATGCCGGCTTCATCCTCGACAGCTTCGGCACCTACACCCCGCTGTTCGCGGTGGCGGGCAGTGCCTATTTCCTCGCCCTGCTGGCGGTGCATCTGCTCTCGCCGAAGCTGGAACGCGTCGAACCGCGCTGACGCGCGAAATCATGTTCTCAGCGGTTCAGGCGAGGGTGATGGGAACGGCGATCGTGACGTCTGAGACCGGACGCCGCAACGCCTATCGCCTGACATATGTAGCGTCGATCCAGTCCCCGATCGTTTCGACGATCGCGGGATTGAATCGGCGATCGGCGGGCGGCCAGGTTCCTGCGGCGCGCGCGCGGCGCACCTCCTGTGGCGAGCCGTCGATTCTCATCCCGTGGCCGGTGCGCGCGATCTCGATGAATCGCGCGCTGCCTGGCCGATAGTGATTGACGATGTCGACGATCATCCGCTGGTCGGCGCTGCTGATCGCCTCGACATCGCTTTCGCCATAGATTGAAAGCACGTTCGATTTGACATCGCGCCACGTCGATACGAGCCGCTGTGCCGCGAGGCCCTGCCAGAAGCTGTAATGGCGATCATAGATCTGCGTGCCGCCGTCCCAGGCCAGATATTCGCGCAGCAGCTTTCCGTTTTCGGGCGCTGCTGCCGCGATCTGCGCGGGCGTTTGGCGCGTGTTGAAGAAATCGTGGAGGATGCTGCGCATCGTTTCGCTGCGCCCCTCACCGACGACGGGGTCCTCGCTCGCGCCGACGAACCCCTGAAGCCGGAGCACATCCAGCATATAGTCCTGCCAGTTGCGCACCGCGGTGCCGTAAACCGCGACGCCCGCGGGCGCGCGATATTGCGCGAGCAGGGGCGCCTCGATTCCGCCCATCGAGTGACCAAGGATGAAGATGCGTTCGGGGGCGATGCCGCGCTTCGTCACCAGAGCGTCATAGCCCGCGCGAAATGCGGCCATTTCGGTTTCGAAATCGCTGGCGAGGCAGCTGGGGCCACCGCGGCTGTCGCCCGCCTGCGGCTTTTCGACGCGGTAGGTACTGATGCCCCGCGCCAGCAGGCCGTCGATCAACTGACGGTGCGCCGATTCCGGGCTCGCCGTTTCGACGGGATCGCAGGTATAGCCCTGCACGAGGAACAGCACCGGCCCTTTCGCGCCGCCCGCCGGCGTTGCCATGATGTCGCGCAGGAGCCCGCCCTTGAATGCCACCGCGCCATAGTCGGCGACGCCATTGGCGAAGCGTTCGCGCGGACGCTCGGGGGCCTTGCCCGTAAGCGCCCTGCGCGCACCCCCGCGATCAATTTCGAGCCGGATCGGCGCGCCCGCCGATTTGGCGGCGATAATACCCGCCAGCGTCGGCATATCAGGCGTCGGCTGCCCATCGACGGCCAGCAGGACATCGTCGACGCGCAAGCCGAGGGACTTCCCGCCATGGTCGTCAAGCAAGGTCTGGATGCGGACGCCCTTGTGCGTCTGATCCGCTATGCCGGTCACCCCCAGCGCGACGGGACGGGACAATTGTTCGGCGATGGCCGGCGAGCCCGCAGCAATGGCGGACGCCAACGCAATCCAGAAATGACGCATGAAATCGCTCCCCCAGAAAAGGCGCGGCCAGCGCCGCGCCCGCAGTCAAATCATTACGCATACAAAACGAAATGGCCGGGCCGCGCGCCTGGGAGCGCGCGGATCAGGCGCGACGCACGAGCTGTGCGCGCTCGGGCCGATAATATTGCGTCACGAACGCGCGGACCGCGCCTTCGGCATGCGCATCCAGCGCCGCACTGGTCTCTTCGTCGCGAAATACGCTGAGCGACATGGCGGCGGCGTCGAGCGTCCAGAGCAGTTGATAGCTTGCCCTGCGCGGATCGCGCGCGAACAGATGCGCGCGGTGGGCAATGCCGAAATAATGCTCGAGCGCGCCGCGCATCGGACCCTGGATTTCCCGGTCATAGGCCTGGGCCAGCCAGGGGTGCGCGCGGCCGTCGCGTACGATCGAGAGCATCAGTTCGATCTGGCGCGGGTCCGTGAACAGCCGGATCGCGCGATTGGCGAAGGCGCAAAGCGCGGCCACCGGAGGAAGGTCATGGGCGACCTCGGTGGGGGCCAGTGGCGCGATCGCCGCGAGCAGGCGTTTGCGCGACACCGTGAACAGGTCCGTCGTATTGGCGAAGTGGTTGTAGACCGTGCGCCGGACGAGCCCGGCCTCCTGCGCGACCAGTTCCATCGAAAGCGTATCGGCCGCGCGATCCCGCAGCAGGCGGTCGACCACGTCGAGGATCACCTCCCGCGACTGGCTTCGGCCACGCGTGACAGGCTTGCCGACCTCCACTGACGCATAATGTGAGATCATGTGGACAACCATGGTCGAACGGATCCTCAGGTCTTCGATGCTCGTCTGGACGCGGCCGGCAAATTCTCGCCAGTGCCGTCCTTCGGACATGTCGGTCGTTTCGGTGCCGACGCCGATAGGGCCGCGCAACGGGTGCAGCGACGAAGGGCGGTCCTGATGCTACCAACCGCGATTTCGACGGCGCGCCGTCATCGCTCGGTTTGAGCGGCGCCTTCTTCAGCAGCGCGGGCGCTGATCGGTCGCGTGCGGAGCGCGGACTCGAGGCGTGTCAGGCCAGCCAGCATGTCGAGGCCGATCTCGTCAAAGACCGCGGATATGGCGCGTTCGATATCCTTGTTGCACGCCTCCAGCCTCAAGGCCTGTTCGTGCCCCTGGCGCGTGAGCGCGACGACGCTCCGGCGCATGTCGTTCGGGTCGCTCGACGTTGTCGCCAGCTCCGCGTCGACAAGCTTGTTCGTCATCCGGATGATCAGCGGGTGCGACAGCCGCAGCCGCTGTGCGATCTCGGTGATGCCCATCGGGCCGTCGCGGTGCAGCAGCAGGACGGTGGATGCTCCGCGGCCGGGTATGGCAAGTCCGCGGCTGACGAGCAGCGCGCTGATATCGTCGACCAATGCCTCGGACGCCCGTTTGAGGCGATGCGCGAGGAACGCGGTTCCCATCTCTTCGATGAAATCCTTGTCATCCATGCCGTGGCCTTAATGCTGCGGGGGTCCCGGTCAAGCTTAGCGCGCTTTCCGGATGTGGCGCGGGTGCGAAGCCGCCACCCCGTCGGTCAGCCGGATCGACGGCATCTCTCGCCCGCGGGGGTGTCCATATTGCGGCTGAGACGGGGCGCCGGAGGATCATTGCGTACGATTCGCCGGTGCCGAATCGCGCATGCGGCATCGGGCTCGCGTTCCTGGCCCGCATCCGGGGGGCGCCGGCGCGGCGGGACAATCATTGAAACCGCGCATTTCAGCCGTTTTTCGGGGCATGGGAGGTAATTGCCGACCAAAAACGCGTAATTTGCACGATGGCTGTTGACGCGAATCAAAGTGCTCCATATATGCCCGTTCACCGCAGCGGCGGGGCACTTCGGAGCCCGGCAGCGGTCGCAAAAAACTAGGATGCGCGGTTTCCCCGTAAGAGGGGATGATCGAGCGTCCCTGTTTTTGGCTCTTTGACATTGTAGGTTTGATGAAGGGACATGTGGGCGGCGGCCCCGGGTTCGGACGGCTTCAAGGCGTTCGGTACTCGGTTAAAATAGCCGTTCCTATATGTCTCATTACATATCCACAGTAATATGTATTTGTGCAGGAACGGCTCCTTGAAATGAGCTGTGATATCGGGGTTATTCCACCTCGGTGTCATGGAACATCAAACTTGAGAGTTTGATCCTGGCTCAGAACGAACGCTGGCGGCATGCCTAACACATGCAAGTCGAACGAGATCTTCGGATCTAGTGGCGCACGGGTGCGTAACGCGTGGGAATCTGCCCTTGGGTTCGGAATAACAGTTAGAAATGACTGCTAATACCGGATGATGACGTAAGTCCAAAGATTTATCGCCCAAGGATGAGCCCGCGTAGGATTAGCTAGTTGGTGAGGTAAAGGCTCACCAAGGCGACGATCCTTAGCTGGTCTGAGAGGATGATCAGCCACACTGGGACTGAGACACGGCCCAGACTCCTACGGGAGGCAGCAGTGGGGAATATTGGACAATGGGCGAAAGCCTGATCCAGCAATGCCGCGTGAGTGATGAAGGCCTTAGGGTTGTAAAGCTCTTTTACCCGGGATGATAATGACAGTACCGGGAGAATAAGCTCCGGCTAACTCCGTGCCAGCAGCCGCGGTAATACGGAGGGAGCTAGCGTTGTTCGGAATTACTGGGCGTAAAGCGCACGTAGGCGGCTTTGTAAGTTAGAGGTGAAAGCCCGGGGCTCAACTCCGGAATTGCCTTTAAGACTGCATCGCTTGAATCCAGGAGAGGTGAGTGGAATTCCGAGTGTAGAGGTGAAATTCGTAGATATTCGGAAGAACACCAGTGGCGAAGGCGGCTCACTGGACTGGTATTGACGCTGAGGTGCGAAAGCGTGGGGAGCAAACAGGATTAGATACCCTGGTAGTCCACGCCGTAAACGATGATAACTAGCTGTCCGGGCACATGGTGCTTGGGTGGCGCAGCTAACGCATTAAGTTATCCGCCTGGGGAGTACGGTCGCAAGATTAAAACTCAAAGGAATTGACGGGGGCCTGCACAAGCGGTGGAGCATGTGGT
>NZ_JAKVIO010000073.1 GCF_022601895.1 Sphingomonas sp. LaA6.9
TTGCTTGGCGACGTCCTACTCTCACAGGGACAAGGTCCCAACTACCATCGGCGCTAGAGAGCTTAACTTCCGTGTTCGGTATGGGAACGGGTGTGACCTCTCTGCCATCATCACCAAACTATGAAGGCATATTCCTTCAAAACTAGATAACATTGCTACATATTATATGGTTAAGTCCTCGATCTATTAGTATTCGTCAGCTCCACATGTCACCATGCTTCCACCTCGAACCTATCAACCTGATCATCTTTCAGGGATCTTACTAGCTTACGCTATGGGAAATCTCATCTTGAGGGGGGCTTCATGCTTAGATGCTTTCAGCACTTATCCCTTCCGCACATAGCTACCCAGCTATGCCCTTGGCAGAACAACTGGTACACCAGCGGTGCGTCCATCCCGGTCCTCTCGTACTAAGGACAGCTCCTCTCAAATTTCCTACGCCCACGACGGATAGGGACCGAACTGTCTCACGACGTTCTGAACCCAGCTCGCGTACCGCTTTAATGGGCGAACAGCCCAACCCTTGGGACCGACTACAGCCCCAGGATGCGATGAGCCGACATCGAGGTGCCAAACCTCCCCGTCGATGTGGACTCTTGGGGGAGATAAGCCTGTTATCCCCGGGGTAGCTTTTATCCGTTGAGCGATGGCCCTTCCATGCGGAACCACCGGATCACTAAGCCCGACTTTCGTCCCTGCTCGACTTGTAGGTCTCGCAGTCAAGCTCCCTTATGCCTTTGCACTCTACGAATGATTTCCAACCATTCTGAGGGAACCTTTGGGCGCCTCCGTTACACTTTAGGAGGCGACCGCCCCAGTCAAACTGCCCACCTGACACTGTCTCCCGGGTCGATAAGACCCGTAGGTTAGAATTTCAATACAGTCAGGGCGGTATCCCACCAGCGCCTCCACCGAAGCTAGCGCTCCGGTTTCAAAGGCTCCCGCCTATCCTGTACAAACTGTACCAAAATTCAATATCAGGCTACAGTAAAGCTCCACGGGGTCTTTCCGTCCTGTCGCGGGTAACCTGCATCTTCACAGGTACTATAATTTCACCGAGTCTCTGGTTGAGACAGTGCCCAAATCGTTACACCTTTCGTGCGGGTCGGAACTTACCCGACAAGGAATTTCGCTACCTTAGGACCGTTATAGTTACGGCCGCCGTTTACTGGGGCTTCAGTTCAGAGCTTCGCTTACGCTAACCCCTCTCCTTAACCTTCCAGCACCGGGCAGGTGTCACCCCCTATACTTCGCCTTACGGCTTCGCAGAGAGCTGTGTTTTTGCTAAACAGTCGCTTGGGCCTATTCACTGCGGCTTTCCGTTAAGAAAGCACCCCTTCTCCCGAAGTTACGGGGTCATTTTGCCGAGTTCCTTAACCAGAGTTCTCTCGCACACCTTAGGATTCTCTCCTCGCCTACCTGTGTCGGTTTGCGGTACAGGCACCTTTTATCTCGCTAGAAGCTTTTCTTGGCAGCGGGGAATCAAAGACTTCGCTCCATAAGGAGCTTCCCCATCACAGCTCAGCCTTCACGATAAGCGGATTTGCCTACTTATCAGCCTAACTGCTTGGACGTGCACAACCAATCGCACGCTTCTTCTATCCTTCTGCGTCCCTCCATTGCTCAAACGATAAAGAGGTGGTACAGGAATATCAACCTGTTGTCCATCGCCTACGCCTGTCGGCCTCGGCTTAGGTCCTGACTAACCCTGAGCGGACGAGCCTTCCTCAGGAAACCTTAGGCATTCGGTGGACGGGATTCTCACCCGTCTTTCGCTACTCATACCGGCATTCTCACTTCTAAGCACTCCACCAGTCCTTCCGGTCTGACTTCACTGTCCTTAGAACGCTCCCCTACCACTGATACCATTGGTATCAATCCGCAGCTTCGGTGGTGTATTTAGCCCCGGTACATTTTCGGCGCAGAGTCACTCGACTAGTGAGCTATTACGCACTCTTTAAATGGTGGCTGCTTCTAAGCCAACATCCTAGTTGTCTAAGCAACTCCACATCCTTTTCCACTTAATACACACTTTGGGACCTTAGCTGGCGGTCTGGGCTGTTTCCCTTTTGACTACGGATCTTATCACTCGCAGTCTGACTCCTAAGGATAAGTCATTGGCATTCGGAGTTTGACTGAATTCGGTAATCCGATGAGGACCCCTAGTCCAATCAGTGCTCTACCTCCAAGACTCTTACACTTAAGGCTAGCCCTAAAGCTATTTCGGGGAGAACCAGCTATCTCCAGGTTCGATTGGAATTTCTCCGCTACCCACACCTCATCCCCGCACTTTTCAACGTGCGTGGGTTCGGGCCTCCATTCAGTGTTACCTGAACTTCACCCTGGACATGGGTAGATCACCTGGTTTCGGGTCTACGACCACGTACTAAACGCCCTATTCAGACTCGCTTTCGCTGCGGCTCCGCCTCTTCAGCTTAACCTCGCACGGGATCGTAACTCGCCGGTTCATTCTACAAAAGGCACGCCATCACCCGTTAACGGGCTCTGACTATTTGTAGGCACACGGTTTCAGGATCTCTTTCACTCCCCTTCCGGGGTGCTTTTCACCTTTCCCTCACGGTACTGGTTCACTATCGATCACTAGGGAGTATTTAGCCTTGGGAGATGGTCCTCCCAGATTCCGACGGAATTTCACGTGTTCCGCCGTACTCAGGATACATTCAAGAGAGAACGAAGTTTCGACTACGGGGTTGTTACCCTCTACGACGGACCTTTCCAGGTCGCTTCGTCTACCTCGTTCCTTTGTAACTCCGTATAGAATGTCCTACAACCCCAAGAGGCAAGCCTCTTGGTTTGGGCTATGTTCCGTTTCGCTCGCCGCTACTCAGGAAATCGCATTTGCTTTCTCTTCCTCCAGGTACTTAGATGTTTCAGTTCCCTGGGTCTGTCTTCCTTACCCTATGTATTCAGATAAGGATACCATACCATTACGTATGGTGGGTTTCCCCATTCGGAAATCTTCGGATCAAAGCTTACTTACAGCTCCCCGAAGCATATCGGCGTTAGTCCCGTCCTTCATCGACTCCTAGTGTCAAGGCATCCACCGTGCGCCCTTTCTAACTTAACCAAACTAAAAATTAAAAAATATGAGCTACACTGTTATCTAGTTTTCAAAGAACATACATTTATATATGAGAGATAGTTCTCTCAAAACTGAACAAAACGAAACACGGAAACTTATATTGATGAACAGCGTTCATCAATTCTCCATAGAAAGGAGGTGATCCAGCCGCACCTTCCGATACGGCTACCTTGTTACGACTTCACCCCAATCATCTGTCCCACCTTAGGCGGCTGGCTCCAAAAAGGTTACCCCACCGACTTCGGGTGTTACAAACTCTCGTGGTGTGACGGGCGGTGTGTACAAGGCCCGGGAACGTATTCACCGCGGCATGCTGATCCGCGATTACTAGCGATTCCAGCTTCATGTAGGCGAGTTGCAGCCTACAATCCGAACTGAGAACGGTTTTATGAGATTAGCTCCACCTCGCGGTCTTGCAGCTCTTTGTACCGTCCATTGTAGCACGTGTGTAGCCCAGGTCATAAGGGGCATGATGATTTGACGTCATCCCCACCTTCCTCCGGTTTGTCACCGGCAGTCACCTTAGAGTGCCCAACTAAATGATGGCAACTAAGATCAAGGGTTGCGCTCGTTGCGGGACTTAACCCAACATCTCACGACACGAGCTGACGACAACCATGCACCACCTGTCACTCTGCTCCCGAAGGAGAAGCCCTATCTCTAGGGTTGTCAGAGGATGTCAAGACCTGGTAAGGTTCTTCGCGTTGCTTCGAATTAAACCACATGCTCCACCGCTTGTGCGGGCCCCCGTCAATTCCTTTGAGTTTCAGCCTTGCGGCCGTACTCCCCAGGCGGAGTGCTTAATGCGTTAACTTCAGCACTAAAGGGCGGAAACCCTCTAACACTTAGCACTCATCGTTTACGGCGTGGACTACCAGGGTATCTAATCCTGTTTGCTCCCCACGCTTTCGCGCCTCAGTGTCAGTTACAGACCAGAAAGTCGCCTTCGCCACTGGTGTTCCTCCATATCTCTACGCATTTCACCGCTACACATGGAATTCCACTTTCCTCTTCTGCACTCAAGTCTCCCAGTTTCCAATGACCCTCCACGGTTGAGCCGTGGGCTTTCACATCAGACTTAAGAAACCACCTGCGCGCGCTTTACGCCCAATAATTCCGGATAACGCTTGCCACCTACGTATTACCGCGGCTGCTGGCACGTAGTTAGCCGTGGCTTTCTGGTTAGGTACCGTCAAGGTGCCAGCTTATTCAACTAGCACTTGTTCTTCCCTAACAACAGAGTTTTACGACCCGAAAGCCTTCATCACTCACGCGGCGTTGCTCCGTCAGACTTTCGTCCATTGCGGAAGATTCCCTACTGCTGCCTCCCGTAGGAGTCTGGGCCGTGTCTCAGTCCCAGTGTGGCCGATCACCCTCTCAGGTCGGCTACGCATCGTTGCCTTGGTGAGCCGTTACCTCACCAACTAGCTAATGCGACGCGGGTCCATCCATAAGTGACAGCCGAAGCCGCCTTTCAATTTCGAACCATGCGGTTCAAAATGTTATCCGGTATTAGCCCCGGTTTCCCGGAGTTATCCCAGTCTTATGGGCAGGTTACCCACGTGTTACTCACCCGTCCGCCGCTAACTTCATAAGAGCAAGCTCTTAATCCATTCGCTCGACTTGCATGTATTAGGCACGCCGCCAGCGTTCATCCTGAGCCAGGATCAAACTCTCCAATAAAGTTAGTTTGTCTAGCATCTAAAATAAAAATTGACGTTTCACGTTGTTTGTTTCGTTCAGTTTTCAAAGAACTTCTCCATCGCTCAGAAGCGACTTTATTAATATAACATTTCGTTATATTTTCGTCAACAACTTTTTTCAATAAGTTGTTTTTCGTTTGTTTTGTTTGTTACCTTTCGTGGCAACGAATATAAATATACCAGTTTGATTATTAAAATGCAATAGTTTTTCTAATAAAATTTTTAACTTAGTAAAAAAGTATAAAAACAGCACTTTTCTTCTATATAAATATAATTTTTCGCACCATCAAGATTTACTATCTCCAAGCAGTTCATACCTAAATAAAAAAGCTTTGGAGAAATCTCCAAAGCTTAGTCTTGTTTATGGCGCATAGCAGGGAATAATAATACATCACGAATAGATGGTGCATTCGTTAATAACATAACAAGTCGATCAATACCAATTCCTAGTCCACCTGTAGGAGGCATACCATACTCAAGAGCTTCGATATAATCATCATCCATCATGTGAGCTTCGTCATTACCTTGTTCGCGTTCTTTTAATTGCGCTTCAAAACGTTCTTTCTGATCGATTGGATCATTTAGCTCAGTGAATGCATTTGCATGTTCACGTGCAACAATAAACAATTCGAAACGATCTGTGAATCGTGGATCTTCATCATTCTTTTTCGCAAGTGGCGAAATTTCTACCGGATGACCGTAAATAAATGTTGGTTGGATTAATTTATCTTCTACTTTTTGCTCGAAGAATTCATTAATAATATGACCAACTTCCATTGTATCCTTAATTTCTACATTATGTTCTTTTGCAAGTTCACGCGCTTCTTCTACACTCATCGGATTCCAGAAATCTGCTCCAGAATGTTCTTTAATTGCATCTACCATATGAAGGCGTGTCCATTCTGGTTCTAGATTAATTTCATAATCACCATATTGGATTGTTGTTGTACCTAGTACTTGCTTCGCAATATGAGCAACCATATTTTCTGTTAGTTTCATAATATCTTTATAATCAGCATACGCTTCATATAATTCAATCATCGTAAATTCAGGGTTATGACGAGTTGATACACCCTCATTACGGAATACACGGCCGATTTCATAAACTTTTTCTAATCCACCCACAATAAGGCGTTTTAAATGAAGTTCAATTGCGATACGCATATATAATTCCATATCTAACGCATTATGATGCGTGATGAAAGGACGAGCAGAAGCTCCACCTGCAATTGCATGCATCATAGGTGTTTCCACTTCAAGATAACCGTTGTCATCTAAGTATCTTCTCATTTCGCGAATGATCTTACTGCGAGTGACGAATGTTTCACGGCTTTCCATACTTGTAATTAAGTCTAAGTAACGTTGACGGTAGCGTTGTTCAACATCTTTTAACCCGTGATATTTATCCGGTAATGGACGAAGAGATTTCGTTAATAGTGTAAAGCCTGTTGCTTTCACTGAAAGTTCTCCAACGTTCGTTTTAAAAACTTTACCTTCAATACCTACTAAGTCACCTAAATCTGCTGTTTTAAATAATTCGTATTCTTCATCTCCAACAGCATCTTTACGAACATAAATTTGAACTTGTCCATGTAAATCTTGAATATGTGCAAATCCAGCTTTTCCTTTACCACGCTTTGTCATAATACGACCAGCGATAGAAACAGAGATTTCTTTCTCTTCTAATTCTTCTTTAGAGAACTCTCCATATAGGCTTAATAAGTCATTTGTTGCATTTGTACGTTCAAATCGTTTACCGAAAGGATCGATTCCTTGCTCACGTAAGTTATGTAGCTTTTCACGACGAACAAGCAATTGGTCGTTTAATTCTTCGTGGTTCATGTTATCCATGGTATTGATATCACTCCAGCTCTATTAATTTTTACAATATATACAGTATAGCATTTTCTACTCAACTAGAAAAACTGCCAGCAACTAACTGGCAGTTCTTCTTTCTTTCACGTAATTATAGGAAGTGTATAGAAGAATGTCAATCTTCCCTATCTATTATTAACCAACGTGAATTGTTTGTTGTTTCGCTTCCACTTCTTCTACAAATACACCTAATACATTTGCAAGGTCTTCACGCGTATTACAAGCATTTATACCATTACGTACATTTGCATTACCACGAATACCTTTTAAATACCAAGCTGCATGCTTTCTCATCTCTCTTACAGCGACACTTTCGTTCTTTAAATCGATTAGACGATCTAGATGCAACATACATACGTCAATTTTCTCACGTACTGTCGGTTCCGGCATTAATTCACCTGTCTCTAAATACTTTACCGTACGATAAATCATCCAAGGATCTCCAAGGGCAGCGCGGCCAATCATAACACCATCTACACCAATTTCATCAAGCATACGCTTTGCATCTTGTGGCGTTGCGACATCACCATTTCCGATAACCGGGATATTTACAGCTTGCTTTACTTGTTTAATAATATCCCAATCCGCTTTTCCTTCATACATTTGTACTCTTGTACGTCCATGAACTGCTACCGCTTGTCCACCAGCACGCTCAACAGCTTTCGCATTCTCGATTGCGAAAATATGATCCTCATCCCAACCAATACGCATTTTAACTGTAACTGGTTTTTCTACAGCATCTACAACTGCCGCTACCATTTCATATATTTTATTTGGGTCTAAAAGCCACTTTGCTCCTGCATCACACTTAACGATTTTCGGTACTGGACAGCCCATATTAATATCAATGATGTCTGCTGTCGTATATTGATCTACGTATTTCGCAGCATCTACAAGGGTTTCTTTCTCTCCACCAAAAATTTGTAAACTTAATGGCTTTTCTCTCTCATCGATATATAACATATCTAATGTTCTTTTATTATTCAATAGTATCGCTTTATCACTTACCATTTCGGCACAAACTAGTCCTGCACCGAATTCTTTTACTGTCAAACGGAATGCAGAGTTACACACTCCCGCCATCGGTGCTAATACAACCGGATTTTTCATCTCAATATTTGCGATTTTTAACACTCGATTTACTCCTTCCTTCATAGTTACTTTGGCATTAGCTCATCTATCGAGACTTTTAATGCTTTAGCAACTTCCACTACAAAATCTTGGGAAGGCGATCGATTCCCTCTCTCAACTTCACCTAAAACAGATACAGATACCCCTAATTCTTTTGCAAAACCTTCTTGCGTATAACCTTTTAGTTTTCGAAAAGCACGAATGCGTCTTCCCCATTTTTCTGCTTCCATACCGTTACTCCCTCTCGCCTTTTCATTTCTTCTACTTGTGAACGTGAAATGTTTTGTTTTATATCTTGATTAATCTCTAACAACGGAACGATAACAAAAGCTCTTTCGAACATCCGCGGATGCGGAACAATAAGATTCTCTGCTTCAATATTTTCTTGATTATATAGTAAAATGTCAAGGTCGATAGTCCTAGGGCCCCACCTAATTTCCCTTTTTCTTCCTAGGTCATTTTCTACTTTTTGCGTTACTTTCAATAATTCTTGCGGTGATAAATTGGTAGAAATTTTTATAACTAAATTTAAAAAGCAACTTTGGTCAGTATAGCCAACTGGTTCCGTTTCATATACAGATGAAACATCTTCAACTTTGATATAAGGATTTTTATTTAGAAACTGAA
>NZ_JAKVIO010000011.1 GCF_022601895.1 Sphingomonas sp. LaA6.9
ATCCTCTACTGGAACGGCGCGCCCGATCAGTGGAGCGGGGGCGATGGCTGGCGCGTCGTCTGTATCTTCCTGTCGGTCGCGATCGCCGCACCGTTGTTCCAGACCGCACGCGATCAGGGTGCACGGCGCTTCCCTTATGCCGAAGTCCATAGCCACGCGCTGACCAATGTCGTGATCTGGTGCGCCGGCTGGGCGTTCGTCGGGATCGTGTTCCTGCTCACGCTGCTGCTGTCCGAACTGTTCGCGCTCATCAAGATCACGCTGATCAAGGACCTGCTCGACGAAAACTGGTTTGTCCGCGTGCTGATGGGCGCATCCTTCGGCGCGGCGATCGGCATATTGCGCGAGCAGGATCGGATCGTGCGCGTACTCCAGCGCGTCATCGTCGCGGTGCTGAGCGTGCTGGCGCCCGTGCTCGGCGCGGGATTGCTGCTGTTCCTGCTGAGCCTGCCCTTCACGGGCCTAACGGCGCTGTGGGATGCGACCAAGGCGACGACGCCGATCCTGCTGTCCTGCGTGATCGGCGCGCTGATCCTCGCCAATGCAGTGATCGGCAACAGCGACGAGGAGGAGTCCCGCTCCTTGCCACTGCGCTATGGCGCAATGGCGCTCGGGCTCGCGATGCTGCCGCTTGGCGTAATCGCGGCGATCTCGACGGGGCTTCGTATCGGCCAGTACGGCTTTACCCCCGATCGGCTCTGGGCGCTGGTTTTCGTCGTGATCGCCTGCGCCTATGGTCTGGCCTATCTCGTTGCGCTGTTGCGCGGGCGGCTGAACTGGGCCGATCATCTGCGCCCCGCCAATCTCAAGCTCGCCTTCGGACTCTGCGCGATCGGACTGTTCCTCGCGCTGCCGATTTTGAGTTTCAACGCCATCTCGACGCGCGACCAGGTCGCGCGGCTGGAAAAGGGCAGGGTGACGCCCGAGAAATTCGACTGGGCCGCGCTGCGCTACGATTTCGGTGAAGCGGGCAAGGCCGCTGTAGATCGGCTGGCACGATCGTCGTCGCCGGCAATCGCGAAGGCTGCAAAGGCTGCGCTTGCAGCCGATACACGATGGGATCTTGCGGAACGTCAGACAAATGCGGTGCGGGCCGAACGCGTCCGGCGGACGATCCGCATCGTCCCCGAGCAGGTTGCACTTCCCCGAGGGCTTCTGGAGTCGTTCAATCTGGGCTGGGGCGATGATGCGAGCTATGTGCTCCACTTTGTGCCGGGCGAGCAGAGTGCGGTGCTGGTTGGCCGATATTGTCGCGACTGTCCGCTGAACGTGCAGGTGACCCGCCTTGATGCGAAAGGCGCATGGAGCACCGATAGGGCGGATCGCCCTGTGGTGCAGAAGCCCGTTGAGGCCCGGCCCGGCGTGGCGATTTCGGGCGATATCGAGGTGCGTGAGGTGAAGCGGCGGCAGGTCTTCGTCAACGGTGCCCCCTTGGGCGACGCGTTCGAATAACCTCTCTGCTTGAAGCGCGGCGCGGCGGGTGCTAGCCGCGCTGGCGTCTATCCGACCTGATTGAAGGCTTTCATGTCCGTCGATACCGCAACCGTGAAGAAGATCGCGAGCCTCGCGCGCATCGCCATGCGCGATGACGAGGCCGAGGCGATGGTGCCCGAACTCAACAACATCCTCGGCTGGATCGAGCAACTGGGTGAGGTCGACACCAGCGCCGTCGAGCCGATGACCGCGGTGATCCCCAATCATCTGCGCCTGCGCGAGGATGTCGTGACCGACGGCAATTGCCGCGACAAGATCCTCGCCAATGCGCCCCAGGCCGAACACGGCTTCTTTGCTGTTCCCAAGGTGATCGAATAGTGACCGAACTGACTGACCTTGGCGTTGCCGCCATCCGCGACGGTGTGCGCGACGGCAGCTTTTCCGCGCGCGAAGTCGCGACCGCGTTCAACGATCGCGTCGCGAAGGCGAAGGCGCTCAACGCATTCCTCGTCGAAACCCCCGATCATGCGCTGAAGGCAGCCGATGCGGCCGATGCTGCGCGCGCTTCGGGCGATCTCAAGCCACTTTCGGGCGTGCCCATCGGCATGAAGGACCTGTTCTGCACCGATGGCGTACCGACGACCGCGGCGAGCGGCATCCTCGAGGGCTTCACCCCGACCTATGAGTCGACCGTCTCCGCCAATCTGTGGAACGCGGGCGCGGGCATGCTCGGCAAGCTCAATCTCGACCAGTTCGCGATGGGCTCGTCCAACGAGACCAGTGCCTTCGGCAACGTAATCTCGCCCTGGCGGCGCAAGGACGGCGGCAATGCGCCGCTCGCACCGGGCGGTTCCTCGGGCGGCAGCTCCTCGGCGATCTCGGCGCGGCTCTGCCCTGCCGCGACGGGCACCGACACCGGCGGTTCGATCCGCCAGCCCGCGGCCTTCACGGGCATTTCGGGCATCAAGCCCACCTATGGCCGCTGCTCGCGCTGGGGCACGATCGCCTTTGCCAGCTCGCTCGATCAGGCGGGCCCGATGGCGCGCGACGTGCGCGACTGCGCGATCATGCTCGAGGCGATGGCGGGCTTCGACCCGAAGGATTCGACCTCGCTCGAACTCGCCGTGCCCTCATGGGAAGCCGGGCTGTCGAGCGATCTGAAGGGCAAGAAGATCGGTATTCCAAAGGAATATCGCGTCGACGGCATGCCGCACGAGATCGACACGCTGTGGGAGCAGGGTATCGCATGGCTGAAGGATGCGGGCGCCGAGATCGTCGAGGTTTCGCTGCCGCACACCAAATATGCGCTGCCCGCCTATTACATCATCGCGCCCGCCGAAGCCTCGTCCAACCTCGCGCGCTATGACGGCGTGCGCTATGGCCTGCGCGACCTGCCCGACGGCGCGGGGCTGCAGGACATGTACGCCGCAACGCGCGCAGCGGGCTTCGGTCCCGAGGTCAAGCGGCGCATCATGATCGGCACCTATGTGCTCTCGGCGGGCTTTTACGACGCCTATTATAATCAGGCGCAGAAGGTCCGCACGCTGATCGCACGCGACTTCGACGAGGCTTGGAAGAGCTGCGACCTGCTGCTCGCGCCGACCGCGCCGTCGGCGGCGTTCGCGCTCGGCGAGAAATCGGCCGATCCGCTGGCGATGTACCTCAACGACGTCTTCACCGTGCCGAGCTCGCTTGCCGGCCTGCCCGCGATGTCGGTGCCCGGCGGGCTCGACGCGCAGGGTCTGCCGCTGGGCCTCCAGATCATCGGCAAGGCGCTCGATGAGCAGGGCGTGCTCAACGCGGGGCTCGCGATTGAGGAGCGTGCAGGCTTCACGGCGCGGCCGGAGCAATGGTGGTGAAAAGCCCCCTAGGCCGAGCAAGGTTGCTTCAACCCATCCTTTGGTTCGGCCTGCTGTTTTGGTGTGGTTGGGTGATTGCGCTGTTGTCAGGAGGCAGCAGCAATTCGATCAACTTCTGGGCTGCGGCGTTCTTTGGGGGGCTAGGATTGCTGAGCTATTTCAATGCATGCCCAAAATGTCACACCAATCTGGCCTCAATGACATCCCGCCCTCAAGCCGAGTGCAAAGCGTGTGGAGAGGACCTTACCCGACCACATAGAATTATTGGATCGCTTGGTTCAGCGAACGGAATCGAGAAATGACTGAGAGCACGTACAGAATTCAGGGCGCAACGGGCGAGTGGGAGGTCGTGATCGGCCTCGAGGTCCATGCGCAGGTCACCTCCAACGCCAAGCTCTTCTCGGGCGCGGCGACAGCGTTCGGCGCGGAGCCCAACAGCCAGGTGTCGCTGATCGATGCGGCGATGCCGGGCATGCTGCCCGTGCCCAATAAGGAGTGCATCCGTCAGGCGGTGCGCACGGGCATGGCGATCGACGCGCAGATCAACAAATGGTCGCGCTTCGACCGCAAGAACTATTTCTACGCGGATCTGCCGCAGGGTTACCAGATCTCGCAGCTCTATCATCCGCTGGTGGGCGAGGGCGCGATCGAGGTGACGCTCGACGAGAAGGATCCCGACAGCGCGGTGAAGCGTATCGGCATCGAGCGCATCCATGTCGAGCAGGATGCGGGCAAGCTGATGCACGACCAGCATCCGACGCGCTCCTATGTCGACCTCAACCGTTCGGGCGTCGCGCTGATGGAAATCGTCTCGCGCCCAGATATGCGTTCTCCTGCGGAAGCAGGGGCTTACGTCAAGAAGCTGAGATCGATCCTCCGCTATGTCGGCTCGTGCGACGGCAATATGGAAGAAGGCTCGATGCGCGCCGACGTCAATGTCAGCGTCCGCAAGCCCGGCGACGAATTCGGCACGCGGACCGAGACCAAGAACGTCAATTCGGTCCGCTTCGTGATGGCGGTGATCGAGCACGAGGCGAACCGACAGGTCGATGTGCTCGAATCGGGCGGCACGGTCGTGCAGGAAACGCGGCTCTACGATCCCGATCGCAACGAGACGCGGTCGATGCGCTCCAAGGAGGACGCGCACGACTATCGCTATTTCCCCGATCCCGACCTGCTGCCGCTCGAACTCGACGATGCGTTTCTCGAGGAATGCCGCGCGTCTCTGCCCGAGCTGCCTGATGCCAAGCGCAAGCGCTACGAGGGCGAGCTCGGCCTGACCGCCTATGCTGCCGCGGTGCTGACCGCCGAGGCCGAAACCGCGCGCTGGTTCGAGGCTTTGCTCGCCGAATGCGGCGATCAGGGCATGGCCAAGGCCGCATCCAACTGGCTGATTTCGGACCTGTTCGGCGCACTGAACCGCCTCGGGCTCGATATCGAGCACAGCCCGGTTTCACCGAAGCAGGGCGCGGAGCTGCTCAAGCTGGTCGCCGATGGCACGCTTTCGGGCACGCTCGCCAAGCAGGTCTTCGAGATCATGCTCGAGACGCGCCAGGACCCCGGCGTCATCGTCGAGGAAAAGGGCCTGAAGCAGACCAGCGACACCGGCGCGATCGAGGAAGTGATCGCGGGCGTGCTCGCGGCCAATGCCGACAAGGTCGAGCAGTACAAGAGCGGCAAGGAAGCGCTGTTCGGCTTCTTCGTCGGCCAGACGATGAAGGCGATGGGCGGCAAGGCCAATCCCAAGGTTGTCAATGACCTGCTCAAGAAGGCGCTTGCCTGAATCGACTTCTCCCTCCAGATCATTGCCGGTTCAATTTCCGGGGGGAAATACAAATGAGAGGGTATGTAAGGGCGTGCGCCATTGTGGCGCTGCTCGCGGCCGCGCCGTATGCGCATGCTGAACAGCCGGCGTCAGCGCCGCCGGCGGCCACCGAGAATGAAGACGATCCCAGCAAGTTCTTCTGGTTCAACAAGAGCGATACGCCCGTCGATGTCGCCAGGACCGACATCAGCTATTGCCTCGCTCAGGTAAGCTCGGTCCGTGCGATGCAGCGCCCGGACAGCTATAGCGGCGGATTGATCGGCGCCCTGGTTAGCGGGATCATCAACGGGATTACAGAGGGTGTGGAATCCCGCCGCATGCGCGATGCCGGGATGCGCAAGTGCATGGGACTGTACGGATATGCCCGCTTTCAAGTGCCCGAGCCGCAATGGAACGAGATGATGCGCGCATCGGACGCGCTTGACCGTCTCGCGGTTTATGCAACTGGCCCCGTTCCCGTCACCGAAAGGCTCGATCCATGAAACGCGCACTGCTTTCGTTCGGCGCGGGCGCGCTGATCGTGCTGTCATTTGCCTCTGCCCCGGCAGAAGCAGCCAAGCGGCTGAAGCCCGGCAAAGTCCAGCTCGATCCTGCGCTCGGCTATGTCCTTGTCCGCGTCGGCCCCAAGATCGGTAAGAAGGAAAAAGCGCCCAATATCTATATCTGGCGCTTCGATCCTGCGAGCAACCGGCTGCGCACGACGCGCAAGTCGGACCCAAGCCGCGTTGCCAAGGGTGAAGATGTTTCGGTCTTCTTCGGGGATCGGCCTTTCGTCACCACGACGGGCGAAAGCGCGTTCCTCGCCTCGGTAACCCCGGGCGACTATGTCATCCACGGCACGGAATCGACGTGTTTCTGCCTCGGCAGCTACCGCTTTTCAGTGAAGGCAGGCGAAGTGACCGATATCGGCACGGTGATTGTCGCGCGCGAGGATGGTGGCACGGGCTACGAGGAACTTCGCTCCCACAGGGTTGCGAGCGATCTGCTCGATCGTCCCTTTGCCGTAACCGATATTATCGCGGTGCGACCGGCGGGGGAAGGCGATCCGATTCCCGCGGATCTGGCGCAGGCGAAGATCGTGCGCGCAGAGCTGGTCGCGGACGTGCGCTTTCCCAATACCGGCCCGACGCGCGTGATGTATCCGGGCGGCCTGCTGGTCAATCGCGCGGCGGGGCTTCCTGCCCCGGTTTCGGGGGATATGAAGGCGCTTGTTGATTCGTTGCGTCCCGCCGGCGCAGACGAGGGCATCGTCGCGGCGCCCGTTCCCGAGAAGGAGCAGCCCGCCAGCGCTGAAAAGGCAGCTCCGGTCGCAGCGGAAAGCGGCGAGCGCTGAGGGGGACGGCCGATCGCCTGACGCGATCGGGGATATGCCGCCGAAGGGGGTGGGGCACCCCCTTCGCAATGCATCTGATCCGGGAAAGCATGGAGCTGCGCGTGACAAGCTTGCCCTTGCCGGTGCTCCTGCTATAGACGCCGCCGACCGGCGGTCCTCAAGCGGGCGTGGCGGAACTGGTAGACGCGCTGGATTTAGGTTCCAGTATCGCAAGATGTGGGGGTTCGAGTCCCTTCGCCCGCACCAGTTTCGCTTCAGGCGAGCGGAGGCAAGGCCAACCAGATTCCTGATAATGAAGGCGTTTGAGAGAAATGCAGACTGTCGAGACGTTGAATGAAGGCCTGAAGCGGGCCTACACGCTCACCATCACCGCGAAGGACATCGACGCGCGTGTGGAGAAAGAGATCAAGACCGTCGCGCCGCAGGTGCGCATGCCTGGCTTCCGCCCCGGCAAGGTGCCCGCGAACCTCGTCCGCAAGATGCACGGCGAGGCGCTCCATCAGGACGCGCTGAACGGGTCGATCCAGGAAGGTGTGCAGAAGCTGCTCGCCGACAACAAGCTGCGCCCCGCGATGCAGCCCTCGGTCGAGCTGAACGAAGGTTATGAGCCCGGCAAGGATGCCGAGGTAAAGGTCGCGCTTGAAGTGCTGCCCGACGTGCCCGCGCCTTCGATCGAAGGCATCAAGCTTGAGCGCCTGACCGTCGAGGTCGAGGAAGCCAAGGTTGACGAGGCGCTCGCCAGCATGGCGTCGCAGAACAAGCAGTTCGAGGAAGCGGCCAAGAGCCACAAGGCGAAGGAAGGCGACCTGGTCGTCATGGATTTCGTCGGCAAGGTCGACGGCGTCGCCTTCGAGGGCGGCACGGGCGAGGGCATGTCGGTCGAGATCGGCTCGGGCCGCCTCATCCCCGGCTTCGAGGATCAGCTCGTTGGCGTGAAGGCTAATGACGAGAAGACCATCAACGTGACCTTCCCCGAGGATTACAACGTCGAGACGCTCAAGGGTAAGCCCGCGACGTTCGACCTGGTGATCAACGAGGTCCGCGTTCCCAAGGAAGCCAAGGCCGACGAGGACTTCGCCAAGTCGCTCGGTCTCGAAAGCCTCGAGCAGCTTCGCGGTCTGCTGAAGGGCCAGCTCGAGCAGGAGCTCAACGGCCTGACGCGCACGCACATGAAGCGCAAGCTGCTCGACCAGCTCGCCGCCAATCACGATTTCGAGGTTCCCCCCTCGATGGTCGAAGCCGAGTTCAACCAGATCTGGGCGCAGCTCCAGCACGAGGCGAGCCACGAGGAAGACCCCGAGGCGGCGCTCAAGGAAATGGAAGCCGACCGCGAGGACTACCGCAACATCGCGGTGCGTCGCGTGCGTCTCGGCCTGCTTCTCTCCGAGATCGGCCAGGCCAATGGCGTCGAGGTCAGCATGCAGGAGATGAACCGGCTGATCGCGCAGGCCGCGCAGCAATATCGTCCCGAGGATCGCGAACGCTTCGTCCAGTACATCCAGCAGGAGCCGATGGCTGCCGCACAGCTTCGCGCGCCGCTCTATGAGGACAAGGTCGTCGACTTCCTGTTCTCCAAGGCCGAAATCACCGATCGCACGGTGAGCCGCGAGCAGCTCGAAGCCGAGATCGAGGCCGAGGATGACGGCCATGTCCATGGTCCGGGCTGCGGCCACGACCATGACCATGATCATGGTGAAAAGCCCAAGGCCAAGAAGCCTGCGCCCAAGAAGGCCGATGCAGAGGAAAAGGCCGAAAAGCCCGCCAAGGCGAAGGCCGAGAAGGCTGACGCCAAGGCTGAAAAGCCGGCTGCCAAGAAAGCTGCGGCGAAGGCGGACGACGCTGCACCCGCAGCCGAGAAGAAGCCTGCGGTCAAAAAACCGGCTGCAAAGAAGTAAGACGCCAGGGACGGGGGGGAAATGGCACAACCGGATAGCGTGAAGGCGGGCGCACTGCCCGCCGGGCTCAGGGTCGCCGTTCTTCTCCCCTGCTACAACGAGGAAGCCGCGATCGCGCAGACGATCGCGGGCTTCCGGGCCGCGCTGCCTGGCGCCGCCATCTATGTCTACGACAACAACAGTCGCGACCGCACCGTAGAGGTTGCACAGCAGGCGGGCGCGATCGTCCGCACCGAGCGCATGCAGGGCAAGGGCCATGTGGTGCGCCGGATGTTCGCGGACATCGACGCCGACATCTATGTCATGGCCGATGGCGACGCGACATACGACGCCGCCGCAGCGCCCGCGCTCGTCGCGCGGCTGTGGGGCGAACAGCTCGACATGGTCGTGGGTGCGCGCAAATCCGAGGTGGAGGAGGCCTATCGTCGTGGCCACCGCTTCGGCAACGCCATGCTGACGGGCCTGCTCGCACGACTGTTCGGACGCAGTTTCAGCGATATTCTCTCTGGTTACAGGGTTTTCTCGCGACGTTTCGTGAAGAGCTTTCCCGTGCTTTCGGGCGGGTTTGAGATCGAAACCGAGATCAGCGTGCATGCGCTCGAACTCAAGATGCCCGTGGCCGAGGAAATCACCCAATATGGCGCCCGACCGGAAGGGTCGGTGTCGAAGCTGTCGACCTATCGCGACGGCTTCCGCATCCTCAACATGATCGTCACGCTGTTTCGCAACGAGCGTCCTGCGCTGTTTTTCGGCATCGTCGCGGCGCTGCTGGCGTCGCTGTCGATCATCCTCGCGATACCGCTTGCGATCGACTATCTCCACACCGGACTGGTGCCGCGACTGCCCACGGCCGTGCTCGTGACGGGCCTCATGATTCTGGCGTTTTTGAGCCTGTTCAGCGGACTGATTCTGGACACCGTGGTGCGCGGTCGCCGTGAGTTTCGCCGGCTCGCCTATCTGTCCCAACCGGCTCCGGGCGGCAAGCCGGCTTGAAGCCGGTCGGCTTTCAACCGATATAGGGTGGGCAAAAGGCTCACTTCAGGAAAAACGGATCTCCCATGCATCCTCTTCAAGACGCTCTCGTCCCCATCGTCATCGAGCAATCGAACCGCGGCGAGCGCAGCTTCGACATTTATTCGCGGCTGCTACGCGAGCGGATCATCTTCGTGACCGGGCAGGTCGAGGACCACATGGCCTCGCTCATCACCGCACAGCTCCTGTTCCTTGAGTCGGAGAATCCGAAGAAGGACATCTACATGTACATCAACTCGCCGGGCGGCGTGGTGACGGCTGGCATGGCGATCCATGACACGATGCAGTACATCCGTCCGCGCGTCGGCACCGTATGCATCGGCCAGGCCGCGTCGATGGGCAGCTTCCTGCTCGCGGCCGGTGAGCCCGGCATGCGCATGGCGCTCACCAATTCGCGAATCATGATCCACCAGCCTTCGGGCGGCGCACAGGGCCAGGCGACCGACATCGAGATCCAGGCGAAGGAAATTCTTCGCATCCGGCACCGGATGAACGAGCTCTACGCGAAGTACACCGGCCAGCCGCTCGAAACCATCGAGAACGCGATGGAACGCGACAAGTTCATGTCTTCGGACGAGGCCAAGGCATTCGGCATCGTCGATGAGGTGTTCGACAAGCGGCCGATGCCTGCCGAGGAGCCCGCGGCGGCGGCGTGAGACGATTACCGGAAATTCGTCATTGTGAGATAGAAGCAACGCGGTCTAGGATGACCGCGTTGCAAATGGCCCCTGTATGGGACCCAAGGATGTTTAGATGACCAAGTTGAGCGGCGGCGACTCGAAGAGCACCCTGTATTGCTCGTTCTGCGGCAAGTCGCAGCACGAAGTGCGCAAGCTGATCGCCGGCCCCACCGTCTTCATCTGCGATGAATGCGTTGACCTGTGCAACGACATCATCCGCGAGGAGACCAAGACCGCGCTCGTCAGCAAGAAGGATGGTGGCGTTCCAACGCCGCAGGAAATCTGTGACGTGCTCGACGACTATGTCATCGGTCAGAAGCAGGCCAAGCGCGTGCTCTCGGTGGCAGTGCACAACCACTACAAGCGGCTCAACCATGGCGCCAAGGGCACCGATGTCGAACTCGCAAAGTCGAACATCCTGCTCGTAGGGCCCACGGGCTGCGGCAAGACGCTGCTCGCGCAGACACTCGCCCGCATCCTCGACGTGCCATTCACTATGGCCGATGCGACGACGCTGACCGAAGCGGGCTATGTCGGCGAGGATGTCGAGAACATCATCCTGAAGCTGCTCCAGGCATCGGATTACAATGTCGAGCGCGCGCAGCGTGGCATCGTCTATATCGACGAAATCGACAAGATCAGCCGCAAGGCCGAGAATCCCTCGATCACGCGCGACGTGTCGGGCGAGGGCGTGCAGCAGGCGCTGCTCAAGCTGATGGAAGGCACGACCGCATCGGTCCCGCCGCAGGGTGGCCGCAAGCACCCGCAGCAAGAGTTCCTGCAGGTCGATACGACCAACATCCTCTTTATCTGCGGCGGTGCATTTTCCGGCCTGGAAAAGATCATCGCGGACCGTCTTCAGGGCAAATCGATCGGCTTCGGCGCCTATGTCGCTGCGCCGGAGGAACGCCGTACCGGCGAGATTCTGCGCCAGGGCGAGCCCGAGGATCTGCTGAAGTTCGGCCTGATCCCCGAATTCGTCGGCCGTCTGCCTGTCATCGCGACGCTCGAGGATCTCGACACCGACGCGCTGGTCAAGATCCTGTCGGAGCCCAAGAACGCGCTGGTCAAGCAGTACCAGAAGCTGTTCGAGATGGAGGAGGTGAAGCTTGGCTTCACCGACGACGCACTCACCTCCGTCGCCAGGAAGGCGATTGATCGCAAGACCGGTGCACGCGGCCTTCGTTCGATCCTCGAAGGCATCCTGCTCGATACCATGTTCGATCTGCCGTCGATGGATGGCGTCGACGAGGTGATGATCGACAAGGATGTCGTTGAAGGACGCAAGGACCCCGTCCGCGTCTTCTCCAAGAAGGAAAAGGCCAAGGCGGGTGACGCCGCCTGAGCCGATATGACGCACCCTGCCGACGTCTTTGCCGGCCCGCGACAGCACGCGTGGTGATATCGCCACCACGCGTGCAGATTATTGCCCGGGACGCAGCGTAGTCCGGTTTGATGCGCTAAAAGTTATGGTATTGCGTTGCTTCATTGATCGGCAAGGCACGCGCGCCCATATACGCATCACGCGTTTCCGGAGTCTTCATGTCCAATAGCTACCCCGTATTGCCGCTTCGCGACATTGTCGTCTTTCCGCACATGATCGTGCCGCTCTTCGTCGGGCGTGACAAATCGGTCGTGGCGCTGGAACGGGCGATGGAAGCGAACAAGGAAATTTTCCTTGTTGCTCAGCTGGATCCGGCCGAGGACGATCCGGGCCGTGAGGATCTTTACGATCTGGGCGTCATCGCAACAGTGCTGCAGTTGCTCAAGCTGCCCGATGGGACGGTGCGCGTGCTGGTCGAAGGACAGCAACGGGCTTCGCTCGAGTCGTTGAGCGTGGTCGACGATCATGTGACCGCCACGATCAGCCCGATCGAGGAACGCGCCGCCGAAGGCAACGAAGTGCAGGCGTTGATGCGCTCGGTGGTCGAACAGTTCGAGAACTACGCCAAGCTCAACAAGAAGCTGCCCGCGGAAACCGCGGTCCAGCTGGGCGAGATCGAGGATGCGTCACGACTTGCGGACTCGGTCGCCTCCAACATCTCGATCAAGGTTGCTGACAAGCAGGCCTTGCTCGTCGAGCTCGACCCGTCGCGACGTCTCGAAATGGCCTTTGCCTTCATGGAAGGCGAACTGGGCGTGCTCCAGGTCGAGAAGAAGATCCGCAGCCGCGTGAAGCGGCAGATGGAGAAGACGCAGCGCGAATATTATCTCAACGAGCAGTTGAAAGCGATCCAGCGCGAACTGGGCAATGAGGGCGAGGAAGGCGAGGGCGACGAGATCGCCGAGCTGACGCAGAAGATCGCGACGCTCAAGCTGTCCAAGGAAGCGCGCACGAAGGCGACCGCGGAGCTCAAGAAGCTCAAGACGATGGCGCCGATGTCGGCTGAGGCGACGGTCGTGCGCAACTATCTCGATGTGCTTCTGGGGCTACCCTGGGGCAAGAAATCGAAGCTCAAGAAGGACATCGCGCAAGCGCAGGCGGTCCTCGACGAGGATCACTACGCGCTTGAGAAGGTCAAGGACCGGATCGTCGAATATCTCGCGGTTCAGGCGCGCACCAACAAGCTGAAGGGCCCGATCCTCTGTCTTGTCGGGCCTCCGGGCGTCGGCAAGACTTCGCTCGGCCGCAGCATCGCAAAGGCATGCGGGCGCGAGTTCGTGCGCCAGTCGCTGGGCGGCGTGCGCGACGAGGCCGAGATTCGCGGTCACCGCCGTACCTATATCGGCTCATTGCCCGGCAAGATCGTCTCGAACCTGAAAAAGGCCGGAACCTCCAACCCGCTGTTCCTTCTCGACGAGATCGACAAGCTCGGGCAGGATTTCCGCGGCGATCCGGCGTCGGCGCTGCTCGAGGTGCTCGATCCCGAACAGAATTCCAAATTCCAGGATCACTATCTCGAGATCGATGTCGACCTTTCGGATGTGATGTTCGTGACCACGGCGAACTCGCTCAACCTCCCGCAGCCCTTGCTCGACCGCATGGAGATCATCCGGCTCGAGGGATACACCGAGGACGAGAAGGTCGAGATCGCCAAGCGCCACCTGCTCACCAAGCAGATCGAGGCGCACGGGCTCAAGCCCGGTGAATTCGAGCTGACCGACGAAGGGCTGCGCGCGCTGATCCAGCAGTATACCCGCGAAGCCGGGGTCCGTACGCTCGAACGCGAAATCGCCAAGCTCGCGCGCAAGGCGCTCCGCAGAATCCTCGAAGGCAAGATCAAGCAGGCGATCATCACGCCCGAGAATCTCTCGGAATATGCGGGCGTCCAGAAATATCGCCATGGGCTCAGCGAGGAAGAGAACCAGATCGGTGCGGTCACGGGGCTTGCCTGGACCGAGGTTGGCGGGGAACTGCTGACGATCGAGGCGGTGACGGTGCCGGGCAAGGGGCTGGTCAAGACGACCGGCAAGCTTGGCGAGGTCATGACCGAGTCCGTCCAGGCCGCGTTCTCCTTCGTCCGGGCGCGTGCGCCGGCCTATGGCATCAAGCCCAGCCTGTTCGGGCGCAAGGATATCCACATCCACCTTCCCGAGGGCGCGGTGCCCAAGGACGGCCCTTCGGCGGGCATTGGGATGGTCACGACGATCGTCTCGACCCTGACGGGCATCCCGGTGCGCCGCGAGGTCGCGATGACGGGCGAAGTGACCCTGCGCGGGCGCGTCCTCCCGATCGGGGGGCTGAAGGAAAAGCTTCTGGCGGCGCTCCGCGGTGGCATCGAAACCGTGCTGATACCGGCCGAGAACGAGAAGGATCTCGTCGAGATTCCCCAGAACATCAAGGACGGCCTCAAGATCGTGCCGGTCAAGCATGTTGACGAGGTTCTGTCGCTTGCGCTCACCGAGTCGCTGCAACCGATCGATTGGTCGGAAGCCGATGAAATGGCTGCGCAACCCCCGCAATCAGGCGCTTCGGGGCTGTCCGAGGGGGATACGGTGCGTCACTGATCGCGTTTTGCCGAAAAAACACGGTTTCCAAGGGGTTTTTTGGCAAAATGTGACGGTTTTGCTTTGACAGGCCCATAAAGCTCCGCCTTAACTACGCGCCGGCCAAACAAGCCGAAGTTGAATCATCCACAACAAGATCAAGGGGGTTCCCAGGGCATGAACAAGCAAGAGCTCATCGGCGCGGTCGCCGATGCATCGGGCCTGAGCAAAAGCGACGCCAGCAAGGCGGTTGAGGGCGTGTTCGACGCAATCACCGGCGCGCTGAAGAAGGGCGACGAAGTGCGCCTGGTCGGTTTCGGTACATTCTCGGTTTCCAAGCGCAAGGCTTCGACGGGCCGCAACCCGCGCACCGGCGAAGCGATGACCATCAAGGCGTCGACGCAGCCGAAGTTCAAGGCCGGCAAGGGCCTGAAAGACGCCGTCAACTAACCTGCTATCCCCTGGCGGGATTGCTCGCCGGGGGAAGCTCCGTCCGGTCGGGAGATCGGAAAAGAAACGCCTCGATCGGGCAAAGCCAGTCGAGGCAGTGGGCGGCGCAACGGACGCCGCCTTTTTCTTTTTGGGGGCCAGATATTGCGGGGGCGTGATTCTCCCGTTATGGACCCCGCTCCGGTCAGACAGCGCATCGTCGCAGGCCGAGACAAGCGTGGGCGCGTAGCTCAGTGGTAGAGCACACCCTTCACACGGGTGGGGTCGTAGGTTCAATCCCTACCGCGCCCACCACGCTTCCCTTCCCCTATGAATGATGCTGGACTGCTCCCGCGCATGGTGGTTGAGCGATGGCGACGCCCGACCGGAATTGTTGCGAGCGTTAGTCACGCAGCGAGAGTCGTCCGTCGAAAATCATGCCAGCGCCGGCGCAATATCGGTTGACATGATATAAAGTAACCTTAATCAGCGCGGGGCAAGTACAGGAGTAGCCATGCAATCGCCCCGCCTCATCGCCCTTCTTCTCGCATCTGTCGCCGTGCCCGCTGTCGCGCAGGATCAGGACCAGGACAATTCTGCCGAATCGCGTTCGGTCCCTGTCATGCATGAAGAGGAAGCGTCCGACATCATCGTCACCGGACTCCAGCGCGAGCGCGGCGACCTGCTTGCCGGCGTCTCGGTTCTGAGCGGAACCGATCTCGATGCGGCGCGGCGGACCTCGATCGGCGAGACGCTGGCGGCGCTCCCTGGTGTCAGCGCGACCTCATTTGGCCCCTCCGCTTCACGGCCGATCCTTCGCGGTATGCAGGCCGATCGCATTCGCGTCCTGATCGACGGTATCGGCAGCTTCGACGCTTCGGGGTCGAGCGTGGACCACGCGGTCACCATCAACCCGCTGACTGCCGAGCGCATCGAAGTGCTCCGGGGCCCCAGCGCGCTCCTTTATGGGTCTTCCGCGATTGGTGGCGTGGTGAGCGTGGTGGACAACCGCATCCCCCGCAATGTCCCCGATGAGGCGGTGCACGCGCAGCTCGATGCGGATTATGCGACCGCAGCCGAGGAACGCCGTGTCGCGGGTGCAATCGACGTGCCGGTCGGCGGGGGCTTCGTGCTCCATGCGGATGGCAGCTACGCCAGGACCGATGACCTCAGGGCAGGGGGCTATCTCCTGAGCCGGCCGCTTCGCGAGCAGGCGGCGGCGTCGCCGGATCCCGAAATCCGGGAGATCGCGGGTCTTCGTGGTGAGATACCCAACACCGCGTCGGAATCGAGCGAGGGCGCGCTGGGCGTCGCCTATGTCGCCGATGGCGGCAATATCGGCTTTTCGGTGTCGCGCAGCGACAATCGCTACGGCGTGCCGATCCGTTTCTCGCTCGATCCGGCGATCGAGGCCGAGGCGCCGACGCTGGACGTCCGTCAGTATCGCGCCGACGTCCGCGCCGAGATCACGCCGGCGAGCGGCTTCCTCGACGCGGTCCGCTTCCGCGGCGGCTATGGCGATTATCGCCATTTCGAGATCGAGGACACCGGCGAGATCGCAACCCGCTTCTATAACAAGGGCATGGAGGGGCGGCTCGAATTTTCCCAGCGCAAGCAGGGAGCGTGGAGCGGTGTCTCAGGCGCGCAATATCTCACGCGCGATTTCGAGGCGATTGGCGAGGAGGCCTTCCTGCCGCCGACGAGCACCGAACAGGGTGGCCTGTTCACGGTCCAGAATTTTGATTTCGGCCGCTTCCGCGCAGAAGCTGGCGGGCGTTTCGAACATACCAGCGTCAAGGCGACCGCGAGCGATCAACTCGGAACACCCGATGCGCGCCGCAGCTTTGATACCTTCTCGGCATCGATTGGCGGACAATATGAAATCGTCGACAACTGGAAGCTGGGCATCAACCTGACGCATAGCGAGCGAGCACCGACCGCCGAGGAGCTGTTCGCCAACGGCCCGCATCTGGCCACACAGGCCTTCGAGCTCGGCGATCCCGATTTCGGCAAGGAAAAGAGCAATGGCGCCGAACTGACGCTGCGCGGCCGGTTGCCCGGCTTCTCGGTCGAAGCGTCCGCCTATTACAATGACTTCTCCAACTTCATTTATCAGGCGCCTACGGGCGTGATCGCGGACGATCTGCCCGTCTTCGCCTATTTCGCGAATGGTGCGAAGCAATATGGATTCGAGGCCGAAGCCACTGCGACGCTGGCCGAGATCGGTGAGGGCAGGATCGTCGCTGATGGCGTCTTCGACTATGTCCGCGTCAAGATCGACGGACTGGGCTCGGCGCCCTTCATTCCGCCGCTGCGGTTGCTGGGCGGGCTCGAATATCAATCGGACCCGATTGTCGGCCGTGTCGAGGTCGAGCATGCGATGAAGCAGGACAAGGTCGCCGCCTTCGAAACCGAAACACCGGGCTATACGCTTGCCAATGCGCGAATCGAATGGCGCCCGATGGGCCCCGACGGGCTGCTCACGCTGCGTCTTGCCGCCAACAACATCTTCGATGCGACGGCACGGCGTCACAGCTCGTTCCTGAAGGACTATGCGCCGCTTTCCGGTCGCGATTTCCGGATCGGGGCAAGCATTCGTTTCTGAGCGCAAACGCGATCTCTTGGCGTTGGCGGTTGCGCAAACCGGTCGGCAGTCCCTATCTGGCTGCAACACAGTTCAGACGACAGGGCAATTGCACATATGACCGCCACGCACTCCAGCCGCATGCTCATTCTCGGATCCGGCCCCGCCGGCCTGACCGCCGCCATCTATGGCGCACGCGCGGGTCTGGCGCCCATCGTGGTGCAGGGGCTCCAGCCCGGCGGCCAGCTGACCATCACGACCGATGTCGAGAATTATCCGGGCTTTCGCGATGTCATCCAGGGTCCCTGGCTGATGGAGGAAATGCGCGCGCAGGCCGAGCATGTCGGCGCGCAGATGATGTACGACCAGATCGTCGAGGTCGACCTGACCCAGCGCCCCTTCCGCCTGATCGGCGACGGCGGCACCGTCTATACCGGCGACACGCTGGTGATCTCGACGGGCGCGTCCGCCAAGTGGCTCGGGCTTGAGAGCGAGGTGCTGCTGCAGGGCAAGGGCGTGTCCGCCTGCGCGACCTGCGACGGTTTCTTCTATCGCGGCAAGAAGGTCGTCGTGATCGGCGGCGGCAACACTGCGGTGGAGGAAGCGATCTACCTGACCAACCACAGCCATGACGTCACACTGATCCATCGCCGCGATTCGCTGCGTGCGGAGAAGATCCTGCAAGATCGCCTGTTCGCGCATCCCAACATCAATGTGCTGTGGAACAAGTCGGTCGAGCGCTTCGTCGGCGGCGGTGATCCGGTCGGTCTGGTAGGTCTCGACCTCAAGGACACCGTCACGGGCGAGATTTCGCATATCGAGGCGGATGGCGGCTTCGTTGCAATCGGCCATTCACCCGCAACCGAAGTGTTTCGAGGGCATGTGGAGCTCGATAGCGACGGCTATATCAAGGTCGATACCGGCACGACGCGGACCAGCGTGCCCGGAGTCTTCGCGTGCGGTGACGTCATGGACAAGATCTATCGCCAGGCCGTGACTGCAGCGGGAACGGGTTGCATGGCCGCACTCGATGCCGAGCGCTTTCTCGCGGAAGCGGATTTTGAGCTAGAGCCCGCCTGATACCGCGGCGAGCACCGTCAGCACCTGTGTTTCGAGCGCCTCGGCATCGGCCGGGCGCGCGAAGCTGTGTGATGCGGTCTCGATCTCGAAAAGGCTGATACGTCCGCTATTGCGCAGATCCGCGAAGGCGGGCGAGCGCCAATGCTCGGCGAAGGCGAGCGCGGTGGCATCCCGGCGCGCGAGAATGATGTGTGCGGGGAGGGAGCTCGTGGCGAGCGCCTGATGCACTCGCGCGGCCAGACCATCTGTAACTGTGCCGTTCGAGATGGCGGCGACGCCACGCGCGAGCTTGGCGATATTCACGCGACCGCTGAACAGCCGCAACCATTGGCGGGGATCGCGCAGCCTCTCGCCATAGCGCGCGCGGATGGCCGCGGGTGGCGGCAGGTCATGCTGCTGCTCGATCAGCCAGGGATTTGCGAGGATCAGCGCATCGACATTCCACGTGCGATGAAACAGCGCGATCGCGGTCGCCGCATCGCAGTTCCCTAACAGCACCAGCCGGCGTATCCCGGGCGCCGATCGCCGAAACGCGGCTATGGCGGCCGCAATGTCATCGGCGCTACCGGCATATCCCGAATTGCTCCCGTCGCTGTCGCCGGTGCCACGTCGGTCGAAGCGGAAGGTCGGGAAGCCCCGCGCGGCGATGCGTGCGGCGAGCTGCGCCATGCCCGCATGCGCCCCCGACTGGATTTCATTGCCGCCCGAAACGATCAACAGTCCCGTCTCGCCATCGGCGGCATCGAGCGCAGCGGCCAGACATGCGCCATGGCAGTCAAAGCTCAGCCATTGACGCATTCTGAAATCCAATCTGCAATATCGCTCACAAGATATTGTGAAAGAGCAGGATAATGCGATGGCTCGCTGTTGCGCCAGAGCGGCGTTCCCGAGACCTTGATATCGGCCTCATGCGGGTCGGACTCGAGCCTGATTGTGCGGATGGCGCCTCCGCTAGCCACGTTGGTCGCTTTCAGGCCTGCCAGAAGCGGGGCGCCGAGGCGATAGCCCGCGACCTCCAGCCCGTCCGAAAGCGCCTTCGCCTCGATGCTTGCGGCCAGTTCCGGCAGCCCGTCTTCGCGGTCCGCCGCCATGCGCGTCCGGATCAGTTCGCGCAGCAGAGCCTCTCCCGTGACCGGGGCGAGGCGCCAGCGACTCTGCGCCATGACGCCACCGTCCAGAAGCGCACCGCCGCGCAGGCTTGCGATATGGAAGGGGCTCCCGATCGCATCGGCGGAACGCGCGATCGCGGCATGCCAGTCGGTCCAGGCGACACCGTCGATCGGCGTGATGCTTTCCAGCGTGCCGGGCAGGTCGGGCAGGAAGCAGCGAAACCCGCGCGCGGCGAGCCCGCGCATCGTTTCGATCAGGAAATGCCGCGTCCGGTTGGCTTCCTCGAACAGCGGCGCGAGCAAAAGCAGCGGCGTTGCACCGCTATCTCCGATCGTGACGATGCGCTCGCGCCCGTCGCCCCATGGGTAGGCGAGCCAGCCCAGCCCGCCTCGGTTCACCCGAGCGCCTTGGCTGTCGCGAATCCGACCAGATTGCCGAAGCTCTCGAGCATCTCGCCATCGACCTCGTCATCATCGATGATGATGCCCAGACGATCTTCTATCTCGGTCAGCAAGCCGGCGACCGCCATCGAATCCAGTTCCGGCAATGCCCCAAACAGCGGCGTGTTGTCATCGAATGTAGCGACGCGCTCGGGCTGGAGTCCCAATATGTCGCGGAGCACGGCGCGAACCGTATCCTCGATTTCGACGGCTTCGGCAGACTTCACGCGTATTCCTCGCTGAATCCGGGTTTCGCGGGTTCCCTAGTCGACACTGCGCCCGCGGACAAGATTGCCCAGCGTCGCGCGTGCCCAGCCGACCCATCCACCGATTGTTCGCGGATTGTACATTTCAAGATGCTCGAGGGGGCGGGCACGATCCATCCAGTTGGCCTTATAGCCATCATTGCCTGTTCCATAGTCGATCAGCGACACGCCATCCTTGTCGAGCACATGCTCGAACATAGCGGCGCTGAGCAGCGTTCCAGGCGAATGTTCAGCAGCGTCCTCGACATAGGCGAGCTTGTGGATGATCGCGGAGCCGTTCTCTACGGTCCAGATCTGCGCCGCGACCGGGCGCCCATCAAGTTTTGCGATGCCTAGTCGTAATGTACCGGCCGCGGCCTCATGCGCAGCCATGGCGCGCAGGAAGTCAGCAGAGCCTTCATCAGGCTTCCAGCTTTCTTTGTAGATGACCTCGTAGGATTTCCATGTAACTGCATCAAATGTTGTGTGAACATCGAAATCGATCTGTGCTTTCGCCAGCTTGCGCGCAACGGTACTTCGCAGTTCGCCGGGGCGGGCCGACCAATAGCGGGCGAAGGAAATTTCCGGGGTGTCTGCAATCCAGTTGACCGTGGCCGAGCTGCGCACGACCTTCCAGCCAGCGCGTCGAAAAGCGGTGGCCAGCAGCGCGGCGCTGCCGTCTTCGACGGGCACTGGCGCGAGCGCGAGGCGCTTGACCTTGAGCGTGCCGCGCACGCGCTTCGCTATTGCGGTCAGCAGCCGGAGCTTCAAGGCGTCATCCGCGACGCCGCTGAATACCGGCTGAAAGGCGAGCGTGTACCAACTCGCCAGCGCGGTCAGCGAGCCGTCCTGCTGGCGCGCGAGAAACAGCCAGCATTGCGCCTTTTCGCTGACGGCGCGCGCGACCAGTGGACGGACGCCGGGCGGGCAGTGCGCCCAGGTGCGACGGAACCATTCGAGCCGGTTGAACAGTGCGGGCTGGGCGGTACGATCGAGCGATCCACGCGCCGCGGCTTCGACAGCATCGAAATCGTCGAAATATTCCCCCTTAACCCACAAGGCGCTATCCCCCATTCCCCCATGCCGGGTTGAACGCCAAAGGAGCCAAAGTGCAAGCCCCCTCCTGCAATCCTATGCCGCTCGACCATCTGGTCTTGCGCGGTTCGCCCGAAGCGCCCGCAATAGCGGCCCGATTCGGGACGATCAGCTATGCCGAACTCGACGGGCTTGTCGGACGGATGGCTTCGGGATTGCTCGCGCAAGGGCTCGATGCGGGCGATCGCGTGGCGGCATGGCTGCCCAAGACGCGCGCGTCGTGCGTGCTGCCTTTGGCGGCCGCGCGCGCGGGTCTGGTCTATGTGCCGATCAACCCGCTGCTCAAGCACGCGCAGGTCGCCCATATCCTCGCCGATAGCGGCGCGCGGCTGCTTCTGACACAGGCTGCGCGCGCGGAGACGCTCGGTGAGGGCGATCGGCCCGATGACTGCGCGCTGATCACCGACGAGGATGCGCTGATCGGCGATGACGTCATGCCGCCATCATCGCGCAACGCGGCCGAACTTGTGGAAATTCTCTACACGTCGGGATCCACGGGGCGGCCCAAGGGCGTGATGCTGAGCCACGCCAATCTCTGGCTCGGGGCGATCAGCGTTGCGCATTATCTGAACATCGTGCCCGCCGATCGTGTGCTGGGCGCACTGCCTTTCAGCTTCGACTATGGCCAGAGCCAGCTGCTCTCGACATGGGCGGGGGGCGGGTGCGCGGTGCCTATCGACTATCTGACCCCGCGCGACGTGATCAAGGCGGTCGAGCGGTTCGGCGTTACCAGCCTGGCAGGCGTCCCGCCGCTCTGGGTGCAACTCGCCGAGGCCGAATGGTCGGTGGAAACGGCGACGCAGATCCGACGCCTGACCAACACGGGCGGCGCGCTCCCGGTGCCATTGGTCCGCAAGCTTCGGGGTATGTTCCCTGCCGCGCAGCTCTACCTGATGTACGGGCTGACCGAGGCATTCCGGTCTACTTATCTCGATCCCGCATTGACCGACGATCATCCTGATTCGATCGGTCGCGCGATCCCCTTTGCCGAGGTGATGGTCGTCCGTCCCGATGGCAGTCTGACCGATGACGGCGAACCCGGAGAGCTTGTCCACGCTGGCGCGCTGGTGGCGCAGGGCTATTGGCGGGATCCCGCGCGCACCGCCGAGCGGTTCAGACCCGCGCCCATCGCTTCGCAGGAAGGCGGCACAGCGGTCTGGTCGGGCGATACCGTGATACGCGATGCTGAGGGCTTGCTGCGCTTTTCGGGACGTAATGACGAGATGATCAAGACCGCGGGCAACCGCGTCAGCCCGACCGAGGTCGAGGAGGCCGCGATCGCCAGCGGGGCGGTCGCCGAAGCCGTGGCACTGGGCGTTCCAGATCCGCGGCTGGGGCAGGCGATCCTGCTGGTCGCGCGCCCCGTCGGCATTTCGCACGAATCCGCGCAGGAAAAGCTGGCGTCATGGTTCAGGGCGGAACTCCCCAATTACATGCAGCCGCGTGAAATCCGTCTGCGCGACGAATTGCCGCGCAATCCCAACGGCAAGCTCGACCGAAGCGCCATCCGGCAGGAGCATCTGGCATGAAGCCCATGGGCAGCATCCCCGCGGACTATCGCGGCGACGACGGCGAACTCGTGATCGGAGGGCAGCGCGTCTCGGAAATCGTCGAAGCAGCAGGCGATACGCCGCTGTTCGTCTATGATCTTTCGATCATCGAGGCGCGGATCGATCGCTTGCGGACCGCAATGCCCGCAGGACTGCTGATCCATTATGCGATGAAGGCCAATCCCTTTCCTCCGTTGCTGACGGCGATGGCGGCGCGCGTCGACGGCATCGACGTCGCGTCGCAAGGCGAGATGCGCCTTGCGCTCGAAGCCGGCGCGGCGCCTGGCCTGATTTCCTTTGCCGGCCCGGGCAAGCGCGATCGCGAGATCGAGGCCGCGATCGGACATGGCATCACGCTCAACTGCGAATCTGCCAATGAGGTCGAGCGCGCGCTCGCTATCGCCGGTCGGCTGGGGGTGAAGCCGCGGCTCGCGATCCGGATAAATCCCGATTTCGAACTGCGAGGATCGGGCATGCGGATGGGGGGGCGGCCTACCGCCTTTGGCGTCGATGTCGCCGATGTGCCCGCTCTGGTTTTGCACATGATCTCTGAGGGCGCCGATTGGCGCGGATTCCACATTTTCGGCGGCTCGCAAGCGCTCGACCCCGACGCCTTGATCGAGGCGCAGGCGGCGACGATCGAGCTATGCGCCAGACTGGCGACGGAGATCGGCATGGCGCCGCCGCTGGTCAATCTGGGCGGCGGGTTCGGGATACCCTATTTCCCGGGCGAGGCGCCGCTCGATGTCGAGCGGATCGGCGTCGCTTTGGCGCAAGCACTTGAATCGCATGCGCATTTGCTCGGCGATACTGAATTCGCGATCGAACTCGGGCGCTGGCTTGTGGGTGAGGCGGGGGTGTATCTGACCCGGATCATCGACCGCAAGCGGAGCCATGGGGAAACATTCCTGGTCACCGATGGCGGGTTGCACCACCAGCTTGCCGCCAGCGGCAATTTCGGAACGGTGGTGCGTCGCAACTATCCGATCGCGATCGCCAACCGGTTCGGCGCGGATGCGGACGAGACAGTGACTGTCGTTGGCTGCCTTTGCACGCCGCTGGACAGGCTCGGCGATCATGTGGGCCTGCCCATGGCGGGCCCGGGTGACATCATCGCGGTGTTCATGGCCGGTGCCTATGGCGCGAGCGCCAGCCCTTCGGCCTTTCTCGGCCACGGCCCCGCGCAGGAGATTCTGCTCGGCGGGTGACGCCAGTCCTAACACTATTTTCACCTCTTTCTCCGATACCGGGCGCTGATCCAGCGCCATAGCCGCGTTCGCCCTGCCTGTGCGGGAGCCGGTGCCGCATGGTGCGCAAGGGGTGAAAAAAATGCGTTTTGGTTCAGTTGCTTCAAGATCCCTGCTCGGCGCAGCGCTGGCTGCGACCGCGCTCGGCGGCTGCATGGGCGGTGGGGCGAGCCCCGAACTTCCGTCCGCGGCCTTTGTCGCGCTCGAGGAAAAGCCTGGTGAAGAATATGTCATCGGCCCGCTGGACGAACTCACGATCTTCGTCTGGCGCAACCCCGAGCTTGGCGCAAAGGTTCAGGTCCGCCCCGACGGTCGCATCACCACGCCCCTCATCACCGACCTCCCCGCGGTAGGGAAAACGCCGGCGCTGCTCGCCGACGACATCAAGGTCGCGCTCACCAAATATATCGAGGATCCGCTGGTTTCGGTGATCGTCGACAAGTTTTCGGGTACCTATTCGCAGCAGGTCCGCATTGTGGGCGCGACCGAAAAGCCGGCATCGTTGCCCTATCGCGCGAACATGACGCTGCTGGATGCGATGATCGCTGTCGGCGGTTTGTCTGAATTCGCGGCAGGCAACCGCGCACGTCTCGTGCGCTTCGACCGCGCGAGCGGCAAGCAGCAGGAATATGCGCTCAAGATCAACAAGCTGCTCAAGCAGGGGGATTCGAGCGCCAATGTCCGCCTCGCACCCGGCGATGTCATCATCATTCCCGAAAGCGCGTTCTGACGGAACATTTGCCTAAGGTTCATAATCGGTTATGAATGGTCTTTACGACGAGATACGCATCGTGCTGCACGGGTTGTGGCAGCGCCGCTGGCTTGCGCTCGCGGTGGCCTGGGCGATCTGCCTCGTCGGCTGGCTCGTCGTATCGCTGATCCCCAACAGCTATGAATCGCGCGCGCGCATCTTCGTCCAGATGCAATCGATCCTGCCCGACAAGATCGGCATCACCCCCGTGGAGCGGCAGCGCGAGATCGATCGTGTTCGCCAGACGCTGACCTCGGCGGTCAATCTCGAAAAGATCGTGCGGGGCACCGATCTCCGCCAGACGGTCGCGAGCGAGCGCGACGTGGCTGACCGGGTCGTCGCGCTTCAGGAGGCGATCAAGGTCACCGCGCAGCAGGATAATCTGTTCGAGATCAGCGCCACCGCATCCTTTTCCGGCCTGTCCGACGCCGAGAACGCGAAGCTGGCACGCGACATCGCGCAAAAGCTGATCGACATCTTCGTCGCCGAAAACATGGCGGGTGGGCGTGAGGAGACGCAACAGACGCTGCGCTTCCTCGACACGCAGCTCGCCGAGCGTGAGCAGCAGCTTCAGGATGCCGAGCAGAAGCGGATGGCGTTCGACCAGCAATATATGGGGCTCCTCCCGGGCGTGGGATCGCTCGGCGAGCGGATGCAGGCCGCGCGCGCCGAACTGTCGCAGATCGATTCCGATCTCGTGGCGTCGCAAAGTTCGTTGTCAGCGATCAACGGACAGATGGCGGGCACGGCGGGCGCAACGGGCGGCACGCCCGTGTCCGCTGGCGCAGGCCCCGCAGCGCTGCGACTGGCCGAAATCGAGGGGCAGATTGCGGGCGCACGTGCACGCGGCTGGACCGAGGCGCACCCCGACGTCGTCGCGCTCAATCGCCAGCTTGCGGCTGCGCGCGCTGCCGCGAGCGGGGAGCGACGCATCGGCGGGGGGGCGGGAGCGGCCGCGAATCCGCTCTATGTTTCGCTGCGTGCGATGCAGGCCGAAAAGCAGGCGACGGTCGCCGCACTCTCCGCGCGCAAGAACCAGCTCCAGCGCGACATGAACCTATTGATGGCCAAGCAGAGCGCGGATCCCGGCGCCGTTTCCGAGCAGGGGCGCATCGGCCGCGACTATGACGTGCTCAAGCAGCAATATGACAAGCTGCTCGAGGATCGCGAACAGATTCGCCTTCGCAATGAGGTCGAGAGCCAGACCGAATCGATCGTCTTCAAACTGATCGATCCGCCGACGAGCCCGCGCGTGCCCGTATCGCCCAACCGCCCGCTATTGCTGGCGCTCGTGCTTGTAGCGGGCGTCGGCGCCGGCATTGCCGCGGCGTTCGCGAAGGGGCAGCTCCAGACGACCTACGCGACCGCGGAAAGGCTTGCGAAGGCGAGCGGGCTGCATGTGATCGGTACGATCAGCGAGGTACTGACCGCACCCGAGCGCGAAGCGCGCCGCAAGAAACTGGCATGGTTTGCGGGTGGGGCCGGCGGCGTGGCGGCCATGTTTGTGCTGCTGCTGCTCGTCGAGTTCATCCAGCGTGGCATGGTGGCCTGAGGGGATATGCAATGAACAAGCACACCCCGCTCAGCTCGAACGGATCGCTTCTGGAGCGCGCTTCGCAGGTCTTCGATTTGCGAAAAGCGGTTGCCGCCAACGTCGTCGAGCTTCCGGTGCAACCTGTTGTGGCCCAGGTCATGCCCGTCGCGCCGCAAGCTGAAGCGGTGATGCTCGAAACGCCGCGCGCCTTTGCCGGGCGACATGGCAGCGTCGATCGCGATGCGCTGAGGGAAGCCAGATTCATCCTTCCCGACATGCCCGCCGGGGTGCTCGGCGAGGAATTCCGGCTGGTGAAGCGCGAGTTGCTGATCGACGCCAAGGCCGATCTCGCGCCCAAGGGGCGGATGATCCTCATGGCATCGGCCAGGCCTAATGAGGGCAAGACCTTTTCGGCGATCAACCTCGCGCTCTCGATGGCTGCCGAGAAGGATATCGAAGTTCTGCTGGTCGATGCGGACTTCGCCAAGCCTGAAATTCTGTCGACCTTGGGGCTGGAGGATGGCCCCGGGCTCATGGATGCGCTCGCCGACCCGGCGCTCGATGTCGAGAGTTGCATCATACGCACCGATGTTGCGGGACTCTATGTCCTGCCGGCCGGGCAGCAGACCAACAGCGATACCGAACAACTTGCTTCAGTGCGTACCGCCGCGGTGATCGAGAGGCTGCTCACCAGCAATCCGGCGCGGATCGTGATCGTGGACTCGCCTCCTGTGCTCGCCGCATCGCCCGCCTCGGTGCTCGCGCTCCACGCCGGGCAGTGCGTGATGGTGGTCAAGGCCGACCGCACGACGGAAGCCGAACTGCGCGACGCGCTCGGGCTGCTCCATGGCTGCGAGAATATCCGGCTGCTTCTCAACGCGGTCACCTACAAGGCCGGTTCCCGCAGCTTCGGCACCTATTACGGATATGGGGACTGAGCGTGCGCGCCCTTTCGGCATGGCTGGCAGCTCTTGCCGCGCTCGTCGCGGCTGCGCCTGCGCATGCTGGCAAGGACATCACGCCCTATATCGAGATTCAGCAGGTGCTCGACGCCGATCTCGATGACGGCGGGGACGTCCTGACCTACTCCACGCTCGCGGCGGGTATCGATGCGGTGGTCACCGAACGTCGCACGCAGGTCCAGATCAGCTATCGCTACGAACATCGCTTCGCCTGGGATGATGACAGCAGCGACGAGGATGTCCATTCGGGCCTTGCGCGCGCCGCCGTGCAGCTGGTTCCCGATGTGCTGACGCTCGAGGGCGGCGCGATCGCCACGCGTTCGCGCGTCGATATTCGCGGCGCAGCCCCGAACCCCTCGCTCAGCGGCGGCGACAACATCACTCAGGTCTATTCATTCTATGCCGGGCCGACGCTCAGCACGATGGTCGGCGATCTGGGAGTCAGCGCCGCCTACCGCTTTGGCTACACCAAGGTCGAGGCGGACAGTGACTTGGCCTCGCTGCCACCCAGTCAGGTTCCCCTCGATCTTTATGATGACGCCACCAACCATCTGGCGAGCGTCTCGCTCTCGCAGCGTCCGGGGGAGCTTCCCTTTGGCTGGAGCCTTGGTGCGGGGTGGGAGCGCGAGGATGCGAGCCAGCTCGACCAGCGCTTCGATGGCCGGTTCGTGCGCGGTGATGTCACCGTGCCCGTTTCGCCGACGGTCGCGCTTGTCGGCGGCGTCGGTTACGAGGACATTGAGGTCAGCCAGCGCGACGCACTGCGTGACACCAATGGTGCGCCCGTCCGCGACAATGACGGCCGCTTCGTCACCGACCCCGCTTCGGAGCGGAAGATCGCCTATGACATTGATGGACTGATCTACGACGCAGGCGTGGTCTGGAAACCGAGCCGCCGCACCCAGCTCGAGGCGCGTGTTGGGCGGCGCTATGGCGGCACGACGGTGATCGGGTCGTTCAGCCACCAGCTCAGCCGCAATGCTGGCGTGCAGGTCGTCGTCTATGACGGTGTCGAGAGCTTCGGCCGGCTGCTCAGCGACAATGTCGCGCGACTGCCGACCAGCTTCAATGTGCCCGGAAATCCGCTCGGTGGCGGCTTCAATGGCTGCGTCTTTGGCGAGAGCGAGGGGACGGGGGGCTGCCTGAACGACGTGTTCCAGTCGATCAGCACCGCCAATTTCCGCAGCCGGGGCATCAATGCGATGTACGCGGCGACCATGGGGCGCACGTCCTATGGGCTTGGTCTTGGCTATGCGCAGCGCAAATATTACGCGCCGCGTTTCGCGACCGGCTTCAGCGTGGACGGGCTCAAGGACGACAGCGTCTTCGTGCAGGGCTACTGGGCCTATGAACTCAGCGAACGCTCGAGCGTCAATGCGAGCGCCTATCTCAGCCAGTATGACAGCGGACTGCCTTTCGCGCCCGATGTGACGAGCGCGGGGGCAACGCTCGCCTATCTTCACAATTTCACCCGGAGACTGACGGGCACCGCCGCGCTCGGCCTCTATTCCTTCGATCAGCAGGGTTTCGCAAGCGACCTCACGGCGTCGGCGCTCGCGGCCATGCGGTACCAGTTCTAGGAGCACGCAGGATGTACAGCGAATATTACGGCCTGACGGCGCGGCCCTTCCAGCTGACGCCCGATCCGCGCTTCTATTTCGACAGCGCGACGCACAAGAAGGCGATGGCCTATCTGGGCTATGGCCTCGCGCAGGGCGAAGGATTTATCGTCATCACCGGCGATATCGGCACGGGCAAGACGACTCTGGTCGGCCATCTGATGGCGACGATCGACCGTGAGCGGCTGACCGCGATCAAGATCGTGTCCACGCAGATCGAGGGCGACGACATGCTGCGCATGACCGCGCAGGCCATGGGCGTCTCGACCGAGGGTGTGGAGAAGGCGCAGATCCTCGACAAAATCGAGCGCTTCCTGATGGCGCAGGCCGAGCATGGCAAGCGCACCCTGCTGATTGTGGACGAGGCCCAGAACCTGCCAATTTCCGCCTTGGAAGAGCTGCGCATGCTTTCCAACTTTCAGGCGGGCGGACATGCGTTGCTCCAGATATTCCTGCTCGGGCAGCCCGAATTCCGGACGAGGCTCAATGGTAGCGAGCGGCTCGAGCAGCTTCGCCAGCGGGTGATCGCCACACACCATCTCGAGCCGATGCAGGCGAACGAGATCGAGCCTTACCTGATCCACCGGCTGACGCTGGCGGGCTGGCAGGGCAATCCGCGCTTCTCGCCCGAGGCGTTCGCGCGCATGTATACGCACAGCGAAGGCGTGCCGCGCCGTCTGAATGCGCTGGCGAGCCGCGTGATGCTGTTCGGCGCGATCGAACAGCGGAGCGTCATCGACGGCGAGGACGTCGCTGCGGTTATCGCTGACATGGACAGTGACGTCGCGCCCGAGTCGGTGTCTGTGGCGTCGCCTGAGCCCTTGGCCGTAACTGTCGAGCCAGAGCCGGACTATGCGGCACCGGCCGTGCAGATTGCGCCCGCTCCGGTAGTCGGGCCAGAACCGGCAGCCGCCGACAGCGCACTCCTCGCGCGTATCGAGATTCTCGAAGGCCGCGTGGCGGAGCAGGAGGCGGCAATCCGCCGTGTTCTCGGCCTGCTGATCGACTGGGTGGAGAGCGATGCGGCGACGCCCGATCGCCAGGCCGTTCGTGGCGCCGCCTGAACCGCAGGCCAGCACAATGCTCAACGCGCTTTCGGTCGACATCGAGGACTGGTTTCAGGTCGGGGCCTTCGAAAATACGATCGATCGCGGCGACTGGGACAGTCTCGTGCCGCGCGTCGAACGCAATACCGAGGCGGTCCTCGAACTGTTCGATCGCAAGGGCGTAAAGGCGACCTTCTTCACGCTTGGCTGGGTTGCCGAGCGCTATCCGAAGCTCATTCGGCGCATCGTCGCGGAGGGGCATGAGATTGCGAGCCATGGCTGGGATCACCTGCGCGTCTTCATGATGACGCCCGAGCAGTTCCGCGCCGATATCGGCCGCACGCGCAAGACGCTCGAGGATGTGAGCGGTCGTCCCGTGATCGGCTATCGCGCGCCAAGCTTTTCCATCGACCCCCGTACGCCATGGGCGCATCCTATCCTCGCCGAACAGGGCTATGCCTATTCGTCGAGCGTCGCTCCGGTCCGGCACGACCATTATGGCTGGCCCGATGCGCCGCGCTTCACCTTCCGCCCCGTCGCCGGCAGCGCACTCATCGAAATTCCCGTGACGACCGCGCGGCTCGGTGCGCGCAACCTGCCCACGGGCGGCGGATTCTTCCGCCTGTTGCCATACCGCTATTCGCGTTGGGCCTATGCGCGCGCCAATCGTGATGATGCACGCCCCGCTGTGCTTTACTTCCATCCCTGGGATATCGATCCCGGTCAGCCGCGCGTCGGCAACGCGCCGCTGCGCTCGAAGCTGCGCCACTACACGTTTCTCGCGCGGATGGAGGGCAAGCTGGAGCGCTTGCTGGGCGAGTTCAAATGGGGACGGATGGACGACGTCGCCGCCCTCGAGGCCCGGCGCACGCGATGACCCTGCCTGTCGCGCATCCACTCACGGGTGTCCGTGTTGCTGATCTTGGCGATGCCGCCGAGTGCGCGCGGATCGATGCGATGGTTGGAGCACATGCCGGAGGCACGCCCTTTCACCTGACCGGGTGGAGCCGCGCGGTCCAGCGGGGCTGCGGTCAGCACGCACGCTACCTGATCGCGGAAGATGCGGCCGGCGGGCTGAAGGGCGTACTCCCTCTCACCGAATTGCGCTCGGCGCTGTTCGGCAATGCGCTGGTTTCGGTCGGCTTTGGGGTTGGGGGCGGCATAGTTGCCGAAAATGGGGCTGTTACCGAGGCGCTGGCACGCGGTGCGTGGGAACTGGCGCAAAAGCTTGGTTGCGCCTCTGTCGAGTTGCGCGGTGGATCGCTGCCCGGTGACGAATGGCCGCGCAGCGACGGCGTCTATGCCGGCTTCGCGCGGGCTCTCGCGGCTGATGACGAGGCCGAATTGCTCGCCATTCCGCGCAAGCAGCGCGCGGAGGTACGGCGGGCGCAGGGTTTTGACCTGATCGTCGAAATCGGCACGACGCGCCGCGATCGCGATGCGCATTACCGCGTCTATGCCGAAAGCGTGCGCAATCTGGGCACACCGGTTTTCCCGCGTGCGCTGTTCGACGCCGTCCTCGACGACTTTGGTCCGGCGGCCGACATCCTCACGGTGCGGCATCGGGGCCGCGCGATCGCATCGGTGCTCAGCCTCTATGTCGACGGGACAGTGATGCCTTATTGGGGCGGTGGCACCGCGGAGGCGCGCCGCTGGCGCGCCAATGACCTGATGTACTACGCACTGATGCGTCATGCGCGCGCGCGCGGATGCACACGCTTCGATTTCGGCCGCTCAAAGGTTGGAACGGGGGCCTTCGCCTTCAAGAAGAACTGGGGCTTCGTGCCCGAGCCGCTGAACTATGCGACCCGAACCGCAGATGGCGCCACCCCACGTTCGGTCAATCCGCTCGATCCCAGATATCGCCTGAAGATCGCGCTGTGGCAGCGATTGCCGCTCGCGCTCGCGAACAGGATCGGTCCCTATATCGCACGTGGGCTTGGCTGATGGGGGAGATCCTCTTTCTCGCGCATCGGATCCCATGGCCACCCGATCGGGGCGACAAGATCCGGTCGTGGCAGCTGCTGCGCAAATTGACGACGCTGGCGCCGGTCCATCTGGCTTGCTTTGCCGATGACGAGGCTGACCTCGCGCACCGCGAGACGCTGGCTCCACTGCTCGCGTCGATCCATGTCGAGAAACGGACGCGGTCGCGTCTTGCTGCTGCTGCCGCAGGGCTGGCCACGGGTAAGCCACTGTCCGTCAGCCTGTTCGACAGCGCCGAAATTCGTCGCTTCGTGAGCGACAGGCTCGCTTTGGGCGATATCGACTGCATCTTCGCCTTTTCGGGTCAGATGGCGCAATTCGTCCCCGTGGATACTGGCTCGGCGCGCTTCGTGATGGATTTTGTCGACGTCGATTCTGCGAAATTCACGAGCTATGCCGAAAGCGCAGCACCGCCGATGCGCTGGATCCACGCGCGCGAGGGGCGCAGGCTCGCAGCCTTCGAGGCGGCTGTGGCGGAGCGCGCCGATGCGAGCCTGTTCGTCAGCGAAGCCGAAGCCGCGCTTTTCCGCACGCGGACAGGGCTCGGGCCGGAGCGCGTACGGGCGGTCGAGAATGGTGTTGATCTCGCATTCTTCGATCCTGCGGGCCGCTATAGCCTGCCCGAGAAGCGCGGACCGCTGATCGTTTTCACCGGCCAGATGGACTACCGCCCCAATATCGACGCGGTGGTCCGGTTCTCGCACCAGAGCTTTCGGACGGTCAGGGCGGCGCTGCCCGATGCAAGTTTCGCGATCGTCGGTCGCAAGCCCGATCCTGCGGTCCGCGCACTGGCTGGATTGCCCGGCGTGATCGTGACGGGCGAGGTGCCCGATGTGCGCGGCTGGCTTGCGACCGCCGATGTGGTTGTCGCTCCGCTTGGCATCGCGCGTGGGGTGCAGAACAAGGTCCTCGAGGCTATGGCGATGGCGCGGCCCGTTATTGCCTCTCCCGCCGCGTTCGAAGGCATCGATGCCCGGCCCGGGCGCGACCTGCTGGTTGCGCACGGCAGCGACGCCGAGGCCATGACGGTGCTGGACCTGCTTGCCGACCCAGCGCGCGGCAACGCTTTGGGCCGGGCGGCCCGCGCCCGGATCGAGGAACGCTATGCCTGGGACGCGCGGCTTGCAGGACTGCCAGCGATCGTCGGTTGCCCGGGCGCGTCCGTCGCCGAGGCGGCCGAGTGACCGTCGCAGGCACCATCGCGGTCGACGATGCGATGCCCGCGACCGAGCTGTGGCGGCGGCAGGGGATGCTGCTGGGCGTTTTTATGCTGCTCATCCTCGCGCTGTTTGCGCGTGATGCCGTGGATATCGCATCGATCTGGTGGAACAGCTCAACCTTCGGTCATTGCCTGCTGATTCCGCCGATTTTCGCCTGGATGGTCTGGCAACGCTGGCCCGATCTGTCGTCTCTGAACCCGCGCGCATGGGCGCCAGGATCAATTGTTGTTGCGGCGGGGGCGTTCGGCTGGTTGCTCGGTGATGCGGCCGGTGTGGCGCTGGCGCGGCATCTGGGGCTGGTCGTGATGCTGCAGGGCTCGGCGATCGCGCTGCTCGGCCCGAAGGTGGTGCGCGCGCTGGCGTTCCCGATCTTCTACATGCTCTTCATGGTGCCCTTCGGCGAGGAGCTCGTGCCCCCGCTCCAGACGATCACCGCGAAGATGTGCATGGTTCTGCTCGATCTGGTGGGGATTCCCGCGCATATCGAAGGCGTGTTCATCACGACGCCCAATGGCTATTTCGAGGTCGCCGAGGCGTGTTCGGGCGTCAATTTCCTCATCGCGATGATCGCCTTTGGCGCGCTGGCGGCGAATCTATGCTTCGCGAGCGGACTCAGGCGCTTCGCATTCATGCTGCTCTGTATTGCAGTGCCGGTCCTCGCGAATGGCATCCGGGCATGGGGGACGATCTATATTTCGGAGTTCACCAGCATCGCCTTTGCCGAGAGCTTCGACCATGTCGTCTATGGCTGGGTGTTCTTCGCGATCGTGATGGCGATCGTGATGGCCGCCAGCTGGCCCTTTTTCGACCGCGCGCGCGATGCACCATGGTTTGACGCCGGGTCACTGGTCGAACCGCCAGCCACGACACCGCGCCCCTATGCCGTGCCCGCCGCAGTCGCGGCGATCGCCGCCGCTCCCTTGCTGTGGTCGGCCGCAATCGCCGCATCGGGTCGCGCGCCGATGCCATCGACCATCGTGCTTCCCGAGGTCGCGGGATGGCAACGTGTGCCCTTGTCGACCCGCGCACCATGGTTTCCGCATTTCAACGGCGCTGACCATAGGCTGATCGGCCGTTACCGCAACGCGGTGGGCGAGGAGGTCGATCTCGTGATCGTGCTTTTCGCCTGGCAGGCCGAGGGCAAGGAACTGGTCGGCTACGGACAGGGCGCCGTCGACCCCGCCAGTACATGGGCCTGGACGGCCGACGCTCCCGCACCGCCGGCCGGAAGCGCGGAACGCATCGTCGCACCTGGCCCGGTGACGCGCGAGGTCGTGAGTTTTTACCGCGTCGGCGACACGACGACGGGCAACGCGACCCGTGTGAAGCTGGAAACGCTGAAATTACGGCTTTTTGGCGGTAATCAGGCCGCTGCGGCTGTTCTGGTCTCGGCCGAACAGGGCGGGGAGCAGCCAGCACGACCTGCCATTGACGCCTTTCTCCATAGCCTCGGTCCCGTCGACCGTCTCGCCGACGATATTGCCGCCAGCGCGCGCGGCGGATAGGGCGCGCTTCCATGTGCGGAATCGCGGGCCTTTTTCACCTCAATACGCCAAAGCCCGTCGATCCCGCTCGGGTTCGCGTCATGACCGACGTCATGGTGCACCGTGGCCCCGATGGCGCAGGGGTCTGGTCAGCGCCGGGCGTTGGATTGGGTCACAGGCGTCTGTCGATCATCGACCTCGGGGGCGGCGCACAGCCGATGACGAGCGCTGACGGGCAGATCGCCGTCACCTATAACGGCGAAATCTACAACTTCGCCGAACTGCGCGCCGAACTTGAACGTCACGGCCATGTCTTTCGAACGCACAGCGACACCGAAGTCATCATCCATGGCTGGCGTCAATGGGGCGTCGAGTGCCTGACGCGCTTCAACGGCATGTTCGCCTTTGCGCTGTTCGACGCAAAGCGTCAGGCGCTGTTCCTTGCGCGCGACCGATTGGGGGTAAAGCCGCTCCATCTGGCGCGACTGTCCGACGACAGCCTGGCCTTCGCGTCTGAGCTCAAAGGACTGATGGCGCACCCGCTGTTCCGCCGGAAGCCCGACATTCGCGCCGCCGAGGATTTTCTGGGGCTGGGCTACGTCCCCGACGACGCCAGCATCATGACCGGCGTGGAGAAGCTGCCCGCTGGTCACTATCTGCTTATCGAGCGCGGCAGGCCCGTGCCCAATCCTGTGCAATGGTGGGACGTCGATTTTAGCCGCCGTGCTTCGGGCTCGACGCGAGCGCTCGAGGAAGAACTGGTCGAGCACATGCGTGCCGCGGTGACGTCACGCATGGTCGCCGACGTCCCGCTCGGCGCATTCCTGTCGGGCGGTGTCGACAGCTCGAGCGTCGTCGCGCTGATGGCCGAGGCGAGCAACCGCGCGGTCCAGACCTGCTCGATCGGCTTCGATCAGGCCGATCATGACGAGACGCAACACGCGCGGCTGGTCGCCCAGCGCTTTGCCACCGATCACCGCGAACGCATCGTCGCGGCGGATGATTTCGCGCTGATCGACACGCTGGTAGCAGCTTTTGACGAGCCTTTTGCCGATGCATCGGCGCTGCCCACTTATCGCGTCTGCGAGCTTGCACGCGAAAGCGTGACCGTGGCGCTTTCGGGTGACGGCGCCGACGAGGCCTTTGCCGGATACCGCCGCCACCGCTTTCACGCCGCAGAGGAACGCGTACGCGGGCTCGTTCCCGAGGGGCTGCGTCACGGCGTGTTCGGTGCGCTTGGCCGCATCTGGCCGAAGGCGGACTGGGCGCCGCGGCCGCTGCGCGCCAAGACCACATTTCAGGCGCTGGCGACCGACGGTGCGCATGCCTACGCCCTAGCGGTTGGCGTCACGCCGCCAGCCCTTCGCCAGCGGATCTTCAGCGCCGATGCCATGCGCGCGCTTCAGGGACACCGCGCCGAGGCGCGCTATGAGGCGGCGATGAAGACAGCGCCCGCGCGTGACGCGCTCGACCGCGCGCAATATGCGGACCTCAAGATCTGGCTGCCGGGCGATATCCTGACCAAGGTCGACCGTACCAGCATGGCGGTCAGTCTCGAGGCGCGCGAGCCGCTGCTCGACCATCGGCTCGTCGAATTCGCCGCGTCGCTCCCCGCCTCGATGCGGCTGCGCGGCGGTACGGGCAAATGGCTGATGAAGAAGGCGATGGAGCGCTATCTGCCCGAACAAATCCTCTACCGCCCCAAAATGGGCTTTGTGACCCCGATCAGCGCTTGGTTTCGTGGCGCTTTGGCCGATGAAGCCGAACATATCGCACGCGGCTCCACGCTCGCGGAGACGGGCTGGTTCAACATGGCCGCGCTTGACGGAATCGTCTCTGCGCATCGCAGCGGGGTGAGCGACCATGGGCGGCTGCTCTGGCAATTGCTGATGCTCGACAGGTCGCTCGGCCGCCTGTTCGGCACCGCACGCTGACTGAAGTTCAGTCGGTGGGGTAGGTCGCCTCGATGAAATAGAGCCCGTCGGGCGGCGCGTTGAGCCCGAGCGCTGCGCGATCCTGCGCCTCAAGCGCCGCCTCCAGGTCGTCCGCACTCCATTTTCCCTGACCCACCAGGGCGAGGCAGCCGACCATCGAGCGCACCTGATGGTGCAAGAATGAGCGCGCCGCAGCATGGATGATGACGCGGTCGCCCTCGCGCTCGACGTCGAGTTGGTCGAGCGTCTTCACCGGACTTTCGGACTGGCAATGCACCGAGCGGAAGGTGGTGAAGTCATGCAATCCGACGAGCCGCTGGGCGGATTCATGCATTGCGCGCGCGTCGAGTGGCTGGACGACGCGCCAGGCAAGCCCCTTTTCGAGCGTGAGCGGGGCGCGGCGATTCACGATGTGATACTCGTACCGGCGGCCGATGCACGAAAAGCGCGCATGCCAGTCATCCGCTACGATCTCGCAGCCCAGAATGGCCACAGGCTGGGGACGGAGCAGCCCGTTCAGGGCCTCCATCAGGCGAAAGGGCGCGATCACCTTGTCGGTTTCGAGATGCGCGCGCATGCCAAGGCCGTGCACGCCCGCATCGGTGCGCCCCGCGCAGTGGAGCGTCACCGCATGCCCCAGCACCGACTGGGCGGCGTCTTCGATCGCCTGCTGGACACTCGGGCCATGCGCCTGCCGCTGCCAGCCCATAAAGGGCCGGCCGTCGAATTCGACGGTGAGCGCGAAGCGCGTCATGCGAGTTGCGTGCCCTGCGGAACCGCGTGACCGCGCAGGAGCTCGGCTGGTGTCATGGCGCTCCGGCCGGCGCGCTGGACAGTCAGCGGCCGTAAAATGCCCGATCCACAGGCGATGCCGAGCGCGTCGTCGATCACGAGTCCCGGCTTGCCCGCACCGGTTTCGACATCGGCATCGAGGATGCGGATCCGCTCTCCCTCGAACTCGAAGAATGCGCCCGGCGCCGGATTGAAGGCGCGCACCTGCCGCTCGACGACTACGGCCGCCTGCGTGAAGTCGAGCCGCGCTTCCGCCTTGTCGACCTTGGCGGCATAGGTGACGCCCTCGGCAGGCTGCGGCAGACCGGGATAGGCCTCGGGGCGCGCCAGTACCTCGACCATCAGCGCCGCGCCTTTTTCGGCGAGCTCCGCGGTAAGAACGCCCGCTGTCTTGCGGTCGACAGGGGTCTCCACGATCGCGCGCATCGGGCCGGTATCGAGCCCGGCCTCCATATCCATGATCGTGACTCCCGTCATCGCGTCGCCCTCGAGGATCGCGCGATGGATCGGCGCCGCACCCCGCCAGCGCGGCAACAGCGAGGCATGGACGTTGAGGCAGCCGAGCCGCGGGGCGTCGAGAACGGCCCGCGGCAGGATGAGGCCATAGGCGGCGACCACCGCGGCATCGAGGTCGAGCGCCGCAAATTGTGCCTGTTCTTCCAATCCTTTGAGCGAAAGCGGCGTCATGACGGCGATACCCAATTCTTCCGCGCGCCGATGGACGGGGGAGGGTGACAGCGCCTTTCCGCGCCCCGCGCGGCGCGGTGGCTGGCTGTAGACCGCCACGACATCATGCCCGGCGGCGACAAGGGCGTCGAGCGTCGGGACGGCGAATTCAGGGGTTCCCATGAAGGCGATGCGCATCATTTCTCTCAACCGCTTGGCAGAGGGGAGTGCAAGCCCTTATCTGATGGCATGGCATCACCCGAAATCGAAACGCTGACACAGGCGCTGGCGCGGCTTCCCGGATTGGGCCCCCGTTCGGCGCGTCGCGCCGTGCTTCATTTGCTGAAAAAGCGCGAGGGCGCGATGGCGCCGTTGCTACGCGCGCTCGAGGCGGTCAACGAGCGGCTCGCGACCTGCGAGGTCTGCGGCAACGTCGACACCACTAATCCCTGCGGCGTCTGCACCGATTCGCGCCGGGATTCGCGCGCCTTGTGCGTGGTGGAGGAAGTGTCCGATCTTTGGGCGCTCGATCGATCCAGGCTTTTTCCGGGCAAGTTCCATGTGCTTGGCGGCCGCCTTTCGGCGCTTGAGGGGGTGAGACCTGAAGACCTCGCGATCGACAGCCTGATCCGCCGGATCGCAGCGGGCGGCATTGACGAGGTGGTGCTCGCGATGAATGCCACGCTCGAGGGGCAGACCACCGCGCACTATATCGCCGAGCGCCTCGAGCAATTCCCCGTTCGCATCACGCAGCTGGCGCACGGCCTGCCCGTCGGTGGCGAACTCGACTATCTCGACGAAGGAACGCTTGCGCAGGCGCTGCGTGCGCGGCGGCCCATCGGATAGTTGAAAATCGCGCGATCAGGGCCTAGCTAGGCGCCATGGCCATACTTCCGATCCTAGAGACGCCCGATCCGCGTCTACGCACGATTTCAAAGCCCGTCGACAAGGTCGATGACGAACTCCGCGCACTCATCGACGACATGTTCGAGACGATGTACGACGCGCCGGGTATCGGGCTTGCGGCGATCCAGGTCGGCGTGCCCAAGCGCGTTCTCGTGATCGACTTGCAGGAGCCCGAGGAAGAGGGCGGACCTGCAGTGCGCAAGCCCCTGGTCTTCATCAACCCCGAGCTGTTCGACCCCTCGGAAGAGATGGCGGTCTATTCGGAAGGCTGCCTTTCGGTCCCCGATCAATATGCCGATGTGATCCGCCCCGCGGAGATCAGCGCGCGCTGGCTCGATTACGACGGCAAGCCGCACGAGGAGCGCCTCGACGGCCTGCTCGCGACCTGCATCCAGCACGAAATGGACCATCTCGAAGGCATCCTCTTCATTGATCATCTGTCCAAGCTGAAGAAGGACATGATCCTGAAGAAGATCGCCAAGGCGCGCCGAAACGCTGCCTGACGTCGGCGATCGTCAGCCCGTGTGGGGGCCGCAATAGACCAGCCCCACCGGCTGCAGGATGCGGTCCGCCTCGACCATCATGGTCTTGGCCGACTCGGCGAAACGCAGCCGCAGCGTGTTGCGCACCTCATCCCCCTCGGCACGGCACATCGCCGCGATGTCATAGCCTTCGGGAACCGGGTTGATCCGGTTGAAGTCGCACGACACCTCGCCTGCGGTGCCCAACCCGCGCTCGGTAAAACGCCACGCGCCTTCGCCGCACAGGTCCTTTTCCGCAGCCCAGACCCCGACGAAGCGCAGATTGGCGTCCGCGGGCGGTAATTCGCCGGGCGTTACGGATGGGATCACGGCATTGCTCGCCGGCGGTGCCAGATTGGGGGCCGCTTCGTTCTGTTCGGGTTGCGATTTCTGACATGCGGAAAGCATGGCCAGCGCGGCGAGTGCGATCGGGATACGCTTCATGCGGCTATCTTGCCCACGCGTCGTTGATTGCGCCAGCCTTTGCTTTGCCGGGTTGCGACAAGCGCACGATGAACCGTGTTCACCGAAGAATTCAGGCGCCGCACCCGTTGCCAAGAGCGCTTCGAACGGGCAAAGGTTCGCATAATGTTCTTGTGGGATTGAGCGATGGAAACGCCCTTGGCGATGCTGTTTGTGGTTGTGGCACTGCTTGCGGGGCTGGGGATCGGCTGGTTCCTCGGGAGCCGGGGCACCTCGGCGGTGCGCGCCGAGCGCGACCTGCACCTCGACAATTTCCGCAAGGCGATCACCGATCTTGCCGGCGCCGAGGAACGCGCCAAGGCAGTGGCACCGCTCCAGCAGGCGCTTGCCGAGACATCCGCCGATCGTGAGGCCGCGCGCACCGAGGCCGCGGCGATGCGCGCCGCGCGTGACGCGCGCGAGCAGGCGCTGCATGACCAGATCAAGGCGTTGATCGAGGCCAAGGAGGCGCTTTCAGCGCAGTTCAGCGAGGTCGGGCAGAAGCTGTTGAGCGAAGCGCAGCGGCAGTTCCTCGAGCGCGCCGACCAGCGCTTCCACCAGGCCGGCGAAAAGAGCGAGGCACAGCTGAAGGCGCTGCTGACCCCCGTCGAGACCACGCTGAAACGCTATGAGGAAGGGCTGCAGCGCGTCGAGAAGGATCGCGTCGACAGCTATGCCGGGCTGCGCGAGGCGGTCGAGCAGGTGCGCGTGGGGCAGGGGCAGGTGAAGGACGAGGCGGCCCGGCTGGTCAATGCGCTGCGATCGAGCCCCAAGGCTCGAGGGCGCTGGGGCGAACAGTCGCTCCGAAACGTGCTCGAACAGGCGGGCCTTTCGCCGCACGCGGACTTCCGCACCGAGGTTTCGGTCGACACCGATGACGGACGTCTTCGGCCCGACGTCATCGTCCGGCTGCCAGGCGGGCGTGAACTCGTGATCGACGCCAAATGTTCGCTGAGCGCCTATCTCGACGCTTCCGAAGAAGTCGATGAAACAACGCGCCTCAACCATTTGAAATTGCATGCATCGTCTATCCGGAATCACGCCCGTCAGCTCGGTGAGAAAAGCTATTGGGAGCGCTTTGGCAAGGCGGCTGATTACGTCGTGATGTACATTCCCGGCGAGCATTTCCTCTCCGCGGCGCTCGAACAGGATGACGCGCTGTGGGAATGGGCCTTCGAGCGCCGCGTGCTGCTGGCGACGCCGACCAACCTCGTCGCGATCGCGCGAACCGTCGCCAGCGTCTGGCGGCAGGAAAAACTTGCCGAGGAAGCGCAGCAGATCGGCGCGCTCGGCAAGGAGATGTACGAGCGGCTGTCGGTTATGGCGGGGCATCTCAAACGCGTGGGAGGCGGGCTCAACAGCGCGGTCGACAACTACAACAAGTTTGTCGCCAGCTTTGAAGGACGCGTGCTTGTCACCGGCCGCAAGTTCCGCGATCTCAATGTGGAGACCGGCGCCAGGGACATCGAGGCGATCGAGAGTGTCGATACGCTCGCGCGTCAGCCCGCCGAACTCCTGCCGGCGCCTGATGAATTCGAGGAACGCAAGCAGGATGCCGCCGAATAGCGAGCCTTAGAGCGGCGTGCATGAATTTGGAATCAAAGACGGAGTACCCCGGCGAAGGCCGGGGTCCAGGGTGGTCGGTCTCAGTGCCCGTGACTCCTGGACCCCGGCCTTCGCCGGCGTACTCTGTAGCGCGTCAGATTAAGCGCACGATGCTCTAGATCGCGCGCTTCAGTACGACCTCGCTCCCGTCGCGACCGGAGATGATGAGCGTGTCGCCATCGCGATGGCTGACAGTGACCTCGCCGCCAAGGATCGCGAACAGCTTGTTTTCCAGGTCCATAGCGGGGCCGATGCACGCCATCTTGGTCGCCATCACCGGCGATATGACCAGCCGGTCACCCGTCTGCTTGTAACTCCCTGAAAAGCGATTGCAGCCGCTGCTGCCGCTCAGGCGATCCCCGGTGAACGCAAGTGTGGCGGGGCGGCTTCCCTGAACCGGGCTTCCCCCGACGCTTGTGATCGTCCAGTTCGTGCCGGCCAGCACCTGTGGCGGGATCGTGGCGCCGCCGCAGCCCTTTACCGTCTTGCCATCCGCGATCACCACGACGCTGTCAGGATAGACCCGGTCGCTCATCCCGTCATTGCACTGGGCATGCGTGACATCGACAACCAGCGTGTGTGCCTCGGTCTTTGCTTCATAGCGATGGCCGTTGAACGTCGTGCGCGGCTCGGGCCGCGGCGTCGAGATCCGCTTTTCGCCATAATCCCCCAGATACTCGATCTGATTCGGCGTGATCGTCACCGTCCAGCCCGGTTCGGTGCCCACTGCACGATAATTGTCGGCGGTCGGCGGTGCAGGATCCTTGGGGGGCGAGTTGGGGCTGCATGCGGCAAGCAGCGTGATGGCGAGCAGGGGAGCGCGTTTCATGTCGATTCAACAACGAACCCGCGCTTTGGTTCCTGCTCAGCGTCTTCGATTCTGATTGAGCAATTCATAGGCCATCACCGCTGTCGCCACCGCCGCGTTGAGGCTGTCAGCCTTTCCCATCATGGGCATTTTAACAAGAATATCACAATCTTTCTCATAGCTTGGAGGAAGACCCTGAGATTCGTTTCCAACGAGCAGGAAGGCGGGACTTTCATAGCGTGGCGCCTGATAGTCATGATCGGTGTTGAGGCTTGTCCCGATCAGTTGCCCCGGACCGCTGCGCAGCCAGGCAATGAAATCGGGCCAGCGCGCCGTTGCGATCTTCTGGGTGAAAAGGGCGCCCATGCTCGCGCGGACCGACTCGACCGAAAACGGGTCGACGCAATCGTCGACCAGGATCAGCCCGCCAGCGCCCACGGCGTCGCCCGTGCGCAGGATCGTGCCGAGATTGCCGGGATCGCGCAGCGACTGGGCGACGATCCAGATATCGGCCTGGCTCCGGTCGAGAGCCCTCAGCGGGACGATCCGTTCGGGGTAGACCCCGATGACGGTTTGCGGGTTTTCCTTGCCCGAGAGCTTGTGGAGGATGTCGGGGATCGTCTCGATGACGTCGCCGCCCGCTTCCTCGGTTGCGGTGACGAGCCGCTTCACGATCGGATGGTCCGCAGATTCGCGCGCGTAGAACAGCATTTCAGGCAGGAAGCCCGCTTCCTCGGCCTCGGCAAGAATGCGCAGCCCTTCGGCAAGAAACAGTCCCTCGCGCTTGCGGTGCTTCTTGTCGCGAAGACTGCGGACGCGCTTGATCAGCGGGTTGGAAAAGCCTGTGATTTCGCGCGGCACGCGCTCATTCCTCGCCGAACTTGGCCTCGACGAGCTCCGCGAGCAGCGTGACCGCCTGGTCGGCACCGTCGCCGCGCGCGCTGATCGTCACATGGTCGCCCATCGCGGCGCCCAGCATCATCAGCCCCATGATCGAAGTGCCAGTGACTTTCGAACCGTCCTTCTCGACCTCGATTGTCGCGCTCTGCTGGGCGGCGAGAGTCACGAACTTGGCGCTGGCGCGCGCGTGTAGTCCGCGCTTGTTGGTGATCTGGACCGTTCGCGAAACCCCGTTCAAACCGATTCCCCCAGAACCTCGGATGCAACGCTGATATATTTGCGACCGGCCTCGCGCGCGGCGGCGACGGCATCCTTGACGTTCATGGTGCGGCGCGCGCCCTCGAGGCGGATCAGCATCGGCAGGTTGATGCCGGCAATCACTTCGATATGGCCAGGCTTCATAAGGGAGATGGCGAGGTTCGACGGCGTGCCGCCAAACAGGTCGGTCAACAGGATCACGCCCGTGCCCGAATCGACATTGGCTATGGCGTCGGCGATGTCCTGACGTCGCAGGTCCATGTCATCGTCGGGGCCGATGCAGATCGGGGCGATGGCATCCTGCGGTCCTACCACATGCTCCATTGCGACGACGAATTCCTTCGCCAGAAGCCCATGGGTAACCAGCACCAAACCGATCATGAAACGTCCTGCATTCTTGATTTACGACCCATTGTCCGGACCTCCTTCCATAGCATCGGATGGAGTCGAGGCCAGATCACGGTGGGCGACCGTGGGCGAAAATCCTTCATAGCGCAACCGTTCCGCCACACGCTCGGCGACATGGACCGAACGATGTCTCCCTCCGGTACAGCCGAATGCGATGGTCAGATAGGATTTGCCTTCATGGCGGTAGCGCGGAAGCAGCAGCAGCAGCAACGACTCGATCTGGCGCAGCGCCTGATCATAGGCCGGATCCTGCGCCACATAGGCGCCAACGGGCTCGTCGAGGCCGCTCAACGGGCGCAGATCCTCCACCCAGTGCGGATTGCGCAGAAAGCGCATGTCGAAGACCAGGTCGGCGCTGCGCGGAACGCCGCGCGCGAAACCGAAGGACATGACCGTAAGCGTTGGTTCTTCAGCAGTCGCACCGCCAAACCGTGCGCGCAGTCGCTGCTGCAGTTCGTTCGAACTCGTCTCGGTGGTGTCGATGACATGCTCGGCCCAGTGCCTGAGCGGCCCCATCAGTTCGCGTTCACGCGCGATTCCGTCGGATACGGGCCGATCCTGGGCCATGGGGTGACGTCGACGCGTTTCGGAAAAACGGCGCTGAAGTTCGCTGCCGCTGCAATCGAGAAACAGCGTTTCGACGACGTGGCCATGAATCTCGCGCAACTGCTTGATGCGCATGATGATCCTGTCGGCATCGAAACCGCGCGTCCGGCTGTCGATGCCAAGCGCGAGCGGCCGATCGCTATCGGTTGTGCCCAATGCCTGCGGCGTCGCCAGCAGGCGATCAAGCAAGCCGAGTGGCAGGTTCTCGACCGCTTCCCAGCCGATATCCTCAAGGCAGTTCATCGCCACTGACTTGCCCGCACCCGACATGCCGGTGACGAGCAATATTCGCTTGGGTCGCGCGTTGTCGCTCATGCCGAGGCCGGCATTCCGATCTGGCGCAGCGCAAGTTCGACCTTTACGGGCGCCGATGCTTCCAGCCCGTTGAGCGCCACGACGGGCACCGCAACACCCGCGATCCTGCGCGTTACGTCGGACGCTGGAATCCGTTCGACCGGATCACCCAGCGTGACGACGATACCAACCGGGACATCCTCGACATTGCCCAGTTCGATGATGCCAAGCCCGCGCACCTCTATCTTGCCCGCGATATTGGGAGCGGCCGTGGCCAGCAATGCCGCCTTGTCACGCTTTACCAGCGTATAGTCGTCGCTGATGAGGCGCGCGCCGCGGTCGATCAGCCGCAGCGCCAGATCGGACTTGCCCGATCCCGAGCGGCCCTCGATCAGTACCGCACGACCGCCAATCTCGACGGAGGAGGCATGCAGCATTTCGGACGACAATGACGCCATGGACTAGTGCTCCGCGACTGGAAGGGTGACCACGAAGCGCGCTCCCCGGCGCGAATCGGGCCGATCATGAACCGTTATTGTGCCACTATGACCCTCGACAATGGTCTTGGCTATGGCAAGGCCAAGCCCCGAATGTCGCCCGAAACCGTCGCTTTCGGGTCGATCGCTGTGAAAGCGTCGGAAGATGGCGTCGCGCATGTCGGGCGGTACGCCCGGGCCTTCATCCTCCACTGTCAGCAAAATCGCGGCGTCGTCGCGCGTCGCATCAATGCGGACGAGCCCGCCGGGCGGCGAGAAGGATACGGCGTTATCGAGAAGATTCTCGACGACGCGCACCAGTTTGGAAGCGTCGCCGGGAACGACCGCGGTTCCTTTTCGCGGACGGGCAAAGGCGATGTGGACATCACCGTCAGTGCCCCGCTGCTCGCGTGACCTGAGCAGATGTTCGATCATCGGCCCAAGATCGACGGGTTCGAATGCAGCGCGCGACAATTGCGCGTCGAGCCTCGAAGCCTCGGCCACATCGGTGATCAGCCGGTCGAGGCGCAGCACGTCGTCGCGTACAATGTCCAGCAACTGCGCCTGGAGCGTCGGATCCTTCACCGACTGCAGGCTTTCCACCGCCGAACGCAGAGAAGCCAGCGGGTTCTTGAGCTCGTGCGTCACATCCGCTGCAAACGCCTCGATCGCGTCGATGCGGACATTGAGAGCGTGGCTCATGTCGGCCAGTGCTCGCGCCAGCATCCCGATCTCGTCGCGCCGCTCGGGCAGCCGCGGCACTTCGACATCACGCGCACGGCCGAGGCGAACGCGCACTGCAGCGCGTGCGAGGCGGCGCAGCGGTCGGACGATGGTACGGGCAAGGAACAATGAAAAGAGGATCGACACCAGGCTGACCGCCGCGATCACGAGACCGAGCCGGAACCGCTCGGCGCGGACGATCCGGGTGATGTCGCGCGTATTCTCGGTCAGGAGGAGCGCGCCGCGGTCCCCGGAGAGCGTGATTGCCGCAGACAGCATTGGCGTACGGTCGGGGGCATAGCGCACTCGCGTGACCGTCCGACGCTCAGCGCGGGCTGCGACGATTTCGGGCCATGCGGCCGCATTGTCGGTGCTGGGCTCGACGAAGCGTCCGAGCCGGTCGGCCCAGACAATCCGGTCGATGACGCGATCGAGAAAACGCGCGACATGGCGTTGCCATGCTTCGCTCGCGGGATCGCGCAGCTCGTAATTGGGCGGGCCAAGTTGCCAGCTGTCCGCAATCCGCACGCCGTCGCGATCGTAGAGGCGCAGGCGACCGTCGCTTTCCTGCGCGAACGCCAGGATCAGCGCGTCACGCGACGCAGGTCCCGCGATCGCTGTCGCCTTGGCCATCAGCTCGATTTCACGCGCCGCTTGCGCACTGCGTTCGTCGACCAGGCGCGAGCGATAGCTGTCCAGATAGAAGAAGCCGCCCGCCAGGAGCGCGAGCGCAAAGATGTTGACCGCAAGGATGCGGGGCGTGAGCGACAATCGCCCCGACCAGCGGAGCGAAAGATCGCTTTCGTCACTCTTCGGTGAAACGGTAGCCTCGGCCGTAAAGCGTGTCGATCGCGTCGAACTGGTCGTCGACCTGTCGGAACTTGCGGCGGAGGCGCTTGATATGACTGTCGATCGTGCGGTCGTCGACATACATGTCCTCCTGATAGGCTGCATCCATGAGCTGGTCGCGCGTCTTGACCACGCCCGGGCGGCGGGCAAGCGATTCGAGGATCAGGAATTCGGTCACGGTCAGCGTCACTTCCTGGCCGCCCCAACTCACCCGGTGGCGCGCAGGATCCATCTCCAGGCGCCCGCGGACCAGTAGTTCGACCTCTTCCTCCTCGGTGCCCGCGGGCTGCGCCGCAAGTTCGGTGCGCCTCAGGATGGCACGGATACGCGCGATCAGCAGCCGCTGCGAGAAGGGCTTCGAGATATAGTCGTCGGCGCCCATCGCGAGCCCCAGCGCCTCGTCGAGCTCGTCGTCCTTGGACGTGAGGAAAATGACGGGGAGGTTGCTCTTCTCGCGCAGCCGACGCAGTAGCTCGAGTCCGTCCATGCGCGGCATCTTGATGTCGAACACTGCGAGATCGGGCGGATTCTCCGTAAGCGCCTTCAGCGCATTCTCGCCATCGGTGTAGAGCCGCGTCACGAAGCCTTCGGCCTGGAGCGCGATCGACACCGACGTCAATATGTTACGGTCATCGTCGACGAGCGCGATGGTTGCGGACATGGACTGTGCTGCTCCCTTTGACCCCCTGCCGCTCTAAAACAACATATGAGCCGGGGCAAATCCCCCTGATAGCGTTGTCTTGTTGCACAAGGGACATGCTTCGATATGCGCCGGAATGAAGTTCAAGGCGCGCGCACACGGCGTTGCGTCACACCAGTCGGGTATTCAGGAGATACAAGGTGGCCGATAGCGCACCCAAATTCACGCTCGCTCAGCAGGGGATCGAATCCGGTGCCGAACTGCACTGGAACCTCGGTACGGCGCCGCTCGTGGAATTTGCGCTCAACCGCGGCGAGGGCACCTTGGCGAAAGATGGCCCGCTCGTCGTCGCCACGGGCAAGCACACCGGCCGTTCGGCCAAGGACAAGTTCATCGTTCGTGATGCCGAAACCGAGAACACCGTCTGGTGGGGCAAGACCAATGTCGGCATGACGCCTGAGCATTTCGCTGCGCTCAAGGCCGATTTCCTCAAGGCAGTCGCCGAGAAGAAGACGCTGTTCGTCCAGGACCTGTTCGGCGGCTCGCAGCCCGAGCATCGCGTCAAGGTGCGCGTGATCAACGAGTTGGCCTGGCACAATCTGTTCATCCGCACGCTGCTGGTCCGTCCTGAAGCCTCCGAGCTTGCTGATTTCGTGCCCGAATTCACGATCATCGATCTGCCGAGCTTCCGGGCCAACCCTGCACGCCACGGCACGCGTTCGGAAACCGTGATCGCGGTCAACTTCACCGAGAAGCTGATCCTGATCGGCGGCACCGCCTATGCGGGCGAGATGAAGAAGTCGGTGTTCGGCATCCTCAATTACAAGCTGCCGGTTGAAGGCATTATGCCGATGCACTGCTCGGCCAATATCGGTCCCAAGGGCGATACCGCGATCTTCTTCGGGCTTTCGGGCACGGGCAAGACCACGCTTTCGGCCGATGCCAGCCGCACGCTGATCGGCGACGACGAACATGGCTGGTCCGATACTGCGGTCTTCAACTTCGAGGGCGGCTGCTACGCCAAGATGATTCGCCTCTCGCCCGAGGCTGAGCCCGAAATCTACGCGACCACCAGGCGCTTCGGCACGGTGCTGGAAAATGTCGTGATCGATCCCGAAACGCGCGAACTCGACCTCGATGACAACAGCCTCGCCGAGAACAGCCGCGGTTCCTACCCGATCGACTTCATCCCGAATGCGTCGGAGCACAATATGGGCCCGGTGCCCAAGAACGTGATCATGCTGACCGCGGATGCCTATGGCGTGCTGCCCCCGATCGCGAAGCTGACGCCCGATCAGGCCATGTATCACTTTCTTTCGGGCTACACCGCGCGCGTCGCGGGCACCGAGATCGGCGTGACCGAGCCTGAAGCGACCTTTTCGACCTGCTTCGGCGCGCCCTTCATGCCGCGTCACCCGTCGGTTTACGGCAATCTGCTCAAGGAGCGGATCGCCAGGGGCGCGGTCGATTGCTGGCTGGTCAACACCGGATGGACGGGAGGCAAGGCCACGATGCCCGGCATCAGCCGCATGCCGATCAAGGCGACGCGTGCGCTGCTCAATGCCGCGCTCGACGGAAGCCTCAAGGACGCCGAGTTCCGCACCGATCCCAATTTCGGTTTCCAGGTGCCCGTGGCGGTGCCCGGCGTCGACAGCACGATCCTCGACCCGCGCTCGACCTGGGCCGACAAGGCGGATTACGACGCGACCGCGCAAAAACTGGTTCAACAATTCATCGACAATTTCGAGCAATTCGAAAGCCATGTCGACGAAGGTGTAAGGCAAGCGGCGCCCAAGGCCGCCTGAGAGTACGGAGAGGGGAATTTCCGGGCTCTCAGCAAAGAAATGAGAGCCCGGAAATGACTGAATACACGCCAAGACTGTTCGAGAACGACGACGCCATCCGCCATATCGGCGAGGGGCTGTTGGCCTGCACGCTGGCGCGCGCCGAATGGACGCACGAGGCGCATCTCGCGGCTTGCACCTGGCTGGTGCGCGAGCGCCCCGATATTCATGCCGAGAGCGCGCTGCCCGTGATCATCGCACGCTTCAACGAAAGCGTTGGCGGCGTGAATGACGATCATAACGGTTATCATGAGACGATCACGCAGTGCTTCGTGCGCGGCGTTCGGCTGCACCTCGAAGCGCATCCGGTCGAGGCGTCGCTCGTCGACCTGGTCAATGCGCTGCTGCTCTCGGAGAAGGGCGCGCGCGACTGGCCGTTGCGCTTCTACAGCCGCGAAAGGCTGTTCTCGGTCGCTGCGCGGAGAGGGTTTGTCGAGCCCGATCTCAGTCCGCTGCCGTGCCTCCGACGATCATCCGCCCCAGCATGACTTCATGATGCTCCACATGTTCAGGGCGTTCGAGAAGAAAGCGGTCGTCCTCTGGGTAATAGCGTGCGCGGCTGATGTCCTCGCCCGCAAAGCCCCTGATGGCCTCCAGCGATATCCACCAGCTGAGCGTCGTGACTTCGCTCGTGCCGTCGCCGAGGTCGCGCATCAGCATCTGGAATCCCAGATTGCCGTGCGTGTTGCGGTAATCGGCGCCGCCGGTGCCTTCGATGTAATGGACATAGGCATCGCGATCGGCGGTTCGAATCCGGCCGGTCCAGCGACGCAGAATGATCACGGCAGCGGTTCCACGGTCAGCCGGCCATTGGCGGCGCCCGTGACGCGCAGCCTCGTGCCGACGGCAGCATCGGCGCCGATCGCGGTCCAGACGCCGTCGGCGACGCGTACGCGCCCGGTGCCGCCGTCGATGGCCTCAACCACGGTGACGATTTCACCAATCAGCCGGGCCGTGCGGTCATTGAGCAACGGATCGCTCGTCTCGATCGGATTGAGTGCGAACCAGCGCCGCCCTGCATAGACCGCGGCGATCGCCAGCGTCGCGAAAACCGCGAACTGTGCGGGTTCGCCGATGCCCGTGAGCAGCGTGATCACGCCGGTCAGCAGCGCGGCAAGGCCGATCCAGATCAGGAAGAAGCCGGGCAGCAGGATCTCTGCCGTGCCCAGGATCGCGGCCAGGATCATCCAGATCCAGTGCGCTTCGAGCGGAAGCACGTCCAGCATCGCGTCCTCCTGTCAGGCCTGTTCGAAGGGGCCGGGGCGACGCGAACGGGCGGGCGGCGGGGTGCCGCCGTCATTTCCGCCCAGCGCTTCCTTGGCCAGTTCCCCGATTCCGCCGAGCGTGCCGATGAGCTGCGTCGCCTCCACCGGGAACAGGATCGTTTTGGCGTTGGGCGAAGTCGCGAACTGGCCGATCGCATCGACATATTTCTGCGCGACGAAATAGTTGATCGCTTGCGCGCTGCCCTTTTCGATCGCTTCGGACACCATCTGCGTCGCCTTGGCCTCTGCCTCTGCCGAGCGTTCACGCGCCTCTGCGTCTCGGAACGCTGCCTCGCGACGTCCCTCTGCCTCCAGGATCTGCGACTGCTTTTGCCCTTCGGCGCGCAGGATTTCAGACGCCCGGCTGCCCTCGGCCTCAAGGATCACTGCGCGCTTCTCGCGCTCGGCCTTCATCTGGCGGCCCATGGCGTTCACGATATCGGCCGGCGGGCGGATATCCTTCACCTCGACGCGCGTGATCTTGACGCCCCAGCTCGTCGTCGCGTGATCGACCACCGAGAGCAGCCGCGCGTTGATCTCGTCGCGCTTCGACAGCGTCTCGTCGAGGTCCATCGATCCCATCACGGTACGCAGGTTGGTCGTGGTGAGTTGCAGGATCGCGACATAAAGTTCGTAGACTTCATAGGCGGCCTTCGCCGGGTCGAGCACCTGGAAGAACACGACGCCGTCGACCGCGACCATCGCATTGTCCTTGGTGATGATTTCCTGGCCGGGGATATCCAGCACCTGCTCCATCATGTTGATCTTGCGTCCGACGCGATCGACGAAGGGCACGATCAGGTTGAAGCCGGGTGCGGCGGTATGGGTAAAGCGCCCGAAGCGCTCGATCGTGTAGATGTAACCCTGGCGCACCACGGTAACGCCCGCGAAGACGAAGGCGATCGCAAGCACCGCGACAATGATGAAGAACAGGCTCATTCAATCCCCCCGGACATGACGCTGCGGATACTGCCTTGAGATCACGCGCACGCCAAGCAGAATTGGGGAGGGGGTTGCGGGCGTCGAAATTCGCTGCCAATGGCCTGCGATGAAGTCATCGTTGATCGCGGGTCTGCTGCCGCTCCTGATCGCAGGCGCCCCTCCGGGGGATATCATCGCCGAAGCCAATCTGCGCGCGCATATCGCGGAACTTGCCAGCGATGCCTATGAGGGCAGGGCACCCGGCACCGAAGGCCAGACCAAAACGATTGCCTATATCGCCGAACAGTTCAGCAAAGCCGGCCTGATGTCCGCCGCCACCGATAGGCCATGGTTCCAGACGGTCGCACTGACAGAGCGCTCAGTAGCCGACGCATCTGCGTCCTTTTGGCACGAGGGTAATGCGATCGCGCTTGACCCAGACGACATCGCATTGCGCAGTTGGCAGCCGCGTTCGAGCGTGAAGGCCGCGCCCGTGATCTTCATGGGCTATGGCGTCGATGACGCGCTTCCCGATCCCGCGGGCAAGGTCGTGCTGCTGCTCCGTGACGCGCCCGCCGATCAGCCCGGGATGTCCGATTTTGCGGATCGCCGTAATGCGTTGCTCAGGCGCGGAGCGGTCGCCGTGATCGGCATAGCCGGTGGAGGATCGGCGTTTGAGTCGCTTCGCCGCGGCTATCGTCGTGGAGGGACGACACTTGCTTCCGCTGCCACACCGGGCATCGACGGCGTCATGACGCTTGATGCCGCGGCAGCGATCTTCCACGCCGCCGGAATCGAGATCGCCGCCGTCGTGGATGCGGCCGGCAAGCCCGACTTTGCGGGGCGGACCCTCGCAATTCAGAGCGATCTTGCGGTGGACATGAATGTCAGGCGCTACGAAAGCTTCAACGTCATCGGCAAGATCGCGGGCCGAGTGCCCGACAAGGGCGCGGTGCTCATCACGGGCCATTGGGACCATCTGGGCATTTGCCGTACAGAGGGCGAGAAGGATCGCACCTGCAACGGCGCGGTCGACAACGCGAGCGGGATCGCGCTGATGATCGAAGTCGCGCGCAAGCTGCGTTTCGGCCCGCGGCTCGATCGCGACATCTATTTCATTGCCACGACCGCCGAGGAAAAGGGGCTGCTCGGCGCGAGGGCCTTCGTCGAACGCCCCGTCGTCCCGCTCGATTCCATTCAAGCCGTGCTCAATGTCGACACGGTGGCGCTTGCGCCAAGGGGCACGCCGATCGCGGTCATCGGGCGCGGCGGCAAACTCGACGCGCCGGTCGCGCGGGCCGCCGCCCTCATGGGGCGCACCATCGACGGCGACGGCGATGCGGATGAGTATTTCGGTCGGCAGGATGGCGCGGTCTTCAGCGAAAAGGGCATTCCGGCCGTGATGCTCGTCAGCGCCTTCAGCGACAAGGCGCGGCTCGATGCCTATCTTTCAACGGCTTATCACGCACCCGGCGACGAGCTGACCGACGTGATCGAGCTTGGCGGCGCAGCCGAGGATGCGGCTTTTCACGTCGTGCTCGCGCGCATGCTCGCCAATCCGAAAGAATACAGCCGGTGAACCCACTTTCATCCCCCGCGCAGCTTGTTTACAGAGCCGCCCAACCCCCCGCCAAAGGAGTCTAGACCGCATGGACATCGCCCTCGGTCTCACATTCGACGACGTTCTGCTTCGCCCCGGCGAATCCGAAGTCCTGCCCAGTCAGGCCGATACGCGCACCCGCGTGACACGCGAGATCGGGCTCAACATCCCGATCCTGTCGTCGGCGATGGACACCGTCACCGAAGCGGACATGGCCATCGTAATGGCGCAGCTCGGCGGGATCGGGGTGCTCCACCGTAACCTGACGGTCGAGGAACAGGCTGATGCCGTGCGCGCGGTGAAGCGCTTCGAATCGGGCATGGTCGTCAATCCGATCACCATTGCGCCCGATCGCCCACTCGCCGAGGCACAGACGCTGATGACGCGGCACAGGATCTCGGGCATTCCGGTGGTGGAGGCCGGCGGCAAGCTCGTGGGCATCCTGACCAACCGCGACGTGCGTTTCGCCGAAAATCCCGGGCAGCCGATCTCCGAGCTGATGACCCACGAAAATCTCGCTACGGTGAAGATCGGTGTCAGCCAGGAGGAGGCGCGGCGCCACCTGCATCAGCGCCGGATCGAGAAGCTGCTCGTGGTCGACGACGCCTATCACTGCGTCGGCCTCATCACCGTCAAGGATATCGAAAAGGCCGTGAACTATCCCGATGCTACCAAGGACGGTTCGGGCCGTTTGCGCGTCGCCGCTGCGACCACTGTGGGCGACAAGGGGTTCGAGCGAACCGAGGCACTGATCGACGCCGAATGCGACCTGATCGTCGTCGATACCGCGCACGGCCATTCGAAGATGGTCTCGGCTGCGGTCGAGCGCATCAAGAAGCTCTCCAACTCGGTGCAGATCGTCGCGGGAAATGTCGCGACCGCCGAGGCGACGCGCGCGCTGATCGGCGCGGGCGCTGACGGTATCAAGGTCGGCATCGGCCCCGGCTCGATCTGCACCACGCGCGTCGTCGCTGGCGTCGGTGTACCGCAGCTTACCGCGGTGATGGAATCGGCGGAGGAAGCAGCGAAATCGGGCGTCCCCGTGATCGCCGATGGCGGCCTGCGCACTTCGGGCGATATCGCAAAGGCACTCGCGGCGGGTGCCGCCACCGTCATGGTCGGCTCGCTGCTCGCGGGGACCGAGGAGGCGCCGGGCGAAACCTTCCTTTATCAGGGGCGTGCCTATAAATCCTATCGCGGCATGGGCTCGGTGGGTGCGATGGCGCGCGGTTCGGCCGACCGCTATTTCCAGCAGGACATCAAGGACCAGCTCAAGCTCGTGCCCGAAGGCATCGAGGGGCAGGTGCCATACAAGGGCCCCGCAAAGGATGTGATTCACCAGCTCGTCGGCGGCGTGAAGGCGGCGATGGGCTATACCGGCGCGCGCACGATCGAAGAGCTGAAGCAGCGCGCTCGCTTCGTCCGCATCACCAATGCGGGGCTTCGCGAAAGCCATGTCCACGATGTCACGATCACGCGCGAGGCGCCCAACTATCCGACACGTTAAGGCCACGCGATGACACCCCAGGCGCGGGTCCAGGCCGCCATCGAGCTGCTCGACGAGATCATCGTCGCGGCGCGCGAGGGCGGCGCGGCGGCTGACACGATCATCGCGCGCTATTTCAAGACCCGACGCTATGCAGGGTCGAAAGACCGGCGCGCGGTGCGCGATCATGTCTATGCCGCGATCCGTCGCAGCGGCGATCGTCCGACCTCGGGCCGTGCCGCGATGATCGGGCTTGCGCGCGACGATACCGAACTCGTGGGGCTGTTCGACGGAGCCCCGCACGGACCAGCGCCGATCACTGCCGACGAGGCCGCGACGTCGGCGAACCCGGTGCCCTCATGGCTCGGCGCCTCAATCTCTGCGCTGGGCGACAATGAAGCCACTGCGCTTCTCGAACGCGCGCCGCTCGACCTGCGCGTCAATCGCCTCAAGGCGACGCGCGAGGCGGTCCTGGCGGAAATCCCCGAGGCGAGTGCAATGGCTCACAGCCGCGACGGAATCCGCCTTCCTGAAGGTTTCGCAGTCGAGTCGCACCCGCACTGGCTGGACGGCAGCATCGAGATTCAGGACGAAGGCAGCCAGCTCATCGCCGAAGTTTGCGGCGCCGTGCCGGGGATGACCATCGTGGATCTCTGCGCCGGGGCGGGCGGCAAGACGCTGGCGCTCGCTGCCGATATGGGCGGGGAAGGGCGCCTCATCGCGTGCGACACGGTGAAGTCGCGACTGGATCGCTTGCCGCCACGCGCCGCGCGCGCTGGCGCGACCGGGATCGAACTTCGCCTGCTCGACGGCGGTCGCGAACAGGAGAAGCTCGCGGATCTGGCGGGGCAGGCCGATATCGTGCTCGTCGATGCGCCGTGTTCGGGCACCGGTACGTGGCGACGGAACCCGGAGGCGCGCTGGCGGTTAACGTCGGAGCGATTGACCGCGCTCAATGCGCTTCAGGCGCGGATCATCGACCTTGCAGTGCCCCTTCTGCGTCCGGGAGGTGTGCTGGTCTACGCCGTCTGCTCGGTGCTCGACAGCGAAGGCAAGGATCAGGTGGCGGCGTTGCTCAAACGGCATTCATCCTTGACGCCCGAAAGAGCTTTGCCCCATGTTGGGCGTATATGGGGAGACGGAACACTGCTCACCCCGGCCAGGGATCAGACCGACGGATTTTTCGTCGCGAGGATCAGGCGGCCGTGACAGCCCCCACCCGTTCTCCCGCCTTGGAGATGATTATGCGTTATACGCCTGTGACATGCGCGCTCGCGCTGACCCTCGCCTGTTTTTCCAGCGGGGTTAATGGCCAGAAACCCGATGCCGAAATCGATCAGCGCTCGATCGAGCTGGTCCAGAAAGGCGAGGCGCTGGCCGCCACGGGCGACTATCAGGGCGCGAATGACGCGATCGAGAGCGCGCTGGTGCTCGATCCTCGCAATCGCGCCGCTTATGTCGCGCTCGCCAAGGTCGCGCAGAAGCAGGAACTCAACGGAAAGGCGATCCGCTTCTACCGCGAGGCTTTGAAGATCGAGCCCAATGACGTCAATGCGCTCGCAGGACAGGGCGAAGCCCTCGTCGCCAAGGGCGCGGTCGAGAAGGCCAAGGAAAACCTTGCCCGCATCGAAAAGCTCTGCGTTTCGCGCTGCGCCGAACAGATCGCGCTCTCCGCGACGATCGCGCGCGGGCCTGCGCCGCAGGTCCTTACCGCGAAAACGACAGCGCCGCAGCCCGGGGCCGCAAAGGCCGAGTAAATGCCCGGTCAGCTCCGGTAATCGGCGTTGATCGCGATATAGCCATGCGTCAGGTCGCACGTCCAAACGGTCGCGCGGCCTGATCCCAGCCCCAGATCGACGCCAATCTCGATCTCCTTGCCCTTCAGATGCGCCGCGACGGGTGCCTCGTCATAACCTTCGAGCGCAAGCCCGCCCTGGGCGACCTGCGTTGCACCGAAGCGGATGGCGAGCTGGTCGCGCTCGGCGGGCTCTCCCGCCTTGCCTACTGCCATGACGACGCGCCCCCAATTGGCGTCCTCACCCGCGATCGCGGTCTTCACCAGCGGGGAATTAGCCACCGACAGCGCGATCCGGTGCGCGCTGTCGTCGGAGACGGCTCCCTCGACCTGGATCTCGATGAATTTCGTCGCTCCCTCGCCATCGCGCACGACAAGGTGTGCGAGCTGGAGGCACATGTCGCTGAGCGCTGCCTGAAACGCGTCTGCGCCCGCATCGTCGGGGGAGGTGAGGGGCGTGTTGCCCGCCTTGCCCGTCGCGAAGGCGAGCACCGTGTCGCTCGTCGAGGTGTCGCTGTCGACCGTGATGCACGAAAAGCTGGTCCGGTTTGCGGCGGACAGCATCTTTTGCAACAGGACCGAATCGATCGCCGCATCGGTGAAGATGAAGCCGAGCATCGTTGCCATGTCGGGCGCGATCATCCCCGATCCCTTGACGATACCGACCAGATTGACGGTCTTGTCGCCGATCACCGCGCGCGTGAGCACGGCCTTGGGAAAGGTGTCGGTCGTCATGATCGTGGCGGCGGCCTGTTCCCAGTCGCAGGGTTCGGCATCGAATGCTGCATCAAGCCCGGCTTCGGCCTTGTCGATCGGAAGCGGCACGCCGATCACCCCCGTCGAGGCGATGAAGACGTCGGACGGCTGGCAATCGAGATGTCCCGCCACGCGCGCCGCGATCGCCTCGACAGCCGCGCGCCCGCGATTGCCGGTAAAGGCGTTGCTGTTGCCGGCATTGACGACAAGTGCCCGCGCCGCGCCCAGCCCCATTGCTGAGCGACACCATTCGACCTCGGGCGAGGGGCATTTGCTCTGCGTCGTGACGCCCGCAACCGCGGTGCCAGCCGCCAGTTCGACATAGGTCAGGTCGCAGCGGTCCCAGGTCTTGTATCGCGCACGCGCCACGCGCGGGATCACGCCCTGGATTGCCGGGAGATCGGGGAAGCGCTCGGGCGCAAGAGGGGAGCGGGTGGTTGTCATGGCGCGCGGTTATCGCAATATCGCAGCTCATGCAGCAGGCAATTTGCATCGCTGCGTTGCAAATGCCGCGTTTTGATTAGACGAAGCGCAACACAGTAACTATGTCGAAGGCCATCGACGCCACAGGAACGACCTTTGGAACTGCTGCTTTTCCTCTCTGCGCTGCTGACCGGCCTTACCGGAGTGATATCCGGCGAGCGCAAGGCAGAGCCTGCGCAGGTCCAGAGAAGCGCAGCCGAACTCGCCGTGAGCGTGGTGGCCGATATTTCGGTCGAGACCGTGGCGCCGGCGCTTCATGTGGCGGTCTTGCCGTTCGAGCCGCGCGCAATGCGGGCAAATGCACAGCCTTTCGAGGCTGACTATGCCGCCGTGCTGCAGGATCCCCGCCGCGTAAACGAGCGCAGGCTGGAATAGATCGCTTATCTGCGTCGCGCCGTGGCGCGCCGTTCCATAGCAACGCTTATAATCATGCGGCCCGCCGACATTGGTCGACGCGCCCGCTCCCAGATCGAAAAGACAGGAAAACCCATGCTCGGTGGCATTGCAAAGGCCATTTTCGGTTCGTCCAACGACCGTTACGTCAAGTCGCTCAACAAGATCGTGGCGGAGATCGCGGACTTCGAACCTCAGATGCAGGCGCTCAGCGACGATGAACTCGCGGCCCAGACCGTCCGCTTTCGCGCCCGGCTTGAAGATGGCGAAACGCTCGACCAGATCCTGCCAGAAGCCTTCGCCACGGTCCGTGAGGCCGCGGTGCGCGTGCTCGGTATGCGCCATTTCGACGTGCAGATGATCGGTGGCATCGTGCTCCACCGCGGCGAGATCGCCGAGATGCGCACGGGCGAGGGCAAGACACTGGTCGCGACGCTCGCGGTCTATCTGAATGCGCTGCCGGCCACTGGCGTCCATGTCGTTACGGTCAACGACTATCTGGCGCGCCGCGACGCCGACTGGATGGGACAGGTCTACCGCTTCCTCGGCCTCACCGTCGGCGTGATCGTTCCCAACCTGACCGATCAGCAGCGGCGTGACGCCTATGCTGCAGACATCACCTACGGCACCAACAACGAATTCGGCTTCGACTATCTTCGCGACAACATGAAGTACGAGCGCGGCCAGATGGTGCAGCGCCCCTTCGCGCATGCGATCGTCGACGAGGTCGATTCGATCCTGATCGACGAGGCGCGGACCCCGCTGATCATCTCCGGCCCGACCGACGACAAGTCGGAACTCTACAAGGCCGTCGACATTGTCGTGAAGCAGCTTGTCGCCCAGGATTACGAGGTCGACGAGAAGCAGAAGTCGATCATCCTGACCGAGGACGGCACCGAAAAGGCCGAGCGCATGCTCGAGTCGGCCGGGCTGCTCGAGGGCAGCAATCTCTACGACTATGAAAACACCCAGGTCGTCCACCACATGAACCAGGCGCTGCGCGCCAACGTCATCTTCAAGCGCGATACCGATTATATCGTGAAGGATGGCAAGGTGATCATCATCGACGAGTTCACCGGCCGCATGATGGACGGCCGCCGCTGGTCCGACGGGCTTCACCAGGCGGTCGAGGCCAAGGAAGGCGTGACGATCGAGCCCGAGAACCAGACGCTCGCCTCGATTACCTTCCAGAACTATTTCCGCATGTATCCCAAGCTTTCGGGCATGACGGGCACCGCCGCGACCGAGGCCGCCGAATTCTACGACATCTACAAGATGAATGTCGTCTCGATCCCGACCAACGTCCCCGTCAAGCGCATCGACGAGGAGGACGAGTTCTACAAGAACACGATCGACAAGTTCGGCGCGATCGCCAAGGCGATCAAGGAAAAAGCGGACGGTGGACAACCGGTGCTCGTCGGCACGGTCTCTATCGAGAAGTCCGAGCTGCTTTCGGAGTTCCTCAAGAAGGAGGGCGTCGAGCACAAGGTGCTCAATGCGCGCTATCACGAGATGGAGGCGCATATCGTGGCCCAAGCGGGTCGCGAAGGCGCGGTGACGATCGCGACCAACATGGCGGGCCGCGGCACCGACATTCAGCTTGGCGGCAACCTCGAATTCCGCGTGAATGACGAACTGGGCGAAATGCCTGAAGGCCCCGAGCGTGAGGCGGCGATCGAGCGCATCCGGCACGAGATCGAGGACGAAAAGGCGCGCGTGCTCGCCGCGGGCGGGCTGTTCGTGCTCGGCACCGAGCGTCACGAGAGCCGCCGCATCGACAACCAGCTGCGCGGCCGTTCAGGCCGTCAGGGCGATCCGGGCCTTTCGCGCTTTTACCTGTCGCTCGACGACGATCTGCTGCGCATCTTCGGCCCCGATACGATGTTCGCCAAGATGATGAACTCCAACCTCGCCGATGGCGAAGCGATCGGTTCGCGCTGGCTCTCCAAGGCGATCGAGACCGCGCAGAAGAAGGTCGAGGCGCGCAACTACGACATCCGCAAGCAGGTCGTCGAATATGACGACGTCATGAACGACCAGCGCAAGGTGATCTACGAGCAGCGCGCCGACATCATGGATGCCGAAACGGTCGACGACGTCGTCACCGACATGCGCGCCGAAACGGTCAACGGCCTCGTAGCGGACGCGTGCCCGCCCGAAACCTATCCCGAGCAATGGGATATCGAAGGGTTGAAACAGCGCGTTGCCGATGTGCTCAACATCGCCCCCGATATCGACGCCTGGACCAAAGAAGAAGCGGTCGATCCGGAAATGATCGAACAGCGCCTGCAGGAAATCGCGGACGCCGAGGTCGCAGCCAAGATCGCCGACATTCCGGCCGATAGCTGGGTGCAGGTGGAAAAGAGCATCCTGCTCCAGTCGCTCGATCATCACTGGAAGGACCATCTGGCGACGCTCGATGCGCTCCGTGCGGTGATCCATCTGCGCGCCTATGCGCAGAAGACGCCGATCAACGAGTATAAGCAGGAAGCCTTCGCCATGTTCGAGCGGATGCTGGGGGCAATCCGCGAGGACGTGACCAAGGTGATCGCGCATGCGCGCTTCCTTGCGCAGGATGAGCCGCCGCCGCTTCCCGAAATGCCCGATTTCGTTACCGAGCATGTCAGCATGCTCACGGGCCGCGACGATACCGACGATATCGACGCCGCGTCGCTGGGGCTGGTTACGACCCGGTTGCCAGCCATGCAGCCCGCGATGGTGAGTGCAGCTCCGATGTCCGACGAAGACCCGGCGGCATGGGAAGGCCGTGTCAGCCGCAACTCGCCTTGTCCCTGTGGTTCAGGGCGCAAGTACAAGCACTGCCACGGCGCGCTGCAATAAGCGCATTGCGGGCAGGGGCCTCCAGACTCCGTTTCCTGCCCGCAACGGTTGACGTCGGTTGCCCGCGCCGGAGATACTGGCGTCATGGACGAGCTTGAACTGTTCCAGCGCATGGCGCTCGCGATCGCGATTGGCGCGGTCGTCGGTACCGAGCGCCATTGGCGCGAGCGCGAGGAGAGGGAGGGGCAACGCACTGCGGGGATTCGCACCTTCACGCTGATCGGCCTGTTCGGTGGTGCGGCCGGTTTGATCGAATATTATCTGGCTGCGGGGACGCAGGCGCCTTCGGGCATTGTCCTCGCGGCCTTTTTCGTGACATTCACCGGCGCGTTCACGCTCTTTCAATATCGCGAATCCGTCGCCGAGGGGAGCCACAGCGTTACGTCGGTGGTGGCGGCGATGCTCGTTTTCGCGCTTGGAGCGCTGGCGGTGCTCGGGGACGTGTCGCTGGCATCGGCGGGGGGCGTTGTGCTGCTCGTCATCCTGGCGAGCCGCGAATTTCTCCATCGCCTCATGCGTCGACTGCGCTGGGCCGAGTTGCGTTCAGCGATCATACTGCTCGCGCTCACCTTCGTGCTGCTTCCGATCGTTCCGGATGAGCATTTCGGACCATTTGGCGGCATCTCACCCGCACGAATCCTCGTGCTTGTCATCATCCTCGCGTCGATTTCGTTCTGCGGCTATCTCGCCGTCCGCCTGCTTGGCTCCTCGCGGGGTGAACTGGTGGCTGGGCTCGTGGGAGGCCTCGTCTCGTCGACAGCGGTAACCATCACCAACGCGCGCCGATCGGGTTCGGACGATGCTGCAATCGCAGCGCTTTCAGCGGGCGCGATCGGCGCGGGCGCGATATCCTTTTTCCGCACCGCGATCCTCGCGGCGACGCTGGCACCGGCATTGGCCACCGAATTGCTGCCGGGGTTGCTGAGCGGAGGCGCGATGATGGTCGGCTATGCGGCAATGCTCGCGCGTCGGGGCGCCCGCGAGCACCCCGAACAGGAACCGAAAAATCCGTTCGAACTCGGCGCGGTGATCCAGATGGCGCTTCTGCTCGTCGCCGTGGCCTTTCTGGCGCAGGCCGCGAGCCGGATCTTCGGCGATGCCGGGGTGATAGCCGTTTCAGCGCTCTCGGGACTGGCGGATGTCGACGCGGCGACAGTAACCGTCGCGGGCATGATGGATTCGATACAACTGCGGATCGGCGCGATTGCGATCGGCGCGGCCTTGGTCAGCAACATGGTTGCCAAGGCGGCATACGCTACCATGCTCGGATCCGCGCGATTCTATGTCCACATCTGGAGTGCTTCGCTTGTCGCGCTCTCCGTGGCGGCGCTCTGCCAGCTGGGAGCGAGTTTGGCGTGACATGCCCCCGTCAAACCCTGCGGGGGAACGTAGCGCGCGCCACTCTCGGGGGCCATAAGGGTAGTCCCGAACATATCTGCAATTAACATAATGTATATTATCGGACTTACTCATGCAGGAGCGAGCATCATTCATGATATCCCCCCTCGTTGAAATCATGGCGCGATTGCGCGACCCCGAAACGGGTTGCCCCTGGGACGTCCAGCAGGATTTCGGCACGATTGCCCCCTATACGATCGAGGAAGCGCACGAGGTCGCCGATGCGATCGCGCGCGGCGACATGGCCGATCTCAAGGACGAACTCGGTGACCTGCTCCTCCAGGTCGTGTTCCATTCGCGCATGGCCGAGGAAGCCGGGCATTTTTCCATCGGCGATGTCGTTCAGGCGATTTGTGACAAGATGATCCGCCGGCACCCGCATGTCTTCGGCAATTCTGATGCCGACACCGGCCTCGCGGTGCGCGGCAACTGGGAAGCGATCAAGGCGGCCGAGCGCGACCAGAAGGAAGACAAGAGCGCGATGGCGCATGTCGCACTGGGCTTGCCCGCGCTGATGCGCGCCGAAAAACTTCAGCGGCGCGCGGCAAGGACCGGATTCGACTGGCCGGACCCATCGGGAGCGCGTGTCAAGATCGACGAGGAACTCGCTGAAATAGAAGCGGAACAAACGCCGAATGCGCTGGAGAACGAGTTTGGTGACCTGCTCTTCGCCTGCGTCAACTGGGCGCGCCATCTCGGCGTTGATCCCGAAGCCGCGCTGCGCCGCGCCAACCGCAAGTTCGAAGCGCGCTTTCGTGCGATGGAAGGCTTTGCCGGCGACGCTTTTGCCGCGCTCTCCCTCGACGAGAAGGAAGAATTATGGTCGCGCGCCAAGCGCGAGCTTACGCGCCCCGTGGATGCCGCCTGAGCCATGCCTCGACCGCCTCGGCCGCACTGATATAGGCTTCCTGCGCCTCGACGCTCCAATAGGTCAGCTCTTCCAGCGGGATGGGCTGACCCGTCATCGCGCAGAGGACGAAATCCCCGGGCGTGACGATGTCATATTCGGGTGTGTCGTAGTGAAGCACGGCAAGGCGCGGCTGTGGCGCCGCGCTCATTGGCGCGCCTCGTAGCGACCCCAGTCGCTGTCGGACATGCGCACTTCGAAGCGGATCAGGTCCCCCTCCTCGACGCGCTCGATCACCTCGCCATTGGCGTGCAGCCAGGCGATCGCTGCACCGTCGTCGTGCGGCACACGCACCGTCCGGATGCGATTGCGCTGGGTCAGTTGCGCGGCGACCGTCGCGCGGAGATCTCCGACCCCCTCCCCGCCGAGCGCGGAAAGTATCGCGACATCCTCGCGGCGCGCGGCTTCGCCGAGAAGTTCCGCGCGCGCGTCGCCAGCGACAAGGTCGAACTTGTTCCATGCCTCGATGACGGGAACACCGTCCGCGCCGGTGATGTCGATGCCGATCTCGGCAAGCACCTGCTCGACGTCGGACTTCTGTTCTTCGCTGTCGGGATGCGCGATGTCGCGGACGTGGATGATGATGTCCGCCGCAATCACCTCCTCGAGCGTCGCGCGAAAGGCGGCGACGAGCTGCGTGGGCAGGTCGGAGACGAACCCCACAGTGTCGGACAGGATTGCCTTGTCGATCCCCGGCAGCCGGATCTGGCGCATCGTCGGGTCGAGCGTCGCGAAAAGCAGGTCTTCCGCCATGACGTCAGCACCCGTCATGCGATTGAAAAGCGTTGATTTTCCTGCGTTTGTGTACCCCACCAGTGCAATCACCGGCCAGGGCGCGCGCTTGCGACGGTCGCGGTGCAGCCCACGCGTGCGGCTGACCTCGGCGAGCTCGCGGCGGAGCCTGGCCATGCGGTCGCGGATCATCCGGCGGTCGGCCTCGATCTGGGTTTCGCCGGGACCACCGAGAAAGCCGAAGCCGCCGCGCTGGCGCTCGAGGTGGGTCCAGCTGCGGACCAACCTGCCCGCCTGATAATCGAGATGCGCCAGTTCGACCTGCAGGCGCCCTTCGGCGGTCGCGGCGCGCTCGCCGAAGATTTCGAGGATCAGCCCGGTACGGTCGATCACCTTGGCCTTGAGCTTGTCCTCGAGGTTGCGTTGCTGGACGGGAGTCACCGCCGCATCGACGATGACGAGCTCAGCCTCGTCCTGCTGGACGGCAACCGCGAGTTGCTCGACCTGACCGCTGCCGAACAGCGTGGCCGGTTTTGGCTGGCGCAGACGGAACTGCACTTTCCCGACGACGTCGATGCCGATCGCCTCGGCAAGCCCCGCCGCCTCCTCGAGGCGCGCGGCTGCGTCCCGCCCGGAACCGCCGGTATCGGGCAAGGCGACGATGGCCCGGGCGCCGCGCGCCAGGCCATCGTCTTCACCGCGCTGGAAGACCGCCATGGTTCAGTCCGCGTCGTCTCCGCTCTCTTCGGCGAGGTTGAGCGGATTGGCAGGCTGCACGGTCGAAATCGCGTGCTTGTAGACGAGCTGCGAAAGCCCGTCGCGCTGGAGGAGCATGCAGAAAAGATCGAATGCGACGATCTCGCCCTGCAACATGACACCGTTGACGAGGAACATTGTCACGGGATCGCCCGATTTGTGGACGGCGTTCAGGAACACTTCCTGAAGCGACTTCGATTTTCCGCGTCCCTCGTTGAACGCGGCCTCGATGGGGGAAAGGTCGATCGCGCCCGCAGGCATCACCGTCGAAATCGCGTGCTTGTAGACCAGCTGCGACTGGCCATCGCGACGAAGCAGCACCGAGAAATTGTCGAACCAGGTAATGATCCCCTGAAGCTTGACGCCTTTTACGAGGAACATCGTCACGGGGGTCTTCGAGCGTCGCAGGGTATTAAGGAAGATATCCTGAAGATTGTTGGTCTTCGCGCTGTTTTTGTCTGGCATTGGCTACCATTCCTTTTTTCTTGGCGGATCGTGGTCCGCATTCGCCTGTTAGCACAGGCATGGCCGGGGGCGTTCTATTTAGGTGTTTTGGGCCGTCACGTCCACCGATGGGGGATTATTCCTCACCATCATGTTTCGCGTCGGCCATGCCGAGCAGCTTGAGCTTGCGGTGCAGCGCCGAGCGTTCCATCCCGATAAAGGTCGCGGTACGCGAGATATTTCCCGAAAAACGGCGGATCTGGATTCTCAGATATTCGCGTTCGAACGTCTCGCGTGCTTCGCGCAGCGGCGCCCCCATGATCGCCGAGGCGGCGTTGCCTACGCCCGATTCCCCCTGGTTCCCCATCACCTCCGGCGGCAGCATGTCGAGGTCGATCTGGCCGATCCGGTCGCCGGGTGCGAGGATGATGGTGCGTTCGACGACATTGCGAATCTGGCGGACATTGCCCGGCCAGTCATAGGCCTGCAGCGCCGCGATCGCGTCGGTCGCGACGACGGGCGTGCGGACGCGCCGCTCATTGGCGTAGCGCGCAACGAAATGCTCGATCAGCGCCGGAATATCCTCTCGCCGTTCGGCGAGTGGCGGCAAATGCACGGGCACGACGTTGAGACGGTAATAGAGGTCCTCGCGGAATCGTCCGGCCGCAATCTCGGCGGGAAGTTCGCGCGAAGTGACCGAGACGACGCGCAGCTCGACCTTGACCATGCGCTGCCCACCCACGCGCGTGAAACTCTGGTCGGTCAGCACGCGCAGGATCTTCGCCTGGGTGGTAAGCGGCATGTCGGCGATCTCGTCGAGGAACAGGGTCCCGCCATGCGCCTGTTCGAGCAGCCCCGGACGAACGAGCTCGCCGCCCTCCTCTACCCCGAACAGCTCTTCCTCGACACGATCGGGGCTCATCATCGCGGCGCCCACGACGATGAAGGGCGCGGTCGCACGGTTGCTCCATTTGTGGAGCAGGCGCGCCGCGACCTCTTTGCCGACGCCGGCGGGACCCGTCAGCAGTACTCGGCTTCCGGTTGCCGCCACACGCTTCAGCGTGGCCCGCACCGCGTTGATCGACGCCGAATTGCCCGTCAGTTCCTCTTCCCGCCCCATCTGCGCCTTCAGCGAGGCGTTTTCCTGTCGCAGCAGTTCGGTTTCGGTGGCGCGCGAGACGAGGTGAAGGAGCTGCGCTGCCTCGAAGGGCTTTTCGATGAAATCGACCGCGCCGCGCCGGATTGCGGCAACTGCGGTGTCCAGATTGCCGTGGCCCGACATCATCAGCACCGGGAGCGACGGATCGCGCTGCTTGATTTCGTCGAGCAGTTCGAGCCCGTCGAGCCGCGAGCCCTGCAGCCAGACGTCGAGCAGAACCAGCGAGGGGCGCCGATCGGCGATCGCCTCGAGCGCGGAATCGCTCCCGCCCGCACTGCGCGCGGCATAGCCTTCATCTTCCAGCACACCCGAGACAAGGTCGCGGATATCCTGCTCGTCATCGACTATCAGAATGTCTAGCGCCATGGTCTAGCTGGTCCTCTTGTGCGTCAGTTGCGTTGGAGTCTTCTCGCCATCGGTCAGCGCGGGGTCCCATTCCCCGCCCATGAAGCGCGTCAGCAGATCGAGATCGAATGTCATGCAGATGATGGTGCCGCCGCCCGGATTGTCGGCGAACTGCATCGTCCCGAAATGTTCTTCGACGATCTTCTTGACGATCGCCAGGCCCAGGCCGGTGCCGCGGCTGCGCGTTGTGACATAGGGCTCGACCAGCCGTTCGCGATCCTGTGGCAACCCTATGCCGTTATCGGCAACGCACACCGTGATCCTTTTGCCCGTCTCATCGGGGCAGATCGACAGAGTGATGCGGCCGCCACGTTCAGGAATCTTGCCATTTTCACCAACCTGTTCAATGGCTTCAACGGCATTTTTAACAAGGTTTGTAAGAGCTTGGCCGAGTTGGCGACGGTCGCATACGATCTGGTGCGGTGCATCGCCCTGCTCCAGCGCGAAGACAATGTCGGGATGCGCCACTTCGTGCAGGAACAGCGCCTGGCGCGCGATATCCGTCAGCGATTCCTGCCGGAAGACGGGCTTCGGCATTCGCGCGAAGGACGAGAACTCGTCGACCATGCGCCGCAGGTCGGCGACCTGACGGATAATCGTCTCGGTCAGCCGCTCGAAGGTTGAGGGCTCGTCAGTGACGTTCTTGCCATAGCGTCGCTGGAGGCGCTCGGCGGCAAGCTGGATCGGGGTGAGCGGGTTCTTGATCTCGTGCGCGATGCGGCGCGCGACGTCGGACCATGCCGCACGGCGCTGGTCGAGCAACTGCTGGGTGATATCGTCGAAGGTCAGGACATGTCCCGCCTCGTCGCGCACGACCTTGACCGCCAGCGTCCGCGCATCGCCGCCGATGTTGAGCTGGACGATCTCGTTGCGATCCCCCGTCCCCACCAGCTCCGCAAGCTCGGGCGCCAGACCGTCGATCGCTGCGCCCGTCGCTTCGCCCGGTGCGGACTTGAGCAGCGCCGCGGCGGAGCTGTTCATCAAACGGATATTGCGATCGCGATCCACCGAGATCACGCCGGCCGTCACGCCTGACAGCACGGTTTCGATGAAGGCATGGCGGCTTTCAAGCGCGCTTGTCTGCTCTTCGATCGTTTGTGTCATGCGGTTGAACGCATTGGCAAGCCGCCCGATCTCGTCCTGACGCACGGGTTGCGGCACGCGCGCGGAAAGATCTCCCTCGGCGATGCGCTGTGCGGCATCGACCAGATCGCTCACGGGCCGGACGAGCCGATCGGCCAGTGCAAGCGCGATCCACACCGCAGCGCCCACGATCAGCAGCGAAATCACGAGGAGCGCGATGTTGAACTGAAGCTGCAGCGCACGCGAGCGTTCGAGCAGGCGCTTGTAGTCGGTCGAGACGGTCTGCGCGCGTTCGGACTGGGCGAGCATCTTCGGATCGACGACGCGCGCGGTCCACAGATAGGCCTCTTCGTTGACGGGAAGCCGGGTCACCGCTTCGATCCGGTCTCCCGAATCGCTCACGATGCTGGGCTCGCCCTTGCGCAGGCGTTCAAGCAGCGCAGGCTTGATCCGCGATCCCTCGCCCCGGTCATAGGGATCGACCATTGCGAGCGTCTGTTCGCCCACGCCCGGCTTGATCACGATGATCGCGGCTTCGGAAAGCTCGCGCTGATAGACCTGTCCCGCGAAGCCCTGCTGGAACAGCGGCGTGTCGATCGGGGCCTCGTCGAGATAATTGACGATGTCCGATGCCATCGCGATCGTGTTGTTCTCGACGCGTGTGCGGTACTCGCTGTTGAATTCCTGCGCGACGATCGCGGCATTTTCGAGCATTCCGCGCGCGCGGTCAGAGAACCAGAACTCGACGCCGTACTGGAACAGCAGCGACGCGAAGATCACGACCAGCAGCATCGGCACGCTGGCGATCATCGAGAAGATCGCGACAAGCTGTACGTGCAGGCGTCCGCCGCCGCCCATCGGCGACCGTGCCGCGCGCTTCTTGGCGATGCGTCGGCCGAGCAGCACGAGCAGCGCCACGCCGGGCACGAGATTGGCCACGAGCAGGAGCGCGACCAGCAGCGGCGAAAGCAGCCTTTCGGTAGCGGGCTCTGCACCGACCACGAAATAGGTGAACACCGCCACCGCCACGGCGATGGCGAGTGTGCCCAGCTCGATCCAGGGCATCAGGTTGCTGCGGCGCGAAACGACGCGCAGCACGCGCTGCCACCGCGAGGCTTTCACAGAAATGTCACGATAGCCCACATTCACCGTTGCGTTCTTACAACATTCGCGTTGCAAGACAAACACAGTCTGCGCGCCAATGCATCATTTCCGGCGCTGGGGCGGCACGGGCCATCGCCTGGCCTTTTGCTTCAGCCGGTGCCTCTCCGAACGCGCGACGGATCGATGCCATGGTCGGTGAGCTTCTTGCGTAAGGTGTTGCGATTGATCCCCAGCAGATCGGCGGCGCGCAACTGATTACCACGCACGGCAGCGAGCGTCAGGCGCAGCAGCGGCGCCTCGACCTCGGCCAGCACGCGGTCATAGAGACCATCGGGCGGCAGATCGTCGCCAAAGCTCGCGAAATAGCCTGAGAGATGCACTTCGACTGCGTCTTCGAGCCCCTTGCCGATAAAGGGGATTGGCACGCTCTCGCCCGGCCCGCCCATTAGCGCCTGATCGATCTGGCGCGCCGAGATCAGCTCTTCGCGGCTGAGCGCCGCCAGCCGGCGCATCAGGTTTTCGAGCTCGCGGACATTGCCGGGCCAGCCATGCGTTGCCAGCCGCGCCAGCGCGTCGTCGCCGAGTCGCTTCCTCGACAGTCCTTCCTGCGCCGCCCGGTCGAGGAAGTGGCGCGCGAGCTCGGGAATGTCGCCAACGCGTTCGCGCAGTGGCGGCAATGTCACAGGGACGACATTCAGCCGGTAGTACAGATCTTCGCGAAAGCCATTGGCCGCGATCAGCGCCGGGAGGTCCTTATGCGTGGCCGCGATGATGCGGACGTCGGCGCGAATGGGCCGTGCGCCGCCGACGGTGGTGAACTCGCCCTGCTGGAGCACGCGCAGGAGCCGCGTCTGTGCCTCCATCGGCATGTCGCCGATCTCGTCGAGAAACAGCGTGCCGCCCTGCGCCAGTTCGAACTTGCCCGCGGTGCGTGCCTGCGCGCCGGTGAAGGCGCCGCGTTCGTGGCCGAACAGTTCGGATTCGATCAGATCGCGAGGAATGGCTGCCATGTTGATGGCAACAAAGGGTTTTTGTCTTCGTGGGCCGAGATCATGGATCGCGCGCGCGACGAGTTCCTTGCCCGTCCCCGATTCGCCGAAGACGAGCACCGTGAGCTCATTCGAGACGACGCGCGCGATCGTGCGGTAGACATCCTGCATCGCAGGCGAACGCCCGATGAGCGGCAGGTCTTCCTTGATTGCTTCGGGCGCGGCGGCACCGCGATTGGCACGACTGCGCAGACCGTCGCCAACCGCGCGGCACAGTTCGTCGAGGTCGAAGGGTTTGGGCAGATATTCGAAGGCACCCTGTTCGGTCGCGCGCACCGCGGTCGCCAGTGTGTTCTGCGCGGAAAGCACGATCACGGGAAGGTCGGGGCGGCGCTGAAGCACCGAGGAAATCTGATCGAGGCCATTGCCATCCGGGAGGATGACATCGGTGATCAGAAGTTCGGGATCGAAGCTTCCAATCTTGCCCTCCATCTCGGCGATGCTTGCTGCCAGTGCGATGGTGTGCCCCTCGCTACGCAGCGCCTCGGCGAGCACGGTGCGGATCGCGGCGTCGTCGTCGACGACAAGAATGCGGCCGCTGCTCATCGAGCTTCCTTTCCGGCACGTTGGAGGAGAAGGCGAAAGACAGTGCGCTCGGGCGTCCCCTCGCGCGAAAACTGGATGATGCCGCCCATGTCGCGCACCAGCTTGTCGACGAGCGCCAGGCCAAGCCCGCCGCCCGAGCGTTTGGTGCTGACAAATGGCTCGAAAAGATGGTCCGCCACCTCGGGCGCGGGGCCCGGGCCGTTATCGACGATGCAGAGTTCGATCGGAAGCGCACGCCGTCCCTTGCCGTCCTTGTCGGGAACCGAGACGCCATGACGATAGGACGTCACGACATGGATCACGGGATCTGGCCGCACTTCGCACGCCTCTGCTGCGTTCTTCAGGAGGTTGAGCACGATCTGTGCCAGCGCGTCGCGGTGGACGAGCGCCATTGGCAGCGAGGGGTCGTAGACCGCCTTGATCTCGATATTCTGGGCGAAGCCGTGACGCGCCAATGCGCGCGCATGGTCGAGCACCGGATAGATATTCTCGGCGACAAGCTCGAGCGGACGCGGATCGGTGAAGCTCTCCATCCGGTCGATCAGGCTCGTGATGCGATCCACCTCCGCGCGTATCAGTCGCGTCATTTCGCGCGCTTCGGGCGCAACCTTGCGCTCGAGCAGTTGCGCGGCGCCACTGATGCCCGAAAGCGGGTTCTTGATCTCGTGCGCCAGCATCGCGGCCGCGCCCATTGCGGCGCGTGCGCCGCTGCCCTGCTCGCGCCGGTGTCCCATGGGATGCGCCGCCGCCCCTGCGTGGATCGCGAGAATGCGCCATCCCGCTCGATCGGGAATGGGCGAGAAGGCGATGTCGGCGAGCAGTTTCATGCCGCGGTCGTTGGAAATGTGGACATCGAACGCATTGAGCGGCGAGCCCGCGCGTTCCTGATGAAGCGCAACGATGTTTTCGGGAAAGTGGACGTGGGCGTCGAGAAGCTTGCCGATGATCGCGGTGCGGCTGACGTTGAGCAGCAATTCGGCGGCCGCATTGGCGTCCGCCACCTTGCCTTCGGGGTTGATGAGCAGCGTCGGTACGGGAAGTGCTGCAATGAGTTCGGACGCCGAAGGCGCCTCTTCACCGCTCGCCGGTTTGCGGGATAGCCGGATCAGGCGGCTGCCCGGGAGAGCCATGGCGAATAGAATTCCTCGAGCATGGACAGCACTGTAGCGGCTTCGGGCTGTTGGTTCACACGGTTTCTGAACTCTGCCGAACCGCCGAGCCCCTTGGTGTACCAGCCGATATGCTTGCGCGCCATGTTGACCCCGGTCATCTCGCCATAATGTTCGAGCATATCGCGGTAATGCGCAGTAATCATGTGATATTGTTCTTCGATCGATGGATCGGCAAGGCGCTGGCCGGTCTGCAGATAGTGCATCACCTGCCCCAGCAACCATGGGCGGCCATAGGCGCCGCGCCCGATCATCACGCCGTCGGCGCCCGACTGGTCGAGCGCGGCGAGCGCGTCCTCGATCGAGCAGATATCGCCATTGGCGATGACAGGCAACGAAACCGCGTCCTTGACCTTGCGGATGAAGGCCCAGTCCGCCGAGCCCTTGTACATCTGGTTGCGCGTGCGGCCGTGGACCGTGATCAGCTTCACGCCCAGATCCTCGGCGATATGCGCGAGTTCGGGCGCGTTGAGGCTGTCATGGCACCAGCCCATGCGCATCTTGAGCGTCACCGGGACCGACACCGCGTCGACCGTCGCCTTGATGATGTCGCCCGCAAGCTTCAGGTCGCGCATCAGCGCCGAACCCGCGTCGCCGTTGACGACCTTCTTCACCGGACAGCCCATATTGATGTCGATGATCGCCGCGCCGCGGTCCTCGTTGAGCTTGGCCGCCTCGCCCATTTCACGGGGCGAGCAGCCCGCGAGCTGCATCGAGATCGGTTCCTCGACCGCGTCCCACGCCGCCTTTTGCAGCGACTGGCGCGTCTCGCGGATCATCGCCTGGCTGGCGATCATCTCGGTGACATTGAGGCCCGAGCCGTAGCGGCGGACGATCTTGCGGAACGGCAGATCGGTGACGCCGGTCATCGGCGCCAGGATCACCGGCACGTCGATCCGCACCGGGCCGACATCAATGGGAGCGAGTTTCATCATCATTTGCCTGAAAATTAGGCAGCCCCATAGCCGCAAAGCGGACCGGGGGCAAGTTTGGTTGATTTCCGGTGAGGAGCTGTGTCCGTGGCCCGCCTGTCAGGATGTCACGGGTATCGCCAGGACGGGGCAAGTGGCTTCGCTCACGATTCGTTCGGTCGTGCTTCCGCGGAGTGCGTCCAGAAGACCACGTCGCCCCGCCATCGGCATCGCCACCAGGCTTACGCGTCGGGCTTCGTCCAATATGGTTTCGACGACGGGGCCCTCGACCGTGCGAACGGGCCGCTGTGTCCGCTGTGCATCGCGCACCACAGGAGCGTCTCGACCCACATGGACGAACTCGAATTCAACATCGAGCCCCTCGGAAAGCCCCTGAAGCTGGTGAACCGCGTCATTGGGCGCCGGATCGTGATCTACGGGCACCAGCACGGTCTTTACGCTTTCAAGGCTCCCGGTCTGTGAGTCGACAAAGGGTCTCGCTCCGGGACCAAAAATCATTGTCGGGATCAGCGATACTTGCGCGACCTTGGCCGAAACCGAATTGTTCAGCAGGCGGTGGAGACCCGCTCGGCCGTGGCTGGCGGCCACGATCAGGTCTGAAGGGTGCGTTTCCAGATAGCGCGACAAACCGTCGACGGCATCGATATCGCGTATATCGGTCTTGGTCACGGTTACGCCGGTCCTCGCAAGGATATCCTCCGTGCTCGCTCCTGGCTCAAGATACCCCCAGCGCTGCAGCACTTCACGGACCCTCGGAAAGCTGTCCCAATCGGGATTCTCGTCGGGACGGCGCACATGAAGCACATTGAACTGGCAGCGATTGACCAGCGCCAGCCGCAGCGCGTGTTCAAATGCAGGCGCGCCTTCGGGTGACAGGTCCGTCGGATGAGCAATCGTGCGGATCATACAAAGGTCCCTGTGGCATGAGGACTTTGCAGTTGCTTATCAGCTGCCGCGTTCGTGCGACAGCCGGGCATTGGAGGCATTCCGCACCGTTTCGCTCAGAGCCCAATTTCGATCAGTTGCCCGCAGAACCACGGGCGTCGTGCGATTTCCCGCACCCCCGATTCCTTACTTCGCTTTCAGGAAGTCGCGAAGGAGGGTGGCTCGAATCGTGCGAAAATCGGCGGCATCGCCGCGCGGCAGCGTCGCAAAACGCCCGTCCGCAAGAAGTGGCGCAACCGCGCGGGTCGATTCGAGCAGCGGATCATTCTCGGCCGCGAACACAAGCGTCGGCCTGGTTATGCACGGCAGGCGTTCGTGCGCGTTCCAACGGAAGGCGGCGTGATAATTGAGATGATAGGTTTCGCTGGCCTTGAGCAATTCGACCAGCCACGCGTGCAGGTCCTCCGCTCGCCCAAGCCCGCCATCGCGACGATGTGCACGGTCACGGCTGTACCATGGGAAAAACAGATACTGGTCGCGCAGAAAATTGAATGCGCGGAGCAGATAGGCTCCGTCAAGATCGGGCGGAAATGGCCGGGCATAGTGCGCGAGCACGTCTTCCAGTTCGTCGGGTGAGAGCACACTGATCCCATCGAGCATGAGCCGGTCGATCCGCTCGGGCGCCAATATGGCAAGCTCGCCCGCAATGGTCGCTCCCGTATGCGATCCGTAGAGATTGACGCGCTCCAGCCCTGCGCTGTCGAGAAACTCGAGAATGGCGCGCGCCAGATCCGCCACCTCGGGAACGTCGAGCGGCAACGGTGTGCTGTCACCATTACCCGGCGTATCGGGCGCGATGATGCGCGTGCCATCCGCCATATCCTCGATCAGCGATACCAGTTGGCGCGAACTCCCGGGCGAAGCGTGCAGCAGCAGGAGCGGTACGCCCGATCCGGCATGGCGATAGTGGATTTGCCCATGCGCCACGTCGGCGAAGGCCCGCCTGATCACGGCCTTGTTCATTGCCGGGCGCTTTGCGGAATCCGGATCGCACCGAACGGATCGCCGTCCGGCGCGTCGAGAAAGCTCCGCACGAGATCAGCCGCGTCCGCGGGGAAACCGTCGAGAAAGCCATGCCCCCATCCCGGCAATTCTACGACGCGCCCATGGCGCATCAGCGCGGGCGCGCGACGGCTCTGTTCCTGCAAATCATCATTGGTGCTGAGCACGAGCACCGGCTGCGTGACCTCGGTCAGGCGCATGTCGGGCATGTAGGAAAAGGCGGCATTGTGCCCCCACCATTCGCGGTTCCCCGCGAGCAGCCCCTCGGGGAACATGTCGTTGAGATCCTCGATGGTGAGGCCTCGCCCGAGATTCCAGTGAACGAAGCCCTGCCACCGTTTCAGGAGATGCGCCCCATCCGCGGTCGGCATGTGTGGCGCGTAGAGCAGCCGCAGCTCCGCCAGTTCCTCCGCGGTGAAGATCGGCGCCGACACGCAGACCAGCCGGCGCACCAGATCGGGGCGATCGGCGGCAAGATCGGCCGCGATCATCGAGCCGGTGTGATAGCCCATCAGATCAACCGGCCCGGCAAGGCCAAGCGCATCGATCGCCGCCTGCATCGCGCGGCTGTAATCGGCGATACCCGGCGGCGACGGCGGAGCATCGGACATGCCGAAGCCCGGCGTGTCGATCGCGATCGCCATACGCCCCTGCTCCGCCAGCGCGGCGAGGAAGCGCTGGTAGATGCGCCCGCTCATTGGACTCATATGAAAGCAGATCAGCGGCGGATGCCCGCCCTGCTCTCCCGCGACGCGCACATGCATCTGGCCGAAGGGACCGTCGACATAGGCGCGCCGCACCGTCGTCATCTCAGCGCCCGATCTCGATCAGTTCGATCAGCTCGCCCGCAAAGCCGCGTACCGTTGCGGTGCGCCGCCCGCCATAGACGGGCCCGTCGCGCTGCACGGGCGGCGCAACGAAGGTGACGTCGAGCGCGTCGAGATCGTCGACCGCAAGCGTGATCATCGCATTGCCCGGTGGCAGCATCTCGGGATCGCGCTGCCTCACGGTCGCCTCGGTCGGATAATCGTCGACCTCGACGATCGGCAGGCGCCCCTTCTGGACCATGGTGATCGTCGTGCGATAATCGCTGCCAAGCCCGAATGCGTTGTTGATCATCGAATAGGCGAGCGTATAGCTCGACGAGATGTCGAGCCTGAGCGCCCGTTCGAACCATTTGAGGCTCGCCTCGCGATCGGGGGTCGCAAGGATCACGATGAAGATGTGATCGGTGAGCGATCCGGCTTTGGGCAGGTCCGAGGTCGGCGTGTTCTCGGCCACCTCGTTCAGGTAGATCATCTCGCGCCCGCGCCCCGTCACCTGCATCGGCATGAAATAGGGCAGGCCTTCCAGCGCCTTGGGCGGGCCAACTATGTCGAAGCCGCTGCCCTGCAGGCGATCGGGCCAGCCGAACACATCCTGCACCGTCAGTTCGTACGCAGCCCATCCATAAGTGCGCGTGGGCCTGAAATCGTCGGGCAGTGGCGTCTCGACCAGCCGGATGAAGCAATGCGCCCCGCTTTGCGGCTGGAGCGTCGCGAAACGCGCACCCGCGCTCTTCGGGCAGCCCCAGCTCGCTGCGAGACCCGCGTCGAGCGTGCCCTGCTCGACGACATCAAGGCCAAGGCAGCCGTGATAGTCGGCGAGCGCCGCATCGAGATCGGGGGTCGAGACCACCCCGCCAGCGATCCGGCCATGCTGCAGATATTCAATCATTTGTGTCTCCAACACCTACCGAGCACCATCAACCATCCGCTCCTCCTGAGGAGAGGCTGAGCTTGGCGAAGCCTCGTCTCGAAGGATCAGGCACCGTGCGTCCTTCGAGATGCCGTTTCGCCTTCGCTCAACGGCTCCTCAGGATGAGCGGCGCATGCATAGCGACGGTCCCTAACGAAACACCGCCTTGCGCTTTTCGAGGAAGGCCGAGACGCCCTCCCTGAAATCCTCGCCGGTGAAGGCGGAGGCGAACAGCGCATGCGTCTCGGCATCGTCGTCGGCCTGACCGTCAAGGATACGGCGAACGATCTTCTTGGTGTTGCGCACGCTGTGCGACGATGCGGTCGCGATCGTGCCCGCCAGCGCGGTGGCCGCCGCCACCGGATCCTCGTCGAGGATCTCGATCAGCCCGATGCGCTGCGCCTCTTCGGCGGGCAGGAGTTGGGCGGTGAACAAGATACGCTTGGCCTGCGCAGGGCCCACCAGATCGACGAGCAGCTTGGTGTCGTGCAGCGAATAGACGAGGCCGAGCTTCGCGGGCGTGATGCCGAAGCGCGCGCGCGACGACGCGACGCGCAGGTCGCACGCGATCGAAAGCCCGCAGCCGCCGCCCACGCAATCGCCGTCGATCGCGGCGATGACGGGCTTTTCGGCGCGCGCCAGTTCGTGCTGCGCGCGGCGGATCGCATCCTGGTTCTTCGCGCGCCATTCGGGATCGAGCGCGCCTTCGCCGAACTCGGCGATGTCCGCCCCCGCGCAGAAGGTGCCAGCCTCGGCCGAGCGCAGGATCACGACCTTGATCGCATTATCCGCCATCGCATCACCGAGCAGCTCGGGCAGTGCCTCCCACATCGCCTGCGTAAAGGCGTTGCGCTTCGCCGCGCGGTCGATCAGCAGATGCGCGATCGCGCCCTGTTTTTCGAGGCGAACGCTCATGCCGGATCGACCTTGGCGAGGTGCTGCGCGATCTGGTGGCGCGTGGTGATCCATACATCCTTCTTCGCGGTCACATGGCGGAAGAATTCCTCGAGCGCCCAGATGCGGCCCGGACGCCCGATGATACGCAGGTGAAGGCCCAGCGACATCATCTTGGGATTGCCTGCCTCGCCCTCGCGATAGAGCTGATCGAAGCAGTTCTTGGCGTATTCCAGCCACTGCGTCGGCGTCATCGCGGGATCGGTCCACATCTTCATGTCGTTGGAATCGAGCTGATAGGGCACGATCGCTATCGGCTTTCCGGGCACCGTCGCCTTGTCCCAGAACGGCACGTCGCCCGAATAATCGTCCATATGATAGGCGAAACCCTCCTCGATCAGCAGGCGCCGCGTATTGTCGGTATGGAAATAGCGGCTCAGCCAGCCATAGGGGCGCACGCCCACGGTCTTCTCGATCGAGCTGACGGCTTTGCGGATGAAGTCGCGCTCCTGCTCCTCGTTCATCTTGAACTGGTGCACCCAGCGCCAGCCATGGCTGACGGGCTCATGACCGAGTTCGGCAATGGCCTGAGCGATCCCGGGATGGTTTTCGAGGCTGAGCGCGGCAACGGTCCAGCTCGCCATGATGTTGTAATCACGCAGTAGCTTCACGACACGCGGCGCACCCGCCTTGATGCCATAGAGATAGTTGGATTCATTGCCGTAATTGCGGATCGGCGACTTGATATGGATGCCGAGCTCGTCGACGGGCTCCATGCCGCGGTCGCCCCGCGCCACGGTCATTTCCGAGCCTTCCTCGACATTGACGACGACCGACAGCGCGAGCTTCGCGTCGTTCGGCCAGTCGATCCGTTCCTCGATCATCAATGCATCTCCTCACCGCCCGAGACGTTCAGCGCCTCTCCGGTCACGTAAACTGCGTCGTCGGAAGCCAGCCATGCGCAAGCGGCGGCGGTGTCGCTGCCAAGACCCGGGCGCCCCATCGGGTTCTTGCGCTTCATGTTTTCGATATATGCCTCGACGCTGTCGAACCCGAGAAGCTTCGAGAAATACTCGTTCTGCTTCGCGCCGAGCCCGGTGGTGACATGGTTGGGGCACACGGCGTTGACGGTGATGCCGTACTGGCCAAGCTCGATCGCGTTGGAACGTGTGAGGCCGACCATGCCGTGCTTGGAGCTGGTATAGGGCGCCATGTGCGGGAAGCCTGACTTGGCGGCCTGGCTCGCGATGTTGATGATGCGCCCGCCCTTGCCGGCGGCGATCATCGCCTTCGCCGCCGCCTTGGTGCCGTAAAAGGCGCCCGACAGGTTGACGCCGATCACGGCTTCCCATTCGCTCGACGTCGTCTCGAGCAGCGGCTTCATGATATAACCGATGCCCGCATTGTTGACCCAGATATCGAGCGATCCGAACGCCTCGACGGTCTTCGCGACGAGCGCCTCGCAGCTTTCCTCCGATCGTACGTCGCACGGGATCACCGCGACCTTCGCGCCGCGCTGGCGCAGTTCCGCGGCCACCGCTTCCATCTCGTCGGTGGTGCCGATATCGCCCGCGCCCATGTGCTCGGCGGGCTTGCCCAGATCGGAGATGACGCAGTTCGCGCCCTCATCGGCGAAGCGTTGCAGGATCGCCTGCCCCAGCCCCTTGTCGCGCCCCGATCCGGTGACGACGATCGTCTTTCCTTCGAAGCGGCGCATCACAGCGTCTCGGTCAGGATGAACTGCGGATTGTCCGCGAATTGCTGGAATTCGGCGGCGACCTTCTGCACTGCCTCGCTTGCGACGTCCTTGCCGAAAGCATCCATGTCGGCGACGTCGATCACTTCGAAATATGCATAGGGTGACGGCGCATCGCTGCCGAGCACGCCAGTCGCACGGTGGACCTGGAAGTCCTTCACCGAAGCGAGCGCGTTGACGCCCGGAATATCGGTCGAACGCGCCCAGTTCTCATAGGCCGCGGGATCGGCGTCGGGCTTGAGGTTGAACAGCACGATGATCCGCATGGGGCTCTCCTTGTTATCAATCAGATCAGGGGGGATGGCGCATAGCCGGCGAGGCCGGCGTCGAGTTTGCGTGCCAGCGCGATCAGCGCGCCCTCGCTGTTCTCCGGGCCGACAAGCTGCACGGCGACGGGCAGATTGTCGTCGTCGAGACCTGCGGGAATGCTGATCGCGGGCAGCCCCGCGATATTGGCGAAGGCGGTGAAGGCGGACTGGTTCGCGGGCGGTCGGGTACTGTGCCGGAAGGCCGCCTGAGGCGCCGTCGGCATCAGCAATATTCCGTCGCTCCCCACCGCATCGCGCACGGCCTGGCGCGTGCGATCTACAATCGCCTCGGCGCGGTCGACATCGGCGTCGGAGCGGCTATCGGCATAGTCGAGCATGAACCGCAGTTCCGCGGACAGCCGATCGGCCTCATCCCTGCGCTTCGTACCAAGATGTTCGATCAGCTGGCGTGCGGCGACGACGAAGCCGGCAAAGCGTATGTCGGGAGCGCTATCCTCGAGCATGAGCGATGTTCTCGGCATGTCGCCCGCCAGCGCCACTGCCCGCTCATAGGCGGCGAGCACGGCGGGTTCGCAGTCTAGGTCGTCAAAGCTGTCGAGCACGATCAGCCGCGCCAGCGCGAACGCTGCCTCCGCAGGTTCGGCAAGCACCGCGAGCAATGCTTCGAGATCGTCGATCGATCGTGCTATCGGGCCGATGCTGTCGAGCCATTCACTCAGCGGCACCAGCCCGGCGTCGGAGATTGCGCCATGCGTCGGCTTGATCCCGTAGACGCCGTTATATGCAGCGGGAATACGGACCGAGCCGAGCGTGTCGGTGCCAAGTGCGGCCACGCAGAGCCCCGCCGCGACCGCCGCACCGCTGCCGCCCGACGAGCCGCCCGGGGTGTAGCCCTCGCGGTGCGGATTGATGGTCTGGCCGAACCAGGGATTGTCCGTGGTCGCCCCGAGCGCGGCTTCGTGCATGTTGAGCGTGCCTAGGATGATCGCCCCCGCCGCGCGCAGCCTCGTGACGGCCTCGGCATCGTCGGGCGCAGTGATTCCGCGCCGCGCCTCCATGCCCGCATTCCATTCCAGGCCCTTCACCGCGATGTTGGACTTGATCGCGACCGGCACGCCTTCGAGCGCGCGCGCCCTGCCCTCGGCTATGCGGTCGCCGCTCTCCTTCGCCGCCGCCGCGGCGCCGGCACGATCGACCTCGATATAGGAGCGGATCGCGGGATCATGGGCATCGATGCGCGCCAGATAATGCTCGACCACCCGGGCAGGCGTGGTTTCGCCCGCCGCATAGGCCGCGCGCAGCCCGGATATGTCGAGCCGGTGCAATGGGGTCACAGCTTGCGCTCGTCGATCAGGCGGATCGGCTTCTGGCGCACGTCGATCTGTGTCGCCGCCGCAGTCTCGCCAACGCCGACTAGTGACACCGAAACCTCGACACCCAGCCCCTGACGGAGAAGTGCGGCAAGCTGCGCCTCATCCGTGCCGCCACGGCTTTCGAGCGTCACGCGCATATCATCACGCCCCGCCGCGTCGCGCGACAGGTGGCAGACATATTCGCCCGTCAGGTCGGCGCGGTTTTCGATCAGCGCGCCGATCGCGTGCGGGAAGACGTTGATGCCGCGCAGCTTGACCATGTTGTCGCTGCGGCCCTTGAAGCCCGCGATGCGCTTGAACACCATGCCCGTCTGGTTGGCGCCGGTCAGCTCATGCGTGATGTCGTGTGTGTTGAAGCGGATGCAGGGCGCGATATCGTCCTTGAACAGACAGGTGACGACCATGTCGCCCGTCTCGCCCGAGCCGACCGCAGTGCCCGTGTCGACGTCGAGCAGCTCGAGATACTGCGCGTCTTCCCAGACATAGAGGCCGTCGCGCTCGGGGCCTTCGCCCGCGATCGAGCCGGTATCGCCCACGCCGTACCAGTCATAGGCTTTGGCCCCGCCCCATGCCTTTTCCACGCCGGCGCGGTCCTCGGTGCCAAGATGGCCGCAGATCATCTTGATGTTGATCTTGTCGAGCAGCCCCTCGGCCTCGGCGACCTCCGCGAGCTTGCGGATATAGTCGATGAAGCCGACCAGCACCGAGACGCTGAAATCCGCCATCAGGCCGACCTGGTTGATCGAGCGGGTCTCGATCCCCGTACCCGCCGACAGGAAGATCGAGTTGGTGAAATGCGTCACCGCCTCACGGATATAGTGGCCGCCATTGATCATGCCGTGGCCATAGACCGACTGCACGACATCCGACGGGCTCACGCCCTGCCAGCGATACATGCGCCCGACGAGCAAATTGGTGATCTCGCGTCCCTTGGGTCCGAAGAGCAGAGCCTGCGGGCGCCCGGTGGTGCCCGAGGTGGTGTGAAAGATCGTGGGCGCGCGGTCGGGCCCGCCCAACCCGCCGAAATCGCCATAGGGCGGATGATCGGCGATCGACGCCATCAGGTCGCTCTTGTCGTAGACGGGGAGCTTCACGATGTCCTCGAGTCCGCGAATGTCGCCCGCCTCGAGGCCTTTCGCGCCCCAGAGCCGCTGATAGAACGGGATCTCCCAGCCGCGCTTCATCAGTTTCAGGAAGCGTTCGTTCTGGAGCGCTTGGAGTTCGTCGCGGCTCATCGCGGTATAGCGCGCGGTGAAGGCGTCGCCGACGGGATAGTCCTGGAGCATCTGCCTGGCGTCGAAGGCTTCGAAATAGGTGGGGAAGGTCATGCTGGCTCCGGACGTGTGAAATAGGAAAGCGGATCGGAAAACAGGCGCGCATCGGGCTCGCTTGCGGCAAGCTCACGCGCGAGGCTGCGTTTGGTCTCGGTCTGTGCGGCGCTCATCGCGGCTTGAGGATGACCGAGCGTGTTGGGGATGACGCGCTCGACGACCGAACCGTCGGTGCGCGTCACCACCAGCCGCTGCGGCGACAGCGCGTTGAGATCGGCATTGCCGTCGAGCGTGATCGAGAGCTTGGCCGACAGCGCCCCGATTGCCGGATCGGCAAAGGTCGCGGGCGTGAAACGGCGCGGATCGATGCGCCGGTCGGTCAGCATCAGCGCGACGAGCAGCGGCAGGCAGAGCCGCGCATAGGCGGGCGTCATGTCGGCCTTGAGCGGTCGCCCCACCAGCCGCTGGATCAGCGGTGGGACAAAGGCCTCGATCTTCGCAACCGATGCGGCGTCGATCGCGCCCTCGCGCAGCAGCGTGTCGAGCGTCGCGAGTACCGCGTGGCTCGCACGGCCCGACGGGAACGGCTTGATGCTGACCTCGGCGATCCGCCAGACGCTGCCGAGCGCATTGGCATAGGCGGCGGGATCGCCCTTGTCGAACAGCGTGAAATACCCGAACGGCCCTTCGAGCGCATCATGCGGGCCGGTGAGCCCGGCCTTGACCAGATCGACCGCGGCGATCGCCGCGCGCGCAGCCCCCGCGATCTGCAAGGGCAGCGCGATCGAGCCCTCGACATGCGCCTGCATCGTGCCCGCGCATTGCGAATAGGCGAGCCCCAGCACGTCCTCGACATTCTCGACGCCGTCGATCCGCGCCACGGCAAGCGCCGAGCCGATGCAGCCCGCGGTTGCGGGGCGGAAGAAGCTGAGCGGCGTTGTGGCGGAAATGCCGAGCCCGCTTGCGATATCGACACCCACCGCCAGCGCTGCGAGCGCATCGTCGGGGTCGCAACCGCCACGCCGGTCGATCGCCGCCATCACCGATGCGGTGACGGTCGAAAGCGCATGCACGACCGCGGGCTCATGCACCGCGTCCCATTCAAGGCAATGGATCTGGAAGGCGTTGACGAACGCCGCGCCCGCTGCGGGCAGCCGGACATCGCGCGCTATCACGCGCGCATCATTCCCCTGCCCCCAGCAGCGCGCCGCTGACAGCACGCCGTCCGCTCCCGGTGCGGTCGAACCCGCCGCCCCCGTCGCGAGAGTGTCGCCGAGCAGATGGATCGCGGCCTCGCGCACAGCCGGGTCAAGCCGGTGCTCTGCGCGCGCGAAATCGAGGATGCGCCGCGTTGCGGTCACAGCCAGTCCTCCAGCAATGCGGTGATATCCGACACGCGTTCGCCCCTGAGGACAATATTGATCGCTTCCTCGGCCGCTCCCGCGTCGATCCCGCCCCACGCCATCAGCGCCCGCGCCTTGTCGATCACGCCCGCTTCGGACAACGGCCGCTCGGGATCACCGCGCGCATCGGAAAGCACTATCGACCCCATTTCGGTGGACACCGCTGCGCCAAAATGCGCGGGATAGTCATGGGTGAAATCATCACCCTCGACCACCGTCACCAGCGCCCGCGCACCGGCAAGCGCGGCGATGGCATCGGGCTCGAAATCGGCAAGCTGTGGCGCGCCGCGCTCCATGACGATCGCCACTGCATGCTGGAGCGAGAATTTGGCGTCGATCACGCTCTGCGGATCGGGCCGATCACAAAAGACGAGCGCATCGCGATAGGTGGAAACGGTCACTTTCCCGGCGAGTGCCCCGCGGGCCTTGAGTTCAAGCGCGGCATCGATTGCGGGATGCGCATGGCGACATGCGCCCCAGGGCTTGAAACTGACCTCGCCGATCCGCCAGGCATCGCGAAGCTCAAGCGGCTTTGGTGCGTCGCAGGTCGCGGCGAACAGACCCTGCGGACCTTCGAGAATGAAGCGCGGCCCCGTGACGCCCGCCACCGCCTGCCGTGCCGCCTCGCTGCCCGTACGCATCGCATGCGCCAGATGCCATTGCTTGGCCATCACGGGCTCGTGCCGCATTTGCCAGAAGCCTCCGGTCACCGAGCCGGCAAGGCCCAGTGCCGACACGAGCTGCGCTTCATTCGCGCCCAACCGGAACGCCGCCGTCGCAGCAGCGCCAAAACCGCCCGCGGTCGCAGTATTGTGCCAGAAAGCATAGTGACGGCCGTCGAGCATCGCGCCGATCGCGATCATCGCCTCATAGCCGCGCACGCCCGCATCGAGCGCCTCGTCGATGCGGTCGCCGCCCAAGCCAAGCACGGCCGGCCAGACAACGGGCCCGGGATGGAGGATCGCGGTGCGATGGACGTCATCCATTTCGAGGACATTGCCGAGCCAGGCTGCCTTGCCAGCGGCCGCGTCCGCACTAAATCCCATCTGAATTTGCGCGATTTCCGAACGTCTTGCACCCGCGACGCACCCGAGCCAGTCAAGCAGGTGCAGTCGCGATCTTGTCCGTACAATATTTTCTATCGGGCGTTGCAGATGCTGTGCAAGCCGCTCGATTAGGCTATGATCGGCCATACTCATCGGAAGAACTCCGAAGCGTAACGACTTGGCAGGGGAGCGTAATTTTGTCGGCCGCAGTTCAGAAAGCCACGGGAAATGGCGGCAAGAAGCCGCGCTATCAGGAACTTGCCGAAGATCTGCGCGCGGGAATATTGCGCGGCGACTATCCCGACCCCGCCCACTTCCCCACCGAAAGCGTGCTGTGCGCGCGCTACGGAGTCAGCCGGTTCACCGTACGCGAGGCGCTGCGCTCGCTGCAGACCGAAGGCCTGATCCAGCGCAAGCGCGGCTCGGGAACCGTGATCCAGCCCGCCTCTGCGCGCGGCGGCGCGCTGCACCAGCCGCTGTCCAACGTCGGCGAGATCCTTCAATATGCGCGCGACACCAAATATCTGTTCACCGCGCAGGGCACCACGCTGCTGCCCAAGAAGCTGGCGGCGCACATTGCCGAGCCCGTGGGCGGGCGCTGGTATCACTTCCGCGGCCTGCGCACGCGGCAGGGCTCCGCTGAACCGATTGCGTTGACCGACGCCTATATCCATCCCGAGCTCGAGGCCGCCGCGCGCGAGATCCGTCCTAATGAGGACACGATCTTCCGCCAGCTCGAGCGCCTTTCGGGCGTCAAGATCGCGCGCGTGACGCAGGATATCCAGGCGGTTCCCGCGAGCGGCCCCGTCGCCGCCGAGCTGGGCGTTCCCCGCCGCAGCCCGTGCCTCAGGATCCTGCGCTGCTATCTCGACGCCTCCGGGCGAATCATCGAGATTTCGGCGAGCCACCATCCCGGCGACCGCTTCGCCTACACCATGCATATCGAGGTCGACGCCTGAAGCCTCAGCCATCGGCGCCGAGCTCCGGTGCCGATGTCGGCCTCCAGCCCCCATCGCTCGCAAAGCGGATCGGCGGCGCGATATGGTGCGCGCCGCCGACCTCGACCACGAGCCCCCGCTCGGCGATATGGGGTTGGGCGAAAGCTTCCCGAAAATCGAGGACGGGCGAAAAGGCGACGTCCTTGTCCGCGAACCAGGCGATCCATTCGTCGCGCGTGCGCGTGGCGAAGGTTTCGCGCAGGAACGCGATCAGCGGCGCCTGCGGCTCACCGGGCGCTTCGCTGCCGAGCGCAATCAAATCGGGCCGCTCCAGCGCAGTGAGCAGGTTCGCGACGAACTTGAGCTCGCGCCCGCCCAGCACGACATGTCGCCCATCGGCGGTCGCATAGACGTTATAGAAGCCCGCCCCACCAAGCGACCGCTGGCTCGTCGAGCGCGGCGGTTCGCCACCACCGATGGCGGTGCCCGCGATATGTGCGCACCAGGGCAGCATCGCGTCGAACATGGCGATATCGACATAGTCGCCCTTGCCGCTTGTCTGGCGGCCGATCAGCGCCATCAGCACCGCCGACAGCGCGGTCAGCCCCGCCGCCATGTCGGCCGAGGGCGCACCCGGAACCACGGGCATGCCGTCGGGCCCGTCATTGACCGAGAGGAAGCCCGCCATCGCCTGAACCGCCATGTCGTGCGCGGGATGGTGTGCCAGCGCGCCCGACTGCCCAAAGGCCGAGATCGAGCAATAGACGATGCGCGGATTGCGTGCCGCCACCGCTTCATAGCCAAAGCCAAGCCGCGCCGTCACACCGGGGCGGAAGCCCTCCAGGAACACGTCCGCCTCATCGATGAGATTCCAGAGCGCATCGCGCCCGGCATCGCTCTTGAGATCGAGCACGACGCTCTTCTTGCCGCGATTGAGGTTGCGGAACCAGATGGACTGGCCCGCCTCGAAGGGCGCCTGATCGCGCGCGGGATCGCCCGCGGCTGGTTCCACCTTCACCACCTCGGCGCCCTGGTCGGCCATCATGACCGACAGCATCGGTCCCGGCAGGAACTGCGAGAGGTCGACGACCTTTATGCCCGAAAGCTTTCCCATCGGATCAGATGACGCCCTTTTCCCTGAATGCTGCAATCTCGTCCACGCCGAAGCCGGCTTCGGCGAGGACCGCGTCGGTGTCCGCACCAAGCAACGGCGCCGCACGGTTGGGCAATCGTTCGCCATCCAGCCGGATCGGATTGGCGAGGACGCGCAACTGTTCGCGATCGGGATGCGATACGGTGTCGATCATGCCCGTCGTCTGCAGATACGGATTGTCGAGCGCCTGATCGAGCCCATAGACCGGCGACACGGGCATGTGTCCGGCAAGCAGCTCGATCCAGTGCGCGACGGGCTTCTGGCTGAAAATGCCGTCGAGCACGTCAGTCAGTGCGCCGCGGTTCGCCAGCCTGTCGGTTGGCGTCACGAAGCGCGAATCACGCGCCAGTTCGGGGTGCCCGATGCGGTTCACCAGCACGTCCCAGAATTTGGGAAGCTGCGCCATGACGAAGACCCAGCCATCGGCCGCGCGGAACATCTGGCTCGGCGTGACCGAGGGATGCGCCGAACGCGGCACGCGCGCCGTGACGTCACCCTCGTTCAGATACCAGATCGCCGGATAGCTCGTCTGGTGCACGGCGGCGGAAAGCAGATCCACGTCCACGTCACGGCCCATACCCGAGCGCTGCGCATCCACGAGCGCGCCGAGCAGCCCGATCGTCATGATCGTGCCCGTCATGAAATCGACCAGTGACAGCCCCGCGCGCGTCGGCGGCGCATCGGGCTCGCCCGTCAGCGCCAGCCAGCCCGCCTCGGCCTGCATCAGATAGTCATAGCCCGGCCAGCGCGCGCGCTCATTGTCGCGGCCATAGGCCGACAGGTGCGCGCATATGACCGCGGGGTTGACGTCCTTCAGCTGCTGATAGGTCAGCCCGATCCGGTCAGGCAGGTCGCCGCGCAGATTGTTCACCACCGCATGGCTCGACGCCACGAGCCGGTGCAGGATCTCCTTGCCGCCTGTGCTGTTGAGGTCGAGTGTGAGTGAGCGCTTGTTGAGATTGAAGCTCTGGAAATAGAGGCTTTCCGCATCGCGCAGGAAGTGAGGGCCGACCGCGCGCGCCGTGTCGCCGGATTTGGGCGGCTCGATCTTGATGACCTCGGCACCCATCTGCGCCAGGAACATGGTGCCGTACGGGCCGGCGCCATATTGTTCCGCGGAAAGGATCCGGTAGCCGGCCAGCGGAAGTCTGGCCGTCACGCGGGGTTCCTCTTCAGCCACTGCTTGGCGATGATCATCCGCTGCATCTCGTTGGTGCCCTCGCCGATGCACATCAGCAATGCGTCGCGATAATAGCGTTCGATCTCATATTCCTTGGAATAGCTGTAGCCGCCGAATATGCGCATGGCTTCCTCGGAATTGCGGACCGCGGCCTCGGACGCGAAGAACTTGGCCATGCCCGCCTCCATGTCGCAGCGTTCGCCGCGATCATAGGCCTGCGCGGCCTGCGCCACGAGCAGCCGCGATGCTTCCGCGCGCGTCACCATCTCGCCGAGCTTGAGCTGGATCGCCTGATGCTGCGCGATCGGCTTGCCCATCGTCTTGCGGATCTGCGCATATTCGGTGGCGAGACGCAGCGAACCTTCGGCCAGCCCGACGCCGCGCGCCGCGACGTTGATGCGGCCGAGTTCGAGCCCGCCCGTCGCCTGGAAGAAGCCCTCACCCTCGACCTCGCCGATCAGGTTTTCTGCCGGAATGCGGTAATTGTCGAAGATCAGCTCGGCACTGTCGATGCCCTTGTAGCCGAGCTTGTCGAACTTCTTGCCGACGGTGAAGCCCTCGCCCTTGGGCGCGATGAAGAAGCTCATGCCCTTGTAGCGCGGTTCGGCCTTCGGATCGGTCTTCACCAGCAACGCGAAGCAGCTGCCCTTGATGCCGTTGGAAATCCACGTCTTGGTGCCGTTGATGACATAATGGTCGCCGTCGCGGACCGCGGTGGTGCGGATTCCCTGAAGGTCAGTGCCCGCATCGGGTTCGGTCAGCGCAAGCCCGCCGCGGATCTCGCCGCTCGCGAATTTGGGCAGCCATGTCTGCTTCTGCGCCTCGGTGCCGAAACGCTCGACCGCGGCCGCCATGATCAGGTGCGAATTGACGATCCCCGTGATCGCCATCCAGTAGGACGACACGCGCGTGATGATCTTGGCATAGGTTGTGGCGGGCAATCCCAGCCCGCCATATTCTTGGCCGATGGTCGCGCCGAAGAGACCCATTTCCTTCATCTGCTCGACGAGTTCGGCGGGCCAGATGTCGTTATGGTCATGATGCATGACGACGGGGCGCACATCGCGCTCGATCCAGCGATCGATCGAGTCGAGCAACGCGGCTTCGTCGTCGGGGTCGATCTGCCTTTGGGCGTGTTGGGACATATCTGTTCTTTTCCTCAATCGTCCGCGGGGCCGCAGCCACGCTTCCACACGAGCACGGACCGCTTGTAATGGCTCACGATCTTGCCGTCCTGGTTCTTGCCGACGGTCTTGAAGGTCACGATACCCTGATCGGGCCGGCTTTTGCTCTCGCGCTTTTCGAGCACTTCGCTCTCGCTATAGAGCGTGTCGCCGACGAACAGCGGATGAGTCATACGCACTTCGTCCCAGCCCAGGTTGGCGATCGCCTTGCCACTGGTGTCCGACACGCTCATCCCGGTCATCAGCGCGATGGTCAGCGGGCTGACCACGAGCGGCTTGCCGAATTCCGTCTTCTTCGCGAATTCATAATCGAAGTGCGCCGGATGGGTGTTCATCGTCAGCAGGGTGAACCACACATTGTCGGCATCGGTGATCGTGCGTCCGGGGCGATGCTCATAGATGTGCCCCACCACGAAATCCTCGAAGTAGCGTCCTTGCACCTCGCGAAAACGTCCGGGAGCGACCTCGACCACACCGTCACGCATCTTGCTTGCTCCGCATTGCCAAAATCCTCTGGTATCGCCGCATGATCGGTGCTTCGAGCATACGGCCGTTGAAACGAACTGCGGCGCCACCGGCCGCGTCGAAAACCCTTTGCGCCTCTTCCGCCTCGGCGATCTGTTCGGCCGTGGGGCGGAATACCGCATTGATCGTGTCCACCTGCGCGGGGTGGATCGCGGCCTTGCCCGTGAAGCCCAGCGCCTTTGCGGCCTCGGCCTCGGCGCAAAGGCCCTCGGCATCGTCGAGCACGATGAACGGCACGTCGATCGCAGGAATGCCCGCACCGGCGCACGCCATCACGAATGCCCCGCGCGCCGAGCGCAACGGCTCCCACGCCAGTTCCACGCCGAGCTCGGCGGAGAGATCGCCGCCGCCAAACATCATCGCGACGACGCCAGTGGCCGACGCAATCTCCTGCGCGGCATTGAGCCCCTTCACCGTTTCGATCAGCGGTACGATGCCCGGCGCGCGATCGCCCAGCACCGACGTAACGATCGCCACCTGCGCCGCGCTTTCGACCATCGGCACGAACAGCAGCGGGGGCAGCGCTTCGGCGTCGGCAAGCGCGAGCAGGTCTTCGAGGCCTGCGCGCGTCGCCACGCCGTTGATCCGCAGGATCAGCCGCTGATCGCCTTGCGCGATCGCCGCAATCGCCGCCGCCCGTGCTTCGACCTTGCCCGATTCGGGAACCGAATCCTCGAGGTCGACACACACAACGTCGGCGTCGCTCGCCAGCGCCTTGCCGTAACGTTCCGGCTTCGAGCCGGGCACGAACAGCATCGATGAAAGGCCAATGGCCGCGTTCACTACAGAACCTCCCCTGTTGACGCCCTAAAGAATTTGTCCGGACAACTTATAAGTCAAGCGCAAAAGCGCTGATCCGTGTTTTTCCGTCAAAAAGGCTTCACCGCGCCGAGGTAGGAGGTGACAATCAGCAGGCCATAAACCGTGAAGACCCAGAGGCGGGTCCGGTCCATGGTGCGACGAAGTGGCACCTCGGTCTCGTCGCTCGACCCTTCCTTGAGTAGTCTCGCGAGCTGCGGTCCGACCGGCTTGAAGGCGACATCGATCATGATCGCGGCGATGAAGATCAGGCCGAACAGCAGCGCCTTTGCGGCAAGCCAGGTCTCCGCCAGCGGCGCGCCCGTCACGAGCGACTGGATGCCCAGCCACAGATAGCCGATCGTGATCGCGTTCTTGAGCCAGAACTCGATTCGCCGGTTGCGCGCCGCCCGTGGCGTCATGTCGTGAAAATGCGCGTCCCATACGAGCCAGAGCCAGATCAATCCCGCCGCCCAGGCGCCCGCGAGCACGATCCCCGGCACCGCCCAGAACCCGCCAAGCGTCACCACCGAAAGCGATACCGGCACCATCAGCGCCCAGGCCGTTCGCGGCGTCATGTCGATCAGCACAAGCAGCTTCAGAAGCGCGATTCGCTGGTCGAGCGTGTAGAGATGGCGCTTGCGGAAATGCTGCCCGGCAAGGAATACGCCGACGTCGCCGCCGAGCCACAACACAAACAGAAACAGGTGAAAATAGACGAGGCTCGGATAGGCCAGATCGCTCAGTGTCATCGCAAATTCCTCCCATGGGCCCAAGGCCGCTTGACAGTGTGACATTTACATGAAAATTTGTCCGGACAAATCACAAAAAAGTCCGCAGGCAGAACTGCCACTTCCGGAGCCTCGAGGGAGAATTGAATGAGACGCCACTTGCTTGCTGCCACAACCGCGCTGTCTGCGGTTCTGATTGTCGCGCCACTCCACGCTCAAACGGCTGATGCCGAGGCCGCTCCCGCGGCGGAGGAAAGCACTGGCGGCATCGAGGATATCGTCGTCACCGCGCAGCGTCGCTCCGAGAGCGTGCAGG
>NZ_JAKVIO010000012.1 GCF_022601895.1 Sphingomonas sp. LaA6.9
TAGGCGGGGTAGTCACCCGGGGTGCGATGATAAAGCTCCGCGGTTTCTTCGAAATGGCTCTTGGTATTCAGGCCAATACCGATCACGAGGGTTGGCCGCGTAATGGGCGGCAGCCAACGAACACGGCTCAGTTCCACGCGATCACACTGGTCAAGCAGCTCTGCTCGACGCCCAGGCTCCCAAGTAAGCAACGCCTCCACGCCGCTCGCCAGGCGAGAGTCTACCGGTGCCACCGACGTGTCGTCGGGAACGAAACCAAACGCCGGCTGCTCATCGATCAGAAAGCTTGCCAATCGCATTATCGTATATTCCTTTGCAGCTTATCTCGCCATGTCGCGCCTAGGCGAGCGGTCCGAGAAACACCTGTCCATTGAAGGCGTCGGAGCGTCCAGGAACTTGATCCGGCCAGGTCGATACCGGCCCTGCCGGCGCGCGCGCTCCTCGGGTCTCTCCGTTCCAACCGACTTGGTCCATAGACCAATAGAGCAGCAAGCAATGACCATCCGGGTCGAAAGCCCATACGGCGTGGTCGATGCCCGGGTGCACACCGGGGGTCAGGTCGTCGCGGACCGTCACGCCCCGTTCACGCAGAAAATCGATGGCGCGACGGAGTTGACGGTAGTTCCCAAGCTGCAGCCCAAACCACGCGAGCGTGCTATGCGCACTGAGCCCCAGTTTATCGCGCAGTTCGATCGGCACGAGCGCCAAGGAGTGATGCTCAGTGTTATTGCGCAGATAGATGATCTGTGACTCGCCTACCGGCACACGTTCCGTTTCTACAAATCCCATGGAGTCGCGATAGAATTGCAGAGCCCTTTCCGCGTCCTCGACCAGGAGACCTACTGGGCCAATACGCGTGATCTTGAATGGTCGGGACATGAGGATGCCATCGACTTCATGCACCGGAGGCAAGGTCTCAATGTCCCGGTGACCTGCGGTCAGATCGACGCCCGCAGCAGCAGCATCATCAATCTCTTGCCATTCGCTCGGCTGAGGGAGTTCGGGAGGCTTCTCGATACGTTGATAGAGCGTCGTCGGCTTGCTTCGACCATCCCAACCGATCTGTTCAATGCCGTAATAAATTTCGTTCGCGCGTCCCTCGGAATCTTCGATGTAGCAGTGCCAGTTCGATCCCGGCATGTCACGACCTGCAATAAGGACCCGAATCCCACGTGCCGCGAAATAGTCTCGGCCATTCACCACTTCGGCGAGGCTGCCGACCTGCCATGTGATCTGGTTTGTGGTGATCTCTTTGACCGGATTTCGCTTCCGCAGTATCCGTTCGCCAAGGTCGTTCACGCTTGTGCTGATCAACACCAGCGTGTGATGCTCGGTATTGTGCCGGAGCATCACGACGTCGCGGTCCTTGATCATCTTGATCAAGGGTCGAACGACCGCAGGTGCATTTTGCGCAACGTCCTGTCGCTCCGAGATTCGGAAGCCGAGGATTTCGGTATAGAAGCGAACGCCCTCTTCGAACTTCGCTAACGTGAGGCCGAAGTGCCCTAGCCGCGTGATTTGAAACGGCCGCTCAAGCAGGACACCGCCCACGTCATATTGCTGTTCAGCCTGTTTAATTGACGCCATCGTCATCAATGGTTCCACCTTTGATGTCCAACGCACAAAAATTGCGTTTGACTATTATGACATTTCCACGCGGCGCAGCGGTGCCGAGCTCGTTGATTTTGCGGGCGCCCAGCCTTCACCGCGCCGGAATTGACCGCCCCTAGAGAATCCGGCACGCCTCTTCGAAATCCAGCCGCGGCATACGGGGGAAGCCAGTTGCGCCGTCCCGGTAACCGATATTGCAAAGAAAATTGGTGGTCCATCGACCGTCGGGAAAGAACTCGGCGTCAAGAGTCGCCCGATCAAATCCCTGCATTGGCCCCGCGCCTAGTCCGAGCGCGCGCGCGGCAATAATCAGATAGGCGCCCTGCATCGCCGAATTGCGCGTCGCTGTGTCGAGTGCCATCTCGGGCATGTTTTCGAATAGCGGCTTGACGTCGAGGTACGGCACAAGCTTCGGCATGTATTCGTAAAACTCTTTGTCGTAGGCGATGATGACGCAGCATGGCGCCGCCATGGTCTTGCCAACATTCTTCTCGCTAATATGAGGCTTGAGGCGCTCCTTGCCCTCGGGCGATGTGACGAACACGAAGCGGGCCGGATTGGTGTTGGCGCTGGTCGGCCCCATCCTTACGACATCGTACAGATGCCGAAGCAGGCTTTCAGGCACTGGCTTATCAAGCCAAGTGTTGGCTGTTCGCGCTTCGCGAAAAATCAGATCAAGTCCGGCGTCATCCAGTTCCGTCAAAGCTTCCATCGTCAAACTCCAGTTCACGGCCATCCGAACGATACGTTCGAGGCAGAATAGCCCTGCCATTAGCCCAACGTAGTTTTATACGCAATCGTCATTTTGACATGGACGTCGAAGGCTCGCTGACGGTATGGCGGGTCGAGAGGGGCACGAAACTTATATTGAGGCAATTTCTCGTTCATCTTCTGCACTCAAATAAAAAAGGCGCCACTTGACTCACGGGCGGGGATTTTCTCGCCGCTGATTCTGGACGGCGGTAGCCGAAGCGATCGCTCCAGGCTTGGTGGCGTGACGCCGCAGATCGTGCGCAACTGGGTGTTGCGCTTCAACGCGGCTATGCCCGCGACTTGAACGACTCTTCTGACCGTTAGGCACAGTTTCCCACTTCTCCGGGATTTGCGAACGACAACGCCAAACCCATTGCCTCTCCTCTCTTAAAATGACAAACATGTTCAAATCTAAAAATCTCGCGCCCGCCGGCGCGGTGCCGGTTGCGAAGCTTGGTAAGAGGAAACCTTTGAATGACGACCGACCTCCATGCCAATACGACAACCGCCTATGTGCCCGAGCGGCGTCAAACGCCACATCCGCGCGAGTACGCTCATATCGTGCTAAAAACGGCCCGCACGAAGGACATGATTGCTTGGTACTGCAAGGCACTCGGCATGTCGGTTGTGCTGGAGACCCCGTTCATAAGCTTTTTGACGTGGGACGACAGCCAAGACCGACTAGCGCTTATAGAGGTGCCGCAGGCGGCCGCGATGCGGGGTCCGCAGTCCAACTTGCATCATGTCGCCTTCACCTACGACAGGCTGGCCGACACCGTCTCCGTTTACCGCGCGCTCAAGGCCGAGGGTATCGAGCCGCACTGGTGCGTCAACCATGGTGTGGCGACCTCATTTTATTATCACGATCCCGATCAGAACAGCGTCGAGTTGAGTGTCGAGAACTTTCCCGATCGCGACACGCTCAACGCTTGGCTCCGCACAGGTGCGTTTAACCGCAACCCGATCGGGGTAACGCTGGATCCGGATGAACTGGCGGCGCGGGTTGAGAGCGGCGAGCCCGAGGCCTCGATCCTGCAGCCTCACCCGGAGCATGGCGACCTGCTCCAACCGGAGCTTGAGCGCATAATGCGTGAGCGCCAGGCTCAAGCCTAGCTGGGCGGGATCGACATTCGGCGCAGCCAGATCAGGTAGCGGCAATGGCGCATTTTTGAAATGGACGAATATGTCATTTTGTTATAGCAGCGAGATCGTTCCATAGCGCCTGAGGGCGTTTTCGAGCGATAATCGTCGAAATCGTTTCGAGCCCCGTCTTCGCCAGCCAAGGGCAATAAGGGCGAATCGATTCAAGCAATCACCAAGCAATTCTGCGGAGAGATCCTGACATGAAAATGACGGATATGGAGTGGAGAAGGGGCTGGCACGTCGTTCTCGGAGCATTTCTGGGTCTGGCCAGTGGACCGCTCATCTACCAACATATCTCCAGCATATTCATGCTCGAAATGGTCCGCGAATTCGGCTGGTCGCGCAGCCAGGTCTCCAGCATCATGGGGATGGTCGCAGTGGGCGCGGTGACTGCTCCGATCACGGGATACGTGGTCGACCGTGTTGGTGCGAAACCGGTGATCTTCGCGGGAACGATCGGCCTCGCGATCGCCTACATGCTTTACGCAATCCTCCCGTCGAGCATCGGAAACTACCGCCTGGTGGTGGCCCTGTCAGCGGTATCCGGGGTAGCGTGCAGCGCCCTGACCTACACGCGCACAGTCAACGCCTGGTTCGACAAACAACGTGGAACAGCGTTGGCGATCGCGGCGACGGGCGTTGCTGTTTCCGGGCTGGTGATGCCGCTGGTGCTGCGCCAGGTCATCGATGCCGAGGGCTGGCGTGGGGGGTACGTGTTGCTCTCGACTCTGGTGTGGGTCGTAGGACTGCCGGCCATCTTCCTGATGTTCGCGCGCCCACAGCCCGAACGAAATCGGCTTCAGCCTGTCCGTCCAGCCCAGCGGGAGCCTTGGCGCGCCATGTTCCGTCTGCCCGCCTTCTGGCTCATCTTCGGCGCTATGATGTTCGTTCACATTCCCGCGGTCGGAACGTTGAGCCATTTTGTGCCAGTCATGGTGAGTAAGGGTTTTAACGAAGATCAGGCTGCCCTCCTGCTCTCTTTGTACAGTTTCTCTGTGCTGATCGGACGACTCTGCGTCGGATATTTTCTTGATCGCACCAATCCTCACTACGTCGCCTTCGTGATCACCATGAGCGGCGCGATCGGCATTCTTGCCCTTCTGGCGATCCCCTTACCGGGTATTGCTTTAGCCGCCTGCGTCACCATGCTGCTGGGCGTTCAAATGGGCGCTGAACTCGATTTTCTACCGTACTTCGTATCCCGCCACATGACGCTGCGCATTTACGCGTCGGTCTACGGGATCATGACATCATCCATTCTTCTATCGGCCGGCATCGCGGTGCAGACCTACGGTCTCCTTTACGATCTCAACGGCAACTACACGGTGGCGCTGATCGTCGGGGCGATCTTCTTTGCGATGGGCGCGCTTGCCTTTCTCATGCTCGGGCGGGTCCCGCTTGCAACGAATGAAGCCATTCCGGACGAGGGCGAGCCTCCGCCAGTCGGTGAGCGTGCTCTGGCTGAAGGGTGATCTTCTTCTCTCCGGCCCAGTTCAGCTTCGATTGAGATTGAAGAAGCGCGGGCTTTCAGCATGTCGGTCGCGCAACAGGGACCTGGGGTAGCGAATGAGCAGGCCGGTCGAGCCGCTAAGAAGGGCCCCATTCCCGGGTGCAGGTGGACCGGGATCGCAAGCGCCATCTCGGGGTGCGACGATCAACGCACGCCTCCTGATGCCGCCATAAAGACCGGTTGAATCCGCCCAGGGAGTACGTGGGCGGGGGCGATCGCCACTCATCCGCCTCGAACCTTGCTGCGCATGCTCCCAAGCGCGAACGACGCCCTATCGGTTGAAGTGTCCTTAAATGTCTTATTGACATAAACGTGCAGTTTGATAATTCTGCGACACGTTAAGCAACAACAGACCGGATGCCATGCGGCCAGTTCGCTTCCGTGCAGCCGTGGGAGGGTGTCGATGGCTACGGAAAGGGTCTTTACCAGACCATCGGGTCGCCTCCCTCCAACGCCCAACTCGTCGCGGTATCGCCCGCGCGGCGACCGGGGCTTTTATTTCGTTTTAAGCCAAGACCTCTGGAGTACATCATGACAGCAAACACCGCCGATGTTCCCTATCGTAGCTTCTGGACCTACGTGTATGACGTTCCGCACAAGGTGGACTGGATCGACGCGGGGGGGGTGAGGACGCGGTACATCGAGGCAGGCGATCCTTCGAAGCCGACGGTCCTGATGCTCCATGGTATTGCGGGAAGCCTCGAGAATTTCATGGCCAACATCGGGCCGTTCTCGAAGGATTTTCACGTCCTAGCAATGGATTTTGTCGGAACGGGTTTTTCGGATAAGCCCGACAAAGATCTGTTTATCGCTGACTATATTGCCCAGGTCGACGGCTTCCTGAAGGCGAAGAACGTCGAGAAGGCCTCTTTGATCGGCGTGTCGCTCGGGTCGTTCGTAACTATGGCCTTTACCGCCAAGTATCCCGAGAAGGTCAACAAGATTGTGATGATCGCCGCCGCCGGCAAGCTCGTGCCGGCGATGCTGGCCGCTGCCGTAAAACCCGACACCGCAGCGATCGCGGAACACATCCGCAAGCGGCGGATCAGTACAGTCCAGAACCCCACATGGGAAGCCGTGCGCGAGATGTTCGATGAATTGATCTTGGAAGAGAAGAACAAGATCGATGACGTTATCGGTGTGCGCCAAAGTATCTACAAACTGCCAGAAATGCCGAGCTCTATGGAGCGGATCGTCGCGCTATTGTCGCCCCAGGCGATTGCTGAGAATCTTGTCGCCCAGGAGCACTGGGATCATCCCAAGGTGCCAGCCCTGTTCATCGAAACGCCGGACTCGCACGACTTCTCGTATGACATCTGCCAAGAGGTAAAAGGGAACCCGAACGTTACCGTTCATCCCATCCCGAAGACCAAGCACTGGCCTCAGTTCGAGGCGCCGGAAACCTTTAACCAGGTTGCGATCGACTTTATCAAGGCTTGAGCCACAGGCGGCCCGTCACGTCCGAACGGCGTGGCGGGTCGACAAGTACCAGCGTTGAGAGCCCGCCGCCGCCCCCCCCGCTAAGGATCTATGGGCGGCGCGCAAACGACGTCAACCCGCCGGGGCGAATGCAGGTTTCTGGCGATCCGGTGACAAGCGATTGTGCGCATCAGTTGGTGCAATGGATCCCTTGGGTCCGCAGCGGTTCGGAACCCCTTCCGCGACCGATGCAAGATTGAGACAAAATGGGAGAATTCGGTGAAACTTGCATCCTACATGATCAGCGGTCGGAGTTCCTACGGTGTGGTCATCGATGATGAAATCTTGGATATCGGCGGTCGGCCAGGTGCTCCGGCAACGTTGCTCGATGCGCTGACGGTTCCTCAGGCTTCGCTGCTGGAGCTGCCAGCCGGAACTCACCCGGCAGGCTCAGACCGCATCGCCGTGTCGGATGTGACGTGGCTTCCGCCGATCTGGAATTCGGACAGAATCATCTGCGTCGGCCTCAACTATCGCTCGCACGTTCTGGAACTCGGACGCGAGCCACCCGAGCATCCAATGCTGTTTGTTCGCTTTGCTGACAGCCTCGTCGGACAGGATGAGCCTCTCGTGCGGCCACGCGCGTCGCAGATGTTCGACTTTGAGGCCGAACTCGCGGTCGTGATTGGAAAGGGCGGCCGGCACATCGCAGCAGAACGGGCCATGGAACATGTCGCGGGTTTTGCTGGCTTCAACGATGGCTCGATACGGGATTTCCAGTTTCATTCCGGGCAGTTCCTGTCCGGGAAGTCCTTCTGGAGATCCGGCGCGTTCGGACCGTGGATCGTGACGGCAGATGAGGTTGGCGACATCTCGAACCTTGAGATCAGGGCGCTGTTAAACGGGCAGGAAATGCAGCGGGCGAGGTTCGACGATCTGTTGTTCGGCGTTCCAGACCTGATCGCCTACATCTCGCAAGTGATGCCGTTGCAGACCGGCGACGTCATCGCAACTGGCACAACCGGAGGAGTGGGTGCCGCGCGCAACCCTCAAGTCTGGATGAAGCCCGGAGATGTGATCGAGGTCGTGATCGACAAGATCGGCACACTCCGCAATACTATTGTCGATGAAGCTGATGCTGCGGCCTGACGACCTGAGGCCCTTTGTCAGAGGATCGATGGTAACAAGTGCTTGCCCAGGACCGGTTACGTCGGCTGCATAGTGCCTCGACCGGGCTTCGGGTTTCCGTTCGTGGCGCTCGATAATGTACGGATGTCGGCCTCGATCTGACTGGTAGAGGTTGAGACACCGCATTGCCGCTGTTTTCGGGTCAGTTCGGCGAACCAGCGCTCTACCTGATTGATCCAGGATGTCGAGGCGGGCGTAAAGTGAACATAGTGTGCGTCAAAGCGCGCGATCGTTACCGGCATGCACTGGGCGAGCGGTTCGCCTTCTCGCCACTGCTTGTCCGTCGATGCATCGCCGAAGGCAAGTCGCTCAACCGCCAGCCCAAACAGTAAATGATAGAAAAAGAGGACAGGATCATGCCCTTGCGCTTCGCCGAGCCCGCTGCCGAGGCGTATCAAGTACCGCTGACCATCCGGCATCTGCTGGACGGCATCTTGGTGAAGGCTGCCGACCAACAGATCGTCTATCGGGATCAGGGAAGCTATAGCTATCGCGAATTCGTCGGACGTGTGGGTCGGCTAGCCGGCTTGCTCGCGGCGCTGGGCGCGGAAGCGGGCATGACGGTGGCGGTGATGGATTGGGACAGCCATCGCTATCTGGAAGCCTATTTCGCCGCACCAATGATGGGCGCAGTGCTGCAGACGGTGAACATTCGCCTGCCGGCGCTGCAGATCGGCTACACGCTGCAGCATGCGCGCGCCGAGATCCTCTTCGTCCACCGCGACTTCTTTCCGATCGTCGAAGCCATCTTGCCGTCGCTTCCCGAGGTGAAGGCGCTGATCGCGATCATGGACGGCACCGAGGGCGATCTGCCGGCTTGGGCCAGCGGCGAATATGAAATGCTATCGGCCGCCGCTTCGCCCGATTACCCCTTCGAGGATTTTGACGAGAATGCGGTCGCCACCACATTCTACACCACGGGCACGACCGGCAACCCAAAGGGCGTGTGCTTCACTCATCGCCAGCTCGTGCTCCACACGCTAGCCTCCGCCGCGCATTACGGTGCATCGCTAGCGTCGCCGGGGCTCGGCATCGACGACGTCTACATGCCGCTCACCCCCATGTTCCACGTCCATGCCTGGGGCATACCCTATGTCGCGACGATGCTGGGGGTAAAGCAGGTCTATCCCGGGCGTTACGAACCAGCGCTGATTTGACGATTGCGCAGCGAGCACCGGGTTTCCTACTCGCATTGCGTGCCGACCATGCTCGAGATGGTAATCCAGGCCGCGAACCAGACCGGTACCGACCTCACCGGCTGGAAGATGACTATCGGCGGCAGCGCGTTGACCAGGGCGCAGTGTGCGGAGGGCCGCCGGCGCGGCATGGACGTCGCGGCTGGCTACGGTATGTCCGAAACCTGCCCGCTGGTGGCGAAGGCTGCCCGGCGCTTCCCGACTCTACTTGATGATGATGTGCTGTCCACTCTCACGATGACGGGCATTCCGGCGCCGCTGGTCGATGTCCGCATCGTCGACCAGGACATGAACGAGCTACCGCAGGACGGCCGGACGCGCGGCGAGCTGATATTGCGCGCGCCGTGGCTGACCCTCTGTTACACCGGCGATACGAAGGCCTCAGAGGCCCTGTGGCGCGGCGGCTGGCTGCACACGCAGGACATCGCGACGATAGATCCGCAGGGACAAATTCAGATCCGCGACCGGCTGAAGGATGTGATCAAGACGGGTGGCGAGTGGATCGATTCGATCCATCTTGAGGAACTCGTCGCGACCGCAGAAGGATTCGCTGAAGCCTCGGTGATCGCTGTACCCGATGTCAAATGGGGTGAGCGCCCGCTTGCTGTAATCGTGGCGAGGCTGGGCGCGACGCCTACCCTCGATCTCCTCAATGTGCCCGTGGAGAAGGCGATCGCGGAGGGAGTGATCACGCGATATGCCAGGCTCGACCAGTTCGAGATCGTCGATCAGCTTCCCCTCACCAGCGTCGGCAAGATCGACAAGAAGGTGCTGCGCGCGCGCTTTGCCGATGCCGTGGAGGTGACCGCACAGCCGTGACGCGTCGCCCTCGCCTCGTTTCGGGCGAAGGCGTATCCGTGCGTGTCGGCAAGTGCGCGCGCATCCCGCGCCATCCTGACGATCGCCGATCGACGTGGGCGAGCTTCGACCTCGTCAATCCAAATGTTGAGTGTTTGCGCACGCTCGGCCGGGGCAATCTTCGACACGATCGAGGCCGATCCCTGGCGCGCTATTTTGGTGGCGGTCGCAATGGGGCGCGACATGCAGCCCGATCGGCGAATGACCCCTCCCACCGTTTTCTCCAAACGGCCGCTGACCGCCTTTCGATCTCGGCGGATGGGATCACATTTCCGGTGTTGAATTGGTCACGATCGTCATATTGGACATTGTCGTCAAATCGGTTTATGGAGGACCATACATAATCAGATCGGGCACTTGAACGCTCGGGTGGGGAGGAAAGCATGAGGACTTGGTTAGTATCAGTGCCTGCGTTGCCTTTGGCTCTGGCTGCGGTCGAGGCAAATGCCCAAGTGTCGGAACCTCCAGTGGTGCAAGTGCCCAAACCCCAGATCGACACGGCAACTATTGAAGAAATAATTGTAACCGCGCAGCGGCGCGCGGAGAGTCTCCAGGACGTTCCGGTGACCGTCACCTCGCAGTCGGCTCAATCCTTGGAGGACGCGGCTGTCCGCAACCTGGAAGAACTCAAGACTCTCGTGTCCGGTTATCAGGGTCCCGGCGACAACGCTGCCCAATCGCCCCATATCCGCGGCGTCGGCAGCACCGCCATCCAGCCAGGATCGGAGAGCGTCGTAGCCCTCTATGTGGATGACATCTACATCGGTACCCCGTCGCCTGCACTGATCACATTGAACAATGTCGATCGCGTCGATGTTCTCAAGGGGCCGCAGGGTACGCTCTTCGGTCGCAACACGACCGCCGGTGTCGTCCAAGTGACGACACGATCGCCAAGCGAGACGACGTGGTCCGGCGAAGTGACCGCAGGCTACGCCAACTACGAGGTCTTCAACGGCACGTTCTACGCCGGAGGGCCGATTTCGGAGGCGATCTCCAGCGACCTCGCGGTACAAGCCAGGACACAGGGCGAGGGCTGGGGCACCAATCTCTTTACAGGCAAGGATGTCTACAAGACCAATCTCGACCTCGGCATCCGGTCAAAGTCGATCATTCGCCTCGCGCCTGAAACAAAGGTGGAGCTTTCCGCTGACTACGAGTTGAACAAGACGAGGGGCATGAACGTCCTCACTCCACTCGAGGGCTCGCGGTCGATTTTGGGTTATGTGTCTCAAGCCACAGGTTGGGATGCCGATTCAAACCTGAGCGAAGCCGGGCGCACGGAGGCTTGGGGCGTCAACGGCAAGGTCCGGCATGACTTCGGTTTTGCGGAGTTCGTCAGCATCACGGCCTACCGTCGCACGAGCTACACGACGACTGATTCCGACGTAGACGGTACGCCCGCAGCCCTTCTTGGGAATTTTCGGGATGCCAAAAACAAGCAGTTTACCCAGGAATTACAACTGCTTTCGCCGGCCGACGCCCCCTTCACTTGGACGGCGGGTCTCTTCTATTACCGCTCTGACGACGACGCACTTTATCTGACCACCCTTTCACCATTGATATTCCGCGGCCTGACCCGGCAGACGACTGCGGCATCGATCGAGACGGAGTCCTTCGCCGCCTATGCGCAGGGCACTGTGCGCCTCAGTGATCGGACCAATCTGACCTTGGGTGGGCGCTACACCGACGAAAACGCCAAGCTTGACGCGCAGGTCGATACCTTCGCCGGGCCGGTGTCCCGGCCTGGAACTCCGATAAGCGACGAAACGTCGGACAATTCTCCGACGTGGCGGATTTCGCTCGACCATCACTTCACCCCGGATGTGATGGCATACGCGTCTTACAATCGCGGTCAGAAGAGCGGCGGCTTCAACATAGCTAACCCAGCCACCCCACCCTATCTGCCCGAGAAGCTGAATGCGTACGAGGTAGGGTTCCGATCCGAATTCTGGGACCGTCGCCTGACGCTCAACACCTCAGCCTTCTATTATGATTATTCCGATGTCCAGGTGCTTGGGTTCGTCGGGACAGCCATTCAATTGTTCAACGGGGCTGGCGCCGAACTCTACGGCGTTGACGTGGACTTCCATGCCAGGCTGTCGAACCGCTTTACGGTAAGCGGCGCATTGGAGTACCTCCATTCGGAATTCACATCCTTCCCAAATGCGACGATCTCAACGCCGAGGCCAACCGGAGGATTTACGCAGGTTTCAGGCTCGGCCACCGGCAATGAGCTTCCGCAGGCGCCCCATTTTACGGGCTCGATCACCGGAACCTACCGCCTTCCAATCGATTCTGGCGATTGGCGGGCTTCAGCCACCTACTACTACAATGACGGCTTTTTCTTCGAGGCCGACAATCGGGTGCGACAGCCAAACTATAGCCTGCTGAGCACATCACTCACCTACACCCAGGGCGATATGTCTGTACGCTTGTGGGGCAATAATCTGACTAACGAGCAGGTCATGAACACCGTCCTCACAAGCCAGCTCAATTCTGTCCGCAAGCTCAACGCCCCGCGAGCTTACGGAGTTACGCTCGAGTACCGCTACTAGTTTCTGGATTAACACCAAGGAGGAAGTATCATGACGAATGTTGATGGAGTTTGGGACTGGTCCGCCAAGACGCCGCTGGGCGAACAGCGCGTCCAGCTGACGGTAAAGCGTGAGGGCGATACGTTCACCGGGGGCATGGAAGGTGCATTTGGCTCGGTACCGGTGACCGACGGGACGATTAGCGGCGACACTCTCACATATTCTGCGGCAGTCACGAAGCCCATGCCGATTACGCTACAGTGCGAGCTCACCGTGTCTGGCGACACGCTTTCGGGCACCGTGAGTGCGGCAGGCGTTGGGTCGTTTCCTGCGAGCGGTCAACGCGCTGCCTAGGCTGCGATGCGGGCGGCTTCACGGCCGCCCGCCTTGCCGGTTTCGTCGGTTCGCTGGGTTCGGGGCAAGGTCGGTTACCGCCGGTGATTTCCGGATTAACGTTGAGGAGGAGATGTCATGGGTAACGTTGATGGAGTTTGGGACTGGTCCGCCAAGACGCCGCTGGGCGAACGGCGGGCCCAGCTGACGGTAAAGCGCGCGGGCGATACGTTCGTCGGTGACATAGAAGGTGCATTTGGCTCGGTGTCGGTGGCCGACGGGAAGATCGAGGGCGATACCCTCACATTTTCCACGGCAGTCAAGAAGCCCATGCCGCTTACCCTTCGGTGCAAGCTCACCGTGTCGGGCGACACGCTGTCGGGCACTGTAAGTACGGCAGGCCTTGGGTCGTTTCCCGTGACCGGCCAGCGCGCAGCCTAGACTGCATCGGGCGGCTTCCGGTCCGCCCCCCTTGCCGGTTTTGTCAGTTCGCTGGGAGTTCGGACGTTACCGCGCTGAGGTCTTGGAATGGCCTGCGCGCAATTTCTGCGGCCATCGATGGTTCCATACCCAATGCCATCAGCAGGAGTGTCGCGATCTGCTCAGGGTAATCCTGAGGGCGCGCGAGCGATGCGGCCGCCCGGATGCCCTGTCCCGTGGTGCCGATAATTAGATCGACACCGATTTCCAAATTTTGTTTCGGCAAAATTCCCCGCGAGATACAATCTTTCAGATCGCGCCGCGGTCCGCGGCGAAACTCCGCTTCAGCGCTGCTAACGGAGGCGGGCATTTGCAGAAGAAGCAGGCCCCATCTGGGATTCTCCCGCGAGTTGCGGATCAAGAACCTGATCCCACCCACCAAACGTTCGGCCGGATCGCTGATCCGCAGTTTGGCTTCCTCATATGTTACCATCAGTTCCTTACGAAGCACCGTACTGACGGCTTCGAGAAGTTCCTCTTTCGTCTGAAAGTGATTGTAGAAAGAGCCGCGGGATACATCGGCCGCCGCCACGAAATCCTCAATTACAGGCGCTTCAAAACCGAAATCGAGAAATACGCGGATGCCCGCCTCGATCAAGCGCGAGCGGGTCCGCGTGCGACGTACCAGCCCCGTCTTCTTGTTGCGCTCTGCATAGCGCGAAACACCATTCGGCATTGAATTTGCTCTCGGTAAAAGATTGGTTTCCGACTGCCATCACATGACTCAAAATGCTGCTGCGAACAACCTGTCAAAGTGACAGCATCGTTGAAATGCTCCCCCTTTCTTCCTCCACTTATGAATAAAGTCCGGGGTTGTCTTGAGCTGCACCCCGAACTTGGACCGCCCTGCTGGTGGCTTTCCAGCGTGCCGGCATCAGGGCGGGCCATGTGCCGCTGATGCTAACATGTGGATTCCGACGAAGCCGCCCCCTCGTTCCGAGAAGATGGCGCCTCCTCATTCCGAGATGATGTCGCCCCCTCGGAGGCAGGGCTTAACTGGTCTTGATGGTTGTTGTTTCGAACGCGCTTTCGGTCAAGCCTCTTGGTCGGTTTTCGTTCGGCGCATGCTGTCGCCATCGAGGTTCAAGCGATGGGCATTGTGGACGAGCCGATCGAGGATGGCGTCGGCATAGGTTGGATCCCCGATGACCTCATGCCATGCCGCGATTGGGAGCTGGCTTGTTACGAGGGTGGAGCGGCGACCATAACGTTCCTCGAGAATTTCAAGCAGGTCGTGACGCGCATGCGCGTCAAGCGGTTCGAGCCCCCAGTCATCAAGGATCAGCAGCTGGACGCTACCCAGAGTTCGCTGCAGCCTGGCATGGCGACCATCACCGCGGGCAAGGGCAAGACTGGAAAAGAGCTTGGGAACGCGTTGATAGAGCACAGAGCGGTCATCACGGCAGGCCTTGGGCGTCATGTTCGTCTTGGCCCAGGTCTCGTCGATGAAGACGAGACGCCGCGGATCAAGGCGACCCTGATACTTCTTCCACTGTGCTCTTCTTCTGGCGATCGCGGGCCTGTCCTGCTCGGTGGCGAACAGACTTTTTTTTGAAGCTCATGCCTTCGGCACGAACCAGGCGCCATACCGATACCGGGCAGGTTTCGATGCCGTGGGCGGCTAACTCCGCCACCATCTCGCGCACTGTAATCTCAGGTGTCGCGACCAAGCGCTCCAGAACCAAGGCCCGGTGCGGAGCAAGCAATCGCTTGCGGTGACCGCCCATCGGCTTTGCGGCTGCCGTCCCTGTCGTACGCAATCGCTGCGACCATTTAACAGCACTCGCCACACTGACATCAAACAGGGCCGCAACTTCCCGGCAGCTCCGGCCTCCAGCTACGGCTGCCGCAACCCGCTCTCGAAGATCATCGGAATAAGGTTTCGCCATGCCTGCTGGCCTCCAACCCAGCCTCAAGGTTGAATCAGAAACCAGCCGCCGTGGGAATCCCCATTCGATTCAATCAAGCAGAAACAGACTCTAGAGCTTTCGCGAGACGACATCCTGCAGCATCGCCTTGTCCAGACTGAGGTCAGCCACCAGGCGCTTCAGCTTCGCGTTCTCCTCCTCAAGCTGTCGCAGCCGCTTCATCTCCGACGGCATCAATCCGGCGTAATTCTTGCGCCAATTATAGTACGTCGCCTCGCTGATCCCAGCCTTGCGGCACACCGCGCCAACCGACATGCCATCGTCCGCCTGCTTCAGCACGAAGGCAATCTGCGCCTCCGAAGACTTTGTCCTCTTCATCGACACTCCGTATCCTGCCCCTCCATTCATAACTGGAATTCTCCAACCCAAAACGGTCCAGAATTCCCGGAGCAGGTCAGGTGCGCAAGGTCATGACCGTGTCACAGATCGGTCGATGACAATTACGCGCATATTTTCGCCACTCGCGTCAAATGCTCCATTTTGGCGGCTATGCCGGGCATGGGCTGCGGGCAAAGGCGGCCACTGGAGGGCGCGCGAGGCCCCTCTGCGCGACCGAAGCAAAGCTTCAGCAAAGCACGGATATGGAGACGAAATCTGGTCCGCTCAACGCGCGGGAGCCAGAACAGAGGCTCTGTCCGTGGTCCTCCATGGATCCACCGTCGAGGCGGCGGATCCCAATTTCCGGGCTTGCAAGACAGCGTCCGGATCACGGTAATCCGCTTGAAACTGCGAAAATCGACGATGACCTCTGCACCGGCATTCGCCCTCGCCGGAAGGCGCTTCCACCCGTCGACTGTCGTTCAGTGTCGCGCGCCCGGTCTCCGCAGGTGATCTTGACAGGTTATTTGAGGTCTAATATCATGTTACTTCGCCTATATTAATAAATATTAGGCAAGCATGACATTTGTCAAGTTGCTGTGCGACTACTCTCAGAAAAGGAGGGCGGGCGTTGGATTCTTATACTAGGCTTAACATCAGACCCAACTTCCGGCAGGACAAGCTGCCCTGCGACGGCAAGGTCGGCGATGTCCTGATCCTCACGCCCCTGGCGGAGGACGAGTTCGACAGTTCGCCCAATGGGCTTGCAAGCCTGTGGGTCTGCATCAAGGGCTCCTGGGAACCGGAGCGCACCCACGCCGTCTGGGCCCGGGTGAAGTTCGACGGGGTCGCCACATGCGAACAGCCGGTGCCTCAGCCTCCCCAGGATCACCCCAGCCTTGTTCGCGGTTAGAGCCGCGCAGCGCTGCGCGTCCCGCGGCTGGACGCAGCCTTGCAACCCATAGCAACCGGACCGGGAAGGACGCCTTGCGATGCCAAGCTTCACCAGCACGAACAACAATCCCGCCGACTCGGCCATTTTGGCCAGCTCGGCCGGCGAAGGGCTGCATGCGGAATCGACCTCGACCGCAGTTGCGGCGGTTGCTGCCTTTCAACTGGACCAGGCACCTGCAAGTACGGGACCAGCGGTGTTCGGGGAGGCAAGGGGCGGTGGCACCGCGCTTGTCGGACTGCAGGTCAACGCGCAGAGCGGCGGCTCGGGCGTCTATGGCGAATGCAAGGGAAGCGGCTCGGGCGTCCACGGCGAGGCCAAGGGAAACGGCAATGGTGTCTTCGCCAAGGTCAACAATCCCAATGGATCGGGTGCGGCGCTTTATGCCGAACATAGCGGCGACAAGACCGCTGGCTTTTTCAAGGGCAACGTAGTCGTGACTGGTGACGTGTCGTTCCCGGGAATGGACTGTGCGGAGGAATTCGTCGTCAGCAGCGACCCCGCGATCGGACCGGGCACGCTCATGTCCATTGGCGACGATGGCGTGCTCGAGCCCTCGGCAAGCGCCTATGACAACAGGGTCGTGGGCGTCGTTGCGGGCGCCGGGGATTTCCGGCCCGGCATCGTGATGGGCAAGGGGCAGCACGGAGAACGTCCCGCAAGGCCGATCGCGCTTGTCGGGCGCGCCTATTGCAAGGCCGATGCACGCTATGGTGCGATCAGGGTGGGCGATTTGCTGACCAGTTCGCCGCATCCTGGACACGCAATGAAGGCCAGTGACCAGGGACGCGCCTTTGGCGCGGTCATCGGCAAGGCCATGGCGCCGCTCGACGAGGGGGCGGGCCTCGTTCCGATACTCATTGCGCTGCAATAACCCAAGGATCCGGCCATGGAATTCGCCCGGCATCACGTAAAGGCGAGCGGCAACACCACGCTGCGCGGCTTCTTCGCATCCGAAAATGTCGACTATGATCCGCCGAGCCTGAGCCTGCGCCACAATATCAAGAAGGCCAAGTGCCGATACGTTTACTCGCTCGCCTCGGGTGCGACCGACGATGACGACGAGATCGCCATTCGCGATGCGATGAAGACGTCCGAGAACAGCTATGAACTGATCCGCATGGTCTTTGCGATGGGGGGATGGTCGGGTATCGACGACGAGCTCGAAGAGGCCATGCTCGATGACGTCGCCCGCCAGATCTCGCAGGTGCTCGATCAGCGCGACTATGTCGTCTACCAGCTGATCCGGCGCTGCCTGTTCATCCTCGACTATAATGCGAGCCCGAATCTCGGCGACGTCTTCGCAAAGATCCTGCAATGGCCGGTCGAGTATCAGGCGGCCGAGTTCGACGTCATCCTCAACGACAAACGGGCGGACTTGCTGAAAGGGATTGCGAGCGCGACCTTGCGCCACCGCGACGCCATGGTGAATGCCTCGCTGATCCTGAAGGACGTCATAACCGCATATGACAATGCCGCGCCATACCGGAAAGACGACCTCATCCGGCTGATGCACCAGGTCAACTATACGAGGCGCATCTGTGCTTCGCTCGAAATGCTGCGCTACGACGACCTCTACAATGTCATCCTCGACCTGGCGGACCCAGCCATCACCGATGCGAGGCAGCGCCAGGCATGCCATGATGCGCTCAAGGAACTGACGCTGGAATTCGCGGCCGCCGAGGGTGCCGTAAAATATGCAGGGTCCAATGAGGCCAAGACGACTGTCGGGCGCTTCATGCTTGCCCGCAAGGCCGCACTCGACAACTTCACGCCCGCAGCTCCCCCGGCCACCATATTGGCAGCCATCGCAGCGGTGATCGCGCCGCTTGCGGGCACGCTTGCCGACCTGAAGACCGCGATCATCAACCTGCCTGACATACTCACTGCCACGCTCAGCCTTCCCAGTCTCACGGGCTCGGACGAGGATGACAATGCGCGCCACCTGATCAGCGAGGCGCATGCTCAGGGCTGGCTCGAGCACATGCCACGAGCGATCAAGCTGCGGGCGATCAATGCCTGTCTCGGCGGCGGGGATATTATTCCAGCTGTCGACGATGACGACGAGATCGCGATCAACAAGGTCCTTGCCGCCGCAAAATCCCATGACCAGGCCGAGCTCTACGAACTTGTCGCCGGCGCGACCTGGGAATCGCTCTACTCGAATATCGATGGCGACGAATATGACGCGCTCGAAACCATGTTGAATCAGCCGACCTAGGCGCCGGCGGGACATCGGGCGAAGCGGACGATCCGGGCAGCGCGGGCCATCCGCGACGCTGTGAGATATGGGTGTTGATGGTTGGAGGTCGCGATGATCGAACTCACGCGTTTTCAGAACTTGCGGCCAGTAGAGTGGCTTCCGGACGAGGCGGTCAGACAAGCGGGCCTCACCCTCTATCCCGACGAAAAGCTGTCCGAGCTCGCCGTCTCGCTGAACGGGGCACCGGACCGGGAAACGCATGGCGCGCTCATGGAGCGCTTTCGCAAGCAGCACCGCGCCGAGCTCGTAACCGGCGTTGATGCACTCTCGCCTGTCGTGCGTACGCTATATGACTGGCTGAATTTCAAGTCGCGCCCGATCCTGCCGCAGGACCTTGCTCAGGTGGCGGCGACGCTGAATGCCAGCGACCTGCCCGACATCGAGACCCAATGGCGGCGCTACGCCGACAATTTCCTGCTCGCGATCGAGGCCAACCTCCTGAGCAAGAATTATTGTGTCGACTTCCAGCTGGTTATCAGGATCTTCCACCTGATCCGGCGCGCGCTGAAGGAAAGCGGCGGGCGCTACGAGCTTGCCGGCGATGTCACGATCGCGCTGATCGAGCAGCTGCTCAGCCAGGCCATCATCCTGCCCGTCGGTGCCATATTCGACCGCTGTCACAAGAAGTGCAGCGAGCGCAACACCATGCAATTGCCCGAGCCCGCAAGGGAAAAGGAGGGCCGTCTCGTCTGTGAATGCAAATGCGATGAAAGCTGCAAGAGGCCCGTCCATCACTGCATCTGCATCCGGCCCTATATCGGCGACCTGTTCCTCATCCGCGAGGAACTCGCGAGATACGATGCGGGCGAGATCGCCGATATCGAGAATATCCTTGCAGGGGAAATGAAGGTCCGCAGGCACCGGATGCTCACAAGGACCGAGGAAACGCTCGAGCTCGACGCCGAAACCGTCAGTTCGTCCGAGCGCGATCACGGTGTCACCGAGAAATTCAACCTGCAAAGCGAGGTCAAGAGCACGGTCGACCAGAAGATCAACCTCGATGCGGGCGTCACCGCCACGCTAAAATATGGAGAGTCGATCACGGTCACGCCGCACGCCAATGTGACCGCGAACTGGGCGAAGTCTGAATCGCGCAACCTCGCGCGATCGCACGCCAAGGATGTCGTCGACCGGGCGGTCACCAAGCTCCAGGAAAAGACGCGCCGCCTCCAGATCAGCAAGACGATCCGGGAGATCGAGGAGCACAACAAGCACAGCATCAAGAATGACGATGCCGGCGCGGTCCACCGCGCGGGCCTATATTACTGGGTGAACAAGATCACCCACGCCCAGGTCATGAACTATGGGCGCCACATGATGTTCGACATGATCGTCCCCGAGCCTGCGGCGATTTTCAGGGCGCTCTACACGAAAAAAATGGCTGCGGACGATGAGCGCAAGGAGCCGCAAAAGCCGAATATCACGCCGGACATCGTGCAAAGGGGCAATTACGGCCAGTTGCTGGCCGAAAACGGCATCGCCACCACCGAGGAACTGCAGCCGCCCGATGAAAAGGCGGCTGTGCAATGGGGTTTCAGCCATAATCTGGGCGAACCCGAAAAGGGCGAGGCCGTCGGTTTTTCCTCGCACGAGTACAAGTCGCCCGAGATCCCGGCGGGCTACCGCGCCAAGAGCATCAGCTATGACGTGCGCTGCTCTACGGGCCACCCCAAGTCGACCGATCCCAGGGACGAGGTGGCGGTATCGGTACACGTCGCCGATACCTGCATCTTCACCAACACGATGAACGAATATTCGGGTGGCGGGGGCCAGTCGAACAAGAATTGGTCGGCGACGGGTTCGAAAACCATGAAGGGCGAGCAGGGCGTCGTGACTGCCGCCGTCGCCGGCTTTTCCTCGCTTGCCCTGTCTTTGAGTGGCACGCTGACCATCACGGCGGAGCTCACCACCGAGGCATTCCAGAAATGGCAGTTCCAGATTTTCAACACGATCATGGGCGAATATGCACGCAAGCTCGAGACCTATAACATGGTCAAAGAAGCGCGGAGCGGTCTGTTCGAAATCAGGGGGCGCAACCCCTTTCTCAACAGGGAAATCGAGCGAAACGAGCTCAAGCGGCATATCGTTGCCGCGCTCATGTGCAATTACTTCAACGGACTGGGCTCGATGATGGAGCATGTCGCTCCCTGCGGCTTTCCCGAGATCGATTTTGCGAAGCTGGAGAAGGATGCGCCCATCATCCAGTTTTTCGAGCAGGTGTTCGAGTGGGAATATGTCACCTACCTCTTCTATCACAGCATGTGGGCCAGGAAGTGCAAATGGCCCGATCTGATCGACGAGAATTCGGGCGACCCGCTGTTCGACAAGTTCCTCACCGCAGGTGCGACACGGGTCCAGGTCCCGGTCAGGCCCGGCATGGAGAAGATCTTCGCCTGGTTCCTCGCAACTGGGCAGATCTGGGGCGCGACGGGGCAGCCGCCGCTTCCGGGCGAAAATGAATATGTCGCGATGATCCAGGAGCTCAAGGAGGCGCGCCAGGGCAATTATGATGAGCGCCCGGGGCTCATCGATGCGACACAGGGCAGCGATGTGCTGATGCTGCATGACAGCAGCTATTATTGGGACGCGCTCAACAATGCGGTGGACTTGTCGGCCGTCGAGAACGACCGCGACCGCGAGATCCTGGTGAACTACGAAGTCTACCGGATCGTGAAGGTCGAGCAGGTGGCGCCGGCTGATCCCACCAAATGGCAGATCACGATCGACCGGCAATTTCCCGACCCGAGCGCCAGTAACATGAAGCATGCGGCCGGCGCGATATTCGTGGGTGCGCCCTGGGAGGTCGTGACGCCGACCCAGCTCGTCTATCTGCGCAACCCCAACGACACCCTGCCGACCTATCCGCTGGTATAGGGGCAATGAGCGACGGCTCCGACTATGGTGCCCAGCAGCAAGGCGGCGGCAATTATGGCGGCTCGACCGGCGGTTCGGGCGGTTATGGCCAGAGCAGGAACCCGCCTGCGCTCTATGGCGGAGCAAGGGTCGTCCTGGCCGGCCAGCCCGCAAGGAAGTCGAAGAATGATTGGCTCAAACAGGCCCTGAGCGAGTTCATCACCTACAAGACGCAGGTGCCCAACCAGATCAATGTGTCCGACGCCCAGGCCTATAACCGCCAGGTCACGACCGCCTATGCAAGGATGTACCTCTCCAATCCGGCGGCCTTCAAATGGGCCGGCATGGCGGCATTCGCCTCGAAGGGGGTGGGAGAGGGCATGCACGCGGCATGGACTTTGGGCTGGGGGGCAGGCGCGCAGACATTTACCCCTGCCGCACTCTGGATCGGCGGGCTGATCCTCGGGCGCACGGCGACGCCCAAAATGGGCCAGCTCCTCTTCTGGGCGCTGAGCGGGGGAAACCGCCTGCTCTGGGCTGACGTCTTCTGGCAGCACCTTGCCTATCGCGACGCCGGATACCAGGCGCTGAAGGACGCAAAGGCCGCAGGCGAGATCACCGACCGGGTGCTGGCCGCATGGACGCTGATCGACGCGGGCGTGAACGCGAAGGACCAGGACAAGATCTGGGCCGGCAATGCGGCGCTGCTCAAATATGAGCAGGAAGTTTTCCTGCAGGGAACCATCTATGACCGCAGCGAGGTAAAGGCGCTGTGGAAGGAAATTTCCGCCGACGTGCCCTCGCCAATCCCCGGGCACAATATCAAGTTCATCGATCATGTCCCGGGGGGGGATATCGGTGTCTTTGCCGATCGCTGGAAATGGGTGGAAGAGAGCATGCTTCCGGCGTGGAAAAGCCTCGAAACCGGCGACCCGGTGAGAGTCGGCAAACTGATAGGGGCTTTGTGATGCGTCTTTGCGAAGCACAGAGCGCGAATGACGCGCGCGCCGCCGGGACAAGCCGATGAACGATCCGGCCGGCTATGGCATGTTGCAGCAGCCGACAGGCGGATATGGCTCAAGCCAGAGTTCGACGTCGCCCTATCGCGGGGCCCCGCCACGCATCGCGCAGGCGCCAAAGAAGAAGCCCAGCCCCAACAAGGAGCCGCGGACGCGGAAAGCGCAGTGGAAGGCGGTCAAGGACGGACCGCGCCAGGCCACCAGGAACATCTATTTCCTGCTCTATTTTTCGGACATTTCCCGGTCTTTCACATTCGACACCTTCCTGCAGAACCTGCACGGGTCGACCGATCCGACCCAATGGGGCCTGACAAGCGATTTCGAACAGGCCCAGGTCAACCTCGTCAGGCTGAGCAATTCGGACACGGCCTGGACCGACCTCGGCAATGCGCTTCACGAAACCGGGGCAATCGTCGTCTATTGGGGGCATAGCGAAAGGGCGAAAAACTCGAGGAAAGCGCGCAATCTTCGTCCGCGGCCCGATTCCGACGACGCTTCGCGCGACATCGCCATCACGCAGCTGAAGGCGCTCGTAAAGACGATGAACGCCAAGGCGTTCATCGTTGCTGCCTGTGCATCCAATGGCTGTATCGGCAAGGTCGACCGGGATACCGCGCTCATCGCCACGGACTCGGGCAAGGATCTGCTGACAAACTCGCTCGACTGGGCGAACGCGCTGCTGATGTTCCTGAAGAAATTCATCGCCTCGGGCACAATCAATGAATGCATTGCCGAAGCCAATGCCTCATTCGCGCAGTCAAGCGATCCCGATGACCGATTCGTGCTGGCGAGCGGGGTGGGGGCAATGACCCTGACCAGCTAGGTACAGGGCACCGCGAGATACACGCACAGCCCTGGCAACGCATATGGGTGCGAGGCGCTTTCCTCTGTCCAGATCTTGCAATCCGCGTGATCGAACCCGGTCGGGAACGCGCCCGCTATTGCAGCATGAGCTGTTCGCCGACCAGCTTTCCTGCCTTGTTCCAAGGCTCGTTGGTGCGCTCCATCACGATCAGATCGTCTGGGAAGCAGCGCTCCTGAAATGCAAGCGCATCCTCGAAACTGCCACCCAGCCAGCGGTCATAGTCCTCAGGCATCAGCAGCACGGGCATGCGGTCATGGACCGGGCGGATCGCCTCGTTGCAATCGGTCATGACGCCCGAATAGACCGGGCCCCATTCGTCGCTCACACGCCATAGCCCCGCCCAGGCAGCGACTGGCTGATCGGTCACCGAAAACCATGTCTTGGTCTTCGCGCCTTTTGGCCCCTCGGCCTCGGCGAAATGACTGAGGGGGATGAGGCAGCGCCACTGCGGTTTGCGTGCAAGTCCGATCCACATCGGTTTTCTGAGGTCAGCAATATTGTTGACCGGTTTGGGCTTGGACTCGGGCTTCATGCCCTTGAGACGCAGCGGAAACCCCCAGGTCATCGACTGCATGACGCGCTCGCCGTCGACCTCGTGGACGACCATGCCGGGATAGCCGGGATAGATTTCCTGCGGCGCGTTCGAGGCGCCGAAGGATTTCACCCGGAAATGTGCCGCAACCTCGTCGCGGCTTGGACGCAAGGCATATTGGTTGCACATGGCCAAGCCTATATCACGAATGGCCGACACCGGCACATGGGCCACGCGCTACAGGAGATCGAGCTGTGGCTGGGCGATCGTGGGCAACTTGCCGCTGCGCCATAGATCCTCGGTTTTCAGCACTTCCATGCGTTCGGCGGCGAACGGCGCGCGGAACTGGAACTCGATCACGTCGCTGATCGAGCCGTGGAGCCAGAGCGTATATTCATGGGGCTCGAGAAGCACGGGCATGCGATCATTGGTCGGCATGACCGCGGCATTGGCGTCCATCGTCATGCCGGCATAGACCGGCCCCAATTCTGGAGTGTTGCGGCAAAAGCCCGCCCAGCACGCAATGGGCTGGTCCCTCACCGAGAACCATGTGCGCGTCATCGCACCCGGAGGCCCGTCAGGATTGCCGAAATGGGTGAGCGGAATGAGGCAGCGATAGCGTGGGTCGACCACGATCTGCTCCCACATCGGATTGGTGAGATCAGCGACAAGGCCGACGCGCCCCGGCGGATCGCCGCCGAGCCGCATCTCGCGCGTGAGCCTTGGAAAGCCCCAGCTCAGCCGCTTCAGCACCCGCCGGCCCTGGTTCTCGATCACGACAAGATGGGGGCAGCCCTCGATCACCTCATAGGGAGGGCTGAGCGCATCGCTCGGTTCGGCATCGAAGTGGCACGCGATCTCCTCGACGCCCGCCATCACCGCATGAAGCCTGGACATGATCGGGTTCCACTCACAGCGACTCGTTGGATAAGCTTATCATGGAACAAATGTAGAACGAAATGGGGTGCGGCATCGGTGCAACCGAGACGTCACGCGCCTTAGCTTCTTCAAAGCCTTAGCAGAGCGCTGTTGCCAATGTTCGTTCTTTGTTCCGATAATGCTGCATGCCGAATCGCCAACCCTTTTCGCTCGACGACCTGCGCCTCCATCTGGCGATCAGGCTGGCGGTCGCCCCGCGCTTCTTGTTCCGTGATCTCTGGGCGCCAAAGAACCGCTCGAAGGACGTCGTACGTGACCAGCTGACAGACCATCTCGTCCATGGCCTCTCTAATCTGGAAATGGTGCGGCTCATCCCCGATGACGAGCCCGATCCCTTTGCAACCGCGGGCGCGCGCTCCCGTCGCCTGCCCGAGGATCCGGTGGGAAAGTCATGACGATCGCGTCGCCCAATCCGATGAAGGACCTGTTCGACGCGGCAGCAAGGCACAAGACGCTGCGCTTCACGTGTCGCTGCGGGCATAGCGCGATCTTCGACGGCCATGCGCTGTGGTGGCGCTTCGAAAAGAAGGGCTGGAACGATGCGCTGAGACTGGTGCCCTTCCATATGCGCTGCGGCAAATGCCGCGCGCTCGGACGACCCAAAATCCCGCCGCGCCTCGAACTCACTGACCTCGACAACGACACTGACCTGCCGATGCCGAGCGAGGAAGACTGGAAACGCGCGCTCCGGCGGAGACGCTGACGGAAAGGAAGGAAATCAATGACGATACTGATCGAACCCGATTTCGATCGGCTGAGGATCTCGGGCGATATCGAGCAGGAGATCATGCTCACCCCCGATAACGAGGGCCTGGCGCGTTTCTCGATCGCGCTCAGCGACGGCGCGCTGCTTGCGGTGCGCTGGGACGGTGAGAGTCACAGCTTTGCGGTTGCGCGCGATGGTGCCGGCATCACCACGATCCGCCCTGCCGGGGCAAGCGAAAGCGTGCGCCATGATTTCCCCATCGACTGGGCGGTGGTCGTGCCCGCAGGCAAGGTGGCCGAGCGACGGCCGGGTCGATCGCCGTTGCCGCTGTTTCCGGAGCATGATGCAGTGGCGATGAACGCGTAAGGCAACAGCGGTTGCGAGCAGTCTATCGTCCGGCTTTCTCCTTCGCGCGAACGCCAGGAAGACAGGCCATCCGCTGCGCTCCCGCAGGTTCAGCCGCGATTCCGGTCGTTGGTGCGGATCAGTTCGCCTATCTCGAGTTCGTCGATGCGCAGCTTGCGAATTTGCGCGCTTCCGATTCTGAGTCGACCAATAGCCAGGGCGCCAATGGCGATCGCGCCAATGGCCAGGACCCCAAGACTTGCGGCCGCCAATGCAAGCGTGCCGACACTGACCGAACCGGTGGCGGACGCCCCCGTCGCTGACGCGCGCGTAATGACGACCTTGCGCGCCACGGCGGGCTTGCTCGTGTCGGTGACGATATCCGAAACCTCGGATACGGGCAGCGGACGTGCGCTCGCCAGTTTTTGCCTGTTCCTGTCAATCATTTCGTTCACCGCGCTTCAGGATTTGAATGGCAAGCCGATGACCATCGCGGCGAAGACCGGTGGGCTGCTTGCCATGTCAGCATGGCTGTAGCTGCTCATCGTTGCAACGGGTTGCGACGAGCTGTCGGTTCGGCAGCCATCAGCAGCCAACATCCCCATTTCGGAATATTCAACCACGCGCTTGAAGTGTCCGAATGCCGGAATCCATTGATTTTCGTTCGGTGGGGCAGCCTTTGGCGACGCTCGCCATTGCTGTGGATGGCCCTGGCGCATCCCTTGGGTTGTTCCACAAAGAGAGATGGAGGATCGCCGCAGCGGTGGGGGGGTGTGCGTCGGTCCTCCATCTCTGCCGAGCCGGTCAAAGGGGGAGACCGGGCCGGTCCCAAAGCGGGAAGCCAGACCCGGTAGTCGCGAGGCATGACGCGATCATTGATACATGTCATCCGCAGCGAATTGAAAAGCATCGATTAAGCCGGTCCGCGCCGATAGCCCGTTCAATTGGCGCTGCAAGCGCCTGGATCGCTAACAATGGGGCGGCGCAGCCGATCCGGCGGGTGCATCGGATCGCGACCATCTCTGCGTTCGTTCATGTCCCGACATTTGCCATTTGGCGTGCCGGCCGTGTTCATTGCCGATCTGTCGTGCTGAGCCGTGCGAAGGCTCGCTGACACCGTCCAGTGCGAAGCGAAATATGCCCAGATTGTTACCTAAGGTGTTACCTATGGGGGCGCTAGAGCCGGGCCCTGATCGCTATCATATTGATTTTTAATTTGATTTTGGTGAGCCGTGCTGGATTCGAACCAGCGACCTACTGATTAAAAGTCAGTTGCTCTACCGACTGAGCTAACGGCCCTCACCAAGGCGGTTTTCCCTAGGAGGGCGGGGGCGCCCGGTCAACGGGGTTCTGCGTTCAAGGCGATAAAGATGGTGGAGAATGCTGCGGTTGGCGAGGGGGTCGCGCCAGTCGGGGGCGATGTCGGCGAGCGGGCGGAGCACGAAGGTGCGGTCGCGGAAATGGCGGTGGGGAATGCCCAGCGCGGGTGACGCCCAGATACCGCCCGACCACAGGATGATGTCGAGGTCGAGCGCGCGCGCCGCCCAGCGTTGCGCGGGGCGGCGGCCGAAGGTGCGTTCGATCCGCTTGAGCCTTGCCAGCAGCGCGGGGGGCGTGTCGTCGCATTCGATGATCGCGGCGGCGTTGGCGTAGCGGCGGCGCGACGGGCCGATCGGCGCGGTTTCGATCGTCGGCGAAATGGCGCGCAGCACGATGCCTTCGGCCTTGATCGCCGCGAGTGCGGCCGCGATCACGTGACGTGGCGCGCCATGGCGACCATGACGCTTGTTGGAACCGAGCGCGATCGCATAGGTTGAAACCGGCATGACCAGCCGCCTATCCCCTTGGCATGTTCATTGAAAGCCCCATCCCGCAAAGCGAACCGCCGCATGACTGCCCGCTGTGCCCGCGGCTTGTGGCGTTGCGCGAGATGCTCCGCGCCGAGCACCCCGACTGGTGGAATGCGCCGATCCCCGCATTTGGCGATCCCGACGCCTGGCTTGCGGTCGTCGGGCTGGCGCCGGGCAGGCAGGGCGCCAACCGGACGAGCAGGCCGTTCACGGGCGACTATGCGGGTGACCTGCTGTTTGCGACATTCGACAGGTTCGGACTGCTCGAGGGGCGTTACGAGGCGCGGGTGGACGACGGGGTCCGCCTGAGGGGCGCGATCATCGTCAATGCGGTCAAATGCCTGCCGCCCGAGAACAAGCCGACGCCCGAGGAGATCCGGACGTGCCGCCCCTTTCTGGAGCGGACGCGCGCATCGTTGCCTCAGGCGCGCGTATTCATTGCACTGGGACAGATCGCGCACCAGTCGACGGTGAAGGTGCTGGGTGGGCGCCTGCCCAAAGCGCGGTTCGCGCATCTCGCCGAACACCGCATGCCCGGCGGCGAGGTGGTGATCGATAGCTATCACTGCTCGCGGTACAACACGAATACGGGGCGCCTGACGCCCGCGATGTTCGAGGCGGTGTTCGCGCGCGCGCTCGAACTCAGACGTCTTGATAGGAATATCCTTACGCGTTGAAGCGCGGTTTTTGGCCATTAGATCGACATATATAGGAATTTACCTATCTGCGCCCGTCACACATCTTCGGCCAGTCGGCCATAGAGATCGGGGCGACGATCGCGGAAGAAGCCCATGCCCGCGCGATGCTTGCGGACCCGATCGAGATCGAGCGTGGCGACGATCGCGCCCGTTTCCTCGCGGCCGAAGTTCGCCTGATAATCCCCCCATTCGTCGGCGATGAAGCTGTGGCCGTAGAAGACCTGGCCATTCTCGTTGCCGATGCGGTTGGCGGCGATGACGGGGACGACGTTGGAGACGCTGTGCCCGACCATCGCGCGCTGCCACATGCGGCTGGTGTCGAGCTCGGGATCATAGGGCTCCGACCCGATCGCGGTGGGATAGAAGAGCAGTTCCGCCCCCATCAGCATCATCGCGCGCGCGCATTCGGGATACCACTGGTCCCAGCAGACCCCGACGCCGATCGTGCCGTAGCGCGTCTTCCACACCTTGAAGCCGGTATTGCCGGGGCGGAAATAGAATTTCTCCTCATAACCCGGACCATCGGGAATGTGGCTCTTGCGATAGACGCCCATGACCGCGCCGGCATCGTCGATCATCGCGAGGCTGTTGTAATGATGCGGCCCGTCCTGCTCGAAGAAGCTGGTCGGGATATAGACCGAAAGCTCGGCGGCGAGCTTCTGCATCGCCAGCACCGCGGGATGCTCGGACGTCGGCCGCGCGCGTGCGAACAGCGCCTCATCCTCGACCTGGCAGAAATAGGGGCCCTCGAAGAGTTCCGGAGGCAGGATGATCTTTGCGCCGCGCGCCGCGGCGTCGCGGACCAGATCCGAGACCGCGGCGATATTGGCGTCGATGTCGTCGGTCAGCGCGAGCTGCAATGCGGCGACGGTGATCTCGGTCATCGGACAAACCTCTTCAAATGCGATGCGCGCGACATAGAGACGCGCCGCCGCCGGGCCAAGGGGCACGGACCGGAGCACGGCTTAAAACCGCTGCGCAGCGGGCCTTAGCTTCACTTAGCTTCACAGATTTCTCACAAACGCGCATCCCGACCGGGCTTCCGTTCCGCACGCCGGATGCGCGTCCGCGGCAGAACGTACAGGGAACGGGCGGTGTAGGAAAGGGGAGGTGACGCCGCGTTCGGCTTGGGTCGAGTGACTCAAGCCGAACGCAGGGTCTTGACTCGCAGCGCCTGGCTGCGCCCTGCCTTACATCTTGAACGTCGCCTTGGCGTACAGATAACGGCCATTGAGATCATAGGTTGTCGGGTCGAAATTGTTGATGTCGCAGGTCACGCATCCGGGCGCCGTGGTGTTGAAGATATTGTTCACGCCCAGCGCAAAGCCGAAATCCTTGTCCTCGCCGACCGTCAGGCGGAACTGCACATCGGTGTAGAAGCGGTCCTTCATGACGTTGCCGCCCGCTTCGTCCAGCTCGGAAACATAACGGCCGGTCAAGGTCATGCCGAAGTCGTCCTTGTCCCAATCGATAATCCCGATGGACTTCCATTCGGGGAAGCCCTGTGACGGACTGCCCTGTTCGGTCCCTTCGCGGCTGATGACCTGTGTGCCGCCCGCCGTGGGTACGATCACGTCATAGTTGAACAGGAAGGTGTTGTTCCAGGTGAAGCCGAACCGCCCGGCACCCGTCTCCCCCGTGCGATAGGTCAGATTGACATCGAGCCCGTCGGTGTTGATGCCCGCGATGTTCTGGAGCAGGCCAACGACCTGAGTGAGCTGTCCGGCGCCGGCGCGCGTCACGAGCGCACAGGCCGTCGGATCATTGCTCACCATGCAGTTGGTGACCGTGACCTCCGCGTCGATCGACTGGATCGCGCCCCTGACCTTGATGTCGTAATAATTGGCCTCGATCGAAAAGCCGGGGAAGTAGGAGGGGCTGTAAACTCCCCCAAAGATCCAGCTTTCCGACGTTTCGGGATCGAGATCGTCATTGCCACCGACCAGGACCGAGATTTGCGGGTTGGCCTGTTGATAGCTTCCATTCGCCGGAACACCGGCGGCAACACAGTTCGCGCGCACGGTGGCGTCATTCTGGAAGCGGAGCGGGGCGGTATTTCCGGGATGCGACGAACAGGGATCGTCAAGCTGCTGGTCGAAGCGCGACTGCGTTCCGAAAAGCTCGCCGATCGAGGGGGCGCGGAAACCCTCGGCATAGGAAGCGCGCAGGCGCAGATCGTCGATCGGTTTCCAGTTGACCCCGCCCTTGAACGTCCATGTCGAACCCGAGGTCGAATAGTCGGAAAAACGCACCGCCCCTGTCAGTTCGAGCAACTGGAAGAAGGATGTGTCGGCCAGAAGCGGCGCATTGAGTTCGGCATAGCCTTCCCAGACCGAATAGCTGCCGCGCGTCGGCAGCGCCGGAATATCCGAGCTGAATCCTGCCGCGACGATCGGGTCAGGATCGAACCTGCCGCTGAGGTCGCGATATTCGACGCCCGCGGCAATACCGAGATCTCCGCCCGGCAGCGTGAAGAGACTGCCGGTAATATTGCCCGTGAAATCCCACAGCTCGTTCTCGCTGCTGTCATGTTGTTCGAAGGTGACGAAATCCATCATCGCCTGGGTGATCGATCCGGCGCCCCCGAACAGGTTGAAGGGGACGCAGGGATTGGTGCAGTTCGCGATCGGACCGAGCGCCTGACGCAGAAGGTTCGAGTTTATGTTCCCGAACATCGTCTGCTTGGCCTTGTTCTTGCCATAGGCGGCGTTCACGTCCCAATACCAGTTGCCTTCGCCGACGGCGAAATCGCCATCGAGCGTGGCAACGCCGTAAAAGGTGTCGACGGTCTGGTTGAACCGACGCGGCCCGCCTTCGACGAACCGCCGGTAGATCAGATCGGTGTTGGACGCATCGAGCGTGACGCCGAAGGGGTTGAACGGATTGGTGGCGTGGACCGTGGTCGCGTCGAGTACCGGGGTGAGGCCGGCGGCCTGACCGATGCCGAATGGCAGGGGAGCCGCTTGATTCTTGGACTTGCGCTGATTCCAGATCAGCTTGGTGGAAAAGTTGACCGCGTCCGAAATTTCGTAGCGGAGATTCCCGAACACGCCGTACCGCTCGACCGGGATCTGCAGATAGTTATATGGCCCGAAATTGAACCGATCATCAGGGCTGACGAAGGCGCGAAAATCGCCTGGCGTCGAGACTCGATTGAGGACCGGCGCACTGAGCGTCAGATCCTGCCCGAATACCTGATATCGGCCATTGGGCAGGAAACCCGAGCAGCCGCCGTCGGCGCAGGTGTCCGAATAAGGGGCGGGGAAGCGCGAGATATCCCGTGCGCCGGCCGACACGCCTTCCTGCTTCACATAGTTGCCGCCGATGACGATCTTCAGCGGGCCGTCACCGCCATTGCCCCAGCTCAGCTGGTAGTTCTGGGTGGCGCCATCGCCACGGTCATAGAGACCGATCTGGGCCGCGGCCATCAGGCCTTCCTGCTGCTTCTTCGTGATGATGTTGACGACGCCCGCGATCGCGTCGGAACCGTAGATCGACGAGGCGCCGTCCTGCAGCACCTCGACGCGCTCGATTGCGCTTTCGGGAATCGAATTGAGGTCGGTCGAGCCGGGCACGCCGCTCGCCGAGGCGCCGTTCACATAGCGAATGCCGTCGACGAGCACGAGAACGCGCCGCGATCCGAGATAGCGCAGGTCGATCTCGGCCGAACCCGCGCCCACGCCACCGCCATCGGGCGGATTGCCGAGATTGCCGCTGTTGTTGAACTTGCCATTGAGGCCGCCACCCGAGCTTGGAAGGCGCTGGAGAACGTCGTTGACCGAGTTGAGGCCGGTCTTGGCGATGTCTTGCTGATCGACAAAGACGATCGGTGCATCCTGTTCGAGCGGGCTGCGGCGGATGCGCGAGCCTGTGACGATGATATCTTCCCCGGACGTCGCGGAGCCCTGATCGTCGGCGGGCACGTTCGACTGCGCCAGGGCCGGCGCGGCGACACCCGCGGCGAGAGCGAAGGAGGCGCAAGAGATCCAGAGATGTTGAGGTAGTTTCGACATGGCTTTCCCCTGACAAAACATGCGGCCCGGGATCGCAATGTCGCGTCTCGGCGCCATTGATCAAAAGTAAAGCATAGCCCAATGGCCCAGGCTAACTGGAAACCGTTTGGGCTGACATTTTCTCTGAACTTGTTGCATCGACGCTACAGGTCGATTTTTCTGCGTCGGATCATCGGGGCCGGCAAGTTGAGCCGCGGCACAACATGCCGGGCGATCTATAGCAGCCGAATCCGCACGCAGGCGCCGCGTGACGCGCGGCGTCTTTGCATAGCGTCGTCCAGCCATTGCTCTGCCGCCTTGCGCTGTTCGTCGGCCTGCGCAGTGGCTTCGCGGTCGGCCTGGTCGAGCGCCTGACGATTGGCGGCGCAGTCGCGGTGCCATTGCCTGTCCTGCGCGGCCTTTGCGCGCGCGCGTCGCGGCCCACCTGCTCGCGACCCAGAGCGGTGAAGACGCGCAGCTGCTTGCCGAGCGACAAATCACGCGGGACCCGAGCGGGTTTGCCGCCGATCAGGGGCGAGACCGGATCGCCGTTGAGCGCGCGATCAAGCACCTCGCCCTTGCGATCACGCATTGCTTCTTCCTGCGCACACATCCAGGCGGCGTCGAAGCTTTCGGCGCCGGGCCTGAGCCGCAGTGCATAGGCACTGCGCACGCTCATCCCGACGGCGCGCGCGGCATCCGACACGACGCCATAGTGCGCGAGCGCCGCGATAAAGGCGCGCTGACGCGCAACGGTCCAGCCGCGCGCACTGCGCCGCGCCATCGGCACCGGATCGAAGGCGAGGAGATCGGCGAGGCCGTCATCCATATCGGCAGGCGTGGGGGCAGCGGCAGAAGTGGTTTCGGGGCGGGTGCGCATCCACCAGCATATCGCCGATTCCGCGGCGTGTAGGACAGCGAATTCGCCACCGTGATTCCGAGCCAAATGTCGATCACACTGAGCAAACAAAGCGATTAGACAGCTCGGTCATCGCGGCGCAATCTTCGTATGCTTCAACTGCACAAAATAACAGGATCGGAGATGCCATGAACGTCGAAGCGCAATGCCCGATGGGCGGCGGAAAGGTGGACGGCGCCGCCGTTCTCTTCGAAATGACCAACCGGCTGTGGTGGCCGAACCAGCTGGATCTGTCGGTCCTGCACCAGAATCCGCCCGCGGGCGATCCGATGAGCGCGGACTTCAACTATGCCGAGGAATTCAAGACGCTCGACCTGAAGGCGGTGAAGGACGATCTCACCGCGCTGATGACCGACTCGCAGGAATGGTGGCCCGCCGATTTCGGTCATTATGGCGGTCTCTTCATCCGGATGGCGTGGCACGCGGCGGGCACCTATCGCATCGGCGACGGTCGCGGCGGCGCGGGCGCGGGCACGCAGCGCTTTGCGCCGCTCAACAGCTGGCCCGACAATGCCAATCTCGACAAGGCGCGCATGCTGCTCTGGCCGATCAAGCAGAAATATGGCCGCAAGCTTTCCTGGGCCGATCTGCTGGTGCTCGCCGGCAACGTCGCGCTCGAGTCGATGGGTTTCAGGACCGCCGGCTTTTCGGGCGGCCGCGAAGACGTCTGGGAGCCCGAAAGGGATATCAGCTGGGGCCCCGAGCGCGAATGGCTTGGCGACGAGCGCTATAGCGGCGAGCGCGACCTCGCGCATCCGCTGGCGGCGGTCCAGATGGGGCTGATCTACGTCAATCCCGAGGGGCCGAACGGCAATCCCGATCCATTGAAGGCCGCGATCGACATCCGCGAGACCTTTGCGCGCATGGCGATGAACGACGAGGAGACCGTGGCGCTGATCGCGGGCGGCCACACCTTCGGCAAGACGCACGGGGCCGCCGATCCGGGCGAATATGTCGGCCCCGAACCCGAGGGCGCTGGCATCGAGCAGCAGGCGCTGGGCTGGGCCAACAGCTATGGCACGGGCAATGCGGGCGACACCATCACGAGCGGGCTCGAGGTCATCTGGACCCAGACCCCGACGCAGTGGAGCAACCACTTCTTCACCAACCTGTTCGAGCACGAATATGAGCTGACGAAGAGTCCGGCGGGCGCGCATCAATGGGTCGCCACGGATGCCGAGGCGACGATCCCCGATGCGTTCGACGCGGGGAAGCGGCACAAGCCGTCGATGCTGACGACCGACCTCTCGCTGCGGATGGATCCGATCTATGCGCCGATTTCGCGGCGCTTCTACGAAAACCCGGACGAGTTCGCGCATGCCTTTGCCGAGGCGTGGTACAAGCTGACGCACCGCGACATGGGGCCGCATACGCGGCTGCTCGGACCCGAGGTGCCCGCGGAGCCGCGGATCTGGCAGGATCCGGTGCCCGTCGTCGGCCACCCGCTGATCGACGCGGCGGACATCGCCGCGCTCAAGGCGAAGATCCTGGATTCTGGCCTGTCGATCTCACGGCTGGTGGCGACGGCCTGGGCGTCGGCCTCGACCTTCCGCGGCTCGGACAAGCGCGGCGGTGCCAATGGGGCGCGCATCCGGCTGGAGCCGCAAAGGAACTGGGCGGTCAACGAACCCGGACAGCTTGCGGTCGCGCTGTCGAAGCTGGAGGATATCCAGAAGGCGTTCAACGACGCGCAGACGGGGGGCAAGAGGGTGTCGCTTGCCGACCTGATCGTGCTGGGCGGCGGCGCCGCGATCGAGGCGGCGGCGAAGAAGGCAGGGCATGACGTGACGATCCCGTTCACGCCGGGCCGCACCGATGCCTCGCAGGAGCAGACCGATGCGGAGTCGTTCGCGCCGCTCGAGCCCCGGATCGACGGGTTCCGCAACTATGTGGGCGAGGATTCGGTCTATTCGGCCGAGGAACTGCTGGTCAATCGCGCGCATCTGCTGACGTTGACCGCGCCGGAAATGACGGTGCTCGTCGCTGGCCTGCGCGTGCTCGGGGCGAATTATGGCGGGTCGGACCTCGGCGTCTTCACCAACCGTCCGGAGACGCTGACCAACGACTTCCTCGTCAACCTGCTCAAGACGAGCACGACGCTGAAGTGGGAGGCGTCGGCGGCCAATGACGGCGTGTTCGTGGGCCGCGACCGCAAGAGCGGCGACCAGAAATGGGCGGGCAGCCGGGTCGACCTGATCTTCGGTGCGAACTCGCAGCTGCGCGCGCTTGCCGAAGCCTATGCGACCGACGATGCGGGCGGCGCCTTTGTCGATGCCTTTGCCGCGGCATGGACCAAGGTGATGAACCTCGACCGGTTCGACCTGGCCTGACTCCGGGCCTGATCCATATGGACGAGGCCCCGGTCGGTGCCGGGGCCTCGTTCGGCGGATCAGTAAGGCAGCTGCTGGCTGATGCAGTGGAAGCTGCCGCCCCCGACAAGGATATGGTCGGCGCGCAAACCCACGGCCTTGCGACCGGGAAACAGCGCCTGGATCGCGGCGACCGCGGCATCGTCATTGGGCGCGCCATAGACGGGCACGACCACCGTGGCGTTGCCGATATAGAAGTTCATGTAGCTCGCCGGGATCACCTCGCCGCCACGGACGACACGGCCGGGCGAGGGGAGGGCGACGACCTCGACCCCCATCGCTTCTGCGCGCGCCTTTGCATCGGCATAGATGGCGGCATTGGGATCGTCTTCGCCCTCGGGCATCGGAAGCGCGAGGCGGTTCTCGCCGACGAAGCGCGCGAGATTGTCGACATGGCCGTCGGTATGGTCGTTGAGCAGTCCATCGCCGAGCCAGAGGATGCGATCGAAGCCAAGATCGGCCTTCAATCGCGCCTCGATCTGGTCGCGGGACAGATCGGGATTGCGGTTGGCGTTGAGTACGCATTGCTCGGTGGTGACGACGAGGCCCGTGCCGTCGGCGTCGATCGCGCCGCCCTCGAAGATCCAGTCGCAGCGCGTGGCCTTGAGGCCGATCGTCGCGGCGAGGCGCGCGCCGATATCCTCGTCGCCGGGCATTTCATATTTGCCGCCCCAGCCGTTGAAGCCGAAGTCGCGTGCTTCACGGGCTGAGCCGGTGCCGACGATGATCGGGCCGGTGTCGCGCAGCCAGATGTCGCCGAAACGGTGTTCCTCGACGATCACGCCGGGGGCTGCGAGCGCGCGCGCGGCTTCTGCCGAGACGGCATCGGCGGCGACCAGACAGACGTCTTCGCCCGCGCCACCGGCATGGACGGCATTGGCGAAGGCCGCCACCTCGGCGCGCGCGGCATCGAGCACGCCGGGCCATTCGACCTCATGGCTGGGAAAACCGATCCAGACGCGCTCGTGCGGCGCCCATTCGGGGGGCATTTTAAGTGTCATTGAAATTCACCGCTCGTCCTGAGTAGCCGTTGAGCCTGCCGAAGTGAACAGGTGCGAATTGCCCCCGGCAATCCGCAGCCATGCCGGGGGCATGGCGGCCTGTCCACCGTATCGAAGGAGCGGCTTGGTGCGTCCTTCGATACGGGCTCTCGGCTGCGCTCGATCCCTACTCAGGATGAGCGGAGAATGGGAGCCCTATTTCCCCGCGTCGGCGAGGCTCTTGTCGCGGGTGGCGCGGAATTCGTCGCCCTTGTTCCAGTTGGGCCAGACGCTCGAATTGGCGACCTCGCGGCCCAGCGCGTAATAGAGCTGGAGATCCTGCACCGCGCCGTCCCAGTTCCAGTTGGGGTCATATTCATCCGATGCCTGGTGATAATGCTGGTCGGTGTACTCGGCGGCGATCTTCATGCCCTGCGCCTTGCCGCCCGCGACGAGATCGTCGCCGCTGCCCGCGTTGAACATCGGCACGCCGAGCTTGGCGAGGCTGAAATGGTCCGAACGGTAGTAAAAGCCCTTTTCGGGCGTGGATTCGGGCGAGATATAGCGCCCCTGCGCCTTCACCGCCTTTTCGAGGATCGGGTCGAGCCCGGACTTGCCCCAGCCGACCGCGGTGACGTCCTTCGTCGGACCGAGGATGTTGAGCCCGTCCATGTTGACGCCGCTGACGGTCCTGGCGAGCGGATAGACGGGATTTTCGGCATAATATTTGGAGCCGAGCAGCCCCGATTCCTCGGCGGTGACCGCGAGGAAGATCAGCGAGCGGTCGGCTGCGCCCGCCTTGACGTGCGCCTCGGCCATCGCGATCAGCCCTGCGGTGCCCGTGGCGTTGTCGAGCGCGCCGTTGCAGATGTCGTCGCCCGTTTCGTCGGGCATGCAGCGGCCGAGATGATCCCAGTGCGCGGTGTAGAGGAAGGTTTCGTCGGGGCGAGCCTTGCCGGGCAGGATGCCGATGACGTTCTTCGATTTGCTGCGCTTGATCGCGTTGTCGAAGCTGACCGATGCCTTGACGCCCAGCGGCACCGCCTTGAAGCCGGGTTGCTTCGCGGCGGCGGCGAGCGCCGCGAAATCCTTGCCCGCAGACGTGAAGAGCGCCTCAGCCGCGGGCTTCTGGATCCAGCCCACGGCCTGGCTCTGGTCCATGTGGTTGTTGACGTCGTCGGCGCCAAGCTGCGGGCCGGTCCAGCTCGAATCCACGGTCTTCCAGCCATAAGCGGCCGGTTCGGTGTCATGGACGATGATCGCGGCGGCGGCGCCCTGACGCGCGGCTTCCTCGTATTTGTAGGTCCAGCGGCCATAATAGGTCATGGCGCGGCCGTTGAAGGTGCCGCCGACATCGGGCTTCTGCCAGTCGGGATCGTTGATGAGGATGATGACGGTCTTGCCCTTCACATCGACGCCCGCATAGTCGTTCCAGCCGCGCTCGGGCGCGTTGACGCCATAGCCGACGAAGACGACGTCGCTGTTGCTGATCGCGATATTGGGGACGACGCGGTAGGTGCCGATCACCATGTCCTTGTGCAGATCGAAGGCGAGCGGCGTCTTGCCGCCGGTGAAGCTGAGTGGCGAGACATTGCTGTTGGTGATCTCGACCAGCGGTACGTCCTGATACCAGCTCCCGTTATTGCCGGGCTTGAGGCCGGCCTTTGCGAAGCGTTCGGCGATCAGCGCGACGGTCTTGTCCTCGGCGGGCGTCGTCGGCGCACGGCCTTCAAAGGCGTCGGACGAAAGCGTCTCTGTGACGGATTTCAGGGTGTCGAGCGAAATGGCGCCCGACTGGGCCTGTGCGCTGACGGCAGCAAGGGCGAGCGGGGCGGCGGCAAGCAACAGTATCGAACGCATCGGCGATGTCCTCGGAAACGCTTTGGTTGCGCGCTTCATGGCAGCGCGGCGTGGCGCGCGCAACGCCGCGCCGACCAATTCACTATTGCACGCGACCAATGTTCGCGGCAGCATCGCCAATGTATTGAAATTGGGGGGAATAGAATGCATCGTTTCGTTGCCGCGCTGTTTGCGGCCACCATGCTCGTACCTGTCGCGCAGGCGCAGGCCAATGATGCCGCCGCGCTGTTCGGCGTGCGCGAGCATGTCGAAGATATCAGCCTGTCTCCCGATGGCCGCCGCGTTGCGTTCATAGCGCCGGATCAGGCGCGCGGATCGATCCTCTACACAGCCGAGGTCGCGGCCGAGGCCGCACCCGTTCGCGCGGCGTATTCGGACGGTGATCCCGAACGTCTGCGTGGCTGCGGCTGGGTGTCGAATACACGGCTTGTATGCAGCGTGACGAGCATGACCGATCAGGCCGGGCTGAAGATCGGCTTTTCGCGGCTGATCGGCGTCGATGCAGATGGCAAGAACCTTAAGCTCGTGAGTGCACGCACCGGATCGCGCGCGTTGGGCCTGAACCAGGATGGCGGGGAGGTTCTCGACTGGCTGCCGGACGAAGATGGCGCGATTCTGCGCACGCGCGAGTTTGTTCCCGAATATTCGACCGGTACCCATCTTGCGCAGAAGGAGGCCGGTCTGGGCGTGGAGCGTGTCGACACGATGAGTTTGGCGAGCAAACGCGTCGAACCGCCCAAGGATGATGCGGCTGACTATATTTCGGATGGCCATGGCCGCATTCGTATCATGAGCAGCCTGCCGAAGAACGACTCCACTGGTTATTTGAAGGCGACGCTCAAATATTTCTATCGCACCAAGGACAGCGACAACTGGCGCGAATTCGGCAAGCGCGACATCTCGACGGGCGAGGGCTTCAATCCCGTCGCGGTCGATCGCAACCTGGATGCCGTTTACGGCTTTCGCGACAAGGATGGTCGCAGGGCGGTCTTCCGTGTCGCGCTCGACGGGACGATGCGAGAGGAACTGGTCTATGCGCATCCCGAAGTGGATGTCGACGGTCTCGTGCGCATCGGCCGGCAACACCGCGTCGTCGGGGTCACCTTCGCCACCGACAAGCGGCAGACCGTTTTCTTCGACCCCGCACTGAAGTCTCTGGGGGCCGCGCTTTCAAAGGCATTGCCGGGGCTGCCGCTGGTAAGCTTCATCGATTCAAGCCTTGATGAGAGCCGGTTGCTGCTCTGGGCGGGAAGCGACACCGATCCTGGGCGCTATTATGTCTTCGACAAGAAGGCCAAGAGCCTGAACGAAGTGCTGTTGGCGCGCCCGCAACTGGAGAGTGTGAAGCTGGCGACGGTGAAGCCGGTGAACTACAAGGCGGCGGACGGCACGATGATCCCCGGCTATCTGACGCTGCCTGCCGGTAGCACCGGTAAGAACCTGCCCACGATCGTGATGCCGCATGGCGGGCCTTCGGCGCGCGATGAATGGGGGTTCGACTGGCTGGCGCAATATTACGCCAATCGCGGCTATGCGGTTCTGCAGCCCAATTTCCGGGGATCGTCCGGCTATGGCGACCAGTGGTTTCAGAAGAACGGATTCCAGTCATGGCGCACCGCGATCGGCGACGTGAATGACGGCGGACGCTGGCTGGTGTCCGAGGGAATTGCCGATCCCGGGAAGCTGGCGATCGTCGGCTGGTCCTATGGCGGCTATGCCTCGCTCCAGTCTGCGGTGCTCGATCCCGATCTGTTCAAGGCGATCGTCGCGATCGCGCCGGTAACCGATCTGGAAAGGTTGCGGCAGGAAGCGCGCCAGTACACCAACTTCAAGCTGGTCGATGCCTCCATCGGCAATGGCCCGCATGTGAAGGAAGGATCACCCGCGCAGAATGCCGGGAAGATCAAGGCGCCCGTGCTGATGTTCCACGGCGATCTTGATGCCAATGTGGACGTCGCGGAATCGCGGCTGATGGCCGACAGACTGACCGCTGCGGGCAAGAAGCACGAACTGGTCGTCTACCCCAAGCTCGAACATTCGCTGGCCGATTCGAAGGTCCGCACCGAGATGCTGGGCAAGTCCGACGCATTCCTTCGGGCATCGCTGGGCATCAACTAGAGCCGCATGCGTAAAATCAGACCCGCTCATCCTGAGGAGCCGTTTCGCCTTCGCTCGGTCCCTCCTCAGGAGGAGCGGAAGGTGGTGCCGATTTTGCGCAACGTGCTCCAAACGAAAAAGGGGCGGTCGTTGCCGGCCGCCCGTTCAGCCAACTCCAGATACACAAGAGGAACCCCGATGCCTGGAGCCGGAATGCACCGATTTGTGATCGCGATTGTTGCGGCTCTCGACGGGGCGCCCTTTGCCATGGCCCAGCCTGCCTCCGAGGCGGCAGCGCTGTTCGGCGTGCGCCCGAACGTGGATTATGTGACCCTTTCGCCTGACGGGACGAAGCTTGCCTTTATCAGCGCAGTGGGCGAACGCGGGACCGATCTTTACACGGTTTCGATTGGCTCTGGAGAAAAGCCGCACCGTGCGCTGATGGCTGATGGCCTTCCCAAGCGCCTGTCCGATTGCCGCTGGGTTTCGAACCAGCGCCTCCTGTGCCAGTTGCTCATCACCACGCAGATCGCCACATCGCTGGATGATGAGCCCACCACGCTTTCGCGGCTGGTTGCGGTGGATGCCGATGGCACGAACCTGAAGCTCGTGAGCGACCGCAGCCTTGACCGCTATTATAACCGGCCCACGCTGTTCGGGGGCAATGTCGTGGATTGGCTGCCCGGAGAGGATGGCGTCGTCCTGATCGGTCAACTGGAGCCCCGTGGCTATGTCGTGGCCAGGGTGGACACGAGGACGGGCAAGCGCGAGCTCGTCGCCGACAGCAACGCCGATGTCGTGGAATATATATCGGACGGGCACGGCGACGTGCGGATCCAGGGCGTGGGTCAGCGCAAAGGGGCGACGGGCTATGAGTCGTCGCAACTGATCTATTATTACCGGCGCAAGGGCGAAAAGAAGCTCGAGCGGCTCGACACGTACGACACGCTGACCGAGGCTGGCTTCAACCCGCTGGCAGTCGATCGCGACAAGGACGTCGTCTACGGTTTTCGCAAGGTGGGCGGCAAGCGCGCGGTCTATGCGGTCTCGCTCGACGGCTCGTTCGGGGACAGGCTGGTTTTCGAGCACCCGCAGGTCGATGTCGACGGGTTGATCCGTTTCGGCCGACAGGGACGCGTCGTGGGAGCGACCTATGTGACCGAGAAGCGCGAGGCGGCCTATTTCGACCCCGCGCTCAAGGCGCTCTCCGCTTCGCTTTCCAAGGCGCTGCCGGGCCTGCCGCTGATCCACTTCCTCGACGCGAGCCTTGATGAGAGCCGCATCCTGCTATGGGCGGGAAGTGATACCGATCCCGGGCGCTACTTCGTTTTCGACAAGAACACCAAGAAGCTGGAGGAAGTCCTGCTGCAACGCCCGCAACTCGAGGGCGTGAAGCTGGCGACGGTGAAGCCGATCAGCTTTCCGGCCGCGGACGGCACCGTGGTGCCCGGCTATCTCACGCTGCCGCCGGGGAGTAACGGACGGGGTCTCCCGGCGATCGTCATGCCGCATGGAGGACCGAGCGCGCGCGACGAATGGGGTTTCGACTGGCTTGCGCAATTCTACGCCAATCGCGGCTTTGCCGTGTTGCAGCCCAATTTCCGGGGTTCGGCGGGCTATGGCGATGCGTGGTTCGAAAAGAACGGCTTTCAATCCTGGCGCACCGCGATCGGAGACATCAACGACAGCGCGCGCTGGCTGATCTCGTCGGGCGTGGCGGATCCCGCCAAAATGGCGATCGTGGGCTGGTCCTATGGCGGCTATGCCGCATTGCAATCGAATGTGGTCGCGCCCGATCTTTTCAAGGCGATCCTGGCGATCGCGCCTGTCACAGACCTGCAGCAGCTCAAGCAAAGCGCGCGCAACTTCACCAATGGTCCCGCAGTGCAGGCGTTCATCGGCACGGGGCCGCATGTGCGCGAGGGATCGCCGGCGCAGAACGCGGCGCAAATCAAGGCGCCGGTGCTGATGTTCCACGGCGACCTCGATGCGAACGTCAAGCTCGAGCAATCACAGCTGATGGCGGACAGGTTGAAGGATGCCGGCAAGCGCGCGGAGCTGATCGTATATCCGCGGCTGGATCACGATCTTCGCGATTCAAAGGCGCGCACGGAAATGCTGAGCAAGTCCGACGCGTTCCTGCGCGCCGCCATGGGGATGTGAGACAAAAGAAAAGGGCGGTCCCGAGGGGCCGCCCTTTCTTGTTCTTTGGCTGGAAAGCCGATCAGCGCGAGTAGAACTCGACGACCAGATTGGGTTCCATCTTCACCGGATAGGGCACTTCGTCGAGCGAAGGCACGCGGGTGAAGGTGACCTTGGCCGCGCCATCGACCGCGACATAGTCGGGGATGTCACGCTCGGCGAGGCTCTGCGCTTCCATGACGAGCGCCATTTCCTGCGCCTTCTTGCCCAGCGTGATCTCGTCGCCCGGCTTCACCAGACGCGACGCGATGTTGCACTTCACGCCGTTCACATAGATGTGGCCGTGCGAGACGAGCTGGCGTGCCGAGAAGATCGTCGGCGCGAACTTGGCGCGGTAGACGAGCGCGTCGAGGCGACGCTCGAGCAGGCCGATCAGGTTCTGGCCGGTGTCGCCCTTCATACGGGCGGCTTCGAAATAGGCCTTCTTGAACTGCTTCTCGGTGACTTCGCCGTAATAGCCCTTGAGCTTCTGCTTCGCGCGGAGCTGGATACCGAAGTCCGACATCTTGCCCTTGCGGCGCTGGCCGTGCTGGCCGGGGCCGTATTCGCGGCGGTTGACGGGGCTCTTCGGGCGACCCCAGATGTTCTCGCCCATGCGGCGATCGAGCTTGTACTTGGCGCTGTTGCGCTTCGACATGTCAGTTCCTTCAATTGCTACAACGTGGTCCGTCCGCAAAGGACGGGGTTAGTCCCGGTACCGCTCTGCTGATGATCGAAGATCGAGGCAGGGCCGCCGCTTCACCGGGGTGCGGGGCCAATTGCGAAGGGCGCGCTAATACGCGCGCTGGCATGAAAGTCAAGTGATGCGGCGGCGAACCGCGCCGATCAGCGCGTCATGCGCTGCACGTCGCGCAGATTATTGTCGTTGCGCTGGTCTTCGGCTGCCCATTCCTCGGCGGTCTTGCAGATCTTCTTTTTCGCCAGCCGCGTGCCGGTTGCCAGCTTGTTGGCGCGGCAGACCTTTTCAGCCTTTGGCTCTTTGGCTTCATCGGAAGATGCGAAGGCGGGGGTCATGACGAGGGCGGACGCGACGAAAGCAACGAACATACGCATGGTGAATGTCTTTCCATGGGAACTTAAGCTACGGCGAAAAACCATAATTTCGCACAAATGTACATGGCGATATTGTGTGCTCGACGGAGCGGTTTTGCGCGGCTAGATCGCCGCCATGATCGAAGAACGCAAAGCAGCCGAGATGTGCGGGACGATGACAGAGGTCCGCGCCGGCGTCGATTCCGTCGACCGTGAATTGTCGAGACTTCTGGGCGAGCGCTTCCGCTTCATGGAGGCCGCGGCGCGGATCAAGCCCGAGCGGAACATGGTGCGCGACGAGGCGCGCAAGGCGGAGGTGATCGCCAATGCGCGCGCCAATGCGGTGGCCAACGGCTTTCCGGCGGACATCGCCGGCGAATTGTGGGAAGTGCTCGTCGAGGCGTCGATCGCCTATGAACTGGACGCCTTCGATCAGCGCTGACGCGGATTGGCGAGGCTGGAGAGCACGCCGCGCAGTGTCCGCACCTCCATGCTGTTCCAGCCGGGCTTGGTGAGCAGCGTCCGCAGCGTGCGCCGCGTCGAGGGCGCGCGATCGGGCGGGAAGAAATAGCCCGCCTTGTCCAGCATCGCGTCGAGCTGGCCGATCATTCCGTCGAGTTCGTCCTGCGGCGCGGGCGGGTCGATCTCGACCGAGGGCGGCGAGGCGAGGGCTTCGCCCTTCGACCATTCATAGGCGACGAGGATCACCGCCTGGGCGAGATTGAGCGAGCCGAATTCGGGGTTGATCGGCACGGTCAGGATCTTGCGCGCGACCGCGACATCGTCGGTCTCGAGGCCCGAGCGCTCGGGGCCGAAAAGGATCGCGGACCTGCCGCGCGCCGCGCGCATCTCCTGCGCGGCGACCTCGGGGGTGACCACGGGCTTGGTGACGCCGCGCTTGCGGACGGTGGTAGCGTAGATGTGCTGGCAGTCGGCCACGGCGTCGGCGACGCTCTCGAAGACCTGCGCGCGCTCGAGCACGATGTCCGCGCCCGAGGCGGCGGGTCCTGCCGAGGGGTTGGGCCAGCCGTCGCGCGGCGCGACGAGGCGCATCTCGGTCAGCCCGAAATTGAGCATCGCGCGCGCGGCCTTGCCGATATTCTCGCCAAGCTGCGGACGGACGAGGACGATGGCGGGGGCGCTTCGAGACAGGCCTTCGCCTTCGCTCAGTCCCTCCCCAGCGTGAGCGGATATCGCGTTGTTTCCTTGATTCCGCTCATCCTGAGGAGAGGCTGAGCCTGGCGAAGTCTCGTCTCGAAGGATCGCGCCGCGCCGGGAAAGCGCACGCACTGCATCCCAGTCGCCACGGATCAATGCTTCCTTCTTGGCGCGCGACCAACCCTTGAGCCGCTGCTCGACCGCGAAGGCCTGATCGCGATCGGGGAAGCTATCGGACCATATCAGTTCGATCGGGCGGCGTGATTGCGTGTAGCCTTCAATCTCGCCGTGCTGGTGCTGCCCAACGCGCGCTTCGAGGTTGTCGGTATGGCCGACATAGTAGCTGCCATCAGCGCAGCGAAGCATATAGGTGAAGAAGCTCACTGCATGCCCTCTGGCTGCGGTCCTTCGAGACGGGCCTTCGCCATGCTCAGTCCCTCCTCAGGATGAGCGGCCAGGTGAGGCGGCAGCACAAGGTCACTTGTCCCCCATTTCCTTCACCGACCCTGCGAAATCCTCGAAATCCTTGGCTTCGGTGAAGTCCTTGTAGACGCTGGCGAAGCGGATATAGGCGACGCTGTCGAGCGCCTTCAGGCCATCCATCACCATGCCGCCAAGCTGGGTGGCGGTGACCTCGCTCTCGCCGCTCGTCTCGATCTGGCGCTGGATCGCGGAGACAAGCTTGTCGATGCGGGTCTGGTCGATCGCGCGCTTGCGACAGGCGATCGCGATCGAGCGTTCGAGCTTTTCGCGGTCGAATGGTTCGCGGCCGCCCTCGCTCTTGACCACGGTCAGCTCGCGCAGCTGGATACGCTCGAAGGTCGTGAAGCGCGCGCCGCAGCCCTCGCACTGGCGCCGCCGGCGGATCGCCGCCCCGTCTTCGGTGGGGCGGCTGTCCTTCACCTGGCTGTCTTCATGGCCGCAGAACGGGCACTTCAAGGATCAGGCCCCCGGATAGATCGGGAAGCGATCGCACAGCGCGCGGACGCGGGCCTTCACATCGGCCTCGACCGCGGGGTCGCCATGCTCGCCCTTGGCCTTCAGCCCGTCGAGCACGTCCGCGATCATGTTGCCGATCTCGCGGAACTCGGCGGCGCCGAAGCCGCGCGTCGTGCCGGCCGGCGAGCCCACGCGGATGCCGCTGGTCTTGGTCGGCGGCAGCGGATCGAACGGGATGCCGTTCTTGTTGCAGGTGATCGCCGAACGCTCAAGCGCCTCGTCGGCGTCCTTGCCCGTGACGCCGAGCGGGCGCAGGTCGACGAGCGCGAGGTGCGTGTCGGTGCCGCCCGAAACGAGATCGGCGCCGCGCTCCTTGAGCGTCGCGGCGAGCGTCTTGGCGTTCTCGACCACGGCCTTGGCGTAGCTCTTGAACTCGGGCTGGAGCGCCTCGCCGAACGCGACCGCCTTGGCGGCGATGACGTGCATCAGCGGGCCGCCCTGAAGGCCGGGGAAGACCGCCGAGTTGATCTTCTTCGCGATGGCCTCGTCATCGGTCATGATCATGCCGCCGCGCGGACCGCGCAGCGTCTTGTGCGTCGTGGTGGTGACGACATGCGCGTGACCGAAGGGGGTGGGGTGGACGCCACCCGCGACGAGCCCCGCGAAATGCGCCATGTCGACCATGAAGATCGCGCCGACTTCATCGGCAATGGCGCGGAAGCGCGCGAAGTCGATGTGGCGCGGATAGGCCGAGCCGCCCGCGATGATGAGCGTGGGCTTGTGTTCCTTCGCCAGCTTCTCGACCTGGTCGAAGTCGATCAGGTGATCCTCTTCGCGCACGCCGTACTGGACGGCGTTGTACCATTTGCCCGAGAGCGCGGGACGCGCGCCGTGGGTCAGGTGGCCGCCAGCATCGAGCGAGAGACCCATGATCGTGTCGCCGGGCTTGGTGAGCGCGAGCATCACCGCGCCGTTCGCCTGCGCGCCCGAGTGCGGCTGGACGTTGGCGAAGCCGCAGTTGAACATCTTCCTGGCGCGCTCGATCGCGAGCGTCTCGACCTCGTCCGAAGGTGCACAGCCCTGATAATAGCGCTTGCCGGGATAGCCCTCGGCGTATTTGTTGGTGAAGACCGAACCCTGCGCCTCGAGCACCGCGCGCGAGACGATGTTTTCCGACGCGATCAGCTCGATCTGGTGCTGCTCGCGCTCAAGCTCGTGCGTCACGCCCGCGAACACCGCAGGATCGGCATCCTGAAGGTTGCGCGTGAAGAAGCCGGTGGGCTGGACGTCGCTCAGTTTGGCGGGATTGGTGCTCATGCGGACTCCTTCTCGAAGCGGGGATGGGAGAGTTTCTCGACGCGGCGGACATGACGGTCGCCGCCGAATTCGGTGGTGAGGAACACCGCCAGGCAATCCTTGGCGATATCGACGCCGATCAGCCGCGCGCCCATCGCGATGACGTTCGCGTCATTATGCTCGCGTGCGAGCCGCGCGGAAAGGTGGTCCGAGACGAGCGCGCAGCGCGCGGCGGGGTGGCGGTTGACCGCGATCGAGATGCCGATGCCCGATCCGCAGAGCACGATGCCGCGATCGGCCTCTCCCTCGGCAATCGCGTGCGCGAGCTTGTAGCCATAATCGGGATAGTCGACGCTCTCGATGGCGTGGGGTCCGAGATCGGTCACCTCATGCCCCTGTTCGCGTGCCCATTCGGCCAGCACCGCCTTCAATTCGATGGCGGCATGATCGGAAGCGATGGCGATACGCATGGGCTGCGCTCCTGCTTGGAATTCTCGAGAGAGTCGGATGCGGGCTCTCTAGGCGAGCTTGCCCCGAAACGCCACCCAATATGCGGCGACAATAAGCCATGGACAGTAAGTGCCGGGATCGGGCTATATCCTCGGTGATATATGGATCGACAGGACGAGGATGAGGACGATGCGCCACCTGCTTACCTTCGCCGCAGCCGCGCTGCTGCTTTCGGGATGCGGCAGCAAGACCGCAGACAATGCCGCGGCGGGGGGAGAGGGCGAAAACGCGCTCGCCAATGTCGAGGAGGTTCCCGCGAATGAGGAGCCTGTCGACGCCAATCTGATCGAAACCGCCGACGCCCCCGATGTCAGCGTGACCGATGGCTGGGTCGGCAAATGGGTCGGCGTCGAGGGCCTGGCGCTCGATATTGCCAGGGCCGAAGTGCCGGGCACCTACACGCTCAACGTGACACTGCTCGACGGCACCAGGAGCTATGAGGGGACGTCGGACGGCAGCGCAATCCACTTCACGCGCGGCGGCAAGGAGCAGACCTTGCGCAAGGCGACCGGCGAGGAGACCGGGCTGAAATATCTGGCGGGCAAGAAGGACTGCCTGATGATCCAGCCTTCCGAGGGTTTTTGTCGCGACTGATCGGTCGGGAGCTCGGGCGCGAATACCCGCCGAATGGCGGGTGCGCCAACGCGGCGGCGATCTCTGCGATCGCATCTTGCGCGAGCGGACGCTTTGGCGTTCGATTTTCACGGCGTCAGCCGCTAGACGCACCGGAAATTGCGAAGAGGGGATTGGGGTTCGATGACTTGCTATGATGTGCTGATCGTGGGTGCCGGCCATGGCGGTGCGCAGGTGGCGGTGGCATTGCGCCAGCACGGCTTTGAAGGGACCATCGCGGTCGTCGGCGACGAGCCCGAAATTCCCTATGAGCGCCCGCCGCTGTCCAAGGATTATCTGGCGGGTGAAAAGGCCTTTGAGCGCATCCTGATCCGCCCCGCCAGCTTCTGGAGCGATCGCAAGGTCGACATGCTCACGGGCAGGCGCGTGTCCGAGGTTGATCCCAAGGCGAAGACCGTCGCCATCGCTGGGGGCGAGGCGATCGGTTATGGGAAACTCGTCTGGGCGACGGGTGGCACGCCGCGCATGCTTGGCTGCGAGGGCGCCGGGCTGAAGGGCATCCATGTCGTCCGCACCAAGGCCGATGCCGATGCGATGATGGCCGCGCTCGACAGCACGACCGACGTCGTGGTCGTGGGCGGTGGCTATATCGGGCTGGAGGCCGCGGCGGTGCTCGCCAAGTTCGGCAAGAAGGTGACCGTCCTCGAGGCGCTGCCGCGCGTGCTCGCGCGCGTGGCGGGCGAACCGCTGTCGCGTTTCTATGAGGCCGAGCACCGCGCCCACGGCGTCGATGTGCGCCTCGACGCGTGCATGGCGGCTTTTGTCGGCGACGGCGGCGCGGTTTCGGGCGTGCGCATGGATGATGGCGAGGTGATCCCCGCCCAGATGGTGATCGTCGGGATCGGCATCATTCCCGCGGTTGGCCCGTTGATCGCGGCGGGCGCCGCGGGCGGCAACGGCGTTGACGTCGATCCCTTCTGCCAGACCACGCTGCCCGACATCTATGCGATTGGCGACTGCGCCGCGCATGTGAACGATTTTTGCGATGGCGATCGCATCCGGCTGGAATCGGTCCAGAACGCCAATGACCAGGCGAACACCGTTGCCAAAGCGATCCTGGGCGATCCGCAGCCCTATCATGCGGTGCCCTGGTTCTGGTCCAACCAGTATGATTTGCGGCTCCAGACCGTCGGGCTCGCCACGGGCCATGACGATGTCGTGCTGCGCGGCGATCCCGCGGCGCGGTCCTTCTCGGTCATCTATCTGAAAAAGGGCCGCGTGATCGCGCTCGACTGCGTCAACGCGACCAGGGACTATGTCCAGGGGCGCAAGCTCGTGACCGAGCGGCTGTCGCCCGACAAGGCGCAGCTCGCAGATGCCACCGTGCCGCTCAAGGAAATCGCGGCCTGAAGTGCGATGCGGCAAGCGACCGCGGTGCGCCGGCGATATGGATGACCGTGACCGGAATGTCCGGGTTAACGGCCGCTTTTATCAGCGTCATGCGCCGCCCTGACGTCTGAAAAGTCGGGAAAGCGGACTAAGCGGAACCATGCACGACAAAAGCAGCGTCGAGAGATTGCTCTGGCACCCCCAGCTTACCGTCAGATTGCCACAAAAGGTCCATTTCGGCCGCAAGCATTCGGAGTGCTGTGACGATGTTTGGGTACTGCCGGAGCTGCCTCCCAGTCTCCTCATCGAAGACGACAATATCGTCGTGCTTGTTACAGGCTATGATTGCTTTGCGGCTGTAACCAACCCAAGTCCCGATGGGGAAGTAACCAAGTCGATGCCAGCTTGGATGCAAGCCCGGGAAGGTGCTCGCGCGTATCATGGGGCAGAACGGCTGAAATTTCCCCGGAATGCGGCTGAAGTCCTCAACCAAACCATTCACGTTCAACAGCGCTTCGAACAGCTGCAGCCCGTTCATTTTGGTGTAAAAGTCCCGGAGCAAGGGTGGCAGTTCGGCGCCAAATATTTGGGCGAGTTCTGTCAGCTCCGCACATTTCAATCCCGGGTGAATGACATGGAGGTACGCAAATTCGCCCCGCCATGGTTGACGGCAGATGAGGCGAACGCCGTTCGGTTCCGTGGAGCACCCACATCCAGCCCTGCTATCAAGCGCAGACATTAGAGCCCCCGTATCGTCAGTCATGCTCTTCCCTCAGACGGTCAAATTTTCTGGACCACGTGCCACCGCGGCCCAATGTCCGCAATGTCGGCGTGTCCGGACCGGCAGCTTTTTGCGAAAAGTGGCGGATAGCTGCCATGTCCGGTTTCGGCAGGCTTGCCCGGCACGCCGAATGACCGAAGAGTCGGGGGAAGCGGTCGTTGCGCAACCTCGTCACCCCGGGCTTGACCCGGGGTCCCGCTTTCTCGGCTATTTTGATCCGAAATCAGATCGGCAAGCAGCGCGCGAATGGAAGTTCGCGTTGATCGACCGCGGCAATCCCGACCGGCAAGGCCTCTATGAGCGACTTGCCAGACGCTCGCGCAAAAGCGGGACCCCGGGTCAAGCCCGGGGTGACGAGAAGGGGGTGTCATCGTCCGCAATGCCGGCGTTGTGCGACGGCTGTTCTGGCGTTCGCCACCATCCATCCCGACAATCGCCGCATTTGTAGTTAGCGGGCCAAGGCGTCTTCGAAGCGACGCCGATCTGTCATCGCCCGGTCACCGCGTGCCCATAGGGGCTGCTCTGCCGGCGGCGCATCGGGCGCTCGCGGATCGGGAGGGCATCATGGGCGCAGCCGCAATCAGCACGGGTTCGAAACATTCGCGGGGGGATCGCGTGCGCCAGGCCGTGTTGCGCGATGTGAAGCTGAGCAAGCAGGGGCTGCTCGACCGCGCCTTCGCGCTCGCTTTTCAGCGGCTGGTCTATGCGCAGATCTGGGAAGATCCCGTGGTCGACCTCGAGGCGCTGGCGATCACCCCCGATTGCCATGTCGTGACGATCGCGAGCGGCGGCTGCAACGTGCTTTCCTATCTGACCGCCGATCCCGCGGCGATCACCGCGGTCGACCTCAACACCGCGCATATCGCGCTCAACAAGCTCAAGCTCACCGCGGCGGAGCATCTGCCCGGTCACGACGCCTTTTACCGGTTTTTCGGCGAGGCCGATCGCGACGACAATATCGAGGCTTATCACGCGCATGTGCGTGCGCACCTTGACGATGTTTCGCGGCGTTACTGGGAAGGGCGCGACCTGACGGGCCGGCGGCGGATCACGGGGTTCGCCAGGGGAATCTACAAGCGCGGACTGCTCGGCAATTTCATCGGGACCGCGCACCTTGTCGCGAAGCTCTATCGCCTCGATCCGCGCGAACTGCTCGACGCCGGAAGCATCGAGGAACAGCGCGCGATCTTCGACGCGAAATTCGCGCCGGTGTTCGACAAGAAGTTCGTGCGCTGGCTGACCGACCAGCCCGCATCGCTTTTCGGGCTCGGCATCCCGCCCGCGCAATATGACGCGCTGGCGGGCGATGATCCGCAGGGCATGGCGTCGGTGCTGCGCCAGCGGCTCGAGAAGCTGGCGTGTGATTTCGACATCCGGAACAATTACTTCGCCTGGCAGGCATTTGGCCGCGGCTATGGCAAGGGCCCGGATGCGCCCGTGCCGCCCTATCTGCAGCGCGGCAATTATGACGCCGTCGTCGCGCGGATCGGGCGGGTCGATGTCCGGCACGCCAATTTCGTCGAGTTTCTGGCGCAGAAGACTGCGGCCAGCCTCGACCGCTATGTGCTGCTCGACGCGCAGGACTGGATGAGCGACGCGCAACTGACGCATCTCTGGGCCGAGATAACGCGTACCGCGAAGCCGGGCGCGCGCGTCGTCTTCCGCACCGCGGCCGCGCCCAGCCTGCTGCCGGGCCGCATCCCGAACGAACTGCTCGCACGCTGGCATTACGAGGCCGATAAGTCCGCCGACTATACGCGTCGCGACCGTTCCTCGATCTATGGCGGGGTGCATCTTTACGTGCTCAGGCCGTGAGCGCCGCGCTGGAGTCGGGTGGCGCGGGGCATATGGATGCGATCTATCGGCATCAGCGCCATATCTATGACCTGACGCGCAAATATTACCTGCTGGGGCGCGACCGGCTGATCGCGGGGCTCAACGTGCCGGTCGGCGGGACGGTGCTCGAGATCGGCTGCGGGACGGGGCGCAACCTGATCGCCGCGGCGCGCAGCTGGCCGCACGCGCAATGCTTCGGGTTCGACATTTCATCCGCGATGCTCGAGACTGCGGGAGCGTCGGTGGCGCGCAGGGGACTGGCGGGGCGGATCGCTCTTACCCAGGGCGATGCAACCGCGTTCGATGCGCAGGGATTGTTCGGACGGGCAAGCTTCGACCGGATATTCCTGTCCTACACGCTGTCGATGATCCCGGGCTGGCAGGCGACGATTGCCGCCTCCTGCGATGCGCTGGCCGACAAGGGCGCGTTGCACATCGTCGATTTCGGTCAGCAGGAGCGCCTGCCGCGCATCTTCCGGGCGCTGCTTTTCGCGTGGCTCGCGCGCTTCGACGTGACCCCGCGCGCTGATTTGAAGCAGGTGCTCGTCGATATCGCCGAGGCGCGCGGACTTGTTGTCGATTTCGTGCCCTTGTGGCGCGGCTATGCGTGGAGCGCTGTGCTCAGGAAGCCCGCGCGGGCTGCCTGATATCGGCGGCCCAGTCGATCGCCGCCTGCCGCTCCCCGGGTTCGAATGCCTTGATTTCGATGAAGGGCAGGACAATGTCCGCGCCGTGCATCATGGTCCGGATCCACTGCCTGTCGGTGACGACCGCCTCGCGCCTGAAGCGGGTCCAGTCGCGGATATGGCCGAAGCCATAGCGCAGATCCTCGAGTGCGGCCTTGAAGGTGATGTCTTCGAATCCCGTGAGATCGACCATCATCGCGACGTGATCGTGCGCCTTCAACCTGGCGTCGACGTCAGCGACCAGCCGGTCGAAGTCCTCCTTGGTGAGCGTGCCCGAGATGGCATAGGCGCCGACATGATCGGGCGAGGGCAGGATATTCAGCATGAACCACCTCCTGCCGCTAGCAACGCCGGGCCATGCGCGCGGTTCCGGCGGTTATGAGGCGGGCCGCGTCGCGGTGAAGGAAAAGGCGATATCGACCCCCGCGGCGATCGCGTCGGTCGCGGCCCATTCGCCCTGTCCGACGCCGAAATCGGTGCGGTCGATGCGGCTGGTGCCCGAGACGCGCGCCTTGTCTCCATCGATACGCAGCGTGAAGCGGAGCGTTGCGGGCTTGCTCACGCCACGCAGCTCGAGCGTGCCGCGCGCCTCGTAGCGGTCGCCTTCGAGGTCGCGGATGTCGCGCGCGGTGAATGTCGCGGTCGGGTGCGATGCGGTGTCGAAGAAGTCGCTGCTTTTGAGCGAATCGTCGCGCTGGCTGTCCTCGGTATTGGCTGATGCCAGATCGACGGTGACGCGGATGCGCGAATCCCCGAGCGCGTCGGGGCTGAAACGGATCGCTGCGCGCCAGCGGTCGAAACGGCCGTTGATCGCCTCGCCGTTCCAGCTGGCGGTGAAGCCGAGGCGGCCACCGGGGCGGACCGTCCAGTCGGCGATCGGCTGCGTCTCTTCGACCGGGATGGCTTGCTGCGCGTTTTCGACGGCCGCCGGGACGATCTCGGTGACCGGAGCAGGCGCCGCGGTGCGCGCGGGTGTCATGACTGCGGCGGGCGCTGTCGGCTCTGCCTGCGCGCGATTGGGGAATGCCAGCTTGCCAGCGATCAGCCCCGCAACGATGAGCAGAAGCGCCGCGATCGCAGCGGGGATCGCGCGACCGCGCGCAAGGGGGATCATGCGCTGCAGTTCGGGCTTGCCGAGCAGCCACTGGTGGCGCAGCGCTCCCGCCACATGCAGCACGAACAGGGCGACGGCGAGCCAGGCCAGGGCCTCGTGGATGCCTTCGGCGGGTTCGTGCCAGGCGCGCCCGACGGGAAGGTGGGGCAACGGAACGACGCCGTAGAGCAGCGTCGGCACCTGGATCTTTGCGGTCGATACGATCAGCCAGCCGGCCAATGGCGCCGCGATCATCACCAGGTAGAAACCGGCATGGACCGTGCTCGCAAGCGCGCGTGCCCAGAAGGGCCCCTCGGTCGGCGCGGGGCGGGGGACGGTGAAACGGATCGCGAGCCGGATGACCGTCAGCAGCAATATGGTGACGCCCACCGACTTGTGGAGCTGGTAGCGTGCGAAGAGCTCGGGGCTGTTGGGGCCTTCCAGCGCCCAACCCAGCGATAGCTGGAATGCCAGCGCGACGGCGAGCAGCCAGTGAAGCGTGATTGCCGCGGCGTGATAACGGTTTGGCGACACGCGCGTCAGGCGGCCTTGCGCATCTCCAGCCGTTCCCAGATCTCGACGAGCGCCTGCGTCAGTTCGCGCATCATCGCTTCGTTATGGGCGGGGCCGGGGGTGAAGCGCAGGCGCTCGGTGCCGCGCGGGACCGTGGGATAATTGATCGGCTGCACATAGACGCCATATTCGGCGAGCAGGATGTCGCTGACCTTCTTGGCCCTCACCGGATCACCGACCATCAGCGGAACGATGTGCGTGGTCGAGGCCATGACGGGCAGGCCAGCGTCGGCGAACAGCGTCTTGAGCATCGCGGCGGCGGCCTGCTGGGCCTCGCGCTCGACGCTCGACGCCTTGAGGTGACGCACCGCGGCGAGCACGCCGGCGACGAGCACGGGCGACAGCGAGGTCGTGAAGATGAAGCCCGGCGCGTAGGAGCGGATCACGTCGACGATCATCTTGTCGGCGGCGATATAGCCGCCCATGACGCCGAACGCCTTGCCCAGCGTGCCTTCGATGATCGTCACGCGGTGCGCGACTTCGTCACGTTCCGAAATGCCGCCGCCGCGCGGACCGTACATGCCCACTGCATGGACCTCATCGAGATAGGTCAGCGCATTATACTTGTCGGCGAGATCGCAGATTTCAGCGATCGGCGCGATGTCGGCATCCATCGAATAGACGCTTTCGAACGCGATCAGCTTGGGCGTCTCGGGATCTTCGGCGGCGAGCAGTTCCTCGAGATGCGCGAGGTCGTTGTGGCGGAAGACGCGCTTTTCGCAGCCCGAATTGCGGATGCCCGCGATCATCGAGGCGTGGTTGAGCTCGTCGGAAAAGATGATGCAGCCGGGCAGGATCTTGCCGAGCGTCGCGAGCGTCGCCTCGTTCGAGACATAGCCCGAGGTGAAGAGCAGCGCGCCCTCCTTGCCGTGCAGGTCGGCAAGCTCGTTCTCGAGGTCGATATGATAATGAGTGTTGCCGCCGATGTTGCGCGTGCCGCCCGAGCCCGCGCCGACGTCGTGCAGCGCCTCTTCCATCGCGGCGATGACCTTGGGGTGCTGGCCCATGGCGAGATAGTCGTTGGAGCACCAGACCGTGATCGGCTTGGGACCGTTATGCCCCGCGAAGCAGCGCGCATTCGGGTATGCACCCTTGTTGCGCAGGATGTCGATAAAGACGCGGTAGCGGCCCTCGGCATGGAGCCGATCGATCGCCTGGCTGAATACGCGCTGATAATCCAATGTTCTGCCCTTCAGACCCTTGTCTGCCTCTGGCTCTTTGGAGGAGCCTTTACGCCCGCGGCACCCCGAATGCCAGCGAGAACGGTTCGCAACAAGGTGTGATTATTGCGATCACGATCAGCTATCAGGTCGATCAGAGTGCTTCGCTACGTGATAGTCCGTAATTCGCAAGCGCCGGACGCATCGCATCGAGCGCGCGATTTTCGCCCGTGAACACCGCGATGCCCTCGCCGGGGGTGCTCGGCCATTGCTGGCCCTGCGTCAGAAAGGCGATCCGGCGCGCAATCCCCTGTGCCCCGTGGATGAAGGCAATGGGGTGCGGTGCGGCGGCTGCCAGTTCGTCCTCGACGAGCGGGAAATGCGTGCAGGCAAGAACGACGGTGTCGAGCCGGTCGCCGTCCGGCTGGTTCGTCAGCCCCGCGATGGCGCGTGCGAAGATGGCGGGATCGGGCGTCTCGCCGCGCAGCTTCGCCTCGGCCGCCTCGACCAGTTCGGCCGAGCCGTGGCGCAGCACGCGGCAGTCGCGCGCAAACTCGGCGGCGAGATTGTCGACATAGGGCTGGCGTACCGTCGCGTCGGTGCCGAGGACGCCGATGACCCGCGTCCTGGAGGCCAGCGCCGCAGGCTTGATCGCGGGAACGGTGCCGACGATCGGCAGTTCGAGCGCCGAGCGGACATGCGCCAGCGCAATCGTGGACGCGGTATTGCACGCGATGACGATGATGCGCGGATGGTAGCGCTCGGCAAGCCGCCCGAGCAGCGCCGGCACGCGCGCTGCGATCTCGGCCTCGCTCTTGGTGCCATAGGGGAAGCCCGCATTGTCCGCGACATAGACGAAGGGCGCCTGTGGCAGCAGCGCGCGTGTCGGCGCGAGCACCGAAAGCCCGCCGACGCCGGAATCGAAGAAGAGGATCGGGCGGGTGTCGGTCATTGGGCATCCTTCGGGCCGATAACTCCGCTCATCCTGAGGAGCCGTTGAGCTTGCCGAAACGGCGTCTCGAAGGACGCAACGCGCATGATCCTTCGAGACGAGGCTTCGCCGGGCTCAGCCTCTCCTCAGGATGAGCGGACCGGTGGAAGATAGCGCGCTACTCGATTGTCCGTCCGTTGCGCAATCTGCAGCAGGTCATTGACGCGGATTGTTGCGGGGACGCGATAATCGACTATGTTCCGCCCTCGACTAAGAAGGCGGTGGACGCGACTGTGATTGGGGCACCCTGGATCGCGCCGGCAACGGCACTTATTTTGGGCTATCTGCTGGGGAGCATCCCGTTCGGGCTTGTCCTGACGCGGATGACGGGCGCAGGCGATCTGCGTTCGATCGGATCGGGCAATATCGGCGCGACCAATGTGCTCCGGACGGGGCGCAAGGGCCTGGCCGCGGCAACGCTGCTGCTCGACGCCGCCAAGGGCGCGGTCGCCGTGCTGCTGGGCGAAGCGTTGATCGGCGGTGGCGGCGCGCTCGCTGCGGTCGGCGTTTTCTTCGGACATTTATATCCGGTCTGGCTCAGGTTCAGGGGCGGCAAGGGCGTTGCCACCTTGTTTGGCATCGCGCTCGCGTCCAACCTGATGTGCGGCCTCCTGTTTGCCGCGGTCTGGATCGGGGCGCTGGTGATTACACGGACATCCTCGCTTGGCGGCATGAGCGCGGCGATCGCGCTGCCCGTCGCGGCCGCCGCGATAGGACGCTTCGATCTGGTCGTGCTGTTCCTGATCTTCACGCTGATGGTGCTGTGGAAGCACCGCGAGAATATCGGCCGGCTGCTCGCGGGGACCGAACCCAGGATCGGTGGAAGCAAGGATCCCGGCAAGGGTGAGTGAACGCGCCGCAGCGACGCAGTCGGACGAAGACAGGCTCGCACGGCTGCGGCTCATCCGCTCGGCCAATATCGGCCCGGTAACCTATGCACAGCTGATCGCGCGGTTCGGCACGGCACAGGCTGCGCTCGACGCCATCCCGCAGCTTGCCGCGCGCGGCGGAGGACGTGCCCCGCGCATCGCCGACATCGCCCGCGTCGCCGAGGAGATCTGCGCCGTAGATAGGCTGGGCGCACGCTATCTGTTCCGCGGGCAGGGGCTCTATCCGCGACTGCTGAACGAACTGGAGGATGCGCCGCCCGCGCTGATCGTTCGCGGCAATACTGCGTTGCTCGAGCGCCCGGCGATCGCCATCGTGGGCGCGCGCAACGCGTCGGCGGCGGCCTGCCGCTTCGCGCGCCAACTCGCGCAGGCACTGGGCGCGGAGGGCGTGCTGGTGGTATCCGGACTGGCGCGCGGCATCGATACGTCGGCGCATGTCGGATCGCTCGGCACAGGCACTGCGGGCGTGATTGCGAGCGGGATCGACATCGCATTCCCGCCCGAAAATGCCCGGTTGCAGGAGCAGATTGCACAGGACGGGCTGCTGATCGCCGAACAGCCGCCGGGGCGCGAGCCACTGGCGCGGCATTTCCCGTCGCGCAACCGCATCATCGCAGGGCTTGCGCTGGGGACCGTGGTGGTCGAGGCGGCGCCGCGTTCGGGATCGCTCATCACCGCGCGGCTCGCCAACGAAGCCGGACGCGAGGTGATGGCGGTGCCCGGATCGCCGCTCGACCCTCGGGCGCAGGGCTGCAACCTGCTGATCCGCGACGGTGCGACGCTGATCCAGTCGGCCGCCGATGTGATCGAGGCCGTGCGCCCGATCGGCGGGGGCTTCGTGGCGCAGGGCGCGCGCGATTATGACGGGCCTCCGGTCGATTACGATGCGGGAGAGGGCGAAAGGCGCATCGTGCTGCGCCTGCTGGGCGCTGCGCCGGTCAGCGTCGACGAGATCATCCGCCAGTCCGAATTGGCGCCAGCGATCGTCCAGACGGTATTGCTCGAACTGGAACTTGCCGGACGCCTCGAGCGTCATGCAGGAGGCCGCGTGAGCATCATCGCCTGATTGCCTCTTGACGCCTGCCCCACTACCTCACCAGCCTCACGCGTATACGCGAACAGGGATCAGAACCACTTCCATGCAGCTTGTCATCGTCGAATCGCCCGCCAAGGCGAAGACCATCGAAAAATATCTGGGTGGCGATTTTCGCGTGCTCGCCTCCTATGGCCATATCCGCGACCTGCCGCCCAAGGACGGATCGGTGGACCCCGATGAGGGGTTCGCGATGCAGTGGGAGAATTATGCGGACAAGGGCAAGCAGCTCAAGGCCATCGCCGATGAGGCCAAGAAGGCCGACCGCCTGATCCTCGCGACCGACCCTGATCGCGAGGGCGAGGCAATCTCATGGCATGTGCAGGAAGTGCTGCGCGCGAAAAAGGCGCTGCCGCAAAAGGTTGACCGGGTCACCTTCAACGCGATCACCAAGGCTGCGGTGACCGACGCGATGAAGGCGCCGCGCGCGCTCGACGAGGACCTGATCGACGCATATCGGGCGCGCCGCGCGCTTGACTATCTGGTTGGTTTCACACTCTCGCCCGTGCTGTGGCGCAAGCTGCCCGGCGCGAAATCGGCGGGCCGCGTGCAGTCGGTCGCGCTGCGCCTGGTCGTCGACCGCGAACGCGAGATCGAACTGTTCCGCCCACAGGAATACTGGTCGGTCTTTGCCGATATGGAGCATGACGGCACGGGCTTCATCGCACGGCTGGTGCGCTTTCAGGGCGAGAAGATCGACCGGCTGACGATCGGCAATGCGGGCGACGCCGAGAAGGCCAAGGCGGCGGTCGAGGCCGGGCGCTTCAGCGTCGCTTCGGTCGAAACCAAGCCGCTCACGCGCAATCCGCCGCCGCCCTTCACCACCTCCACGCTGCAGCAGGAGGCCGCGCGCAAGCTCGGATTCTCGGCGAGCCACACGATGCGCGTGGCACAGGGGCTCTACGAGGACGGCGCGATCACCTATATGCGTACCGACGGCGTCCAGATGGACGGCAGCGCGATCTCCGCCGCACGCAAGGCAGTCGTCGACCGCTATGACGGCGGCTATGTCCCCGACAAGCCGCGCCAGTACACCACCAAGGCCAAGAATGCGCAGGAAGCGCACGAGGCGATCCGGCCGACCGATTTCTCGAAGGACAAGGCGGGTTCGGGCGACCATGCGCGGCTCTATGACCTGATCTGGAAGCGCGCGCTGGCAAGCCAGATGGCGTCGGCGCGGCTCGAGCGCACCACGGTCGAGATGACCGACGGCACCGGGCAGACCGCACTGCGCGCCACCGGCCAGGTCGTGCTCTTTCCCGGTTTCCTCGCGCTCTACGAGGAAGGCCGCGACGATGCCGAGGACGAGGACAGCCGCCGCCTGCCGCGTCTTGCCGAGGGCGATGCCCCCGCGAAGAAGGCGGTGCATTCCGAACAGCATTTCACCCAGCCGCCGCCCCGCTTCTCCGAGGCGAGCCTCGTCAAGAAGATGGAGGAACTGGGGATCGGGCGGCCGTCTACCTATGCGTCGACGCTGCAGACATTGAAGGACCGCAACTACGTCCGCATCGAGAAGAACCGCTTCTTCGCCGAGGAGAGCGGGCGGCTGGTGACGGCCTTCCTCGAACGCTTCTTCGAGCGCTATGTGAGCTATGACTACACCGCCGGCCTCGAGGAAGAACTCGACGAGATTTCGGGCGGCCGCGCGCAGTGGCAGGCGGTGCTCGAAGCGTTCTGGAAGGACTTCAAGCCCAAGACCGCGCAGGTCATGGAGCAGAAGCCGTCGGACATCACCGCGGCGCTCGATACCTTCCTCGAGCCCTTCCTGTTCCCCGATAAGGGCGACGGCAGCGATCCGCGGCTCTGCCCCAATTGCGGCGAGGGCCGGCTGGGCTTGCGCGGCGGACGCTTCGGCGCGTTCGTGGCGTGCTCCAACTATCCCGAGTGCAAATATACGCGTCGCTTCGCGCAGGGCGGCGGCGAGGGCGCAGAGAATGGCGATGCGGGCCCGGTCGAACTGGGCGAGGACCCGGTGACGGGCGAGAAGGTGACGCAGCGCTCGGGTCGTTTCGGGCCATATATCCAGCTGGGCGACGGCAAGGATGCCAAGCGCGCCTCGATCCCCAAGGATGTGCCCGGCGAGGACTTCGGGCTCGAATGGGCGCTCAAGCTGCTGTCGCTGCCGCGCACGATCGGCGATCACCCCGAGACCGCCAAGCCGATCACCGCGAGCATCGGACGCTACGGCCCCTATCTGGCGCATGACGGCAAATATGCGCGGCTGACCTCGACCGCGGAAGTGTTCGAGACGGGCATGAACGCCGCGGTCGTGAAGCTCGCCGAGGCCGCCAGCGGCGGCGGACGCCGTCAGGGCTCGCGCGAGCCGCTGAAGGTGCTGGGCGCGCATCCGCGTACCGAGCTCGAGATCAAGCTGATGGAAGGCCGCTTCGGCCCCTATGTCACCGATGGGACGACCAACGCGACCTTGCCCAAGACACTTGCGCCGGACCAGTTGACGCTGGAAGAGGCGGCGCAACTGATCGACGACCGCGCGGCGAAGGGACCGGCCAAGGGCAAGAAGAAGCCCGCGGCGAAGAAGGCCGCGCCCAAGAAGGCACCGGCCAAGAAGGCGGCTCCGAAAAAGGCGGCGGCAAAGAAGAAGGCGGAGTGACCGGGACGGCGGGCTGGGGCGCTTAAAGCGTCACCAGCCTGTCGTCGCCGAGCGATGAGAGCAGGCTGACGAGCCCGCCGGCCTCGATATTAGGGCCAAGCGCGCCGGCGTCGAGCGAGGCCAGCGCGAGGCCCGTCTGGCAGACGATCAGTCGTACGCTGAGGGCGCGCACCTCCTCAATGAGCTGCGCGAGTGTGGGCAAGCCGCCTGCCGCGTAACGCGCATCGTCGGGGCAATCATGCGGCGGGGCTGCGAGCGCGACCGCGTCGGCGTGGAGATAGACGCGCGTCGGTGCACTGGTGGCGGCGCTTGCGGCCGCGATCGAAAGCGCGGCGTGGAAGCGCGTCGGATCTGCGCTTGTGACGATGATGGTCAGTCCCGGCATGCTGGACACCCCGGATCCTTGGGCAGCGCCAGCGTGCGGAAGCGGAACGACAGCGCGTCGACGAGCAGCAGCTTGCCTGCATTGTCTTCGCCAAAACCGGTGATCACCCGGATCGCCTCCAGCGCGGCGAGGCTTCCCATCACGCCCGTGAGCGCACCGAGCACGCCCTGATCGGCGCATGACACATCGGGGCGGTCGGGATCATGGCCGACGAAGCAGCGATAGCAGGGCTTGTCCGGTTCCCAGCCGCGATAGGTGGCGAGCTGTCCCTCGAACTGGCCGACGGCGGCGGAGACGAGCGGGATGCGGAGTTTCAGCGTGGCATCGGCGACCGCGAGCCGCGTGCTGAAATTGTCGCAGCCGTCGAGCACGACATCGGCGCCTTCGAGCAGCACCGCCGCATTGTCGGCGGTGACCCGCTCCTGCCTGAGCGTCAGCGCGACATCGGGGGTCAGGCGCGCCACCGCATCGGCTGCGGCCTCGATCTTGGGGCGGCCGATATCGGCAGTGCCGAAGAGCGTCTGGCGTTGAAGATTGGAGAGCGACACCGCGTCGTCGTCGATCAGCGTCAGCCGCCCGACGCCCGCAGCGGCGAGATACTGGATCGCGGGCGAGCCGATCCCGCCCGCGCCGATCAGTACGGCATGGCTGGCAAGCAGGCTTGCCTGACCCTGCCCGCCAATCTCCTTGAGGATTATGTGGCGGGCGTAGCGGTCGAGCTGGGTGTCGGAAAGGTCCACCTAGGCCTGAAGCGCGTGAACGCCCGTCGAGCCGAAGCCGCCCGCGCCGCGCGCGGTATCGTCGAGTTCGTCGACCTCGGCGAAGACGGCGCGCTGGACCTTTGCGGGCACGAGCTGGGCGATGCGTTCGCCGCGCCGGACCTCGAAGGGCTCGCTGCCGTGGTTGATCATGATCACCTTCATCTCACCGCGGTAATCCGCGTCGATCGTGCCCGGCGTGTTGGGCATGCTGATCCCGTGCTTGAGCGCAAGGCCCGAGCGCGGACGCACCTGAACCTCATAGCCCTCGGGGATCGCGATCGCGAAGCCCGTGGCGACCGCATGGCGGCCGCCGGGAGCGAGCGTCACGTTCTCGGCCGAGACGATGTCCATGCCCGCGGCATGTTCGGTGGCATAATGGGGGAGGGGCAGGCCTTCGCCGTGCGGAAGCCGCTTCAATGCGATCGAGATGGTCATTTTCGCCTTTCGAGAATCGTATCGAGGGCATAGCGGCCCGCGCCCTGAGTCGCAAAGAGCAAGCCGAGCCCGACGAGCACGATCGCGGGCCACCACTCGCGAAAGCTCTGATTCCAGTGGACCATGACGACGCCGACAATGAAGTTGAAGGCGAGCAGCAGCCCCGCCCAGCGCGTGGTGAGGCCGAGGATCAGTGCGATGCCGATCAGGAACTGCGCATAGACCGAAAGCGGCGCCATGAAATGAGGCGCGACAAAGCCGCTGGCGGTGAGGAAGCCCGTGAACTCGGCCATGCGCTCGGCGCTGATGATATTGTCCCACACACCGTGGACGAGGAAGGCTCCGGTCAGCAGGCGGAGCGCGAGCAGCGCGATATCTGTGAAGCGGGCAAGCGGTTCGAGCAGAAGCAGATCGCGTGTCATTGGTCCTCCCCCTGTTCGCCGCGCTATGCCTCCCGGAGCGCGGCGGCGATGCGCTCGGCGATCTTCATTGCGACGACGTCCTTGGGCTGGTCGTCCCAGCTTTCGACACCGTTACCGGTCACGATATGGACGCGGTTGCGGTCGCCGCCCATCACGTCGCCGGATACATCGTTGGCTATGATCCAGTCGGCGTTCTTGCGCGCGCGCTTGGCTTCGGCATGCGCGACCACGTCGTTGGTCTCGGCGGCGAAGCCGATGACGAGGCGTGGGCGTCCGTCCGAGCGCGCGAGTGTGGCCAGGATATCGGGATTTTCGGTGAGCGTGAGCGTCGGCGTACCCTGGCCTTCGACCTTCTTGATCTTGGTGGCCGCGCTGGCCTCGGTGCGCCAGTCGGCGACCGCGGCGACCATCACCGCGGCATCGGCGGGGAGAGCGGTGTTGACCGCGTCCGCCATCTGGCGCGCGGTCTCGACGTCGATCCGCTCGACGCCCGCGGGGGTGACGAGATCTACGGGCCCCGAGACGAGCGTGACGCGCGCGCCGAGCATCGCGAGCGCCCCTGCGATGGCGAAGCCCTGCTTCCCCGAGGACCGATTGGCGATGTAGCGCACGGGGTCGATCGGCTCATGCGTCGGGCCAGCGGTGACGAGGATATGACGTCCCGCGAGCGGCAGCGGAGGTCTGGGCTTTGCGGGGGCCGTGAAGCCGCCGAAATGGGCGCGGATCGCCTCCATGATCGCCTCGGGCTCGGGAAGGCGGCCGGGGCCGAATTCGCCGCACGCCATCGGACCCTCATCGGGATCCAGCACGATGACACCGTCATCGCGCAGTCGCTGCACATTGCGCTGCGTGGCGGCGTGGCCCCACATGCGAACGTTCATCGCGGGCACTGCCATCACGGGCTTGTCGGTCGCGAGCAGCAATGTGGCGGCGAGGCTGTCCGAAATGCCGTTGGCCATTTTGGAGAGCAGGTCTGCGGTGGCGGGGCAGACCACGACGAGATCGGCCTCGCGGCTGAGGCGGATATGCCCCATCTCGGCCTCGTTCTTGAGGTCCCAGAGACTGGTATGGACGGGCTGCTCTGAAAGCGCGGCGAGCGTCATCGGCGTGATGAACTGCGCGCCGCCATCGGTCAGCACGCAGCGTACCGACATGCCGCCCTTGCGGATCAGCCGGATGAGCTCGCACGACTTGTACGCGGCAATGCCGCCGCCGACGATGAGGAGGATGCGCTTTCCCATCATAGGTTTATCCTAGGAAGAACATCGCCGCCGCGCCAGCCGCTGCCGCCAGCACCGCGACGACCGCGTAGCGCCAGCCGCCGCCGATGCGGATGACCTCGATCTCCTTGAGCGGCGGAGAGGGGGGCGCGGCGCCCAAGGGCGGAAATTCGGCCTCGATGCGGCGGATGAGATCGGGCAGGCGGCGCAGCGTGCGAAAATCCATGATCAGCCGGTCGGCGACCGCGGCCTCGGGGCCGAGTTCGGTGCGCATCCATTCCTGGACGAAGGGACCCGAGGTTTCCCACATGTTGATGTCGGGATCGAGCGAGTGCGCGACGCCCTCGACCATCACCATCGTCTTCTGCAACAGCAGCAGATGCGGCTGGGTCTGCATGTCGAAATCGCGCGTGATCGCGAAAAGGCCGTCGAGCATCTGGCCGATCGACACGTCCTTCACCGGCAGGCCGCGAATGGGCTCGCCAACAGCGCGCAGCGCGGTGGTGAACTCGTCGACATTGTGGTGCGCAGGGACGTACTGCGCCTCGAAATGGATTTCGGCGACGCGGCGATAATTGGCCGTCAGCAGCCCGTAGAGGATCTCGGCGAGCCAGACGCGCGCCTGGCGGTTGATCCGCCCCATGATGCCGAAGTCGATCGCGCCGATATCGCCATTGGGCAGGACGAACAGATTGCCCTGATGAAGATCGGCGTGGAAAAAGCCTTCCGAGATCGCCTGACGCAAAAAGGCGCGGACGAGACGGCCCGCGATCGCCTTGGGATCATGGCCCGCCGCGATCAGATCCTCGCGCTTTGAAAGCTTGATGCCGTCGAGCCATTCGAGCGTCATCACGCGCCGCGCGGTGCGCTGCCAGTCGATCGAGGGGACGTGATAGCCGGGTTCGGCCTCCATCGCCTCGGCGAGTTCGGAGGCGGATGCGGCCTCGCGGCGGAGATCGAGCTCGCGCAGCGTCCATTGGCGGAAGGTCGCGATGACGAGGCGCGGGCGCAGCCGGGCGAGTTCGCCGCCGATCGCCTCGGCCTGCGCCGCTGCCCATTCATAGGTCTCCAGCGCCTCGGCGAACTCTTCCTCGATACCGGGACGCAGCACCTTCACCGCGACGGTGCGGCCGTCGAGCGTAACCGCCTTGTGGACCTGTGCGATCGACGCGGCGCCGACGGGCTCGGGGTCGATGCTCTCGAACAGCGCCTCGATCGGCTTGCCGAGCGATTCCTCGATACTGTGGCGGATCAGTTCGAAGGGGGCGGGGGGCAGCGCATCCTGAAGCCTGAGCAGGTCCTGCGCGGCATGCTCGCCGACGAGATCGGGGCGCGTCGCGAGCGACTGACCCAGCTTGATCGCGGCGGGGCCGATCGCCTGGAAGGCTTCCGAATAATTGGGCTGCTTCGGCACGCGCGCGCCGAAGCGGGCGAGACGCATCAGGCGACGTACGCGGGGCGGGGTCAGCGGATCGCGCTCGATCCCGCGCAACGCGCCGTGGCGCGCCAGAGTGCGGCCCCATTTGAGCAGACGCCAGGTGTGGACGACGGGGTGTGTCAAATCTTCCAGCCGCTATGAATGGCGACGAGACCGCCGAGCAGCGGCTCGACCCTGGTCTGCACGAAGCCAGCCTTCTGAATCATCCGCTCGAAGCTTGGCATATCCGGAAAGCGGCGGATCGATTCGATCAGGTAACGATAGCTGTCCTCGTCCTTGGCCAGCACCTTGCCGAGCTTGGGGACGAGCTTGTGAGAATAGCTGTCGTAGATATCGGCGAAACCCGGCCAGAGCGTCGTCGAGAATTCGAGGCAGAAGAAGCGCCCGCCGCGCTTGAGCACGCGGTGCGCCTCGTCGAGCGCTTGTTGGATGTGGGTCACGTTCCGGATGCCAAAGGCGATCGTGTAGGCATCGAAGCTCGAATCCGCAAAGCTGAGTTCCTCGGCATTCTGTTCGGACCAGATCAGCCCTTCGAGCTTGCGCTTCTGCGCACGTTCCATGCCGACCGCCAGCATTTCGGGGTTGATGTCGGACACCGTGACCTGCGCGCCCGAGGGATGCATGCGAAAGGCGATGTCGCCCGTGCCGCCCGCCATGTCGAGGATCGCCTCGCCCTTGCGCGGTTTTACCCGGCGCACGAAGCGATCCTTCCAGAGGCGGTGCATGCCTCCGGACATCGCATCGTTCATCAGGTCGTAGTTGCTGGCGACATTGGAAAAGACCGCGCGGACGCGGCCGGCCTTCTCGCTGGCGTCGACATTTTCATAGCCGAAGGAAACGGTCTCGCTCATGGGCGCTTCCTGTAGCCAAGGCTTGTTGCGGGAGCAAACGCTGACTGGACTGATTTTCGTATGAAAACCAGGCCAGACTCCCTTTGCGCGATTTCCGAGGCGCCGGGTGGTTCCACCCGGCTCGAAATCGCTCTAGCTGTTTCTTATGCCAGAATTACCCGAAGTCGAAACCACCGTGCGCGGCCTTGCCAGCGTGCTCCAGGATGAAGTGCTCACCTCGGTCGAGCCGCGTCGCGCTGATCTGCGCCGCGCGATCCCGGTGGATCTGCGCCAGCGACTGACGGGCGCGCGCGTGATCGGGCTCTCGCGGCGCGCCAAATACGGCCTGATCGATACCGATCGCGGCGACACGCTCATCTTCCATCTGGGCATGTCGGGGCGCTGGCGCGTCGATCCCGAGGATATCGGGACGCACGACCATCTTGTGATCGAGACGGGGGCGGGGCGCCGGATCGCGCTCAACGATCCCCGACGATTCGGCTCGCTCGATCTGGTCGAGTCGGCGGCTCTTGCCGGCTTCGCGCCCTTTGCCGCGCTGGGGCCCGAGCCGCTGGACGACGGGTTCGACGGCGCGCATCTGGCGCGCGTCTTCGAGGGGCGCGTCGCACCGGTAAAGGCGTTGCTGCTCGACCAGCGCACCGTTGCAGGCCTTGGCAACATCTATGTGTGCGAAGCGCTCCACATCGCGGGAATCGCGCCGACGCGCGCGGGAGGGCAGATCGCGCGCAAGCGACTCGATTCGCTGGTGATCGCGATCAGGGACGTGCTTGCCGCCGCGATCGAGGCGGGTGGGTCGACGCTCAGGGACTATGCACGCCCCGACGGCGAACTCGGCTATTTCTTCAAGCAATGGCGCGTCTACGGGCGCGAGGGCGAGGATTGCCCTGGCTGCGGCACTCCGGTACTGCGCCGCGTCGACAGCGGCCGATCGACCTTTTACTGCGGAAAATGCCAGCGCTGACTGGTTGACGATTGGAGCAACCGACGTTATTGGGGCCGCTTTCCGGGCGCGGACGACTCCGCGCCTTGTTCATTTTCGCAAACGAGGCATAGACGATGGCGAATACGCCGCAGGCAAAGAAGCGCATCCGGCGGAACACCCGTCGCGCCGAGATCAACGGTAACCGTATCGGCCGCATCCGTACTTTCGTGAAGAAGGTCGAGGCCGCGCTGCTCGCAGGCAACAAGGACGAGGCGAAGGCCGCTCTCGCCGGCGTTCAGCCCGAGCTGGCCCGTGGCGTTTCCAAGGGCGTGCTTCACAAGAATACCGCCTCGCGCAAGTTCTCGCGCCTCACGAAGCGGGTCGCAGCCCTCGGCTGATTGACCCATTTCGGGATTGAATTGCAGTGCCCGCCGACGCGATGCGTCTGGCGGGCATTTCATTTTTGTTACGCAGGCGTGCCGCAACCCGAGCTTAGTCCACGATTCGCGCTTTTTGGCGATCGGACGTGTTTTTATAAGCTGCGGAAAAATCCCGTTATTTTGGCTTTTTGGGGCAATGCCACGGGATTCCTGAGTCAAGCTTGTTTATTTCAATAATTTGACATGCGCGGCCTTGATCGCGCTCCGATTCCATCCGTAAAACTACTCCTCCCGGTGAGTCGAATCGCTTACCGAAACAGCAGATTTCAGTAGCATTTCGTGTCGGAACAATAAGTTGCGGCCGGGGGATAGTGTTGCGTTTAAAAATGGGGCGCTCCGCAAAGGGGCGAGTGGGGCAAGGGGCGAGGCGTGTACCTGATGTCGGAATCCGATAGGCTGAGCAGTGCGGTCGAGGCGAATCAGGGTACACTGATCGATGCCTGGACTGCTGTTCGTGCCGGCCTGCGTCGCGACTGCGGCGCAAGAACCTTTGATCACTGGTTGAAACCAATCCGGCTCGGCAAATACCGCGCCGAGGACCGTACGGTCGAAATGGTGCTGCCCTCGCCGTTCATGGCGCGCTGGGTCGAATCGCACTTCGCCGAGCGGCTGGCGCTGGCCTGGCGCACGCACGCGCCCGAGGTTCGCAGCGTCGAGATCATCGCGAACGACAATATCGATGGCGCGGCCGTCTATTCGGCTGAGGTCGAGGCCAGCGACGTGCCGCCTCCTGTCGAGGTGGTGCTGTCCGAGACGAGCACGCTCGACAAGCGCTTCACCTTCGACAATTTCGTGACGGGCGACGCCAATGCGCTTGCCTGCAACGCGGCACGCGTGCTCGCCGAGGGCGGCGTGGCATTCAACCCGCTGTTCATCCATGGCGCGACGGGGCAGGGCAAGACGCACCTGCTGCACGCGATCGGCCACGCCTTTGCGGCGGCCAATCCGGGTTCGACGGTGCTCTACATGTCGGCCGAGAAGTTCATGGTGGAGTTCGTCTCCGCGATGCGCGCGCGCGACACGCTGGGCTTCAAGGCGCGGCTGCGCTCGGCCGACCTGCTGATGATCGACGACGTCCAGTTCATCGCGGGCAAGGGGTCGACGCAGGAGGAGTTCCTCCACACCGTCAACGAGATCATGGCGAGCGGGCGCAAGCTCGTGATCGGCGCGGACCGCAGCCCGCAGGCGCTCGAAGGCGTCGAGGGACGCATATTGTCGCGCCTCGCAATGGGGCTGGTCGCGGACATCCGCCCCGCCGACTATGCGCTGCGCCTCGAAATCCTGCGCCGCAAGGTTGCACTGGCGGGGAATTGCGATATTCCCGAAGAGGTCGTGCTGTTCCTCGCGCAGCGCATCGCCAGCAACATCCGCGAACTTGAAGGCGCGCTCAACCGCGTCCTCGCCTATTCGCTGCTCAACGCGCGCCCGATCGACATGGAGTTCGTCCAGGAAGTGCTCGCCGATGTGCTCCAGGCGAGCCAGCGCCGCGTGACGATCGACGAGATCCAGCGCCGCGTCTGCCAGCATTTCGACATCCGCCAGAACGACATGGTCTCGGCACGGCGTGCGCGTGCGATCGCGCGTCCGCGTCAGATCGCGATGTACCTCGCCAAGCGGATGACGCCGCGCTCGCTGCCCGAGATCGGCCGCAAGTTCGGCGGACGCGACCACACGACGGTGATCCATGCCGTGCGCCAGATCGAAAAGCTGCGCGCGGCGGATGCCGAGATGGACAACGACATCCGCACGCTGATCCGCACGCTCGAGGGCTGATCGCCTTCGACACGGCCGAAATTAAAAGCCCCGGCAGTGCCGGGGCTTTTTCGTTTGTCCGGGATCCGCGCCTCAGCTCTTGGGCGGGGGCGGGACGGTGATCTTGACGGTCTCGCCCGAATTGCCCGGGAAGCCCGTGAACATCGCCTCGATCAGATTGGGGACGAGGTAGGTGAGCTTGTTGGTCGACGAGACCGCCTGCGCCTTGCCTTCGAAGACGCGCTGTCCGTCGGCCTTGCGCTCGATCATCATCGATATGCCGCTGGTGTAGACGGTATAGCTCTCGATATCGTTGTAGCCGAAGCCGCCATACATGAACGGGTCATAGAAGCCCGGGACATAGCCATAGCGGCCCCAGCGGCGATAGGGGCCCCAATAACCGGGGTTTCCGTACCAGCCCGCGCCATAGCCGTACGAAGGATAGCTGCGGATCTTTTCGCGCCCCTTGTCGACGCCATAGTCGAGCTTCACAACGAGCGTGGGGTCACTGCCAGCATCGGCGGGTCGATAGCCGGCCTGTGCCAGATGGGCGCTGACAAGGCTCGCATATTGCGAGAATTCGAGGCCGCCATTCATCTCCGGATCGAGCGCGACGATCGAGAAAGTCTGGCCTTCCGGCACCGGCATCGCCTGGAAACGACTGACGTCCGCCTTGAAGTTGGTGGTGCAACCGCCCAGCGCAATCAGCGCCACCGGAGCGATTGCGAGCATGATCTTGCGTTGGATCGACATCTTCGGGGCCCTTGATTGCTTATGTGCGTGTAAAGTCAGTCGCCTGCAGCAATAAGTCAAATCGGCTGAACAAGAATTGAACGCACGGCCCGTCGATCAGGTTGCACGCCTCGTCCTGTGGACCAGTCCGAGGGCGTCGTAGGCCGAGTCGAGCGTCGGCTGTGCCAGCGCACGCGCCTTGTCCGCGCCCCTGGCGAGGTGCTCGTCGAGCGCGGTCGAATCGGCGCGCAGCGCGTTGAATCGGGCGGTGATGGGGGCGAGCGTCTCGACGAGCAGGTCGGCGAGCGCGGGCTTGAACTGCCCGAAACCCTTGCCCGCATGTTCGGCGAGCACCTCAGCCGGGGTGCGTTCGGCGAGCGCGGCGTAGATGTTGACGAGGTTCTTCGCCTCGGGCCGGCCTTCCAGCCCGTCAACGCTCTCGGGAAGCGGCTCGGGATCGGTCTTGGCCTTGCGGATCTTCTGCGCGATCGAGTCGGCATCGTCGGTCATGTTGATCCGGCTCATGTCCGACGGATCGGACTTGGACATCTTCGAGGTGCCGTCGCGCAGCGACATGATCCGCGCAGCGGTCGCACCGATATAGGGCTCGGGGATGGTGAAGATTTCGCGGTCGAAATCGGTGTTGAACTTGATCGCGACATCGCGCGTCAGTTCGAGATGCTGGCGCTGGTCCTCGCCCACGGGAACGTGGGTCGACTGGTAAAGCAGGATATCGGCGGCCTGGAGCACGGGATAGACGTAGAGCCCGACACTGGCGCTTTCGCGGTTCTTGCCCGATTTTTCCTTGAACTGCGTCATGCGGTTGAGCCAGCCGATCCGCGCGGTGCAGTTGAGCAGCCAGGCGAGCTCGGCATGCGCGGGCACCTGCGCCTGGTTGAACAGGATCGAGCGATCGGGATCGATCCCCGCCGCGATCAGCGCCGCTGCCATCTCGCGCGTGTTGCGGCGAAGCTCCTCGGGATCGTTATAGACGGTGATCGCGTGGAGATCGGCGAGGAAGTAGAGGCATTCGCCCTCGTCCTGCATCTTCACCCAGTTCCTGATCGCGCCCAGATAGTTGCCGAGGTGGAGATTCCCCGTGGTCTGGATTCCGGAGAGTACGCGCATCAGACTGCCTTTTTCTTACGCATGAGGACGAGGATCGCATCGCGGTCCATCCCGCCGATGAGAAATGCCACGACGAAATAGACGATGCCGCCGGTGCCGACGAGCGCGATCACGCCCGCGAGTCTTTCGGCGACCGAGCCCGAGAACCAGTCGCCGAGCAGCATGCGCACACCCGCGAGCGCCGCCACCATCGCGAGACCCGCGACGAATTGCCGGGCGATCCGGCCCCACAGCCAGGGTTCGATACGGAAATGGCCACGATTGCTGAGGATCACGTAGAGCATCACGCAGTTGAGCCACGAGCAGAGCGAGATCGCAGCGGCGAGCCCGTAAATTCCGAAGATCGGGATCAGCGCGAAGTTGAGCACGACATTGGCAATGAGCACGATGCCCGCGGTCTTGACCGGCGTCTTCGTGTCCTCGCGCGCATAGAAGCCCGGCGTGATGACCTTGACCAGCACATAGGCGGGCAGGCCCGAGGCGATGATCGCAAGCACATTGCCGGTGATCCAGGCGTCTTCCGCGGTGAATTTTCCGCCCTGAAACAGCGCGGCCACGAGCGGCCCGGCCGCGACCGCCAGCGCAAGCGCGGCGGGCAGGCAGAGCAGCATCGACAGGTCGACGGCATTGCCCTGGACCCTCGCGGCCTCTTCGGGTTCGCCCTTGGCGATGAAGCGGCTGATATGCGGCAGGATAGCGGTGCCGAGCGCGGTGCCGATCACCGAGAGCGGAAGCTGGTTCAGCCGGTCCGAATAGTTGAGATAGGACATCGACCCTTCGGGCAGGCGCGTGGCGAAGAAGGTGTCGATGAGCTGGCTGATCTGATAAACGCCCGCGCCCAGCGTCGCCGGGATGACGACGATGAAGAACTGCTTCACCCCCGGTGTCATGCGCGGCTTGCGCAGCCTGAGCGAAACGCCCGCCTTGCGCGCAGAGTGCCAGAGCAGGATGAGCTGGAGCACGCCGCCTGCGGTCACGCCGACCGCAAGCGCGGTTGCGCTCGCCACGCCGCCTTCGGGCACGACGATGAGCGCAATGAGCATCGCTACGTTGAGCAAGGCCGGCGCAAAGGCCGCGGCCGCAAATTTCGTCAGCGAATTGAGGATGCCCGAGAAGAACGAGACGAGGCTGATCAGCAGCAGATAGGGAAAGGTGATCCGGCTGAGAAAGACCGTCAGCGCGAATTTCTGCGGCTCGTCGGCATAGCCCGAGGCGATCGCCCAGACGAACGCGGGCATCGCGATCTCGAAGATGAGCGTGAACGCCAGCAGCGTGGGCACGAAGAAGGCGAGCACTTCTTCGGAGAATTTCTTAGCCTCTTCCATCCCGCCGGGACCGTGGAAACGCTGACTGAACAGCGGCACGAACCCGGCGGAGAATGCGCCTTCGCCGAACAGGCGGCGAAAGGTGTTGGGGAGGCGGAAGGCGACCAGAAAGGCGTCTGCCTCCCCGCTCGCCCCCATGATGCGCGACATGAGCATCTCGCGCGCAAAGCCGAAGACGCGACTGACCATGGTCAACCCGCCGATCGTGCCCATCGATTTGACGAGGTTCACGCGCGCAGCCCCCTATGCAATCCGGTGGATCAGGCCTGACCCGCCGTTTCGATCTGCGCGAGCTGCTCGCCCTGCGCCTGAAGCTGGCTCATGTAGAGCGCGCCGAAATCGATCGGCTCGAGCATCAGCGGCGGGAATCCGCCATCGCGAACGGCATCGGCGAGGATGCGCCGTGCGAAGGGGAACAGGATGCGGGGCGCTTCGGCCAGCAGGAAGGGCTGAAGCTGCTCCTCGGGCACGTTGCGCAGCCCGAAGAGACCGGCATAGTCGAGCTCGACCTGGAAGGCGGTCTTGTCGGCGGCGGTGGCTTTCACCTCGATCTTGAGCAGAACCTCATAGACGTCGTCCGCGATCTTTTGCGGGCCGATGTTGAACTGAACGTCGATCTGGGGCTGGCCCTGCCACTGATAGACCGCAGGTGCATTGGGATTTTCGAAGGAAAGATCCTTAACATACTGCGAGATAATCGAAACCTGGGGGAGATTGTCCGCGCCGTTCGCCTGGGTAGCCTCGGGTTCCGCCGTGCCTTGTTCTTCGGCCATCATGTCCTGCCTTGATCGAATGAAAATTATGGTGTCGCGCCGCAGCGCGGAGCGTGCCGGGCGACTAGCAGCCGCCGCGGGTTAGGGCAATGCTGCGCGCTCACGCGCGCCGATGGCACAATCCCGCATGCTCTCGCTTTTGTGGACGGCTGCGCGTATGGCCCCCATTTGAAACAATAGTCCCCAGCGCCTATATCGGACGCTCGGGTCTGGACGGAGGTAGCGTGGTTACGGTTGTCATCCTTGCGCTGGTGTCGGTTTTCCTTGCCTTGCGGCTCTATGCGGTGCTCGGCAAGCGCACCGGCCATGAGCAGCAGCCGCTGCCGCGCACCGCCGAGGAACGCCTCGGCCCCGGGCCCGCGACCGGCACCGTCACCGATATCAGCCCCGAGGCGCGCGTGGCCACAGATCCGTCGATCGGCCCCGCCGCACAGCGCGGCGTAAAGGCGATCATGGCGGCCGATACCACCTATGATCCCGCGCGCTTCCTCGAAGGCGCCAAATATGCGTATCGCATGGTGCTCGAAGCCTATTGGTCGGGCGACGAGGCACAGCTTTCCGAACTGGCTGGCGACGATGTCCGCGCTGCATTCCTGCAGGCGATCGCCGATCGCAAGGCGGCTGGCCATCAGCTCGACAATCGCCTCGTGGCGATCGAGCGCGCGATCATTTCGGACGCCGAGCTCGACGGCCAGATGGCGCGCGTGACGGTGCGCTTCGACGCCGATATCGCGGCGGTCACGCGCGATACCGAGGGCAATGTGATTGCGGGCTCGCTCAGTGACGCGGTGCCGACGCACGACGTCTGGACCTTCAGCCGTCACATCCGTTCCGACGATCCCAACTGGCTGCTGGTCGAAACCGACGAGGCTGCCTGACGATGCTTCGCCTGCGGGTGGGGGTGGCGCTGGCGATGCTGGCGCTTGGCGCGTGCGCGACGGTGCCGCAGTCTTCGAAGGTGGCGCCGAGCACGGTTCCCAAGGCAGAGGCCCCGAAGACTGAGGCGCCGAAGGTCGATACGCCGGCCACCGCGCGCATGCTTGGCGTTTCGGGTGGACCGGATATTGCCACCCTCGCCGTCGCGCCCGAACAGGCGCGGCGGGCGCTTGCGGCGTTCCGGATCAGTTGCCCCTCGCTCATCCGCCGTCCCGACGCCAGCGGGCTTGCGCGCGGCGAGGACTGGAAACCCGCCTGTGACGCCGCGCCGGGATGGTCCGATGCCGACGCCATGGGCTTTTTCCGCACGCATTTCGAAAGCGTGCGCGTGGGCGACGGCAAGGGGCTTGCCACGGGCTATTTCGAGCCCGAAATTCTCGGGTCGCGCACGCCGGCGCCGGGCTATGCGGTGCCGGTCTACAAGCGTCCCGACGACCTCGTCGAAGCCGACCTCTCGCTGTTCAGCGACAGCCTGAAGGGCAAGCGGGTGCGCGGACGCGTCGAGAAGGGCGCGCTCGTTCCCTATCACGACCGCGGCGCGATCGAGGACGGGGCATTAGCAGGACGCGGCCTCGAAATCGCATGGGCGGCCGATGCCGTCGAGTTCTTCTTCCTCCAGATTCAGGGCTCGGGGCGGCTGCGACTTCCCGACGGCGGTGTGATGCGCATCGGCTATGATGCGCAGAATGGACGCGACTATACGGGCATCGGCAAATTGCTGCTCGAGCGCGGCGAACTTGAGCGCGGCAAGGCCGGGATGCAGGGCATCATGGACTGGCTGCGCGCCAACCCTGAAAAGGGGCGGGCGGTGATGCGCGAAAACCGGAGCTTCGTCTTCTTCCGCGAACTGACGGGGGCGGGGCCGCTGGGCGCGCTCGGCCTGCCCGTGACGCCGCGCGCGACGGTTGCCGCGGATCCCGCCTTCGTGCCTCTGGGCGCGCCGGTGTTCCTTGCGCTCGATCGTGCAGAGACCGCGGGGATATGGGTCGCGCAGGACACGGGGGGTGCGATCAAGGGCGCCAACCGCTTCGACACCTTCTGGGGCGCGGGAGCGGATGCGCGCACGATTGCCGGGGGAATGACCGCGCGCGGTGACGCGCTGGTTCTGCTTCCGCGCGGCGCGCTTGCGCGGATCACGGGGGCGGGGGGCGATGGCGGGACGACGCCTCGACGCTGACGAGCGCGCGCTGTGGGGGCGCGTGATCGCAAGCGTCACGCCGCTGACGCCTGTCCGTATCCCAGAAACGCCCGTCGCGGCCGATCCACCGAAAACCCCGGCCTCGCCCAAGCGCGGGCGCATCGTTGTCGCGCCGCCACCCCCGCCTCCACCGCCACAGGCACGTCCGGCCATTGGCGAGACACTCGACGGCAGCTGGGATCGCAGGCTCACGCGCGGCACGATCATGCCCGACATGGCGGTCGACCTGCACGGCCACACGCTTGATACCGCCTGGCGCCTGCTCGACGCGAGCCTCGATCGCGGCATTCGCGGCGGTGCGCGCGTGATCCTGCTGATCACCGGGAAGCCGCCGCGGCCCGACGCGCGCGGCGAGCGCCCGATGCGCGGGGCGATCCGTGCGGCCGTCGGCGACTGGCTCGGCGCGTCCCGCCATGCCGCGCATATCGCGGCCGTTCGCAACGCGCATCCGCGCCATGGCGGCGCCGGCGCACTGTATATCATCCTCAAACGGCCTCGTTCCGCCGCGTAAAGCCAAATTTAACGAGATTCTGGCAGGAAAGCTTAATCGGGGTAGCCAATGGGGTGGTTTCTCCGGTTCTGGGAACGATCGTGGGAGCATCATGGAAGGCGTATCGCTAAAAAGCCGCGCTATCGCCTTCGCCATATGCGTCGGCGCGGGAGCCTTCATTCTTTCGGTTCTGGCGGGCGCAGGCACCGCCAGCCACGCCGACAACGCGGCCAATGCGCTGATCGTTGCGATCATCTGCGCCGTGATGAGCTGGGCATCCGCGGATCAGGCGCTTTCCGCGGTTGCGGATGCGGTCGACAGCGCGATCAAGCGGCTTGCCGCCGCCGCGCATGGCGACTTCGAGACGCCGACTCCCGAGGAAGTGCGTGCTTGCCTGCCAGAACTCGCCGACAGCATGGATGCGCTGTTCCTCGAGACGCGCTCGACCTTTGACAGCATCCACAATCTGGCGATGTTCGATCCCGTCACCTCGCTTGCCAACCGCACCAATTTCCGCCGCGACGTGGAGCGCGCGCTGGGGGAGCTGCCAAGCGAAAGCACCTCTGCGCTGCTGTTCGTCGATCTCGACAATTTCAAGGCGGTCAACGACACGCTCGGCCATGCGCAGGGCGATCATCTGCTCGCCAAGGTTGCCAACCGCCTGCGCGCGGTGCTCGCCGCCGAACGGCATGCGGGGCGCGAGGGGCGCTTTCCGGGCATGATCGGCCGGCTGGCGGGCGACGAGTTCACGATGTTCCTGCCCGATATCGCAGGTCCCGACGACGCGAGGCGGGTGGCGCAGCGAATCCTGTACGCGCTCAACGAGGATATCGAGCTTTCGGGGCACACGATCCGCGTGGGGGCGTCGATCGGCGTCGCGATCTATCCCGAACATGGCCGGTCGCTGACCACGCTGATGAAGGCGGCCGATGTCGCGATGTACCACGCCAAGGCGAACGGGCGCGCGCAGGCGCAACTCTACACCGACGCACTCGCCGACGCATTGAGCGAGCGGCTGCGCATGGAGCAGGATCTGCGCCAGGCGTTGACCCACGCGCATTTCCGCCTCGCTTTCCAGCCGCAGATCGCGCTGACCAGCAACGAGATCACCACCGCCGAGGCGCTGCTGCGCTGGGAGCATCCCGAAGACGGCACGCGCATGCCCGGCGAATTCATCGACATTGCCGAGGAGAGCGCGCTGATCGTCGAGATCGGCGATTGGGTGATCGACGCCGTGGCTGCCACCATCGCGCGCTGGGACCGCTTCGGCATCCAGCAGCGGCTCGCGATCAACATCAGCCCGCGCCAGATCGAGCAGCACGACTTCTTCTCGCGCCTGCGCGAACGCATGGAGCATCATGGTGCCCCGGCGCGCCTGCTCGAACTCGAGATCACCGAAGGGCTCGCCATGACGTGCGGCGACGCGGTGTTCCATGAGATGGCGGCCTTCCGAAAGGACGGCGCGATGATCTCGATCGACGATTTCGGCACCGGCTATTCAAACTTCTCGCGGCTGCGCGACATGCCGATCGACCGCGTGAAGCTCGACCGGTCGATGATCGCCGACATCGCGGTGTCCGATCAGGCGCGTGCGATCATCCATGCGGTGATCGAACTGATCCACGGCCTTGGCCACAAGGTCGTCGCGGAAGGCGTCGAGACGCGCGAGCAGGTCGACGTGCTCAAGGTGATCGGCTGCGATGCGGTGCAGGGCTATGTCATCGCGCCCCCGATGGACGAGCACGAATTCCTCGACTGGGCGCGCGTCGAGCGTCCCGCGCTCGCGGGGTGATACACCTTCGCCGCTCATCCTGAGGAGGGACTGAGCTTGGCGAAGTCCCATCTCGAAGGACAGCCTTATGCAAGTCCTTCGAGACGCCGTTTCGCCAGGCTCAACGGCTCCTCAGGATGAGCGGTTTACTGATCCGCGAGCGCTTCGCGGATCACCAGTTCGAAGATTTCGGTCAGCGCGTGGATGTCGGCGAGCGCGGCGGCTTCGTCGAGCTTGTGCATGGTCGCGTTGCACAGTCCGAATTCGACCACCGGGCACAGCTTCGACAGGAAACGCGCGTCCGATGTGCCGCCCGTCGTCGAGAGTTCGGGCACGAGCCCGGTGACACGGCGGATCGCGCCCGAGACGATGTCCGAAAGCCGGCCGGGCTCGGTAAGGAAGGATTCGCCCGATATGCGCGCGACAAGCGAGGCATTGGGCGATTCCTCGTGACATATCGTGCGAATGCGCTCGACCAGTGCTTCGCCGGTATGAAGATCGTTGAAGCGGATGCTGATCCGCGCCTTGGCGAGCGCCGGGATCACGTTGGTCGCAGGATTGCCCACTTCGATATCGGTGATCTCGATATTGGAGGGCTGGAACCAGTCGCTGCCCTGATCGAGCTCGATCGCGTCGATCCGCGACAGGATGCGGACGAGCGCGGGGATCGGATTGTCGGCCATGTGCGGATAGGCGACATGGCCCTGCGTCCCCGCGACCTCGATCCACATGTTGACCGATCCGCGGCGGCCGATCTTCAGCATGTCGCCCAGCTGGTGGACGGACGTAGGCTCGCCGACGAGGCACAGATCGGGATGGTGGCCATTGGCCTGCATCCACTCGATCAACGCGACTGTGCCGTGGACCGCCGGGCCTTCCTCGTCGCCCGTGATGATCAGGCTCAACGTGCCGGGTCGATCAGCGGTGCGCTCCGCCGCCGCGACGAAGGCGGCGATCGAGCCCTTCATGTCGACCGCGCCGCGGCCATAGAGAAGGTCGCCGCGGATCTCGGGCGTGAAGGGGTCGCTCGACCAGCCATTGCCGGGGGGGACGACATCGAGATGCCCGGCATAGGCGAAGTGCGGGCCGCCCGAACCACGTACCGCGAACAGGTTTTCGACGGGGCCGTCGGGCGCGTCGCCGGCGACGAAGCGGTGGACCGCGAAGCCGATCGTGCCAAGCGCCTCTTCGAGAACATCGAACACTACACCCGTCGCTGGCGTGATGCTCGGTGCGGCGATCAGCCGGCTGGTGAGGTCGATGGGGTCGATGGACGCGGTCATGCGCTGCGACTAGCTTGCCGCGATGCGTTTGCCCAGAGCCCGATCGTTTGAGGTTGAAGCGCTGCGCGCTTCAGCCGAAAGCGTGGAGCAGGCTTTGTGCAAATAGATGCGGAAGGATGCCATGCCCAAGCTCGACCTCGAAGCCATCCCGCAGATCAATCTGACGGGGTATCCGCCGGTCCATGCCGACAAGGTCCAGGGGCGATGGTATCGCAGACTCGCACCGGCCACGGGGATTGTCGATTTCGGCGCCAGCCATGTCACGCTCAAGCCCGGCGCCTGGTCCTCGCAACGGCACTGGCATGAGGGCGAGGATGAACTGGTTGTCATGATCGCGGGCGAAGCGGTGCTCGTCGACGATCACGGCCGTCACTCCATGCGCCCCGGCGACGTCGCGGTCTTTCCCAAGAATGACGGCAACGGGCACGTACTCATCAACGAGAGCGGCGCCGACTGCGTATTCGTGGCGATCGGGCGGCCATCGGCCACCGATTGCCATTATCCCGACATCGACATGCATCTGGACGGCGCGACCAACGCATTCCGTCGCAAGGATGGAAGCGCGTTCTGAGCGTAATATTACTTGTGTGCCGAAACGGAACCAGCTGTGCTATAACAAAACAGCAATGAAGGGCCGCGCACGTAATGGGTAATCGAGTTCTCATCGTCGAAGATGAGCCGACACTCCTCCATGTTCTGGAGGCAACGCTGGAATATGGGGGTTTCGAAAGTGTCGTCGCGCGGACGGGTCGCGCGGCGGTGGAATTGTTCGACTCGGGCGGCATCGACGCGGTGTTGCTCGACCTGGGGCTTCCCGATCTCGACGGGAGCGAATTGCTGAAGCAGCTGCGCGAGCGATCCAACCTGCCGATCATCGTTGTTTCCGGGCACGATACCGAGAGCGACCGCATCGCGGCGCTCGATCTCGGCGCGGACGATTTCGTGCCCAAGCCCTTCCTGCCCGGCGAACTCCTCGCGCGTATTCGCGCAGCCTTGCGGCGTTACGAAACGCCTGCCGCGGCAGCGGAGACGGCCGGAGCCGATAGCGATACGCTCAACATCGATCCGGTCCAGCCTCTGGTGACCGTGAGTGGCGAGATCATCTATCTCACGACGCATGAGCACAAGCTTCTCACCACGCTTGCGGCCCGGATGGACCGGGCGGTGACCGTGGATGAAATTGTTACGGAGATATGGGGCAGCGCGGATCCGCTGCATCAGGGCAATCTGCGTGTCCTCATCCACAAGCTGCGCGAGAAGATCGAGGCCAATCCGAAGGCGCCGCGCTTCCTGCTGACGGTGCACGGCATCGGTTACCGGTTGCGCGCGCACAGCAAGGAAAACGCGTCGGCGGCCGCTTGAACCTTTGCCGTCGCGCTGGCACAGGCGCGGGCAAGAGGAGATCGCCATGCGCATTGCGGTTCTGACATTCGACGGCTTCAACGAACTCGATTCGTTCGTCGCAGCCGCGATCCTCAACCGTATGCGTGGCAGCGGCTGGAAGGCATCCATCACTTCGCCCGACGCGCGCGTCACCTCGATGAACGGCGTCACCATCTGCCGCGAGGAGCCGATCGAATTTGCGGCGGCAGCGGACGCCGTGATCATCGGCAGCGGCATCAGGACGCGCGAGATCGCGGCCGATCGTGATTTGCTCGACCGGCTGCAGCTCGACCCGAGACGGCAGCTCATCGGCGCGCAATGCTCGGGCACCTTGCTGCTCGCGAAGCTGGGACTGATCGGCGACATGCCCGCCTGCACCGATCTCACCACGAAACCCTGGGTGATCGAGGCGGGCGTAAACGTCGTCGACGCGCCCTTTCATGCCCGCGGCAATATTGCGACCGCGGGTGGCTGCCTTGCATCCCAATATCTCGCGACATGGATCCTGCTGCGTGGCGCATCGCGCGCCGATGCCGCGGCGGCGATGCACTACGTCGCACCCGTGGGCGAGAAGGAAAGCTATGTCACGCGCGCGCTGGACGTGGTTTCGCCGTTCGTGACGGAGCCGTCTGTCGCCGCGTGATGGCTGATCACTGACCTTGCGATGTGCGCTCGAACTTCTCGATCACCCAGTCTTCTTCCTGCGCACCGGCGATCCAGTCCTGCATGAAGGGGTGGTTGATGACCGCCTGCATATAGGGTTCGGCAAAGCGCGCGATCGGAAGCTGATAGGTGACGAAGCGTGTGACGACGGGCGCGAACATCATGTCCGCCGCGCCGAACTCGCCGAACAGGAAGTCGCCCGAGCCCGCAAAACGGGCGCGCGCCTCTGCCCAGAGTTGCATGATGCGCGCGATGTCCTGCATCACATCTGCCGACGGAGGCTGCGGCTGGTAGATCTGGCGGATGTTCATGCTGTGCTCGCGGCGGAGCGCAGCGAAGCTCGAATGCATCTCGGCCGACATCGAGCGCGCCATGGCGCGCGCGGCGTCATCCTCGGGCCAGAAGAGCGTGCGATCCGTCTTTTCCGCAAGATATTCGATGATGGCGAGGCTGTCCCACACCACGACCTCGCCGTCCCAAAGGATCGGCACCTTGCCCGAGGAAGGCGCGAATTCGTCGCCCTCGCGGCGCTTGTCCCAGTCCTGGTCGTAGAGCGGGACGACATTTTCCTCGAAGGGAAGTCCCGATTGCCGGACCGCGAGCCAGCCGCGCAGCGACCAGCTCGAATACGCCTTGTTACCGATGAAGAGCTTGAGCATGGCTGATCGCATAGCCGGGACGGGCGAGGGCGGCAATGTCGCGCGGCGTCAAAAGCCTGCGCGCGCGATCAAAAGGGCAAGCTCATCGTCCGGGGCCGGGTGGAGCGCTGCGAGTGCGTCATAGGGATTTCCGGGCAAGGCGAGCGCCGCTGCAAAGGCGGGCTCGGTTTTGGTGCCCGCATGGCGCGCAGCCATCACCTTGGCATGGAACGCCTGTCCGCCGAGCGCAAGCAGGCGTTTCTCGACCTGAAAATGCAGCCAGCCGGGCTGCTCGGCGACGGGTTGCGCGCTTCCGAAAATCTCGAACATCCAGCCATGCGCTGAAAAGGACGCGATCAGCGGTCGGCTTTCGGTCGTCCAATGTCGAAGCGAGAAGCCGGCACAGTCGCTAAAATCCTGCCACAGCACATGTGCAAGCCGGTCCGGATCGGGCGCATGGCACAATATGTCGATATCGCTCGATGGCAGGTCGATCCCGAGCGGCGGGGTGCCCGCGACATGCGGATCGAAGGGGGCAAGCGCGGCGAGCACGCCGGAGCGCCCGATCGCGTCAATATAGCCAGGCCGGCTCAGGCGGTGATGGCCTCGATCACCGCGGCGCGCAGTTCGGCCATGCCCTGTCCCGTCTCGCTTGAGGTCGCGATGATCTCGGGATGTGCGGCGGGACGCGTGCGCGCCTCGGTGGCGGTGCGTTCCATGACCGCGGCAAGCTCGGTGGGCTTGATCTTGTCGGCCTTGGTCAGAACCAGCCGGTAGCTGACGGCGGCCTCGTCGAGCATCTTCATCACGTCGCGGTCGACATCCTTGATGCCGTGGCGCGCGTCGATCAGCACCAGCGTGCGCTTCAGCACCGCGCGGCCGCGCAGGAAGTCGTTGATGAGGAAGCGCCATTGCTTGACGACATCCTTGGGCGCCTTGGCAAAGCCATAGCCCGGCATGTCGACGAGCCGCAGGATCAGCGGATCGCCGACGTCGAAGAAGTTGAGTTCCTGCGTGCGCCCCGGCGTGTTCGACGTACGCGCCAGCCCGTTGCGGTTGGTGAGCCCATTGAGCAGCGACGACTTGCCGACATTCGAACGTCCGGCAAAGGCGACCTCGGGCACGCTCATGTCCGGCAGGAATTTGAGCGCGGGCGCGGACTTCAGGAAGGCGACGGGCCCCGCGAAAATCTTTCGCGCGGCCTCGATCGCTTCTTCGGTCCTTTCGGGCTCGCTCACTTGGCTTCCGCCTGACTGAGCGCCGGATGGCGGCTGTAGAGCCATTTCTGCTGCCCGATCGAGAGGATGTTGTTGGTCAGCCAGTAGAGCTGCAGGCCCGCCGCGAAGGGTGCCATGATGAACATGAAGACCCAGGGCATGATGCCGAACACCTGCTGCTGCACCGGATCTGCGGGCGCGGGGTTGAGCTTGAACTGCAGCCACATCGAAATGCCAAGCAGGATCGGCAGCACGCCCAGCGCGATCATCGAAGGTGGCGTGAAGGGTAGCAGCCCGAACAGGTTAACCGGAGTCATGGGATCGGGCGCCGACAGGTCCTTGATCCACAACGCGAAGGGCTGGTGGCGCATTTCGATCGTCAGCAGCAGCACCTTGTAGAGCGCGTAGAAGATCGGGATTTGCAGCAGGATGGGAAGGCAGCCCGCGAGCGGATTGATCTTTTCCTGCTGATAGAGCTTGAGCATCTCCTGCTGGAGCCGCGGCTTGTCGTCCTTGTAGCGTTCCTGCAACGCCTTCATCTTGGGCTGCACCACGCGCATGCCCGCCATCGACTTGAACTGCTTCTGTGCGATCGGGAACATCAACAGGCGGATGATGAGCGTCAGCCCGATGATCGCGACGCCAAAATTGCCGAAGACGCGGAACAGCCAGTCGAGCAGGTAGAAGATCGGCTTTTCGAACCAGTAGAACCAGCCCCAGTCGATGCCGCGATCGAACTGCCTGATGCCGAGATCATCCTCGTAGCGATCGAGCACGCTGACCTCCTTTGCGCCCGCAAAGAAGCGCGAGGTGGTGCTGAGCGCCTTGCCCGGCTGGACGATCTGCGGTTCGCCGGTGAAATCGGCCTGATAATTCTTGTCCGATCCGACGCGGAAGGTGCCGTTGATGTTCGCGGCCTGATCGGGGACGAGCGCGGTCAGCCAGTATTTGTCGGTGAAGCCGAGCCAGCCGCCCTTGGACGCGTTCTTGACGCCGTTATTGCCCGCCTCGTCGACATTGCTGAAGTTGATGTCGTAATTGGCGGCGCCGTTGAACACGCCCATCGGGCCGATGTGGATCGTCCAGCTGTCGGGATCCTTGAAGACGCCCTGGCGGCTGACAAAGCCGAAGGGCTGCGCTGCGACAGCGCCTGCGCCGGTGTTGGTCACGGTCTGCCTGACCGTGAACATGTAATCCTTGTCGACCGACAGGTTGATGTCGAAGCGCTGCCCCTGGGCATTGTCCCAGCTCAGGGTCACCGGCGATTCCGGTGTGAGTGCGGGAGCGCTCGCGGTCCAGACCGTGTCGGCGGTCGGGGCGACCAGGCCTTGTCCGGTCCAGCCGAAGCCGGCCAGATAGCTTTCCTTGGCACCCGCAGGCGACAACAGGCGGATCGGCGGCGAATTTTTGGCGATCGTCTCGCGGTAGCGCGTGAGGGTGAGGTCGTCGATGCGCGCGCCCTTGAGGTTGATCGAGCCCTTGAGTGCAGGCGTCTCGATCTTCACGCGTGGTGCCTCGGCAAGTACGGCGGCGCGCTCGCGCAGCGCGGCCGGACCTTGCGGCACCGGGCTGCCCGTCGCGCTCGGCACGGGAACCTGCTTGCCGTCGACCACCTTGGTCGCGGGGGGATTGGCGGTGGGGAAATAGCGGTCGGAGACGAAAGTCCATCCGAACAGCACGAGAGCCGACAGCACGATCGCCAGGACCATGTTGCGATTATTGTCCAACGTCATTCCCCCAAATCATGGAACGGGATCATAACCCGAGCCACCCCAGGGGTGGCAGCGGGCGATGCGCCTGGCGGCGAGCCAGGAGCCTTTGAGTGCGCCATAGCGGCTGAGTGCGGTGATTGCATAGGCCGAACAGCTCGGCTGATAACGACAGCTGGGCGGCAGGATCACCGAAGGGCCGATCTGCCAGAGGCGTGCGACACCGATCAGCAGTTTCGCGATCATTATCGCGCGGCCTTCGCGAGTGCTTTGGAAAGTTCACGGCGCAGGTCGCCGAAGTCCCGCTCCACCCCGCCGGCGCGTCCGATCAGCACATGATCCGCGCCTGCGACGCCCTGCTCGGGCAAAAGCTCGCGGATAAGCGCACGAAAACGGCGCTTCATCCGGTTCCGGACAACAGCGCCGCCGATCTTCCTGGTAACCGTGATGCCGTATCGGACGAGCGATTCGCCATCGTCCCGCGCGCGCACGAGCAGGACGAAGCCCGGCATCGCCACACGCTTGCCGCCGTTCGCCGCCAGATAGTCGGCGCGGCGGCTAAGGCCAATCAGGCCGACAGAACCTTGCGGCCGCGTGCGCGACGGGCGCGGATCACATTGCGACCGCCCGGGGTCGCCATGCGTGCGCGGAAGCCGTGACGGCGGGCGCGCACAAGGTTGCTCGGCTGGAAGGTGCGCTTCATCGCTCATTTCCTCAAACGTCAAAATAGAAAATGGCCGCCTCAGGCGGGCGGCCGCTGTTGGGGGGGCGGATATTGAAACTGGTGGCGGAAGTCAATCGGATTCGGTCGCCTGATCGCGCGCAATTTCCGCGCGCCGCTTCGCGCTTGCGCGCCTCAGGCTCCAGTCGGCCCATTCGCCATATTTGGGATGCCGCTTCTTGAACGCGACATAGCGCTTCTTGGCCCAGTGCGAATTCCTGAGCGCAAGGCTCGCGCCGATCGCGAACAGGACGATCCCGCCGGGCCCGGGAAGCGGCGACACTATCGGCGCCAGCACGATCAGCGCGCAGCCGAGCAGGAACAGCGCGTAGCGGACGCGCTCGTCGCGCGCAATAGCGGAAAGACGGTCCTTCAGCCTCATGCCGGCGATGTGGGAATCGCGTTTCGCGGGCGCAAGGCGCGATATGGTCGTTCGTCGAAAACCCGTCTCGACTCCGCAACGATCTGTCGCCACAGTGCGCCGGAACAAAACGGGAGCGAGCATGGTATCCATTGTCTCGACAGTGGCTTATCTGGGACTTGAGGCACGCGCGGTCGAAACGCAGGTACAGGTCGCGGCGGGGGTTCCGGGGTTCGTCGTCGTCGGCTTGCCCGACAAGGCTGTCGCTGAAAGCCGCGAGCGCGTTCGCGCCGCGATCGCGGCGATCGGGCTCGCGCTGCCGCCCAAGCGGATCACGGTCAACCTGTCACCCGCGGACCTGCCCAAGGAAGGGTCGCATTACGATCTGCCGATCGCACTCGGCCTGCTCGGCGCCATGGGCGTGATCGATGCCGAGACGCTGGCATCCTATGTCGTCGTGGGCGAACTCGGGCTCGACGGGCGCGTGGCGCCATCGCCTGGCGTGCTGCTCGCGGCGCTTCACGCCTCGGAAGCGGCGAAAGGGCTGATATGCCCCGCAGCGCAGGGGCCCGAGGCGGCGTGGGCGGGTGATGTCGAGGTGATCGCTGCGCCCGACCTGCTCAGCCTGCTCAACCATTTCAAGGGCAGCGCCCTGCTCCGTCCGCCTGTGCCGGGCGAAGTCGCGATGAACGGGCATGGCCCGGATCTGAAACAGGTGAAGGGACAGGAAACCGCGAAGCGCGCGCTCGAGATCGCGGCGGCTGGCGGGCACAATCTGCTGATGATCGGCCCGCCGGGCGCGGGAAAGTCGCTGCTTGCCTCGTGCCTTCCGGGAATTCTGCCCGAACTCGCGGCCGCAGAGGCGCTCGAGGTCTCGATGGTCGCGTCGGTCGCGGGCGAACTGACCGACGGGCGCCTTATCCGCGCGCGGCCCTTCCGGAGCCCGCATCATTCGGCGTCCATGGCGGCGCTGGTCGGCGGCGGATTGAAGGTGCGACCGGGCGAGGTGAGCCTTGCGCATCTGGGCGTGCTCTTTCTCGACGAGCTTCCCGAATTCCAGCGCGCGGTGCTCGATTCGCTCCGGCAGCCGCTCGAGACGGGCACGGTCAGCGTCGCGCGCGCCAATGCGCACGTCACCTTCCCCGCGCGCGTGCAGATGGTGGCGGCGATGAATCCGTGCCGTTGCGGGCATCTGGGCGATCCCGCGCTCGCCTGCGCCCGTGCACCGCGCTGCGCCGCCGACTATCAGGCCAAGGTCTCGGGGCCGCTGCTCGACAGGATCGATCTGCATGTGGAGGTGCAGGCGGTGACCGCCGCCGATCTCGTGCTGCCGCCGCCCGCGGAAGGGTCCGCTCAGGTCGCCGCGCGCGTCGCGGCAGCGCGCGATATCCAGACCGCGCGCTATCGGGGGCAGGGCATTCGCACCAATGCCGAGGTAGATGGCGAAGTTCTGCAGGCGGTGGCGACGCCCGACGAGCCGGGGCGAAAGCTGCTCGCGCAGGCCGCCGAGGCGATGCGGCTTTCGGCGCGCGGCTACACCCGAATCCTGCGGGTGGCGCGGACGATCGCCGATCTGGCGGCAAGCGATGGTGTAGGGCGTGTTCATGTCGCCGAAGCACTCAGCTATCGGCGCCAGGCTCCGCGTAACTAAATTGTCTTGCCAGTCACGACAATTGGCATAGTCTCCATCGCAGAGCTGCAAAGATGCGGCCAACTATAGGGGGAAATGTCATGGAATGGATGATCCTGCCTTTCAAGCGTTATGCCGATTTCGCGGGCCGTTCACGGCGCAAGGAATACTGGATGTTCTTCCTGTTGAATCTGATTATCTACGTTGTCCTGATGGGCGCGACCGGCGGCTTTGGAATGATGACCGACCCGATGGCCGCGGCCAGTGGGGCGGGCGGATTTTCGATGGCAGTGCTGCTCTATGCGCTGATCGTCTTCATTCCCGCGCTGGCGGTTCAGGTGCGGCGCTTCCACGATCAGGACAAATCGGGCTGGTTCGTGCTCCTGAACTTCATTCCGTTCGTCGGCGCACTCATCGTCATCGTCTTCATGTGCCTTGAAGGCACGCGCGGTGCCAATCGCTTCGGCGACGATCCCAAAGCGGAAGAAGTCGCTGCCTGAGTTGATCGTAAAGCAAGGTGTTGCGGGCGGCCCCGGTCTCGGCTAGGGCCGCCCTTCGCTGCCCCTGTGGCGAAATTGGTAGACGCATTCGACTCAAAATCGAACGCCGCAAGGCATGCTGGTTCGAGTCCGGCCAGGGGCACCAGAAACTATCCATAGGCGTTCGCTAGCGTCCGCCATGCGTATGTAAATCAAGGGTTTATTGGTGTATCCTGTTCGGCCTCGTCCGGGCAAAATCACACCTATCCGGTACATTTGATGGTATCTGGGTGGGTTTCGCCCGGTTTGACGACCGACTCACGCCGTGGAGAGTACGCCTCGGTAGAGCGGATCTTCAAGGGCGCGACCAGCACCAAGCGCTACGCAGATCAAGGGATTCTCCGCGACCGTGACCGGTAAACCCGTCGCTTCGGCCAGTACCGCATCCAACTCGTGCAGAAGTGCGCCGCCGCCGGTCAGCACGATGCCTTGGTCGACGATGTCGGCGGCGAGTTCCGGCTGGGTGTTTTCGAGCGCGATACGAACGGTTTCGACGATCCGGCTGACCGGCTCGCTAATGGCTTCGGCGATCTGCGCCTGATTGATCGCAATCTCCTTTGGCACGCCGTTGACGAGATCGCGGCCCTTGACGTGGATAGTGAGGCCCTTGCCGTCCGCAGGCATCTTGGCGGTCCCGATCTCCTGCTTGATCCGCTCGGCGGTCGCTTCGCCGATCAAGAGGTTGTGGTTGCGGCGGATGGAGGAGGTGATCGCCTCGTCCATCTTGTCGCCGCCGACGCGCACCGAGTAGCTGTAGGCGAGTCCGCGCAGAGATAGCACCGCGACCTCCGTTGTGCCGCCCCCTATATCGACGATCATTCCACCGATCGGCTCGGTGACCGGCATGCCGGCGCCGATCGCCGCCGCCATCGGTTCCTCAATCAGGAAAACTCGTGAAGCCCCAGCGTTCGACGCGGCATCGCGGATCGCGCGCCTTTCGACCGACGTCGAGCCGGAGGGCACGCAGATCACGATTTCTGGCGAACGCGGCAGGCGGCTCGCTCCCCCATGCGCCTTCTGAATGAAGTGCTTGATCATCTGCTCGGCGACGTCGATGTCGGCGATCACGCCGTCGCGCAGCGGGCGGACCGTCTCGATATGATCCGGGGTCTTGCCCATCATCAGCTTGGCGTCGTCCCCGACCGCCTTCACTCGCTTCGCGCCGTTGATCGTCTCGATCGCGACAACCGACGACTCATTCAGGACGATGCCGCTGCCGCGCAGGTAGACGACGGTGTTTGCCGTTCCGAGATCGATCGCCATGTCTCGCGACGGGAAGCTGAAGAAGCGGCTGAAAAACATCTTTCCGAACTTACCTCGTCATCCATCCTGCAGCCGCGTCATGCTCACGATGGCGCATTTCGTGGCATATTCTCCCGCTTCAGCCCCGAAATGATCCCGTGCGTTGGCCTTGGTCGCGGCGGAGGTGAGAAAGGCTTCCTCCACCAAGGCTTCCGTGACAAGCGGATATCCGATCATCCAGTGAGTGTCGCCGTCGCCATCGTAGATGTGCTCGCACGCGGTCGGCCCCGGACGCTTTCTATGGCGCGGCGTACGCGAATTGACGCCAGCGTGAGCCAGTAATGTGCTATGATTGAATATCACCTGACAATTTATCAAGCGTCCCGTGACTGGGAGACCCACGCGCTCCCGCTTGAGCCGGGAGCGACACAATGGAACTTTACCATTTCGGAAAACGGGTTGGTCCCGTCATCGAGTTAATTGGCATAGCGGGGCAAAGCCTCGCAACGCCGATCCAGTTCGCATGGCGAAGGCTGCGTCGCTCTCGCGCGAACCTGAGGCGGAACGAAGACCCGCTACTGGAGGGCGGATCGTGTCCCACGCCATGGTGTAGGTCCGCAGGGACGGTCACGGCGATCTCCGGCCAGGCCGGGCTGATCACGCTGCC